>NZ_JARXYJ010000001.1:3140000-3768000 GCF_029894425.1 Streptomyces sp. SAI-127
CGGCCCGCGCCTTCGGCACACAGTGCACCGGCAGCAGGCTCAGCCCCCATCCGCCCGCCGCGATCGCTCCTTCGAGCCCTCCGGCGTCCGGCGTCAGCACCAACCGCGCCACGGCCCACCACCACAGCGCCCCGAGCCCGAGAGTCACCCCCCGGCGTACTGTCGGCCCCGCCATGCAGCCACCTCCAGCCCGGACGCTAGACCGCCGCCGCACCCACGGGGAGGGCGCACCAAGGGCACACGGACGCACCGAAGCGGCCGTCGCTCCAAGATGCACGAAAACCCCGACCGGCGCCTCTCCAGACCAGCTGGAGAAGCCCGTCCGGGGCCTCGCAGACTTGCTCTCGGCGTGCCGTCAGCTCACGGGCACACCAAGCGTGAGCGTCACGCCGCTACGACGTCCACCGCTTCGCTGGGCGCCTTGATGGTCACCCGTTCCGGTGGCACACCCTTGACCGAGACGGAACCCAGCATCGGGCGCACCCCTGCCGGTACCGGCGTGCTGGGTGTGGCCGCAGCGGACTGGGCCAGCTCGGCGAGGGCGAGCTCGTCGCTCACTTCCCGCATGAGTTCGGACATCCGTACGTCCAGCGCGTCGCAGATCGCGGACAGCAGCTCGGAGGAAGCCTCCTTCTGCCCCCGCTCCACCTCGGAGAGATAGCCGAGTGAGACTCGGGCGGACGAGGAGACTTCGCGCAGAGTACGGCCCTGGCGTTGGCGCTGCCGACGCAGCACGTCACCCAGTAGGCGACGGAGCAGAATCATCGGTGGCTCCCTCCTCGGACCGCGTAGCCGCATCCTTCACGCCCCACCGTACCGCCTTGCGCCGCGGCCGTGCGGGGAGCGATGTCGTGTTCACTCAGGGCTGCAAACATCAAAACCCCCCGTTCCGTTCCGTATCCTGTGCCCGCTCATTCCCGGTCTGTTCGCTCGCAAGCTCCTCCATGAGCAGTGCGAGTACGCTCCGTACACTCTCCATACGAATTTCCGCGCGGTCGCCGTTCAACCGCAGCGCGGTCACTTTCCCGCCACCCGCTGCGTCGGAAGCGCCCGCGAAGGGCCCGTCGACAGCCACGAAAACCGTTCCGACGGGCTTGCCGTCCTGTGGTTCCGGGCCCGCGACTCCAGTGGTCGCGATGCCCCAGTCGGCTCCGAGTGCCTTGCGCACTCCGGCCGCCATCTGGGCCGCGACCTGCGGATCCACCGCGCCTCGCTGGGACAGCAGGGTGGCGTCGACACCCAACAGCTCATGCTTCAGTTCGGTGGCATAGGCGGTCACCGACCCCCTGAACGCCTGGGACGCCCCGGGAGCCGCTGTGATTTCCGCCGCAACCAATCCGCCCGTGAGCGACTCGGCGACCGCGAGCGTCTGACCCTTCACGGTGAGTAGTCGCACCACTTGGGCGGCCGGGGAATTCACGCTTCCGTCTCCTCCAACGCCGCCTTGCGCTCGGCGATTCCCTGCCTGCGCAGCACAATGGCCTGTCTCACATAGTCGAGCCCGGTCACGACGGTCAGTACGACCGCCACAGCCATCACCCAGAACCTCGCGGTGGCCAGCCACCCCGTCAACGCCAGGATGTACATCCCTACGGCGATGCCCTGGCTGAGGGTCTTGAGCTTGCCGCCACGGCTCGCCGGGATCACGCCGTACCGGATGACGAGGAAACGCAGCAGGGTGATCCCGAGTTCCCTGCCCAGGATGACGAGCGTCACCCACCACGGCAGGTCGCCGAGCCCGGAGAGACAGATCAGCGCCGCACCCATGATCGCCTTGTCGGCGATGGGGTCGGCGATCTTCCCGAAGTCCGTGACGAGGTTGTAGGCGCGCGCCAGGTGTCCATCGAACAGGTCGGTGATCATGGCGACCGCGAAGGCCGCCCAGGCGAACGAGCGCCACGCCGGGTCGTACCCGCCGTCGGCCAGCATCAGGGCGACGAAGCCGGGCACGAGGACCAGCCGGAGCATGGTCAGCAGATTGGCGATGTTCCAGACGCTGGCCTGGTTGACGGCAGCGGCAGCGATCTTCTTGCCGCGCGCCGGCCTCTCACCGGAGTCGACGCCGGCATCCGCGAGCGCCCCGGGGACGACAGCCACCTCAGGGACGGCACCGGCTCGCGCATCCGCGGCCGTACCGGAGACCGCGTCCGAGGGAGCGCTCGGTGCCGCACCGGACGCGGCGCCCGAGACGCCGGCCGCCGGTCCGCCCTTCGCGGCGGAGGGGCCACCCGCAGCGGACGCGGGAACTCCGGTCATCTGCCCGCCTCCTCACTACACGCGAGCGAGCCGTCGAGCGGCTCGGCAACCAGGTCGACACCTTCCGTACCGACCACCTTCGCCTCGACCATACGACCGACGCTCAGACCTTCGCCGCTCGTGAGCAGCACCTGGCCGTCGGTCTCCGGCGCCTGGTGGGCGCCTCGGCCGTACACGCCCTCGTCGTCGATGGACTCGACCAGCACGTGCACGGTCTCACCGACGCGCTCCTCGGCACGCTGCGAGACGAGTTCCTCGGCGAGCCGGGAGACACGTGCCAGCCGCTCGGCGACGACATCCTCGTCCAGCTTGTTCTCGTACGTCGCCGCTTCGGTGCCCTCCTCGTCGGAGTACCCGAAGACGCCGATGGCGTCCAGTCGCGCGCCGTTCAGGAACCGCTCCAGCTCGGCCAGGTCGGCCTCGGTCTCACCGGGGAAGCCCACGATGAAGTTGGAGCGCACACCGGCCTCGGGGGCCTTGCCCCGGATGGTGTCGAGCAGCTCGAGGAAGCGGTCGGTGTCGCCGAAGCGGCGCATCGCCCGCAGCACGTCGGGGGCGGAGTGCTGGAAGGACAGATCGAAGTAGGGCACCACCTTGGGCGTGGACGTCAGCACGTCGATCAGGCCCGGCCGCATCTCGGCGGGCTGGAGGTAGCTGACACGTACGCGTTCCAGGCCGTCGACCTCGGCGAGATCGGGCAGGAGGGACTCGAGGAGACGGATGTCGCCCAGGTCCTTGCCGTACGACGTGTTGTTCTCGGAGACCAGCATGATCTCCTTGACCCCCTGCTCGGCCAGCCAGCGCGTCTCGTTGAGGACGTCCGAGGGGCGACGCGAGATGAAGGAGCCGCGGAAGGACGGGATGGCGCAGAAGGAGCAGCGCCGGTCGCAGCCGGAGGCGAGCTTCACCGAGGCGACCGGAGAGCCGTCCAGACGGCGGCGCAGGGGCGCACGCGGGCCGGAAGCCGGAGCGAGCCCCTCCGGAAGGTCGGCGGGAGCCACCTCGGGCGCTTCGGCGGCCGGCCCGTGCCCGGGCAGCGCGACGGAGGACGCCGACTCCTGCCGCTGGGCCGGGCTGATCGGCAGCAGCTTGCGCCGGTCGCGGGGGGTGTGCGCGGCGTGGATGCCGCCGCTGAGGATCGTCTGCAGCCGGTCGGAGATGTCGGCGTAGTCGTCGAAGCCGAGCACCCCGTCCGCCTCGGGCAGCGCCTCGGCGAGGTCCTTGCCGTACCGCTCGGCCATGCAGCCCACCGCCACGACGGCCTGGGTTCTGCCGTGCCCCTTGAGATCATTGGCCTCGAGGAGGGCGTCGACGGAGTCCTTCTTGGCGGCTTCGACGAAGCCACAGGTGTTGACGACGGCGACGTCCGCGTCGGCGGCGTCCTTCACGAGATCCCAGCCGTCCGCCTCCAAACGGCCTGCGAGCTCCTCCGAGTCCACCTCGTTGCGGGCGCAGCCAAGAGTGACGAGTGCGACGGTACGGCGTTCAGGCATGGGCTCAAGACTACTTCGTCCCACTGACACCCCACGTCGACGGGGTTGGCCGATCTTGGCCAACCCCGTGACGGCAAAGCGAACGGATCCCTATCCGACCTGCGGGTCGCCCTTCGTGTACGTCAGGCGCTCCACGGCCCCGGGCTGCCAGTCGTCGTCGATCTTCTTGCCGTTCACGTACAGCTGGATCGCCCCGGCGTCACCGAGGACGAGGTTGATCTTGTCGCTGTCCTGGAAGGTCTTGGTGTCGCCCTGCGTGAGCAGGCCGTCGAAGAGGGTCCGGCCGTTGTGGTCCTTGGCGAGGATCCAGCTCTTTCCGTCGGCAGCGCTGACCTGCACGGTCACCTTGTCCTGAGGTGCCGCCGCGATGGCGCTGTCGGTCGGCGTGGGCGTCGGCTTCGGGTCCTTGGTGGTCTTGTCGGACTTGGGCGTCGGAGACTTGCTGGTGGCGGGCGTGGTGCCGTCGGCGACCTGTGTCGTCCCGCCGTCGTCGCCGCCCGTGAAGGCGGTGAACCCGACGAAGCCGACCACGGCGACGATCGCGGCGACCATGGCCGCGGTCCAGTTGGGCCCGCGGCGCTCGGGACGGATGCGTTCCGCCTCGAACAGCGGAGCGGCCGGGGTCGGGGCCGGACGCCCACCGCCGTGATCGGCGGCGAACTGGTCCAGCAGGGGGGCCGGATCCAGGTGGACGGCCTTGGCCAGGGTCCGGATGTGGCCCCGGGCGTACACATCGCCCCCGCAGGGGGCGAAATCGTCCGCCTCGATGGCATGCACGATGGCGATGCGGACCCTGGTGGCGTTGCTGACGTCGTCGACGGTCAACCCAGCCGCGATCCGCGCCTGTTTCAGGGCGTGGCCGACGGAGAGGCGGTCTTCCTGTCGGTCGTCTTCGAACGGACGCTCGTCTTCAGGGGAGTTGCCGATGGACACGGGGGCGCCTTTCGAGCGTTTAAGCCACCTGTGCTGGAGGTTCAGTCTAGGGGGGGTGCGAAAGGGTGGGGCAACCGGGCGGTGGGACTTTGTACGCCATCGGAATGGCCGGACACGCCGATGGTGGAGCAGCAGCTTTTCGCTTCCCTCAACTTGACGTACGCCGAAGGGAAACGGTTGCTCAATGATCCCTTACGGGTGAGTCACGATCGAACATCGGTGGCCGCACCCGCTCCGGGGCTCCCCTTAAGCCTCCCCGCGGATCACCGCGAGCACTCCGTCCAGCTCGTCAGCCTTCACAAGAACGTCACGAGCCTTGGATCCCTCGCTCGGCCCGACGATGCCCCGGGACTCCATGAGGTCCATCAGACGCCCCGCTTTCGCGAACCCGACCCGCAGCTTGCGCTGGAGCATGGAGGTCGACCCGAACTGCGTGGAGACGACCAGCTCGGCCGCCTGGCACAGCAGGTCGAGGTCGTCGCCGATCTCCTCGTCGATCTCCTTCTTCTGCTTGGTGCCCACGACGACGTCGTCCCGGAAGACCGGCGCCATCTGGTCCTTGCAGTGCTGGACGATCGCCGCGACCTCGTCCTCGGTCACGAAGGCGCCCTGCATACGGGTGGGTTTGTTGGCCCCCATCGGCAGGAAGAGCCCGTCACCCTTGCCGATCAGCTTCTCGGCGCCGGGCTGGTCGAGGATGACCCGCGAGTCGGCGAGCGATGAGGTGGCGAACGCAAGCCGTGAGGGCACGTTCGCCTTGATCAGACCGGTGACGACGTCCACCGACGGCCGCTGCGTGGCGAGCACCAGGTGGATGCCGGCCGCGCGCGCGAGCTGCGTGATCCGCACGATCGCGTCCTCGACGTCCCGCGGGGCGACCATCATCAGGTCGGCGAGCTCGTCGACGATCACCAGCAGATACGGATAGGGCTGGAGCTCGCGCTCACTGCCCTCGGGCAGCTTGACCTTGCCGTTCCTGATGGCCTCGTTGAAGTCGTCGATGTGCCGGAAGCCGTACGCCGCAAGGTCGTCGTAGCGGAGGTCCATCTCCCGTACGACCCACTGCAGCGCCTCGGCTGCCCGCTTCGGGTTGGTGATGATCGGCGTGATCAGGTGCGGGATGCCCTCGTAGGCCGTCAGCTCCACGCGCTTGGGGTCGACGAGGACCATGCGCACGTCCTCGGGGGTCGCGCGGACCATGATGGAAGTGATCAAGCAGTTAATGCACGAGGACTTACCGGAACCGGTGGCTCCGGCGACCAGCACGTGCGGCATCTTCGCCAGGTTGGCCATCACATAGCCGCCCTCGACGTCCTTGCCGAGCGCGACCAGCATGGGGTGCTCGTCCTCGGCCGCCGCCGCGAGCCGCAGCACGTCACCGAGGTTGACCATCTCGCGGTCGGTGTTCGGGATCTCGATGCCGACCGCCGACTTGCCGGGAATCGGACTGATGATCCGCACATCCGGGCTGGCGACGGCGTACGCGATGTTCTTGGCCAGCGCAGTGATCCGCTCGACCTTCACCGCGGGGCCGAGCTCGACCTCGTAGCGCGTGACCGTCGGCCCGCGCGTGAAGCCGGTGACGGCGGCGTCGACCTTGAACTCCGTGAAGACGGTCGTCAGCGAGGCGACTATGGCGTCGTTGGCGGCGCTGCGCGCCTTTCCGGGGCCGCCGCGCTCCAGGAGGTCGAGCGAGGGCAGCGCATAGGTGATGTCCCCGGACAGCTGGAGCTGCTCCGCGCGCGGGGGCAGTTCGCCGGGGGCCTCGGGAGCGGGCTTGGTGAGGTCGGCGACCTCGACCTTGAGCTTCTCCTGCTTCGGTCGCGCGTCCTGCTTGGGCCGCGCGGCCGGGACGGGGGTGGGCACCGGGGTCGTCTCCACCCGGTCGCCCACGCTGACGCCCTGGGTGAGGTCGGCGACCAGCGCCGAGGGCGGCAGGCCGTGCATGACGACGCCGTCCAGATCCGCGGCGGCGGCCGCGGCGATGTCCACGGCGTCCATCCGCCGGTCCATCGCGGGCTGCGGTACCGCGGAGCGCCTGGGACGCCCACGACGCTGTGAGAGGGCCTCCTGCTCCGCTCCGTCGGGATCGTACGACTCGGGCGCGGGACCACGCCTGCGACCGCGCGCGGGCAGTGCCTCGCGCCACTGCTCGTCGTAGCGCTCGTCGTCCTCGCCGAGCTCGTCCTCCTCCGGGTCGGGGAGGATCCCGAGCCGCACACCGAGCTCCCGCAGCCGCCGCGGGATGGCGTTGACCGGGGTGGCCGTGACGACGAGCAGCCCGAAGACCGTCAGCAGCACGAGCAGCGGTACGGCGAGAACCTCGCCCATCGTGTACGTCAGCGGGGTCGCCGCTCCCCAGCCGATGAGGCCTCCGGCATCCCTTATCGCCTGCATGCCGTCGCTGCGGGCGGGTGCGCCGCACGCGATGTGGACCTGCCCGAGCACGCCGATGAGGAGCGCCGACAGGCCGATCACGATGCGGCCGTTGGCCTCGGGCTTCTCGGGGTGCCGGATGAACCGCACGGCGATGACCGCGAGCAGTATCGGCACGAGCAGGTCGAGCCGGCCGAAGGCGCCGGTCACGATGATCTCGACGAGGTCGCCCACCGGGCCGCGCAGGTTCGACCAGGTACCGGCGGCGACGATCAGGCCGAGGCCGAGCAGCAGGAGCGCCACGCCGTCCTTCCGATGCGCCGGGTCGAGGTTCTTGGCGCCTTGCCCTATGCCGCGGAACACGGCGCCCACGGCATGGGCCAGGCCGAGCCAGACGGCCCGGACGAGACGGTAGACGCCCCCGGTCGGGCTGGGCGCCGGCTTCGGCGGCGCGGCCTTCTTCGCCGCGGCCTTCTTGGCGGGCGCCTTCTTGGCCGGTGCTTTCTTCGCCGGGGCCTTCCTCGCAGGACCCTTCGCGGGAGCGGCAGCCTTCTTGGACGGCTGCTTCTTGGCTGCGGAGGGACGTGAGGCCATAGGTGCGAGGTTACCGGTGGAGACGACCGCGGACACGTGTGCCCACTGCTTCACCCGTTCGTGTCGCTTCTGAGGAGGTGTCGAACTGACGCGGGCTCAAGGGGTCCGTCGGCGAGCGTCAGTTCTGCGAAGACACCGAAGGCGAAGTTCCGGTGCCCGGCTCCAGCGCGTCCAGCGCCCGCCGCAACCCCGTGAGTTTGCGTTCGAGATGGGCCGCGGTGGCCACCGCGGCCGCGTCCGCGGACTCGTCGTCCAGCTGCTTGGAGAGCGCCTCGGCCTGCTCCTCGACGGCGGCCAGACGCGCGGACAGCTCGGCGAGCAGACCCGCCGGCTCCTTCGCGTCCCCTGCCGCCGCCTTGCCTCCGCCGCCCTCCAACTGGAGCCGCAGCAGCGCCGCCTGCTCCCGCAGCTGGCAGTTCTTCATGTAGAGCTCGACGAAGACCGAGACCTTCGCACGCAGCACCCACGGGTCGAACGGCTTGGAGATGTAGTCCACCGCCCCGGCCGCGTATCCCCGGAAGGTGTGGTGCGGACCGTGGTTGATCGCGGTGAGGAAGATGATCGGGATGTCCCGGGTCCGCTCCCGCCGTTTGATGTGCGCCGCGGTCTCGAAACCGTCCATCCCAGGCATCTGGACGTCCAGCAGAATCACCGCGAAGTCGTCCGTGAGCAGTGCCTTGAGTGCTTCCTCCCCGGACGATGCCCGCACCAGTGTCTGATCGAGCGCGGAGAGGATGGCCTCCAGCGCGAGCAGATTCTCCGGCCGGTCATCGACCAGGAGGATCTTGGCCTTCTGCACCATGGCCCGCCCTCCTCGCCCCGGATGTGCACCGGGCGCCGCCGCTGGGGACGACTCCCTTTCGCCGCCCGTCCTTGTGCCGGTCATCGTAGCCGCACCCTGTCTGTCGCCACACCCTGTCACCGTGATGTCACTGTGCACGTAGCAGAAACGTAGCGGGAGACCAGAAGGTTCCCCGAATCCCGTACTTCTACACGGCGTCGGGCACACTGAGTCAGCAACTCCGCGTGAACTTCGCTGATTCTCATCACTCCCCCCGCATCCACTGGTCCATCACCGACAGCAGATGATCGGGATCGACCGGCTTGGTCACGTAGTCGGAGGCGCCCGACTCGATCGCCTTCTCGCGATCGCCCTTCATCGCCTTGGCGGTCAGCGCGATGATCGGGAGCCCGGCGAACTGCGGCATCCTGCGGATCGCATTCGTCGTCGCATACCCGTCCATCTCGGGCATCATGATGTCCATCAGGACGACCGCCACGTCCTCGTGCTGCTCCAGCACCTCGATGCCCTCACGGCCGTTCTCCGCGTAGAGCACGGACAGTCCGTGCTGCTCGAGGACGCTGGTGAGCGCGAAGACGTTGCGGATGTCGTCGTCGACGATCAGCACCTTCTCCCCGCCGAACCGGATGCCCCGGCGTGGCTGCGGCGCGGCCTGGTGCTCCACCGCCGACCACTGGTCCGGCTGTCCGATCCGCTGTTCGAGTGCGGGCGCGGTCCTGCGACGGCGCCGGAAGAGCGCCGCGGCACCGTTCTGTGTCTCCTGGTACGACTTCACCTCGGCCGGCATCTCGACCTCGACCCCGGTCCGCCCGTGCTCCGACGTGGACGCCACCAGATCACCGGCCTCCAGGGCGGGCATGGACTGCTGGTAGCCCTGCGGCGGCAGTTCGCTGGGGTGCAGCGGCAAATACAGCGTGAACGTCGATCCGCGACCTGGCTCGCTCTGCGCGTAAATCTCTCCGCCGAGCAATTGCGCGATCTCCCGCGAGATCGACAGCCCGAGGCCGGTGCCGCCGTACTTGCGGCTGGTCGTGCCGTCGGCCTGCTTGAAGGCCTCGAAAATCACCCGCATCTTGCTGGCCGCGATGCCGATCCCGGTGTCGGTCACCGAGAACGCGATCAGGTCGGCGCCCGGATCGCGCAGCGAACCGGCCTCGAGCAGTTGCTCCCGGATCGCCACCGGTACGTCCCGCCCGGCGGGCCGGATGACCAGCTCGACGGCCCCGGAGTCGGTGAACTTCACCGCGTTGGACAGCAGGTTGCGCAATACCTGGAGCAGCCTCTGTTCATCGGTGTGCAGCGTGGCGGGCAGCTCGGGCGAGACCCGTACGGACAGGTCCAGGCCCTTCTCCGCGGTCAGCGGCCGGAAGGTGGCCTCCACGTAGTCCACGAGCTGCACGAGCGCGATGCGCGTCGGGGAGACGTCCATCTTGCCCGCCTCGACCTTCGACAGGTCGAGGATGTCGTTGATCAGCTGCAGCAGGTCCGAGCCGGCCCCATGAATGGTCTCGGCGAACTCGACCTGCTTCGGGGTGAGGTTGGAGTCCGCGTTGTCGGCGAGCAGTTTGGCGAGGATCAGCAGCGAGTTGAGCGGTGTACGCAGCTCGTGCGACATGTTGGCCAGGAACTCGCTCTTGTACCGCATGGATACGGCGAGCTGCTCGGCACGCTCCTCCAGGACCTGGCGCGCCTCCTCGATCTCGGTGTTCTTGACCTCGATGTCGCGGTTCTGCTGGGCCAGCAGCTCGGCCTTCTCCTCCAGTTCGGCGTTGGACGCCTGGAGGGCCTTCTGCCGGTTCTCCAACTCGGCCGACCGCTCCCTGAGTTGTTCGGTCAGCTCCTGCGACTGCTTCAGCAGTACCTCCGTCTTGGTGTTGACGGAGATGGTGTTGACGCTGGTCGCGATCATCTCGGCGATCTGGTTGAGGAAGTCCTTCTGGATCTGCGTAAAGGGTGTGAAGGAGGCCAGCTCGATGACACCGAGCACCTTGCCCTCGAACAGCACCGGGAGGACGATCACTTGCGCGGGCGGCGCCTCTCCGAGACCGGAGGAGATCTTCAGGTAGCCGCTGGGCGCGTTCTCCACCAGGATCGTGCGCTTCTCCTCGGCGGCCGTCCCGATGAGCGCCTCACCCGGCCGGAACGACGTCGGCATCGAGCCCATCGAGTAGCCGTACGACCCGAGCATCCGCAGCTCGTACTGGTCCTCGGCCTCGGCGCTCATGTCCTTGCCGTCCAGGAGCGGCATCGCGACGAAGAACGCGCCGTGCTGCGCCGTCACCACCGGCGTCAGCTCGCTCATGATCAGCGAGGCCACGTCCTCCAGGTCCCGGCGGCCCTGCATGAGCGCCGAGATCCGGGCCAGGTTGCCCTTGAGCCAGTCCTGCTCCTTGTTGGCGATCGTGGTGTCGCGCAGGTTGGCGATCATCTTGTTGATGTAGTCCTGGAGCTCCTGGATCTCGCCGGACGCGTCCACGTCGATCTTCAGGTTCAGGTCGCCCCGGGTCACCGCGGTCGCCACGCGCGCGATGGCTCGCACCTGCCGAGTAAGGTTTCCTGCCATTTCATTCACGGACTCGGTCAGGTCGCGCCAGGTGCCGTCGACGTCACGCACGCGCGCCTGCCCGCCGAGCTGCCCCTCGGTACCCACCTCGCGGGCGACTCGGGTGACCTCCTCGGCGAAGGAGGACAGCTGGTCGACCATCGTGTTGATCGTCGTCTTGAGTTCGAGGATCTCACCGCGGGCGTCGATGTCGATCTTCTTCGTCAGGTCGCCCTTGGCGATGGCCGTGGTCACCATGGCGATGTTCCGCACCTGACCGGTCAGGTTGGACGCCATCTGGTTCACGGACTCGGTGAGGTCCTTCCAGGTGCCGGCCACACCGGGCACCCGCGCCTGGCCGCCCAGGATGCCGTCCGTGCCCACCTCGCGAGCCACCTTGGTGACCTGGTCGGCGAACGAACTCAGCGTCTTCACCATGGTGTTGAAGGTGTCGGCGAGCTGCGCGACCTCGCCGCGCGCCTCGATCGTCACCGTCCGCGTGAGGTCACCGTTGGCGACCGCGTTCGCGACCTGGGAGATGTTGCGCACCTGCATGGTCAGGTTGTTGGCCATCAGGTTCACGTTGTCGCTGAGGTCCTTCCAGATGCCCGTGACACCCGGAACCCGCGCCTGACCGCCCAGCTGGCCCTCGGTGCCCACCTCACGGGCCACCCGGGTCACCTGCTCGGCGAAGGACGACAGCTGGTCGACCATCGTGTTGACGGTGGTGACGAGCTCGAGGATCTCGCCCTTGGCGTCGACGGTGATCTTCTTCGAGAGGTCGCCCTTGGCGACCGCGGTGGTGACCTCGGCGATGTTGCGCACCTGGATCGTCAGGTTGTTCGCCATGAAGTTCACGGACTGCGTGAGGTCCTTCCAGGTGCCGGAGACACCCTGTACCTCGGCCTGGCCGCCGAGGATGCCCTCGGTGCCGACCTCACGGGCCACCCGCGTCACCTGGTCGGCGAAGCTGGAGAGCTGGTCCACCATCGTGTTGAGGGTGTTCTTCAGCTCCAGGATCTCGCCGCGCGCATCCACGTCGATCTTCTGCGACAGGTCACCCCGGGCCACCGCGGTGGCCACCTGGGCGATGTTGCGCACCTGGGCAGTAAGGTTTCCTGCCATTCCGTTCACGGAGTCGGTGAGGTCGCGCCACACACCGGCGACGCCGGGTACCTGCGCCTGGCCGCCGAGGCGTCCTTCGGTGCCCACCTCACGGGCCACGCGGGTCACCTGGTCGGCGAAGGCGGAGAGCTGGTCGACCATCGTGTTGATGGTGTTCTTCAGCTCCAGGATCTCGCCGCGCGCATCCACGTCGATCTTCTGCGACAGGTCACCCCGGGCCACCGCGGTCGTCACCTGGGCGATCTGCCGCACCTGAGAGGTGAGGTTGCCGCCCATGAAGTTGACGGAGTCGGTGAGCTCCTTCCACGTACCGGACACACCCGGCACGACGGCCTGGCCACCCAGCCGGCCCTCGGTGCCCACGTCCCGGGCCATCCGCGTCACCTGGTCGGCGAAGGCCGACAGCTGGTCCACCATCGTGTTCACGGTGTTCTTCAGCTGGAGCATCTCGCCGGAGACGTCCACGGTGACCTTCTGCGACAGGTCACCATTGGCCACGGCCGTCGTCACCTGGGCAATGTTCCTCACCTGTCCGGTGAGGTTCCTGAACGCCGTGTTGACGGAGTCGGTGAGGTCCTTCCAGGTACCGGCGGCTCCGGGCACCTGCGCCTGGCCGCCCAGCTCACCCTCGACACCGATCTCGCGCGCCACGCGCGTGACCTCGGCACCGAACGCCGACAGCTGGTCCACCATCCCGTTGACGGTGTTCTTGAGCTCCAGCATCTCGCCGGCCACGTCGACGGTGACCTTCTGCGACAGGTCACCGTTGGCCACCGCCGTCGTCACCGCGGCGATGTCCCGCACCTGCGTGGTGAGGTTCCGGAAGACCGTGTTCACCGAATCGGTGAGGTCCTTCCACGTTCCCGCCGCACCCGGCACGTTCGCCTGCCCGCCGAGTTGTCCCTCGGCACCGACCTCGTTGGCCACGCGGGTGACCTCGTCCGCGAAGATCCGCAGCGTCTCGGTCATCTGGTTGATCGTGTCGGCCAGCTGCGCGACCTCACCGCGTGCGGAGACCGTCACCTTCTGCGACAGATCACCGCTGGCGACCGCCGTCGTCACCTGGGCGATCCCGCGCACCTGGGCCGTCAGATTGCCGGCCATGAGGTTCACCGAATCGGTGAGGTCCTTCCACACCCCGGCCACACCCGGCACCTGCGCCTGGCCGCCGAGCTCGCCCTCGACGCCCACCTCGCGTGCGACGCGGGTCACCTCGGAGGAGAAGGAGGAGAGCTGGTCCACCATCGTGTTGACGGTGTTCTTCAGCTCCAGCATCTCGCCGGCCACGTGAACGGTGACCTTCCGGGACAGGTCACCCTTGGCGACCGCCGTGGTCACCAGCGCGATGTCCCGCACCTGGGCCGTCAGCCGGTACGCCATCGTGTTGACGGACTCGGTCAGGTCCTTCCACGAACCCGACATGCCCCGCACGCGTGCCTGCCCGCCGAGCTTGCCCTCGGTACCGACCTCGCTGGCCACCCGCGTGACCTCGTCGGTGAACGTCGACAACTGATCGACAAGGTTGTTTACAGTCCGCCCGACCTTCAGGAACTCCCCGCGCAGCGGATGCCCCGTGCCGTCCGGCGCCTGTGTCCTGAGTTCCATACGGGGTGAAAGATCACCCTCCGCCACCGCGGAGAGCACCCGGCCGACCTCGGAGACGGGCCGTACGAGATCGTCCACGAGCGCGTTGGAGGCATCGATGGCTGACGCCCAGGAGCCCTCACAAGCGCCTGTTTCCAGCCTTTCCGTGAGCTTGCCCTCACGGCCCACCATGCGCCGCACCCGTGACAGCTCACCTGTCAGATGGAGATTGCGGTCGGCCACCTCGTTGAAGACCGCCGCGATCTCCGACATCACACCGTCGCCGGACACCGTGAGCCGCTTGCGGAAGTTTCCGTCCCGCATCGAGACCAGTGCCGCCAGCAGCCGGTTCAGGGCAGCCGTGTCCACCGCGGTGGTCCCATTGCGCGGTTTGCGCTGGTTGCTCGGGGACTGTCCGCCTTTCGCGCGCGTCTTAGTGCCCCGCGTCGCTGCGCCAGACTCCACTGTGTCCCTCCCGCAGGGGTCGACCGTTACTGCTGTGCTCAGGTGCTGCTGCGCGGCGCACCGGTGGCTGCCGCGTCCTTCTGCTTACTACAGCGTTATTTCCGTCGGGCATACAAAGCCGCACCACGGGCTGCTGCCCGCCGTACACGCACGCCACTCGGCCTGCCCGAACCTTCTTCAGGAGCCTGCCCAGTGTTTCACCCTGGTTGAACCCGGCCATAACAGTTCGGCAGCTTCGCACATCGTCCGCACACCCTCCGGACGGAAACACTGCAGACCGGCATCCGCATGGCCGTCGAAGGTAAGTAACCTTGCATGCGGCTGTCCAGCCAAGCCGGTCCGTCCGGCCTGGACGGTGGCACGAGCACGAGCGGGCATCGGAGGGCGGCCGCACACATGACCACCGGACTGGTCCCCGGGGGACAGACCCCGGACCCCCGGCCGACGGACGGGCTGCCGCAGCAGCGGCACGAGCCGGTCGGCCAGGCAGCCCTGCACGTCGACAACCGGCCGAGGAGTTCTGTGATCACCGCGCGCGCGGCCGCCAGCTTCGAGCCTGTCGGTCGATCGGTAGCGACCGCCCGCTCCTTCGTACGCGACACCCTCCAGGGATGGGGCTTCGCCGACATCGTCGACGACGCGGTGGTCCTCACCAGCGAACTCGTCACCAATGCCGTGGTGCACGCGGGCACCTCCGCGGATGTTCTGTGCCTGCGCAGTGACGACGGTGTCCGGATCGAGGTGGGTGACCGCTACCCCGAGCGCGAGATCCCCCTCCAGGGTCAGGCCGTCAACATGGGCAACCTCGACCGCGAGGGCGGCCGCGGCCTCCAGCTCTGCGCCGCGCTGGCCAGCCGGTGGGGCGTCGAGTACACCCCCACTCACAAGCAGGTCTGGTTCCGGCTCGATCTGCCCGAACGCACGGTGGGCACCCGCACGGCGGGCCCGTCCCTGCCCGCGGACCTCCTCCCGCTGGCGGACGGCCGCGTCCGCGTGGCCGTCGTCCAGATCGACCGCGCGTGCGCCATCAGCTCGTGGAACGAAGACGCCGAGGAACTCTTCGGTTATGCCGCCGAACAGGTCATCGGCAAGCCCCTGACCGACCTCGCGGCCTGGCCGCACACCCCCGGCACCGGCACCGGAATCGCCGAGGCCCTCCAACTCTCGCGCTGGGAGGGCAGTTACGGCATCAGGGCGGCCAACGGTCGCGTCACTTCTGTCTACGCCTCCCACCTGCGCGTCCGCGACACCGGCGGCGAGCCGTCCACGGTCTGCCTCCTGGTGCGCGACCACGAGCGCGCCGTCCTGCAGACCCCGTTGCGCGTGCCCGCCTCCGACACGAACACCTCCGTCGACGGCCAGAGCACCGACCCCTTCGAGGTGTTCATCGGCTCCCCGGCCCCGGACGACCTCGACGGCCTCCTTCAGCGCACTGTCGAACGCGCGCGCGACATGCTCGACGGCGACTCCGCCTTCCTGCTCCTCGCGACCGACGACGAGACCGAGCTGGAGGTCCGCGCCTCCACCGGCCTGCCCTCCGCCCGCCAGCGCTTCGCGCGCGTACCCGTCGAGGCAGGCCCCGGCCGCTACGGCTCCGCCCGCATGCCGGCCGTCCACGACGACCTCTCGGCCGTACCCGGCGCCGTACCGCTCCTGAACGGCACCGGCATGCGCTCGGTGGTCACGGTCCCGCTGAAGGTCGAGGGCCGCCTCACCGGCTCCCTCGGCGTGGCCGCCGAAGGCCCTGGCAGATATTCGAACGAAGAGGCCCTTCGCCTCCAATTCGCCGCCGACCGCATCGCGTTGGCGGTCGAGTCGGCCCGCCTGGGCGAACTCGAACGCTTGCGCCGCGGCTCCCTGAGCTTCCTCGTCGAGGCCTCCGACCTCCTCGCCGGCACCCTGGACCGCGACCAGACCCTGGCCCTCATGGCACAGATGACCGTCCCTACCCTGGCCACCTGGTGCGCCGTCTACACGATCGCCGACCAGGCCTCGGATCCCTATCTGTCGTACGTCCTCCACGAGGACGAGGAACTCATCGACGGCATCAAGTCGTTGCTGTCGAAGATCCAGCCCCCGGACCCGGTTCCCACCCCCGGTGCCCGCGTCTGGTCGGCCCCCGGCGAGGCAGCGCACCAAGCGGCTCTGCGCAGCTCCATGCGCAGCCTCGGACTCAGCGGCGGGCCCACCCACCAGATCGCCTCCGGAATCGGTCCCACGCTCGCCACAGCCTCCGCGGTGGGCGGCGAGACCGTCGTCCTCCCGCTGGTCGCCCGCAACCGCGTCATCGGCATGCTGACCCTCGGCAAGCCCGCGGACGAACACTTCCGCCAGGAAATCCTGGAACTGGCCGAGGACTTGTCCCGCCGGGCCGCCCTCGCCCTGGACAACGCCCGCCTCTACTCCGAGCGCACGGCCATCAGTCAGTCCCTCCAGCGCAGCCTGCTGCCGCCCGAGCTCCCCGAGATCGACGGCGTGGAGGTCGAGGTCATCTACCGCGCGGCGGGCGAGGGCAACGAGGTCGGTGGCGACTTCTACGACGTCTTCCCCATCAGCGACGGCGCCTACGGGTTCGCCATCGGCGATGTCTGCGGTACGGGCCCGAACGCGGCGGCGGTCACCGGCCTCGCCCGGCACGCCCTCAGGCTGCTCGCGCGCGAGGGCCTCAGCGGCCCGGCGGTCCTGGAACGCCTGAACTCCGCGATCCTCGACGAGGGCGCCCGCAGCCGCTTCCTGACCCTCCTCTACGGCGAGCTGTGGCCGCAACCGGACGGCAGCGCCCGCCTGAAGGTCGTCTGCGCCGGCCACCCCCTCCCGCTCCGCCTGCGCCAGGACGGCACCGTCGAACCGGCCGCCGAACCCCAGCCGCTCCTGGGCGTCATGGAGGACCTGGAGCTCTACGAGCAGACGGTCACCCTCGACCCGGGCGACGTCCTCCTCTGCGTCACGGACGGCGTCACCGAGCGCCGCGAAGGCACCCGCATGCTGGGCGACGACGGTCTCGCCGACGTCCTGACCACCTGCACGGGCCTGACGGCCGGCGCGGTCGCGGCCCGCATCATGCGCGCGGTCGAGCGCTTCGCCTCCGACGCCCCGTCCGACGACATGGCGATCCTGGCGATGCGCGTCCCGGGCCTGCACACGGACTGAGAAAGACACGAAAAAGGCCCCGCCCGAATGGGCGGGGCCTTTTGGCTGGAGCCCCCTAACGGAATCGAACCGTTGACCTTCTCCTTACCATGGAGACGCTCTGCCGACTGAGCTAAGGGGGCCTGTCGCTTTCGAGGTTTCCCTCGCGGCAACGGAATAGATCATACCCCGAGCAGGCCCGTGCTCCCAACTCGCTCAGAAAGCGGGCTGAAGCAGTCCCCCAAGTGCATTGCACGCGGCCACGACCCGCTGCATGTCCCGCTTGGTCAGCGAAGCGTCCACCGGCAGCGCAAGCGTCTCGTCGGCGGCCCGCTCGGTCTCCGGCAGCGACACACAACGCCGGAATTCGGGCAACCGGTGCACGGGCGTCTTCACCGGCACCCGGCAGTCAACTCCCTTGCCCCGCAGGGCCCGAGCGAACGCGTCCCGGTCCGGCCGCCCGTTACCCGGCACCCGCACCACATACTGCTGATACGTGTGTCCGTCCCCACCGTCGGGCGTGCGCACCCCGCGCAACTTCCCATCGAGGTAGCAGGCCCGCTCCCGACGCTGAGCGACCTCGTCGTACGGCGCCTCTGACTCGCCCTCCTGCAGGACCAGCAGCCCGTGCCGCTGCCCGAGCGCGAGCAGTCGCGCCATGTCGGCCGGTCGCCCGAATCGGTGTACGACAACGACGGCCGCCGTCCGCGGAGTTACCGCCGCTTCGACAGCGGAG
Organism: Streptomyces sp. SAI-127; assembly: GCF_029894425.1. Classification (NCBI taxonomy): domain Bacteria; kingdom Bacillati; phylum Actinomycetota; class Actinomycetes; order Kitasatosporales; family Streptomycetaceae; genus Streptomyces; species Streptomyces sp. SAI-127. The sequence continues at coordinate 3,158,036 of NZ_JARXYJ010000001.1, forward strand.
GCGTCAAGGCAGTAGCTGACCGGATGTATGTCCGCGAACACCGGAAGCGCACCCGCGAGTGTCACCGCCTCGGCGACTTCGACGTTCCCGAAGGCCGGTACGACGACCTCGTCACCGACTCCGACGCCGGCGGCCCTGAGCATTGCAGCAGTACCCATGCCTCGGATGGTGGTTGCGCAACGTGAACTTCAAGTGACGCACAACAAAAAAGGGTTGGACCCCGAACCGAAGTTCAGGATCCAACCCTTTTTGAATAATTGTTCGGCGGTGTCCTACTCTCCCACAGGGTCCCCCCTGCAGTACCATCGGCGCTGTAAGGCTTAGCTTCCGGGTTCGGAATGTAACCGGGCGTTTCCCTCACGCTATGACCACCGAAACACTATGAAGTTAGACCGGAAACACAACACGGTCGTTGCCTCAGAACTAACACAGTGGACGCGAGCAAATATGGACAAGCCCTCGGCCTATTAGTACCGGTCACCTCCACCCATTACTGGGCTTCCAGATCCGGCCTATCAACCCAGTCGTCTACTGGGAGCCTTAACCCCTCAAAGGGGGTGGGAATACTCATCTCGAAGCAGGCTTCCCGCTTAGATGCTTTCAGCGGTTATCCCTCCCGAACGTAGCCAACCAGCCATGCCCTTGGCAGAACAACTGGCACACCAGAGGTTCGTCCGTCCCGGTCCTCTCGTACTAGGGACAGCCCTTCTCAATATTCCTGCGCGCGCAGCGGATAGGGACCGAACTGTCTCACGACGTTCTAAACCCAGCTCGCGTACCGCTTTAATGGGCGAACAGCCCAACCCTTGGGACCGACTCCAGCCCCAGGATGCGACGAGCCGACATCGAGGTGCCAAACCATCCCGTCGATATGGACTCTTGGGGAAGATCAGCCTGTTATCCCCGGGGTACCTTTTATCCGTTGAGCGACGGCGCTTCCACAAGCCACCGCCGGATCACTAGTCCCGACTTTCGTCCCTGCTCGACCCGTCGGTCTCACAGTCAAGCTCCCTTGTGCACTTACACTCAACACCTGATTACCAACCAGGCTGAGGGAACCTTTGGGCGCCTCCGTTACTCTTTAGGAGGCAACCGCCCCAGTTAAACTACCCATCAGACACTGTCCCTGATCCGGATCACGGACCCAGGTTAGACATCCAGCACGACCAGACTGGTATTTCAACGACGACTCCACAACCACTGGCGTGGCCGCTTCAAAGTCTCCCAGCTATCCTACACAAGCCGAACCGAACACCAATATCAAACTGTAGTAAAGGTCCCGGGGTCTTTCCGTCCTGCTGCGCGAAACGAGCATCTTTACTCGTAGTGCAATTTCACCGGGCCTATGGTTGAGACAGTCGAGAAGTCGTTACGCCATTCGTGCAGGTCGGAACTTACCCGACAAGGAATTTCGCTACCTTAGGATGGTTATAGTTACCACCGCCGTTTACTGGCGCTTAAGTTCTCAGCTTCGCCACACCGAAATGTGACTAACCGGTCCCCTTAACGTTCCAGCACCGGGCAGGCGTCAGTCCGTATACATCGCCTTACGGCTTCGCACGGACCTGTGTTTTTAGTAAACAGTCGCTTCTCGCTGGTCTCTGCGGCCACCCCCAGCTCGAGGAGCAAGTCCTCTCACCAGTGATGGCCCCCCTTCTCCCGAAGTTACGGGGGCATTTTGCCGAGTTCCTTAACCATAGTTCACCCGAACGCCTCGGTATTCTCTACCTGACCACCTGAGTCGGTTTAGGGTACGGGCCGCCATGAAACTCGCTAGAGGCTTTTCTCGACAGCATAGGATCATCCACTTCACCACAATCGGCTCGGCATCAGGTCTCAGACTATTGCCAGGCGGATTTACCTACCTGACGTCCTACACCCTTACCCCGGGACAACCACCGCCCGGGCTGGACTACCTTCCTGCGTCACCCCATCACTCACCTACTACAAGTCTGGTTCGCCGGCTCCACCACTTTCCATTCCCCGAAGGGTCCGGAACGGCTTCACGGACTTAGCATCGCCTGGTTCGATGTTTGACGCTTCACAGCGGGTACCGGAATATCAACCGGTTATCCATCGACTACGCCTGTCGGCCTCGCCTTAGGTCCCGACTTACCCTGGGCAGATCAGCTTGACCCAGGAACCCTTAGTCAATCGGCGCACACGTTTCCCACGTGTGTATCGCTACTCATGCCTGCATTCTCACTCGTGAACCGTCCACCACTGCCTTCCGGCGCGACTTCACCCGGCACACGACGCTCCCCTACCCATCCATACGGGCGTTGGCCCTATTGCATGAATGACACGACTTCGGCGGTACGCTTGAGCCCCGCTACATTGTCGGCGCGGAATCACTAGACCAGTGAGCTATTACGCACTCTTTCAAGGGTGGCTGCTTCTAAGCCAACCTCCTGGTTGTCTCTGCGACTCCACATCCTTTCCCACTTAGCGTACGCTTAGGGGCCTTAGTCGATGCTCTGGGCTGTTTCCCTCTCGACCATGGAGCTTATCCCCCACAGTCTCACTGCCGCGCTCTCACTTACCGGCATTCGGAGTTTGGCTAAGGTCAGTAACCCGGTAGGGCCCATCGCCTATCCAGTGCTCTACCTCCGGCAAGAAACACACGACGCTGCACCTAAATGCATTTCGGGGAGAACCAGCTATCACGGAGTTTGATTGGCCTTTCACCCCTAACCACAGGTCATCCCCCAGGTTTTCAACCCTGGTGGGTTCGGTCCTCCACGAAGTCTTACCTCCGCTTCAACCTGCCCATGGCTAGATCACTCCGCTTCGGGTCTTGAGCGTGCTACTCAAACGCCCTATTAGGACTCGCTTTCGCTACGGCTACCCCACCCGGGTTAACCTCGCAACACACCGCAAACTCGCAGGCTCATTCTTCAAAAGGCACGCAGTCACGAGACACCAAGCAAGCTTGATGTCCGACGCTCCCACGGCTTGTAGGCACACGGTTTCAGGTACTATTTCACTCCGCTCCCGCGGTACTTTTCACCATTCCCTCACGGTACTATCCGCTATCGGTCACCAGGGAATATTTAGGCTTAGCGGGTGGTCCCGCCAGATTCACACGGGATTTCTCGGGCCCCGTGCTACTTGGGTGTCTCTCAAACGAGCCGCTGATGTTTCGACTACGGGGGTCTTACCCTCTACGCCGGACCTTTCGCATGTCCTTCGCCTACATCAACGGTTTCTGACTCGTCTCACAGCCGGCAGACTGTGAAAGAGAGATCCCACAACCCCGAATGCGCAACCCCTGCCGGGTCTCACACGCATACGGTTTGGCCTCATCCGGTTTCGCTCGCCACTACTCCCGGAATCACGGTTGTTTTCTCTTCCTGCGGGTACTGAGATGTTTCACTTCCCCGCGTTCCCTCCACATACCCTATGTGTTCAGGTATGGGTGACAGCCCATGACGACTGCCGGGTTTCCCCATTCGGAAACCCCCGGATCAAAGCCTGGTTGACGACTCCCCGGGGACTATCGTGGCCTCCCACGTCCTTCATCGGTTCCTGGTGCCAAGGCATCCACCGTGCGCCCTTAAAAACTTGGCCACAGATGCTCGCGTCCACTGTGCAGTTCTCAAACAACGACCAGCCACCCATCACCCCGCCCTCACAGGCGAGTTCACTGGGGCCGGCATCGAGGGAAATCATTCCCTCAGACACCCAACAGCGTGCCCGACACCCTCGCCACTCGTGATCAGCTTTCCACGCCCCGAAGAGCAGTACTGGCAGCCCGAGATGACTGAAAGTGCCGAATAATCAACGTTCCACCCATGAGCAACCACCGCAGAACGTGTGCCTGCGTAGTGGCCTCTGACCTCACCCCGAGGGGATCGGTGAGAAGTGCTCCTTAGAAAGGAGGTGATCCAGCCGCACCTTCCGGTACGGCTACCTTGTTACGACTTCGTCCCAATCGCCAGTCCCACCTTCGACAGCTCCCTCCCACAAGGGGTTGGGCCACCGGCTTCGGGTGTTACCGACTTTCGTGACGTGACGGGCGGTGTGTACAAGGCCCGGGAACGTATTCACCGCAGCAATGCTGATCTGCGATTACTAGCAACTCCGACTTCATGGGGTCGAGTTGCAGACCCCAATCCGAACTGAGACAGGCTTTTTGAGATTCGCTCCACCTCACGGTATCGCAGCTCATTGTACCTGCCATTGTAGCACGTGTGCAGCCCAAGACATAAGGGGCATGATGACTTGACGTCGTCCCCACCTTCCTCCGAGTTGACCCCGGCGGTCTCCTGTGAGTCCCCATCACCCCGAAGGGCATGCTGGCAACACAGGACAAGGGTTGCGCTCGTTGCGGGACTTAACCCAACATCTCACGACACGAGCTGACGACAGCCATGCACCACCTGTACACCGACCACAAGGGGGGCACCATCTCTGATGCTTTCCGGCGTATGTCAAGCCTTGGTAAGGTTCTTCGCGTTGCGTCGAATTAAGCCACATGCTCCGCTGCTTGTGCGGGCCCCCGTCAATTCCTTTGAGTTTTAGCCTTGCGGCCGTACTCCCCAGGCGGGGAACTTAATGCGTTAGCTGCGGCACCGACGACGTGGAATGTCGCCAACACCTAGTTCCCACCGTTTACGGCGTGGACTACCAGGGTATCTAATCCTGTTCGCTCCCCACGCTTTCGCTCCTCAGCGTCAGTAATGGCCCAGAGATCCGCCTTCGCCACCGGTGTTCCTCCTGATATCTGCGCATTTCACCGCTACACCAGGAATTCCGATCTCCCCTACCACACTCTAGCTAGCCCGTATCGAATGCAGACCCGGGGTTAAGCCCCGGGCTTTCACACCCGACGTGACAAGCCGCCTACGAGCTCTTTACGCCCAATAATTCCGGACAACGCTTGCGCCCTACGTATTACCGCGGCTGCTGGCACGTAGTTAGCCGGCGCTTCTTCTGCAGGTACCGTCACTTTCGCTTCTTCCCTGCTGAAAGAGGTTTACAACCCGAAGGCCGTCATCCCTCACGCGGCGTCGCTGCATCAGGCTTTCGCCCATTGTGCAATATTCCCCACTGCTGCCTCCCGTAGGAGTCTGGGCCGTGTCTCAGTCCCAGTGTGGCCGGTCGCCCTCTCAGGCCGGCTACCCGTCGTCGCCTTGGTGAGCCATTACCTCACCAACAAGCTGATAGGCCGCGGGCTCATCCTTCACCGCCGGAGCTTTCAACCACCACAGATGCCTGCGGTAGTGGTATCCGGTATTAGACCCCGTTTCCAGGGCTTGTCCCAGAGTGAAGGGCAGATTGCCCACGTGTTACTCACCCGTTCGCCACTAATCCCCACCGAAGTGGTTCATCGTTCGACTTGCATGTGTTAAGCACGCCGCCAGCGTTCGTCCTGAGCCAGGATCAAACTCTCCGTGAATGTTTACCGGTAATCCGGTCGACACACACGAGAGCGGAGCGACCACCGGAATAAGGCGGTCGCTCACAGCGTCCTCGCTGTGTTTTTTCAAAGGAACCTCGCCCCAGCAGATGCTGGAGACGGGGTATCAACATATCTGGCGTTGATTTTTGGCACGCTGTTGAGTTCTCAAGGAACGGACGCTTCCTTTGTACTCACCCTCTCGGGCTTTCCTCCGGGCTTTTCCCTTCGGTCTTGCGTTTCCGACTCTATCAGACCGTTTCCGGTTCCGATTTCCTCGGTGCTTTCCAGGTTCCCGCTCTCGCGTTTCCCTTTCCGGCGGCTCCGACTTTATCAGAAGTTCTGAGTCGGAATTCCCGCCCCCGGAGGTTGGCTCCGGAGCACGAAGCTGCCGGGTTCCCCCTCGGGCGGAGCCGTAAACGTACTGGAGCGGGGCGCCTCGATGCAAATCGAGGCGCCCCGCTCCTGGTTCACTCAGGCGAGTGTCCGACGGTCCGTCAGACCTCCACCACCACAGGGAGGATCATCGGCCTGCGGCGATAGGTGTCGGAGACCCACTTGCCCAGGGTCCGCCGCACCAGCTGTTGCAGCTGGTGGGGTTCGACCACGCCGTCCTGTGCCGAGCGCTCCAGGACCTCCGTGATCCTCGGGATCACGTCGCTGAACGCCGAGTCGTCGATGCCGGAGCCGCGGGCCTGGATGTGCGGGCCCCCCGTGATCTTGCCGGTGGACGAGTCCACCACCAGGAAGACCGAGATGATGCCCTCGTCGCCGAGGATCTTGCGGTCCTTGAGGGCCGGCTCGCCGACATCGCCGACCGAGAGGCCGTCGACGTAGACGTATCCCGCCTGGACCTTGCCCGAGATCTTCGCCTTGCCCTCCACGAGGTCGACGACCACACCGTCCTCGGCGATGACGATCCGGTCGTGCGGGACGCCGGTCAGGGCGCCCAACTCGGCGTTGGCGCGCAGGTGCCGCCATTCGCCGTGGACCGGCATCAGGTTCTTCGGCCGGCAGATGTTGTAGAAGTACAGGAGCTCGCCAGCGGACGCGTGGCCCGAGACATGCACCTTGGCGTTGCCCTTGTGGACGACGTTGGCGCCCCATCGGGTCAGGCCGTTGATCACGCGGTAGACCGCGTTCTCGTTCCCGGGGATCAGCGAGGACGCGAGGATCACCGTGTCGCCGTTGACGATCCGGATCTGGTGGTCACGGTTGGCCATGCGGGACAGGGCGGCCATCGGTTCGCCCTGGGAGCCCGTGCAGACCAGGACCACCTCGTGGTCCGGCAGGTCGTCGAGCGTCTTGACGTCGACCACCAGGCCCGGGGGGACCTTCAGATAGCCGAGGTCGCGCGCGATGCCCATGTTGCGGACCATCGAGCGGCCGACGAAGGCGACCCGGCGGCCGTACTCGTGGGCCGCGTCCAGGATCTGCTGGATGCGGTGGATGTGGCTGGCGAAGCTCGCCACGATGATGCGCTTGCGGGCGTTGCCGAAGACCTGCCGCAGGACGTTCGAGATGTCCTTCTCCGGCGGGACGAAGCCCGGGACCTCGGCGTTCGTGGAGTCGGAGAGAAGGAGGTCGATGCCTTCCTCGCTCAACCGCGCGAACGCGTGCAGGTCCGTGAGACGGCCGTCCAGCGGGAGCTGGTCCATCTTGAAGTCGCCCGTGTGGACCACCATGCCGGCGGGCGTACGGATGGCGACCGCCAGGGCGTCGGGGATGGAGTGGTTGACCGCGACGAACTCGCAGTCGAAGGGACCGATGCGCTCGCGGTGACCCTCCGCAACCTCGAGGGTGTAGGGGCGGATGCGGTGCTCCTGGAGCTTGGCCTCGATGAGCGCGAGGGTCAGCTTGGAGCCGATCAGTGGGATGTCCGGCTTCTCGCGGAGGAGGAACGGGACGCCACCGATGTGGTCCTCGTGGCCATGTGTGAGGACGATGCCCTCGATGTCGTCGAGGCGGTCCCTGATGGACGAGAAGTCCGGCAGGATCAGGTCGATTCCGGGTTGTTCCTCCTCCGGGAAGAGCACCCCGCAGTCGACGATCAGCAGACGGCCGCCGTATTCGAAGACCGTCATGTTTCGGCCGATTTCGCCGAGACCACCGAGTGGGGTGACCCGCAGGGCGCCTTCGAGAAGCGGCGGGGGCGGGGCCAGTTCAGGATGCGGATGACTCAAAAGACTCTCCTCACCACACACGCCACGTACCGGTGGGGCACATGGCGTGCGTGACGTTGGTGCGTGTAGCAGTTGTCGTTGTGGTGCGGGCACCGGTGGCCCGCGTATTCAGTTGTTGAGTCCGGTTGCGCGCCGGGCGCGCGAAGTCTGGTGCTAGAGCTGTACCCCGCCGGCGGCAAGATCGATCTTGAGCTGCCCGATCTCGTCGGCGGAAAGCTCCACCATGGGGGCGCGCAGCGGCCCGGCGGGCAGGCCCTGGAGGGCGAGCGCTGCCTTGGTCGTCATCACGCCCTGGGTGCGGAACATGCCGGTGTACACGGGGAGCAGCTTCTGGTGGATCTCGGTGGCCTTCTGGACGTCGCCGGAGACGAACGCCTCGACCAGGGCGCGCAGGTCCGGGGTGACCACATGGCCGACGACCGAGACGAAGCCGACCGCGCCGACGGAGAGCAGCGGGAGGTTCAGCATGTCGTCGCCGGAGTACCAGGCGAGGCCGGAGCGGGCGATGGCCCAGCTGGCGCGGCCGAGGTCGCCCTTGGCGTCCTTGTTGGCGACGATCCGTGGGTGCTCGGCGAGCCGGACCAGCGTCTCCGTGCTGATCGGGACACCGCTGCGGCCCGGGATGTCGTAGAGCATCACGGGCAGCTCTGCGGCGTCGGCGACGGCCTTGAAGTGCCGGTACAGGCCCTCCTGCGGAGGCTTGTTGTAGTACGGCGTCACGATCAGGAGGCCGTGCGCGCCCACGTTCTCGGCGGCCCGTGCCAGCTCGATGCTGTGGTGGGTGTCGTTGGTGCCGACGCCGGCGACGACGTGGGCGCGGTCGCCGACCGCCTCCAGTACGGCTCGTACCAGGTCCGATTTCTCCGCGTCACTGGTGGTGGGGGACTCGCCGGTGGTGCCGTTGATGATCAGGCCGTCGTTGCCTGCGTCCACCAGGTGGGTGGCGAGCCGCTGTGCGCCGTCGAGGTCGAGTGCGCCGTCCGCCGTGAACGGCGTGACCATGGCGGTGAGGACCCGCCCGAAGGGGGTCTGCGGAGTGGAGGTCGGAGCCATGGGTAACACGCTACTCGTTGCTCAAGGTGGGGTCTGCCCTAGGGGGACGCGACAAGTGGTGACAAATGCGGAGCCCGGCACTGCCTGCTCGGGGGTTCAAGCAGTGCCGGGTCCGTTTGATCAGGCTAAGTGAACTTCTCCAAATGCCGCAATACGGACACTTCGCCGGGAGGGCCCGCACATCTGTGCTTCGCGGGGAAACAGGCGTCCGTTACGGTGCCACACGGCCGTTCGCATTGAAGGCGGCGTAGGTGAGGGGCATGAGCTTCGCCCACTCCGCCTCCATCTTCTCGCCGACCATCTCGATCTCCCGCTGCGGGAAGGACGGCACCGTCGCCTGCTCGTGCTGGGTGCGCAGACCGAGGAAGTGCATGAGCGAGCGGGCGTTGCAGGTGGCGTACATCGAGGAGAACAGGCCGACGGGGAGGACCGAGCGGGCGACCTCGCGGGCGACGCCCTGCGCGAGCATCTCCTGGTAGGCGCGGTACGCCTGGCGGTACGACTCCTCCATGGCGCTGCCGACGGACTCGTGCTGCTCGGGTGTGCCCTCGACGAAGACGTACTTGCCCGGGCGGCCCTGCTGGACGAGCTTGCGGTCGGGGCCGGGGACGTAGAAGACGGGCTGGAGCTCCCGGTAGCGGCCGGACTCCTCGTTGTAGGACCACCCCACGCGGTGCCGCATGAACTCGCGGAAGACGAGGATCGGGGCGTTGATGAAGAAGGTCATGGAGTTGTGCTCGAACGGGCTGCCGTGCCGGTCCCGCATGAGGTAGTTGATCAGGCCCTTGGAGCGCTCCGGGTCCTTGCTCAGCTCTTCCAGGGACTGCTCTCCGACGGTCGACACCCTGGCGGCGAACAGCACGTCGGAGTCGGCCGCGCTGTGCTTGACCAGTTCGACAGTGACGTCGTTGCGCAGCTCGATCTTGAAATCGTCGTCGGGGGTGGGGCTCACGGTTCGGGGGGTCCTTCCCAGCTCGTCGTATGGCGACGCCACTCTACGACCCGCCAAACGGGACTTTCACTATCGTGACCGAGTTAAGTCGGCGAAACCGGGCACCTTTTGCGGCAACCGCTCGTCTGTACAGACAGCAGCGATTCGTTCGATCCCCGAAGGGAGAAGTACCCCCATGCTGTTGCGTCGGCGCGAGCCCGTACCGTTCGCATTTCTCGCCGAAGCCGACAGGTTCCGCAGCAATGTCACCCCTCCACCCTGCCAGAAGGTGTCCGCCGGTGAGATGGCCGGACGCTGGTTGACGGGACTCACCATCGTCGCCGGACTCGTGGGATCCCTGGTCCTCGGGATGCCGGCGCTGTCACAGGATCAGGCGCCCGCACAGAACCAGCAGTCGCAGGCCTCTCAGGGGCACTGACTCTCCCCTCGCCGGAATGGCGTGGGAGCTACCCCCATGGACCCCCTGAGGTGGCCGACAGGGATACCGGCGGATAGCCTCACCGGGCACAGCCCACCGCATGGATCGAGTGAGGACCCGCCGTGCCCCTGCCCTTCCTGACGGCCGACCGCGCATTCGAGACGACGGACGACGTCGCGCTGCCGTTCGACAACCGTGACCACTGGCGCCGGCCCTACCGGCCGGGTCCGTGGCGGGTGGGCGTGGCCGCGATCCTGCTGCTGCTCGCCTCGTACGTGCTGTTCGCGGCGGTGATCATCGCGCTGACGGACTCGCCGTCCGAGGCCGGTGTGGTGTTCGGCATCGCGGCGCTCGTCATCGTCGGCGCGCTGCGGCTGCTGCGCATGGGTGTGTGGGTCAGCGCTCGCGGGGTGCGCCGGGTGGGCTTCCTCCTCACTCGTACGGTGTCCTGGGAGCAGGTCGTCGCCGTGCGGACGGCACAGCAGCCGGTGCGCTGGCTCGGACTGCCGCGCACGGTCCAGGGGCAGGCCCTGACCCTCGTACGACAGGGCCAGGCGCCGCAGGACGTGTCGCCGCTGCTGACCACGCACAACGCGGACTTCCTCGCGCGCGGCCAGGCGTTCGAGCGGGCCGCGGACGCGGTGGAGGCCTGGGCCGCGGAGTACGGGCGGGCCTGAGCCCGACAGGGATATGCATGGCGAAGGGGGCCGGTCCGCGCCAGGACCGGCCCCCTTCGCCATGCCGGGGCTTCAGAGCTGCTGGACGGGCCTGCCGTCGTGCAGTGCTATCGCGCGCTGCATCGCCTTGCGCGCCCGGGGCGTGTCGCGGGCGTCGTGGTAGGCGACGGCGAGACGGAACCAGCTGCGCCAGTCGTCGGGAGCCGCCTCCGTCTCGGCCCTGCGCTTGGCGAAGACCTCGTCGGCCGAGTCACGGTCGATCCGGCCGCCGGGCGTGCGCTGAAGCTCGTCGACGGGCAGGCCGCCCTCTGCGTCGAGCTCCGCGGCGAGAGCGTTGGCCCTGCGGACGAACTGGGTGTTCTTCCACAGGAACCACACGCCGATCACCGGCAGGATCAGCACCGCTACGCCGAAGGTGACGGTGACGAGGGTGCCGGACTGGATCAGCATGACGCCGCGGCTGCCGACCAGGACGAAGTAGAAGACCAGGACGGCGGCCGTGAGGGCGTAGGACAGCTTGGCGCGCATCAGCCCAGGTCCAGGAAGTGCTCCAGGCCGAAGGTCAGGCCCGGGGTCGTGACCACTCGGCGGGCGCCGAGCAGGATGCCCGGCATGAAGCTGCTGTGGTGGAGGGAGTCGTGGCGGACCGTCAGGGTTTCGCCCTCCCCGCCGAGCAGGACCTCCTGGTGGGCGAGCAGCCCGCGCAGACGGACGGCGTGCACGGGGACCCCGTCGACGTCCGCGCCGCGCGCCCCGTCCAGGGCCGTCTCCGTGGCGTCCGGCGCCGGGGCCGTGCCCGCCGCGCGCCGGGCCTCGGCGATGAGCTGGGCCGTGCGGGTGGCGGTGCCGGACGGGGCGTCGACCTTCTTGGGGTGGTGGAGCTCGACGACCTCGACGGACTCGAAGTAGGGCGCGGCGATCTGCGCGAACTTCATCGTCAGGACGGCCCCGATGGAGAAGTTGGGCGCAATGAGGACGCCCGTCTGCGGGGAGGCGTCCAGCCAGCCCTTCAGCTGCGCGAGGCGCTCGTCGGTCCAGCCCGTCGTACCGACCACGGCGTGGATGCCGTGGCCGACGCAGTACTCGAGGTTGTCCATCACCGAGGCCGGCGTGGTCAGTTCGACGGCGACCTGCGCGCCGGTCTCGGCCAGTGTCTCCAGTTTGTCGCCCCGGCCGAGGGCGGCCACCAGCTCCATGTCCTCGGCGGCCTCGACGGCCTTGACCGCCTCGGCGCCGATCCGGCCCTTGGCCCCGAGGACCGCCACGCGCAGCTTGCTCATCTTCTTGCTTCCTAACCGATGCAACCGGGGTGGATTAGGCGACGGCCTCGTGCAGTCGGGCCGCCTGCTTGTCCTTCAGCGGGCCGATGACCGACAGGGACGGACGCTGTCCCAGGATCTCGCGAGCGACCGTACGCACGTCGTCCGGGGTGACCGACGCTATCCGGGCCAGCATGTCGTCGACGGACATCTGCTCGCCCCAGCACAGCTCGCTCTTGCCGATGCGGTTCATCAGCGCGCCGGTGTCCTCCAGGCCCAGGACCGTGGAGCCCCTGAGCTGCCCGATGGCGCGGCCGATCTCGTCGTCCGACAGGCCGTGTTCGGCGACCTGGTCGAGTTCGTCGCGGCAGATCTTCAGCACGTCGTGCACCTGCGAGGGCCGGCAGCCGGCATACACGCCGAACAGGCCGCAGTCGGCGAAGCCGGAGGTGTACGAGTAGACGCTGTACGCCAGTCCGCGCTTCTCCCTGACCTCCTGGAAGAGGCGCGAGGACATGCCGCCGCCGAGGGCGGTGTTGAGCACGCCGAGGGCCCAGCGGCGCTCGTCCGTGCGGGGCAGGCCGGGCATGCCGAGGACGACGTGGGCCTGCTCGGTCTTGCGGCCGATCAGCTCGACGCGGCCCGCGGTGCGCAGGGCGCGCCGGCCGTCGCGCGGGGCGATGGGCATGGCGTCGGGGCCCTTCAGGGCGCCGGCCTTCTCGAAGGCGGCACGGACCTGTCGTACGACCTTGTTGTGGTCGACGTTGCCGGCGGCCGCGACCACGAGATGCGTCGGGTCGTAGTGCTTCTTGTAGAAGCGGCGGATGCGGTCGGCGGTGAGGGCGTTGACGGTGTCCACCGTGCCGAGGACCGGACGGCCGAGGGGGTTGTCGCCGAACATGGTGCGCGCGAACAGGTCGTGCACGCAGTCGCCCGGGTCGTCCTCGGTCATGGCGATCTCTTCGAGGATCGCGCCGCGCTCGACGTTGACGTCCTCTTCGAGGATGAGCGAGCCCGTCAGCATGTCGCAGACGACGTCTATGGCCAGCGGCAGGTCGGCGTCGAGCACGCGCGCGTAGTAGCACGTGTACTCCTTCGCCGTGAAGGCGTTCATCTCGCCGCCGACCGCGTCGATGGCGGAGGAGATGTCCAGCGCACTACGACGGGTGGTGCCCTTGAAGAGGAGGTGCTCCAGGTAGTGCGTGGCGCCGTTCAGGGACGGCGTCTCGTCGCGGGAGCCGACGTGCGCCCAGATGCCGAAGGTCGCGGAGCGGACCGACGGCAGGGTTTCGGTGACGATGCGCAGGCCGCCGGGGAGGGTGGTCTTGCGTACGGTGCCGATGCCGTTGGTGCCCTTGATCAGGGTTTGGGTACGGGCGACGGCCCGCGCCTCCGAGGAGGTGCGGGCCGTCGCCGTGGAGCTACTCGACGTCACTGGTCGGTGTCGTCCTTCTTCTCATCGTCGCCTTCGCCCTCGATCACGGGGATCAGGGAGAGCTTGCCGCGGGAGTCGATCTCGGCGATCTCGACCTGGACCTTGGCGCCCACACCGAGCACGTCCTCGACGTTCTCCACGCGCTTGCCGCCGGCGAGCTTGCGGATCTGCGAGATGTGCAGCAGACCGTCCTTGCCCGGGAGCAGCGAGACGAACGCACCGAAGGTGGTCGTCTTGACGACCGTGCCCAGGTAGCGCTCGCCGACCTCCGGCATGGTCGGGTTGGCGATCGAGTTGATCGTGGTGCGGGCGGCCTCGGCGGAGGGACCGTCGACCGCGCCGATGTAGATCGTGCCGTCGTCCTCGATCGTGATGTCGGCGCCGGTGTCCTCCTGGATCTGGTTGATCATCTTGCCCTTGGGGCCGATGACCTCGCCGATCTTGTCCACGGGGATCTTGACGGTGATGATCCGCGGGGCGTTGGGGGACATCTCGTCCGGCGTGTCGATCGCTTCCATCATCACGTCGAGGATGTGGAGGCGGGCGTCACGGGCCTGCTTGAGAGCGGCGGCCAGGACGGAGGCGGGGATGCCGTCCAGCTTGGTGTCGAGCTGGAGGGCGGTGACGAACTCCTTGGTGCCGGCGACCTTGAAGTCCATGTCACCGAAGGCGTCCTCCGCACCGAGGATGTCGGTGAGGGTGACGTAGTGCGTCTCGCCTTCGATGTCCTGCGAGATCAGACCCATGGCGATACCGGCGACGGGGGCCTTCAGCGGCACACCGGCGTTCAGCAGCGACATGGTGGAGGCGCAGACCGAGCCCATGGACGTCGAGCCGTTGGAGCTCAGCGCCTCGGAGACCTGGCGGATCGCGTAGGGGAACTCCTCGCGGGTCGGCAGGACCGGGACCAGGGCGCGCTCGGCGAGGGCGCCGTGGCCGATCTCGCGACGCTTCGGGGAGCCGACGCGGCCGGTCTCGCCGGTGGAGTACGGCGGGAAGTTGTAGTTGTGCATGTAGCGCTTGCGGGTCACCGGGGAGAGGGTGTCCAGCTGCTGCTCCATGCGGAGCATGTTGAGGGTGGTGACGCCCAGGATCTGGGTCTCGCCACGCTCGAACACCGCGGAGCCGTGCACGCGCGGGATGGCCTCGACCTCGGCGGCGAGCGTACGGATGTCCGTCACGCCACGGCCGTCGATGCGCTTCTTCTCCTTGATCACGCGCTCGCGGACGAGCTGCTTGGTCAGGGAGCGGTACGCGGCGGAGATCTCCTTCTCGCGACCCTCGAACTCCGGCAGGAGCTTCTCGGCGGCGAGCGCCTTGACGCGGTCCAGCTCGGCCTCGCGCTCCTGCTTGCCCGCGATGGTCAGCGCGGAGGCGAGCTCCGGGCGGACGGCGGCGGACAGCGCCTCCAGGATGTCGTCCTGGTAGTCGTGGAAGATCGGGAACTCGCCGGTGGGCTTGGCGGCCTTCGACGCGAGGTCGGCCTGGGCCTTGCAGAGCACCTTGATGAAGGGCTTCGCGGCTTCCAGACCGGCGGCGACGACCTCCTCGGTCGGAGCCTCGGCGCCGCCCTTGACCAGCTGGATGGTCTTCTCGGTGGCCTCGGCCTCGACCATCATGATCGCGACGTCGCCGTCCTCCAGGGTGCGGCCCGCGACGACCATGTCGAAGACGGCGTCCTCGAGCTCGGAGTGCGTCGGGAAGGCCACCCACTGGCCGTTGATCAGCGCGACGCGGACGCCGCCGATCGGGCCGGAGAAGGGCAGACCGGCCAGCTGCGTGGACGCGGAGGCGGCGTTGATCGCCACCACGTCGTACAGGTGGTCGGGGTTGAGCGCCATGATCGTGGCGACGACCTGGATCTCGTTGCGCAGGCCCTTCTTGAAGGAGGGGCGCAGCGGGCGGTCGATCAGGCGGCAGGTGAGGATGGCGTCCTCGGAGGGGCGGCCCTCACGGCGGAAGAAGCTGCCGGGGATCTTGCCGGCGGCGTACATCCGCTCCTCGACGTCCACCGTCAGGGGGAAGAAGTCGAGCTGGTCCTTGGGGTTCTTGGAGGCGGTGGTGGCCGACAGCACCATGGTGTCGTCGTCCAGGTACGCCACGGCGGAGCCGGCGGCCTGCTTGGCCAGGCGGCCCGTCTCGAAGCGGATGGTGCGGGTGCCGAAGGAGCCGTTGTCGATGACGGCCTCGGCGTAGTGGGTCTCGTTCTCCACTAGCGTTTTCTCCGTTACTTATCGTCTGCGTTGCGTCTTTTGTCCCGATCCGCCCGTGTGGCGGGGGGACGTGAGCGGAGAAGCGCTCCATCTGGTGCGGGCCGGTCTTCGATCGAAGCACCCGGGTTCGCAAGTCCCGGGGGCCACTACCGAGGACCGGCGGCGGCGAGGTGCACTTCTCCTCGTGTTACTGCGTTGTGCTACCACACTACAAAGTGGGTGTGACACTGCGCACGTTTCCGCACGTACGTCGAGCACGTACGGCAAAGGGAGCGGTCCCCGATCGTTTCGGGAACCGCTCCCTTCACGGCGTCCTACTTGGCGCCCGCCGCACCGCGGCGGATGCCGAGGCGGTCGACCAGCGCACGGAAGCGCTGGATGTCCTTCTTCGCCAGGTACTGGAGAAGGCGACGGCGCTGACCGACCAGGATCAGCAGACCACGACGGGAGTGGTGGTCGTGCTTGTGGGTCTTGAGGTGCTCGGTCAGGTCCGAGATACGGCGCGAGAGCATCGCGACCTGGACCTCGGGGGAGCCGGTGTCGCCCTCCTTGGTACCGAACTCAGTGATGATCTGCTTCTTCGTAGCGGCGTCGAGCGACACGCGTACTCCTCGTAGTCTCTTGGGTAGCCACCGAGTGCCCCTGGTCCACTTCTCAGGGGAGCTTCCGTAACTCGGGAGGCGGGGATCCGCTGGGCGCGGCCTCCAGAGCGGTGAGCTCCGGGGGTGCGTACACAAACGGCCGTCAGCCAGCGTATCAGCCCTGCGGCAGTGCCCCGGACCCCCGCCCGCGTCGTACACATGACGCGGCGGCTGCCACCGTGTGGGTGACAGCCGCCGCGAGGTGTGCGGACGGTCAGCTGGTCATGCCGCGGGCCGCCGCGTACAGGTCGAGGACCGCGAGGCACAGCGGGATGAGGGAGAGGAGCACCGCGCCCTCGCTCAGGTCGAGCATCCGGCCCCAGAAGGGGGTCACGCCCTTGCGCGGCACGATCAGGGCGATGGCCACCAGGAGCGTGGCACCCAGGGCCACCGCGGCGGACAGCCAGACGGTGCGGATGTCCAGCGGGGCGCTGTTGTGGTCGTAGATGAGGTCCTTGATGATGTCGGCCGGCGGGTTCAGGGCGAGGCCGAGGACCAGCAGGCTGACGGTGATGATGCCCGAGATCATCAGGGTCACGACCTGGGACGTGTACAGGAAGAGCCGGGCCCGCATCAGCATGGCGAGGCCGGCCGCCAGCGACAGCAGCTGGGCCCAGCCGCTGCTGGAGAAGCCGAGCACCACACCAGCGGAGGCGACACCGGTGACCGCGGAGCCGCCGACGAGGCCGAGCAACAGCTCGTGGCCGCGGCGGGCCTGGTCGGTGATGAGCTGGTAGTCGACCGGCTCCTGCTCCTGCTGGTCCTCGGCGCGGCCGCGCTTGGCGATCTGGTCGGGCGAGCGGAAGCCGATGGGCAGCCGGGAGAAGCGGGCGGACCAGCCGGGCAGGAAGCCGATGACGGCGACCATGACGACGGCGGTGACGGCGGCGGTCTCACGCGGCTCGGCCTCGGAGACGATCGCGGCGAAGGTGGCGAGGACGCCGACACCGGCGCCGAACGCGGCGGCGATGAAGGGCGCGTCCTTCTGGGGCAGCATCAGGACGAGCAGCACCGCGGCGACGAGGACGACGGCGAAGCCGACGAGGAGGTTCAGCCGTCCGGGGCCCTCACCCGCGTCGAGGGCCATGATGCCGGAACCGCCGACCATCAGGTGCGGCAGCGAGGCGAGGCCGAGGGCCACGGCCGCGTGGTGGTCGTCGTAGACCCGGGCGCGGACGGAGGCGAGCGCGACGAGGACGACACCGGTGACTCCGACGATGACGCCCGGCAGTCCGTGCATGTCGTGGCGCAGCGGCTCCGAGAACCACAGGGCCAGCGCCATCATCGTCAGCAGCAGCGCACCGGCGGTCAGGCCGACGACGCGCATCATGCCGTCGTTCCAGCTGCGCCGGTCGGCCTCGACGACGGCGGCCACGGCGTCGACGACGTCGTCGAAGACGGCGGGCGGCAGGGAGTCCGCGAACGGCCGCAGGAGCAGCAATTCGCCATCGCGTATCTGCTGTTCGGAGAGCGAGCGGCCGTCGTCGAGGACGGAGCCGTCCCTGCGTACGAGGTTGTACCCGGTGGGCGCGGCCTCTTCGGGCGTCTGTCCCGACAGCCGCAGGATCTCCGGGTATACGTCAGAGAGCGGCACGTCCTCGGGAAGTGCCACATCGATCCGGCTGTTCGGTGCCGCCACCGTGACCCGGCAGAATCCGGTTGCTGAAACCGTACTCACCTGACGGTTCCCCCTAGTCCAGTACTCGGTGATTCGTCGCGGTTTGCCAGGGCGATTCCCGCTCCGCGCTTCGTTTGGAGCGTCACCCTACCGTCCTCTTGCGGCTTCTCCCCATCCCCTCCCGGCTCAAGGGGCCCGCAGAACAGTAGGATCAACGCCCGGCTCATGTGTTGGCAAAGCCCCATGAGTTGACGAACATACGGGGGCCGTCACGACGGGGGCGGTTCGACATTGCGATTGCGTGAAGGACTGGTGGATCGGTGAGCGTCGTCATCGTCAAGCGCCCGCCGCGGGTACTCCCGCCGGAGGTGCCGAATGAGGAGGTCAAGCTCGAGTCACCTCCCGAACTCCCTCGCACCGAGGACGACAGCCTCCTGATGAACCTGCTGCCCATGCTGGGCATGGGTTCGTCGGCGGCGTTCTTCTTCATGCCCGGCGCCCAGGGCTTCATGAAGATCATGGGCGGCCTCATGCTGGTGTCCACGGTCGCCATGCTGGTCGCCCAGATCGTGCGGGCCCGGAAGGGACCGTCCGGTCAGATGGCCGAGGCCCGGCGCGACTACCTCAAGTACCTGGCGCAGAAGCGCCGTGAGGTCCGCCGCACGGTGCACAAGCAGCGCGACGCCCAGTACTACCTGCACCCGGCGCCGGAGCAGCTGTGGGCGCTGGTCGCCGAGGGATCGCGGCTGTGGGAGCGGCGGGCCATGGACCCGGACTTCGTCCAGGTCCGGATCGGCCTGGGCCCGCAGCAGTTGGCGACGCCGCTGGTCGCGCCCGACACCGCCCCGGTGGACGAACTGGAGCCGCTGACCGCGCACGCGATGCAGCAGTTCATCGCGAGTTACGGCACGCTCGGTGAACTCCCGCTGGCCATCGGGCTGCGCTCCTTCTACCACGTGACGATCTCCGGGGACGCGGAGACGGTCTACGGCCAGACCCGGTCGGTCGTCGGTCAACTGGCCTCGCTGCACTCGCCCGAGGACGTGGTGATCGCGGTCGTGGCCTCGCCGGGTGCGGCAGTGGACTGGGAGTGGACCAAGTGGCTTCCGCACATGCAGCACAAGGAGTCCGACGGCGCCGGCAGCCGCCGTCTGCTCTGCTACGACCTCGGCGAGCTGGAGGAGATGATCGCCCACCAGCTGGAGGGCCGCCCCCGCTGGAGCCGGGACGGCTCCCCGGTGCTCGACCAGCCGCACGTGGTCGTCGTACTCGACGGCGGCGGTGTTCCCGCCGACTCGGTCCTCGCCTCGGCGGAGGGGCTGCAGGGCGTGACCATCGTCGAGGTGGTGCCCGGCGAACTCGACGAGGCGCGTGGCTCGCTGTCGGTGCGGGTGTGGCCCGACGCCATGGAGCTGGAGGCGGGCACGGGTGTCTTCACCGGTGTCCCCGACGTGCTGTCGCAGGCGCAGGCGGAGTCGCTGGGCCGTCAGTTGGCGCCGCTGCGGCTCGGTGCCGCCGACGCGGACGAACCGCTGCTGGCGAACCTGGACTTCACCGACCTGATGCAGATCGGTGACGCGGCGAGCGTGGACGTCTCGCGCACCTGGCGGCCGCGCACCCTGCACGAGCGGCTGCGCGTGCCGATCGGTCTCGGCGAGAGCGGCGAACCGGTCATGCTGGACCTCAAGGAGGCCTCGCAGGAGGGCATGGGCCCGCACGGCCTGTGCGTCGGCGCCACCGGTTCCGGCAAGTCGGAGCTGCTGCGCACCCTGGTCCTCGGCCTCGCGGTGACGCACTCGTCCGAGACGCTCAACTTCGTGCTCGCGGACTTCAAGGGTGGTGCCACCTTCACCGGCATGGGCAACATGCCGCACGTCTCCGCGGTCATCACCAACCTGGCCGACGAGCTCACGCTCGTGGACCGGATGCGTGACTCCATCACCGGTGAGCTGACCCGCCGCCAGGAACTCCTGCGGCAGGCCGGCAACTACGCCAACATCACCGACTACGAGAAGGCGCGCGCCGCCGGTGCCGCGCTCGACCCGCTGCCCTCGCTCGTCCTGATCATCGACGAGTTCAGCGAACTGCTCGCCGCCAAGCCCGACTTCATCGAGATGTTCATCCAGATCGGCCGTATCGGCCGTTCGCTGGGTGTGCACATGCTGCTCGCCTCGCAGCGCCTCGAAGAGGGCAAGCTGCGCGGCCTGGACACCTTCCTGTCGTACCGCATCGGTCTGCGCACCTTCTCCGCGGCGGAGTCCCGTACGGCGATCGGTGTGCCCGACGCCTACCACCTGCCGAACGTCCCCGGTGCGGGCATCCTCAAGTACGACACCGAGACGATGGTGCAGTTCAAGGCCGCCTACGTGTCGGGTACCTACCGGCCGAACGGGCCGATGGCCCAGGGCGGCGGCCGGATCGACCGCTCCCCCGTGCTGTTCACCGCCGCGCCGGTACCGGTGCGGATCCTCACCGAGCCGGAGCCGGAGACCCGGAGCAACCAGGTCGACGACGCGCTCGCCGACACCGTCCTCGACGTCATCGTCAGCCGCCTGGACGGTCAGGGCCCGCCCGCCCACCAGGTGTGGCTGCCGCCGCTGGACGAGCCGTTCAGCCTCGACCAGGTGCTGCCGGCCCTCAACATCAGCGCGGAGCGCGGTCTGCACGCCGAGGGCTACCACGCCCAGAGCAAGCTGATCGTCCCGGTCGGCCTGGTCGACAAGCCCTTCGAGCAGCGCCGTGACGTGATGTACGCGGACCTGTCGGGGTCCGCCGGTCACGCGCTGATCGTGGGTGGCCCGCAGTCCGGCAAGTCGACGCTCGTGCGCACGATGGTCACCTCGTTCGCGCTCACCCACACCCCCGCCGAAGTGCAGTTCTACGCCCTCGACTTCGGCGGCGGCGGCATGCTCGCGCTGGAGAACCTGGCCCACATGGGCGGCGCGGCCTCCCGTCTGGACCAGGAGAAGGTCCGCCGTACGGTCGCGGAGGTGCACGGCATCCTCAACGCCCGTGAGGAGTTCTTCCGCTCCAAGAGCATCGACTCCATGGGCACCTTCCGAAACCGCCGGGCGCAGGGTCACTACCCCGACCAGCAGTGGGGTGACGTCTTCCTGATCATCGACGGCTGGGCGACGTTCAAGAACGACTACGAGATGCTCGACCCGGTCATCGCGGACATCGCCACCCGTGGTCTCGGCTTCGGTATCCACCTGATCATCACCGCGACCCGGTACACCGAGATGCGGCCCGCGCTGCGCGACCAGATCCTCAGCCGCCTCGAACTGCGGCTCGGTGACGCGATGGAGTCGGAGTTCGACCGCAAGCGGGCCGAGAACGTGCCGATGGGCAAGCCCGGCCGCGGTCTGTCCCCGGACAAGCTGGACTACCTCGCCGCCACGCCCCGGATCGACGGGTCGACCGCGGTGGAGGACCTCGCCGACGGCATGGCGCACCTCGTCCAGAGCGTCAACAACGCCTGGCAGGGCCCGGCGGCACCGAAGGTGCGGATGCTGCCGACGATGCTGCACGCGTCCGAGCTGCCCGGCGGCGGCGACTTCGGCAGCCGCGGTATCGCGGTCGGCGTCGACGAGCTCACCCTCTCGCCGGTCTTCGTGGACTTCGAGACCGACCCGCTGTTCGTCATCTACGGCGAGAGCGAGTCCGGCAAGTCCTCGCTGCTGCGGTTCATCGCCAAGCAGGTCTCGGAGCGGTACGCGACCAACAAGGCGCTGTTCGTGGTCTCGGACTTCCGGCGCGCGCTGCTCGGCCAGGTGCCCGAGAGCCACATGTACAAGTACTGCGCCTCGGGTCCGCAGCTCCAGGAGGTCATGGAGTCACTGGCCGGCTCGATGAGCCGCCGTATGCCGGGCCCGGACGTGACGCCGGACCAGCTGCGCAACCGCTCCTGGTACAACGAGCCGGACGCGTTCATCTTCATCGACGACTACGACCTCGTCGCCACGTCGATGGGCAACCCGATGTCGGTCCTTCTGGAGTACCTGCCGTTCGCGCGCGACCTGGGTCTGCGCATCATCCTGGCCCGCACCACCTCCGGCGCCTCGCGCTCCTCCTTCGAGCCGGTCCTCACCCGGATCAAGGAGCTCGGCGCACAGGGCATCGTGCTGTCCGGTGACCCGTCGGAGGGCCCGGTGTTCAACAACATCAAGGCCGCGCCGATGCCTCCGGGCCGCGGTCAGTTCATCTCGCGCCGGACGAGCGGCCAGCTCGTCCAGACGGGATACCTGCCGGAGAGCTGATCCTGTTCCGGTGGAGGGGCGGCCGTGTCTGCGGGCCGCCCCTCTTTGTTGTGGATGCGGAAGAAGTTCGCGGACAGCGTGGGCCAGAGCAAGGCCAACTACGACGAGGTCGACCACGCCCTCGAAGAGGGCTTCCGCAAGGCGGCGGCACGGGAAGGCGCGAAGTGCTCCGACGCCCACAAGATGATCGAGAACCTGCGCTCGGGCGGCGACTGGGAGGGGGACGCGGCGGTCGCCTTCCGCGAGCAGCTCGACGGCGCACTGCCGACGAACCTGAAGAACGCCCACTCGTCCATCACGAGGGCAGCAACCGCGCTGGCCGACTGGCAGAAGGCGCTGGACGGCTACCAGCAGCGGGCGCGGGCCCTCGACAGCGACGCGAAGGGGAAGATCGGGACCGCGGAGGGCCACGGCAGCTTCCTGGGCAGCGGATACACCTTCTGGGTCCGCAGGGTCCGGTCGGGCGAGATCGGCGAGGTCTGGTTCGCGGGCGACCCGCGCTTTCTGGGCGTCGTCGCCGTACCAGGACCGCGACGGCTGTTCGGAGTCGCTCAGCGTACGGCGGTGGACGACCGGATGTCGGCCCGCAAACGCGGCGTCAGCGCCGAGGCGCGGGAGCGGGCCAAGGCGGCGGGGGCGCGGGTCGGTTGAGGGGCTGAGCGGTTGCGGGTACGGCGGTGGCGGCGCCCGGGGAGGGTGCCGCCACCGCCGTATGCGTACTGCCTGTCAGAGCCGTGTGTCCAGGAGCTTGCGCAAGGGTGGCGAGAGCTCGTGCACGGGTGCTCCCGCGGCCTGGGACCTGGTCAGCTCGTCGAGGTAACGGAGGGCCTCGCCGGACAGTTCCCTCTGGCGTCTGCCGAGGCGGTGCCCGGCCAGCCAGGTCCAGATACCGAGGGGGATGAGCAGTACGGCCGCGTACGCCGCGGGCAGGTCCTTGACCACGGCGTAGCCCACCCCGACGGCTCCGGCGACGACGAGGATCCAGCCCGCCTCGTCGTGCCAGCCGCCCTGGTCGGCGATCCGCTCGTACTCCTCGACCTCGGCCGGCTTGGGCGGCGGCGCCACCGGGGTGGCTCGTACGCCGGTGGTCGGCGCCCCGGCCGGAGTGGCGTACGACGGCAGCGGGGTCACCTCGAGTTGACCACCGCCGCGGCCCGTCAGCCACACGGGCACGAAGGTCACGGGGGCGCCGTGCGCCTGCGCCGCCGCGAGGACGTGCCGGTATCCCTCCAGGAAGGGGTGGCGGAGCTTGCGCCTGCCCTGGAGGTTGACCTGGACGAAGGCGGCGAGCGCCAGGACCAGGAGAGCCGCCGGAGGTGCGGCTGCCACCGCCATGTTGTCCGGCTTGCCGGCCGCGGCCCATACCAGCCAGACGATTCCGACGGCGGTGGCCAGGGATCCGGACCAGACCAGTCCTCCGCGCCCGAGCCGTCGTAGGGCGGCCTCGTGTTCGGAGAGGGTCTTCCTGACCGCCACGTCGTCGAAGTAGTCGTAGCCGTGCGTGCTGCCGATCTGCCGTACGGCATCGGCGAGTCGCGGGTCCGCGGACAGTGAGTGCGCGCCGACCGGCAGGAGATCACTGGGGTTGTCGTCCATGATGCGGCCGCCTCCTCGGGCCGGCCCCTATCCGAAGGCGGAGTCGACCGGGCCCCGCACGATACGTGTGCAGGGAGCGATCACCTCGATGACGAGTCGTTGCCGACCGGAGATCAGCGTGATGTTGACACGGTGTCCCGAGTCGCCGTCGGCGGCCAGGGACACGCTCTGGCCCGGTGTGCCCGACAACTTGAACCAGCCCTGCCCCTGGAAGGTCCCTTCGAGCCGTCCGATGGCGACCGCGAGCTCCGCGTCTTCGACACCGTCGATCTGCCAGTGGTGGCGTGCCGTGCACACCGACCTCAGCCCCTTGGACCAGCAGTCGACACACGTGACCGCGGACACCGCGTTGCCCTCGTCCATCCGGCCGCGCACGCCGAGGGCGTCCAGGACCCGGCTGGAGTGGGCATAGAGCTCTTGGACGACGGCCGGATCGGGAGCCACGTCCGGGACCGGCTGAGCGTGCGAGAGCGCGGCGGCCATCTCGGCCTCCTCCTCCGTGGCCCAGTCCAGCGTCCGGACGATCGTCGCGAAGAGCTCGGAGTAGAGGTCCCAGTCCTCCATGGAAGGCGTCGAGAGCTCGAACACCAGCATGTCGGCGTCGTTGGGCAGGGGGATGTAGACCTGGATCTGGCCACGGGGCACTTCCAGCGGCTCGCCGGTCGGGGACGCCTCGGCGGTGATCGTGAACGGCGCACCGCCGATCCTCACGACGGCCTGGCTGTCCCCCTTGCCCGACGGCAGGGTGCTGATCTGGACGTCGTCGTCGGGGTAGGCCCGGCGAAGCGCGGAGTAGGCCTCCGACAGGGCCTCGCCGGCCGTGATCTTCTCCAGCGACATGCGGTAGACCGCGACGGTGGCGGTGCTCTGGCGCCCGTCCATGTCCATGAGGCAGAAGCCGGCGTACTCGGCGCCCGCTTCCGCCAGTTGGGCGGTGATCTGGAAGTAGAGGGCGAACATCGTGATCTGGTCGTCCTCGCTGCCCTCCGCGAGGATCGTCCTGACCAGTTCGCCGAGCCGTTCGCCGACCTCGTCGGCGTCCTCAGCGTCCACGGGAAGCTCGTGGAAGAACGGCGGCATGATCCAGCCGACGTGGAGGTCGCCGCGCCGGCCCTCGGGGTCTGCCGTGACGGTGGTGACTTCGGTCATCTCGCTCAGGCCGCCAGGGTCTGGAGGAACTTGTCACCCGTGGCGGGGTACGGCATCGTCCGGACCGGAGAGGGCTGGCCCGGGTTCGCCGGAGTCGGGTGAGTCGACACCGCGGGCTGGCTGCCACCGTCGTCGCCGCCGAAGATGAGCTTTCCGGTGCCGAAGAGGGCGCTGCCCGCCTTCGTGGGAAGCGAGATCTTCCAGACCTCCGACTCGGGCAGGGCCTTGCCGAGCGGACCCAGGATCCGCTTGTTGATCTGCGTCGACATGACACCGTTCTTGATGCCCTGCATCAGGCCCTTGCCGCCCTGGGTGAGGCCGGCGGCGAGCTTGGCGCCCTTCGCTCCTGCCTTGATGCCGGTGAACAGGCCCTTGGCCGCGCCGATGCCGGGAAGCATGCCGAACGCGTCCATGCCGATCTTGAAGGGCGAGGCGCCGCCCATCCAGTGGCCGGCCATGGCAGCCCCGGAGAAGGCGATGGCGCCCGCGCCCAGGATCGCGGAAGCGACCTGGCCACCGACCGGAATGACGTTGACGACGATCGCGGCTGCTGCCAGCGCGCTGGAGATGGTGGAGAACAGGTCCGCGTTGTCGATCAGGAAGTTCTTGAACCCGTCCCAGGCACCCTTCAGGCCATCCGTGATCTTGTCCCAGATGCTGATGTCCGGCGGCCGGTTGTTCGCGGCCTCGCGGATGGCCTTCTCGGCCTTCGCGGCCTGTTCTTCCCAGTACTTGCGCAGCGCCTCGCCGTTCTCGATGAGGAGCTTGAGGTCGGTCGCGGCGTCCTGGGCGGCTCGCGAGGCGGAGTCCGCCTCCTCCGACAGGGCCTTGGCCTGCTGCTCGGTGAGCTGCTGGAACTGCGCGCCCTCGATCTTGACGTTGACCTTGTCGACGTCGGCGTTCTTCTGGTCGAGCCGCTTGCGGGCCTCGACCGCGCGCTCCTCGAGGTTCTTGGCCTGGCGCTGCATGGTCTCGAGTTCGTCGTGCCAGCCCTTGAGCGCCCGGGAGCAGGCGTTCATCGACTCGTGGCCCTGCTGAAGGTACTTGGGCAGTTCGCCGACCTTCTCCTGGAACTTCTTGGCGGCCTCGCCGTCCCAGACGCCGTCCGTCTTGCCGATGCCCACCAGCATCTCGCGCATCTCGTCGAGCTCGTCGCCGACCGTCTTCACGTCGTACGCCAGTGACTCGATCGTGTGCAGGTCGCCCTTGGCCGGGTTGAACGTCAGTCCGGGCCAGTTGGGGTCGTCGAACATTCCCATCGTCTTCTCCCCGTTGTGTGCGTGTGCGAGTTGTCGGGCCGGCGGTAGCCGGCACTACTTCTGGCTGAAGCCCTTCTGCAGCTCCTTGTCGGTCGACTCGTACGACTCGAGCGTCTTCTTGAGCCCCTCGTGCAGCTGCTTGGCGCCGTCGGCTATCCGCTTGATGCCGTCGCCCCAGTCGTCCTGGAAGTCGTCGCAGGCATTGTCGAGACCATCCGTGCCAAGTCCCTTGGGACCCACCTTGTTGAGCCGCTCCTGGGCGCCGCGCATACGGTCGTCCACCTGGTCCAGCCGGTTGATCAGGGTCTTCATGCGATCGACATCGATCTGGAAGTCAGCCATCCCCGTGTCTCCCCGTAGTCGTGATCCAGTCACCGGCGCACAGATTATCGGAGGGGCAACCTCCGGGGTACCTGAGGATGTTCGCGGTCGCCAACATGTGACGGTCGCGCTCAGACGCCGTCCCACACGTGCAGCACGGCCTGCGCGTACGCCAATCGCCTGTCCAGCCGGGCCGACACGATGTGGAAGATACCGCCGCCCCGATAGTCGACGACGACCTCGGAATCACCCGAGGCGCGCCACAACGCGCGGCTCGGAAGGCCGAGGTCCCAGGCCGACTCCTTCTTCGCCTCGTCCTTGTCGCCGAACAACAGCGGCACCAGCCCCTGGAGCGCCCCAAGCGCCCAGATGACGAGGTAGACCGGGGAGAAGACGGTGAACAGCGCCCACCCGACCGGGGTTCCGCGCCTGGCGGTGAGCGGCTCGCCGCCGGCAACCGCCTGCACGGTCCAGCGCGGGCGGCGCGGCCATGGCAGGACCCGTCCGTCCAGACGCGTGATCCGGCCGATCGGCGCGCCGTCCCCGCCGTACACCTCGTACGCACCCGAGCCGACGGACCGGACCGAGCACAAGGGTTCGGCGTCCGGGCCGCTCACGGTGAACGGCGGCCGCGCATGGCGCCCGCCGTTCAGGGCATCCTGGGGCACGCTGACGTGAGCGACGGGATTGCCCTTCGTCCCCTCGTAGGCCGACCGGATGGCGACGGTCTGTTCCCCGGCCCTGACCCGGGCGTACGCCCGCAGTCTCTTGCTCTCGATCTCGATCCTGGTCTCGGCCGCGGGATGCGCATAAGACGCCGGAACGGGGGGCTGGCCGTACGGTCCCGGGGCCTGCGGCCGCCCCGGCTGCTGCCCCTGCGAGGCCCATTCCTGGCTGCTGTGGTCCATGGCCGCCCAAACTGTCGATGCGGTTGACGATGACGAGCGTCAGAATCTCAAAGGTCGGTCGGCCGCGTCGCGGGGTGGTCGGCGTCAGCCGATTCAACGACGACTTGTTCACGCGAGCTTCACAGGATTCCCCCCGGAAGGTTTCCCCGTGGAGGGGTCGCCAGCGGCTGTCGAGCCACGGCCGGACCCCGCGCAAGTTCCAGTTTCTAGTCCGTGAGATGTCGCCGGAGTCCGCGAAAGACGTCCGTCTCCTTGACCTTCAGGGTCACCCACGCAACTCGTTCCAAAGCGAGCAGCCCGGCCGCACCCGCCTCCAGCCGAGCAACGGGTCCATGGAACCGGCCGGGCGCGGACGCATTGAGACCGCCGACCACCCGCATGGGCTGTCTGGCCATGGTCTCGAGACTGTGACGAGAAGAGCTGCGCGACGAAGGCCCCATCCGCCCCGAACCGGTCACGCGGCTCGCGCCCGTTTCATGGCGCTCAGCCCTCGGCCGGTCCAACTACCCAGCAGTGTTGAAGCGGGCCTGCCACAAGTCGCGGAGCAGCGCGATCTCCGCCATGTGGTGAATGAGTTCGAGGTTGGACCCCCACAGCACGGAGATGTACGGCTCGTCGGGCGCGGAGCCGTACGGGTACTGGGAGAAGCCGATCGTGTCCAGCTGATCCTCGGTGACCCGGCCGACGGCTTCGCGCCAGCGGTCGAGCAGGGACCAGAAGCGTTCCTGGGCCAGGGCCGCGGAGGGGGTGAAGTCGACCAACTGGTGGGGATCCGTGCGGCGTTCGCCGAAGGTCCACTCCCACTCGCCGGCGAAGCAGGAATGGAGGTGTCCGAGTCGCCAGGCGATGGTCGTGACCGGCGTGATGTCGGGTTCCACCGGCCCGGTGTGGGCCAGGACCTCCTCGACCCGTTCGACGCTCACGCTCCAGTCCTCGGCGATCTTGGCGACGCTCATGCCGTCGGCGGCCTGGCGGGCGACCTCGGCGTACTCGCCCGAGGGGATGTCCGGGGCGCCCTTGTCGAGGACCCACTCGCCGGGACCGTACGCCCGGGGCGTCACCGCCTCGCTCCGGCGCCGGATCGACCAGCAGTCGGGGACCGGCTCCCACAGGTACTCCTCGTCTCCGAGCCCCTCGAGCCGTACCTGGGCCCGCTCCCTGACGCAGTCGAACTGGTCCAGCAGTACGCCCAGTCGGTCGGTGCGTACGCGTCCCGTCTCCATGCCCGGCTCCCCTCACGGTCCCGTCCAGGCGGAGGCTAACGGCATGCCCGCGGGAGCCGCGAACGGATTTACGTGCCCCCGGGTTCCGTTCGGAAAGGTATGCGCCAACTGGGCCTCGGATCCAGTCATGTGACGCCGGGTGAACTTGTTCCCATGATCCGATCAAAGTTACGTTTTACCAACTAACTTTCGAACGGGGGTCCTTGTGGGTGTAGTCCTGCCGAGCGAGCTGGATGCGGCCCTGGACCTGATAGGCATCAGCTGGCCCAACGTCGACGAGGACGACTACCGCGACATGGCCCAGGCCATGCGGGAGTTCGCCGACGACATCGAGGACGGCGCCGCGGACGCGCACCAGGCGATCACCGATCTGATCGGCGGCAACGAGGGCCTCGCGATCCAGGCGCTGGAGAAGCACTGGGACCTCGTCAAGGGCAAGCATCTGACCAACCTCTCCGAAGCGGGCCGAGTGGCGGCGACCGCGCTGGACGCGGTCGCGGTGCTGATCGAGGGCGCGAAGATCGCGGCGATCGCCCAACTCGGCATCCTCGCCGCGGAGATCGTGGCTGCCATCGCGGCCGCCCCGGTCACCCTGGGCCTGTCGACGCTGGGCGGTATCGCGGGTACGCAGGCCACCCGGATCGCGGTGAAACGCATCTTCCAGGAGGTGTGCGAGGAGATCGCCTCGCGGATCATCGAGGTCGCCACGGGTCCGATATTCCAGGCTCTCGGCGCGATGGCGGGTGACCTGGTCCTGCAACTGGGCGGCAACGCCCTGGGGACGCAGAACGGCGTCGACCTCGGCCAGACCGCGAAAGCGGGCCGGGAGGGCCTGGACGAGGGCGTCGACAGCCTCAAGTCGGGTGGGGGCATGCAGCTGGCCAGCGCGGGCGGGGGCGCGGG
Organism: Streptomyces sp. SAI-127; assembly: GCF_029894425.1. NCBI lineage: Bacteria > Bacillati > Actinomycetota > Actinomycetes > Kitasatosporales > Streptomycetaceae > Streptomyces > Streptomyces sp. SAI-127. The sequence continues at coordinate 3,187,504 of NZ_JARXYJ010000001.1, forward strand.
CGGTTCGATGCAGCTGGCCGGTGCGGGTGGGGACGGCGGGTCGAGCAGCGGCGGCGGTGGCGGTGGCAGTCAGTTCAGCATGGACCTGGAGTCCTACGACCGCGCGGGCAACGGGCTCAAGAGCGCGGGCGGCAAGATCCGCGACGGGGCCGGCAGCAAGCTGACCCGCGCGAAGTCCTCGCACGGCCGCGCCCGGGGCAAGGATCCGCTCACCAATCTCCTCGACCCCATGGTCGACGAGCTCATGGAGGGGATCGGAAAGGGCGTCAAACGCTCCGCGGCCCACCTCGACGAGAGCATGACCAGCGGCCTGAGCAAGATGGCCAAGCGTCACAAGGCCAACGACGACGACATCGCGACCCAGCTCCAGGGCATCACCAAGTCCCCGGGACGCGACGTCCCCGTCTACCACCTCGACGACAAGGGCAAGGTCACCCGCATCACCTCGGCGGGGCACCACGACCTCACCGACGACGACCGCACCCGTCTGACCTCGTTGAACCTCCAGGGCGACAGCGTCCCCGAGCGCAAGGCGGGCAAGTACCCGCTGCCCAAGGGCAAGCGGGAGAGCAAACCCTCGCAGCAGGTAGCCTTCGGTAGCACTGATCTCTCGCAGGCCACCAAGACGGCCCGGCAGGCCAACGGTGACTACGGAAGGACGTCGAAGGGGAAGTTCTCCAGCCGGAACTACGCCGCGGGCCGGTACGGAAAGCCGGGCGCCGATGACGAGTTCATCATCGTCGGCCGCAGCAAATGGCCTGCCTCGCATTCGGAGCGCCAGGTGGGCATACCGTTCCTCAACGCCGGGACCAAGGACGGGCTGACCGAGCTCTACACCGAACGAGAACCGTGCACGACCGGAAAGGGCGCTCAGAACTGTAGCGCCTGGATGTCGGAGTACCTCCCGAAGGACGTACGCGTCTCCCATACCGTCGAATACGGTGACACGCCGGATTCGAAGCAGAAGGGCAACGACGCGATGGAGAAGTACCTGAACGGCATGAACCCGAAGAAGAGGTAGTAACAGCACATGCCCCCGCTCGTCGACCACACGATGATGGAGTCGGTCTTTCCCGCCGAGGAGATCGAGACGTGGGAGGAGGAGAAACTCCCCGCCGGGCTGCACGCCTCGGCCCGTTCGGTCCTGACCGACGTCGGACTTCCGCACGACCGCAGCTCCTTCTTCCTCCTGGACGGCGCGCTCTTCGAGGGCGAAGACACCCCGGCCGCGTTCCGCCGTTGCGCAGAGCTGGACCACTTCTCCGCGTACGAGGACATGCCCAAGGGCTGGGAGAACTGGCTCGTCATCGGTGAGATCTTCTACGACGTCGTCGTCCTCGATCCCGAGTCCGGAACGGTGTATTGCCTGCCGGACGGCGAGTACCGGGCCCTCCCGCTCAACCGCGACCTCGTTTCCTTCGCCTATTTCACCTATCTGCTCCAGGTCGAGCGCCCGAACTATGACTTCTCGGTGTCCGAGGACGTCGACGATTCGGAGGCCGTGGCCATTTCTCTGCGGGAACGGATGATCCAGGCCGATCCGCTTCCGTTCGAAGGCGTAGAGCCTGCTTGGTCGGAAGAATTCGACTGGGATGACGACGACGCTCCGCGTCTCCCCCCGTGGGATGCTGTGCTCTCGAACGTGTACGAGTCCATCGACTAGGCGGAACCATCCATGACTGCCCTCACAGGCGACGTCCGGCGTTTCGATCCGGAGGAGCTCACCACCTTTTCCGCAGCGGCGGTGGCGAGCATCCGGCACGAGCCGAGTGCGGACTTTCTTCGCAATGTCGGCATTCCGACCCGCCCGAATCCCTGGTTCGACCTCGTGGACGGCTCTCCGGAACAGGTCAGGACGCTCGGCGACGCCTACGGCGACGTCCGCCAGCGGTGGACGAACCTGCCCCAAGGCGCCGAGGGCTGGCTTCTGCTGGGCATGGTGCCCTATGACGACATCGCCCTGGACGGGGCCTCCGGAGTCGTGTACTGCCTTCCGGGCGACGAATCCGAGGCCTATCCGCTGAACAAGGATCTCCCCTCCTTCGCCCACTTTCTCTGTCTGTTGGAGAGGGAGCGCCCGAATTACGACTTCGAGTCGGAACTCGAGAATATCGACCCGGAGCGTGCGGCGGCCCGCCTCACCGAGCAGATGCGGAAAATCGACCCGGCCGCTCTTGACGTGACCAATTCCCGCTGGCACGACATCCTGGAGTATGTCGCCAAACCCGAGGCGAGGTAATGGCGATGAATGACAGCAATATTCGACACCTCGGGGGGATCACCCTCCCTCTGGCCGTCGGCCCGTATTTCACGACGGCCGCGTCCGACCCCGTTCCGCTGCAGGAGTTCGCCCTGTCCGTCGAGCGTACGGTCGTGCTGGAGGAGTGCCGGGACTGGGCGCGGTTCGGGTCGGACCGCGGGTTCGAGATCTGCGCCGATCAGGAGGGCGTCGTACGCGCCGTGCTTCTCGACTGGACCGAGGAGTCGCGGTTCGTGAACGCGACTCCGGAGGCCTTCGCCCAGTCGCTCGCCGCACTCGACCAGGCCCTCGCCGTGATCCTCGGCACCGAGGTGCCGCAGGAGGCCGCAGCCGCGTACGCGGAGTTGGAGCAGCGGTTGCGGACCCTCGACCCGCGGGCGTTCGAGGGGCGGGAGCACTGGTGGCCCCTCGTCCTCGACGACATCCGGGACACCGCGAGCGCGGAGTGGTTCACCGCCTTCGAGATCGTGAACGACCGGGGTGAGAAGCAGATCGTCACGCAGGCCGGCGACGTCGGCGTCCACCCGGAGGAGCGGCTGTGGGCCCGGTTGCGAGCCGCAGGTGTGCAGCCGGAGCAAGTGCTGCGGATCCACACCGAGTTGGAGGCCTGCTTCATGCCGGGGCACTACTGCTCGCTGTGGCTCGGGCAGGTCTTCCCCGAGGCGCAGCTGACACACAACTTCCCCTACGGGGAGACGGCCGAGTCCCGCACCGAGGGCATCCGGCTGCTGCGCGAGGCCGCCGCCGAGCAGGCGCAGTAGAGCGACGAGGGGACTCAGCACACCATGACCGTCGGGACCGCCACACCGGGACCGGGCATCGCCTCCTGGCCGCCGCTCGACAACGACAAGCGGGCCTTCGGGCAGCGGTTGCTCGACTGGGCGGCGGACGACACCGGAGCCCGCCCCCAGCTGTTCCTGGTGCGGGGCGCCGAGGGCAGCGGCAAGAGCCATCTGCTCGCTTGGTTCCTGGCCGGGGCGGCCGGGCACCCGCGAACAACCGTCCACGCCACTGTCCTGGCCGCAGGGCTGACGGCCGAGACCTTCGCCTGGAGCCTGGGGCGGCAGCTCGGCTATGGCCCCCTCTCCCCGGCGCGTCTGCTGGACCGGGTGAGCCAGGACGAGCGACCGCTGCTGATCCTCGTACCCGATCTGCACCGGGCCGGGGCGGGCCCCGCGGATCTGCCGTCGGCGGCACCGGAGACCCTGGTTGCCGAGCTGCTGGAGCCGTTGCTGGCCCTTCCCCATCTGCGCGCGGCCGTTGAGGTCGGGACGTCGGGATTGCTGGCCGCGGACGGAGTCGAGGTCGTCGACCTGGGTGAAGCCGACGGCCAAGGCACCGGACAGGCCTCCTACGCCGAGCTCGTCGCCGCGGTCCCGCGCACGGCCTACGGCCGCCCCGACTGGTCCCAGGCGCCCGACATGGTGCTCCGGCACGTCCTCGACGTAGCACTGTGCACCAACGACCAAGGAGCCGCCGTACGCGGCCTGTTGGCCGACCCCGGGTTCCTGGTGCATGGCTCGGCCACCGCACTCACCGCCGTCCTCACCGACGAGCGCATCCCGGTGCCCGGCCGGCTGCGCGAGGTGTGGAGGCGTGCCGCACCGGAACTGACGGCGTATCACACCGACAGCGCCGAGCGAGCCGCCCTGCTGCACGCCGCCGCGGTCGACACGGATCCGGACCTCGCCGAGTACCTTCGGCCGCTCGCCCAACAGCACTGGTGGTCCGCGGTGTGGGCCCGGCGGGCCCTCCCCGTGAGCGCGCTGGCTCTGGTGCCGGGCGTGGAGCGAGGGCTGCTGGCCTCGGACCCGACGGGGCGGCTGCGGACGTACGACGTGGGGAGTGGTGCGGCACTCGGCGGGACCGCATCGTCGTCCGTCGGCGCGTCCGACGGAGCCGCAGCGCCCTTCGTCCACCCCACCTTCGTACAACCGCGCTCGGTCGCCCCTCGTGACGCCCGCTCGGCGCTGCTGCTCGACCGGTCCGACGCGCTGCTGCCGCTCGTGACCGAGGACGACCCGACCGCCGCGTTCGCGCTCGAGCGCATCGCCGAGCACCACGGTTCGGCCGCGCTCGCCGGGGAGGAGTCGCTGGTCACCGCGCTCGGCAGCGGCGGCACCCGGAGTCCGTACGCGGTCGTCGGCGACCGGGGCGGCACGGTGCATGTGTGGTCCCTGGGCGAGTACCAGGACGTTCCGCGCTCCTGCCGTGTGCACGAACAGCCGGTCACGGCCGTCACCTGCGTCGACACCGCCGACGGGCTGACGCTCACCTTCAGTGCCGGGGCGGACGGCACGGTGCGGCTGTGGGAGACCTCGGCAGAGCCGATGCCGGTGCCGGTGCAGCAGCGCCGGTACCGGACCACCGCGCTCGCCGCCGCGGACACCTCCGCCGGTCCTGTCCTCGCCGTGGCCTGGAGCGACGGCGAACTGCATCTGTGGCACGTGTTCACCGGCAGGGTGCGTGTGCTGCCCTGGCTGCACGGCTGCGACGCCCTCGCGCTGACCTCCGAGGGCCTGCTGGTCATCGGGGACCCCGAGGGACTGAATGCCGTACGACTGCGGCTGGACGTGCTCTGGGAACGGTGAGGCTCCCTGCCGACTAGCCGAAGGGGCTGTGGGCCGCGGCCACGGCCGTCTTCGGTTCGCGGGCCGGCGTCGGAGCCGTGAAGGAGACCCCGGCGGCCACCAGCGTGGCCAGTTCCAGGAACTCCTCCTGCGCCTCGAAGACCTCGGTGGACAGGGACACCACCACTGCCTGCGGGATCCGTGGGAAGGCGAGGTGGAACGTGGCGGTGCGGACGGCCGAGGTGCTCTCGCCCTCGACGCCGAACAGCGTTCCGGGGACCGTGACGGCCTGATCCGCCACCACGACGGCGGCGAGCCCCGACGGCAGTTCGACGACCGCCTTGTGGGTGTCCGGCTGGTCCGGGTGGGCACGCAGCGCGCTGTGCGGATAGAGGTGGGGGTCCCCGGCGGGACGGTCGGTCACGGAGATCTGGCAGATCCCCGTGAGGAGCAGGTCGTCGTCCGTGCGCAGGACGAAGGAACTGAAGTGGACCAGTCCGTCCTCGACCAGTCTGCCCAGGGCGGCCTCGAAAGCGAGGGCGCTCGCGACCAGTTGGCCGGTCGCCGCGTCGGGGCACAGCTCGGCCAGCGCGGTGTAGTTGGCCTCCATGCGCTCTTCGGGATCGGCCGCCAGATCCACCTGCCGGAAGCCCTCCGGCAGGGTGTACCAAAGGGGCAGCGGGCGGCCGGTGTCGACGGTGGCCGTCACAGGGCCCTGGCCACGGCGAAGATCTTCTGGAGGGGTTCGACGGCGAGCCCGCCCGCCATGACGCCGTCGCCCGCGACGGTGGCGTTCGTGGCCGGGGTCGCCCACGCGTCGGTGTAGTGGGGGTCGAGGGTGATGGCCGTGGGCAGGGCGAGGGCTCCCGTCGTCACCGCTTGTGTCACGTCCGCGGCCATCGCGCCGGCGGCCGACGAGGAGCCGAGCTTGGCGGCGGCCCACTCGACGGGCCTGGCGATGAGCGGGTTGGAGGGGTCCGCCGCCTTCGCCGCCCAGTTGAAGGCCTCGCCGCCGCTCTTCACGGCCTGCGAGACGGTCGCACCGGTGCGGGCGAGCGTCTCGGCTCCCCGTGCCGCCTCGAAGGCGGTCCTGCCTCCCTCGATGGCGGCCTTCGTACCGTCGATGGCGGGGCCCACGCCCGGGACGGCACCGAGCAGGTCGCCGCCGAGCGTGGCCCACTCGCTCAGGTTCTTCGACGTCGGCGGCCACATGTCCTTGCCGCTCTGGACGTACTGGTAGGTGTGCTGGGCCGCCGCGGCCAGGCTGAGGCCGATGGCGATGGGGGCGAGGACGGGGCAGAAGATCGCGGCGATGCCGACGACCGTTGCCGCTACGGTCAGCAGGTCGCCGCCGTGCTCGTTCCACCAGTCCTTGAACTTCTCCCAGGTCCCGCCCTCGGGGGCGTAGTCGCTCGCGTGCCTGCGGATCGCGTCGGCGTACTCCTGGGCCCGGTCGCCGTGCTGGGTCTCCAGCTTCCTGGCGTCGTCGATCAGGTCCTGGAGCCGGTTGCGGGCGCTGTTCAGCGTCCTGCCCGCGCTGTCGAGCCGTTCGTCGGCACTGTTCAACCGGGCCTGGGCGTCGTCCAGTTGCGCCTTGTCGGTGAACATCCGTCCGGCCAGTCGCAGATCCGGGTCGGACCGGGCGGTCTCGTAGTCCCGCTCGGCCTGGTCGGCCTTCCTGCGCGCCTCCTCGGCGTCCACCTCGTAGTGGCCGGCCCTGACTTTGAGGTCGTGCAGGGTGTCGCTCCATCTGGCCATCTCGCCGCCCGCGGCTTCGAGGGAGTCATGGGCGCGCTGGAGGTAGTCGGGGAGGTCCGTCACCTTCTGGGTGAACGCCTTGGCCGCCTCCCCCGACCACCAGGCGCTCTCCTTGGAGAGGGAGTCCAGCAACTGGTAAGTGGTGTGCAGGGTTTCGGCTGTGCGCAGCAGATTGTCGGAGAGGTTGGTCGCCAGGTGAGGGTGACCGGGGGTGGGGTTCCAGCCGAGGCCGGTCCAGTCGTCGCTCACTGCGCCACCCCTGGGGAGTGGGCTCCGGTGTGCGCGAACGCGCCCTGGATCTCCTGCTCGGTCTGCTCGTACGCCTTGATGATGGCGGGCAGCGCCTCGTTGAGGACCTTGATCCGTTCCTGCGTCTTGCCGAGCCCGTACTCCCAGCTCTCCTCGAAGTCCTCGCAGGCCTTGTCGAGCACGCGCTTGCCCAGGTCCTTCGGCCCGGTGTCCTTCATCCGGCGCAGCGCCTCGTCGAGTTGTGACTCGCTGTCCTCGAGCTTCTTCTTCAGCCTGCGCAGTTCATCGAGACTGACCTTGAAATCGGCCATGTTCCTTCCCCCAGTTCTGCAGTTCCTGCGTCAGTCGGAGACACGGCGCAGGAAAAGCCACATTCCCTTGGTGCCGTGGGTCTGCCGGGTGAATCCCTCTTCGGCGGCGAGGGCTTCGGCCTGTCCGACGGAAATCCCGGGATAGCGGGCCGGATTGACGCGGATGTGCCCACGGACGTTCGGGGCGCCGTTGCGGATCTCCCCGCGCAGTTCCTCGCGCAGTCGCTCGGCCGGGACCTTCCTGCGCTTGCGGCGCGACGACCATGCGATCAGGAGGTTCACGAGCACCAGCGCGGCGATGCCGGCACCGATACCCCCGAGGGCAACCGGGCTGACGGCGCCGCCGGGCGGGGCCGCGAGCAGAACACCGGCCATGTGCATCGAGGGGGAACCTCCGGGTGGCAACAGCAGAGGGCCCGCACCCTAGCGACTCCTGTTGTTCGCACGTCCGTCCATGGAGTGACGACCCGGCACACCACATCGCCCGCCGTGCCGCCGCATCAGCGCTGGTCCACGCCTCGACTTCACCCATTCATCACACGCGTTCACATGGCCACCCCGGGAGCCCCACCTCACCACCACTGGCCCTTTCCGAGTGGATCACCATCTTTTTCCGCCCGGATGAGCAAGGCATGGGGGCGGCATCGACCGGAACCGGCGTACTTGTAGGGTGACATGTGCATTACGGGGGAGCTGTTGATCACTTGAGCGTCGTGCTCCATTTCTCTGCGGGCTCCCACACATCGTCGAGACTCATGGGGGACCGGGTTCATGTCGTACCCTCCGCCGCCCGGAGGGCCGGGCGGCGCGTATCCACAGGGGCAGGGAGGGTGGGCCCCACAGCCGCAGCAACCGCAGTCGCAGCCGGGTGGCGTGCCCTACCCGCCCCAGACCGCGCCAGGTCACTACGGCTATCCGCCGCAACCGCCCGCCACGGCTCCGGGTTGGCCCGCGCCGCCCCACATGCCGTACCCGCAACCGCAGCCTCCCGGTGGAACGGGTGGGCCGGGTGGACCGGGTGGACCCGGCGGTGACCGGGGCGGGAGCGGCCTGAAGAAGGCCGTCATCGGTGTGGTCGTCCTGGCCGTACTCGCCGTTCTCGGCATCGGCGGGCTCGCCGCGTACCAGGCCTTCGGCGGCGGCGCGATGCCCACCGCGGCGGGGGACGCGCAGGGCGAGCAACTGCTGAGCGCCAAGGACATCCAGGAGTTGCTCGACGGCCGTAGTCAGGCGTTGGGGAGCGGCGAGGAGGACACGTATCTCGCCCCCTTCACCGGCGAGGCCAGGGACACGCAGAAGAGCCTCTTCGAGAATCTGCGCAAGATCCCCTTCGCGCAGGCCGAGTACTCCGTCCTCAACACGACGGGCACGAGCACCGACGAGTACGGCGACGGGGCCTCGGTCGCCCTCGACGTCGCCTTCGTCCACAAGATCCAGGACGTGGACGTCCGGCCGGTGTCCGAGTGGTACCGGTGGATCATCAAGCGGGAGTCGAAGGACGCCGAGCCGCGGATCACCAAGGTGGGTCCCGCACCGGGTGCCTTCGGTGCCAAGAGCTATGTGTTCTACCCGGCTCCCTGGGACCTCTACGAGGACATGCACGTCGTCAAGAAGGCCCACACGCTGACGATCTCGGACAAGAAGCACGCCGCCGACACGGACCGCTACGCGCCGTACATCGAGAAGGCGGCGAAGGACGACATCGAGCTGTGGAAGGCGAACGGTCCCGAGGACACCGAGACCCCCACGGGCTTCGTGACGGTTCTCGAGCCCGACCGCAAGACCTACTCCTCCCTGTACGGCTCGCAGTCCGTCGACTGGGAGGCCGGCCAGAGCGTGGCGATGCCCACCTTCGACGCCGGGTTCGGCGGTGACGAGAAGGACCTGGAGTACGGCGGTGCCCGGGTCAAGATGGACACGTCCGGGAGCCGCTTCACCAACGCGACGTACTGGCCGAAGCTCGTCCAGGAGATCTCCCACCACGAGTTCGCGCACGCCGTCGTGCAGCCGCTGGAGGCCGCTTCCGGCGGGTTCGCCACCGAGTCCAACACCCGCTGGTGGGTCGTCGAGGGTTTCGCCGACTACGTGGCGTTCCGCTTCGACAGTGAGCTCGGTGCGTGGAACATCCGCAACGACGTCACCGGCAAGGAGTTCAGCGGCACGCTGCCCGAGGATCCCGGGGCCGGGGACGAGGTCTCCACGAACTACACGGTCAGTTACCTGGCCATCCGGTTCATGGCCGAGAAGAACGGCGAGGCCGCGGCTCTTCGGTTCGTCACCGACCAGTACCGCCACCCCGGGCAGCTCGACCAGCAGTTGCGCGAGGCCACGGGCATGGGGGAGAGCGAGTTCCAGGCCGCCTGGGCGCGTTACGTGAGGAGCAACAGCTGATGAGTACAGACGGCAGTCAAGGCTCCGCCGGCCCGTACGGGCAGCAGCCTCCGCCCGGCCCCCCGCCGGGGTACGGGTACCCACAGCAGCCCCCGGCACCGCCGCAGGGCCCGCCGCCGCAGCCGTACGGCCATGGGTACGGCGGACCGCAGCAGGCCCCGCCGAACACGCCGCCGCAGGCGCCCCCGCAGGTGCCGTCGCAGGTGCCGCCGCCGGGGTACGGGGTCCCGCAGGGCTACGGCCATCCACAGCAACCCCGGCAACCGGGCTACGGCTATCCCCAGCAACCCGGGCAGCAGGGCTACGGGTTCCCGCCGCAGCCCCCGCAGCCGTACGGGTACCCAGGGCCGGGCGGCCCTGGCGGCCCCGTCGGCCCGGCCCAGCCCGGGGCCCAGCGCAAGAAGCCGGTCGGGATGATCGTGCTGCTCGTCATGGCCGTGCTCCTGCTGAGCGGGGCCGGTTTCGGGGCCTGGTACATGCTCGTCGGCTCGGCGAGCAACAACGTGCTGTGGAGCGTGGCCTCCAAGCGGGAGGGCGCGGACGTCGACGCGGTCCTCGGGGCGAAGACGCGCGGCACCTGGTTCACCGACAAGGCGGTGGTCCAGACCCTGCCCAACGGTGTGAAGGCGTACGACCTCGACAGCGGCAAGCAGCTGTGGGCGAGTGCGCTCCCCGGCGACAGTAGCGAGGCGTGCGTCGCGCCCGAGAACTCCTCCGGCGACATCGGCATCGTCGCCTACGGCGAGGGGAAGGCCTGCGACCACCTCGTGGCCTACGACCTCGGCACCGGCAATCAGCTCTGGGACAGGGACCTCAGGCCGGGTGGCACCACGTCGAAGGACGAGGTGTCGGTCGCCCGGGCCGGCGATGTGGTCGTCGTCAACGCCGCGAAGGTGACGCTGGCGCTGAAGGCGGCCGACGGCACGGCGGCCTGGGACCCGAAGAAGTTCGCGACACAGGACTGCGGCAGCGGCGAGTTCACCGGCGGCAAGGCGCTGATCCGGGTCCGCGGCTGCCAGGTCAACGACTTCGACGACCCCGACTGGGGCCAGAACTGGGACGAGGTCTCACTGATCGACCCGGCCACGGGACAGGCGCGTTGGACCTACCACCACAAGGTGCCCAAGGACAGCTTCGGCGAGATCGAGGGCCGCGACGTCGTCTCGACCTCTCCCGTCGTCCTGATCCGGCACGGCGACGACGGGGAGGCGCTCTTCTCCCTCGACGACGAGACGGGCAAGGTGCGCAGCCAGTTCTCCCCCGCCACACCGTCCGAGTACGTCAGGACCGACGACTCGCTGGGCGGTCCCTGGTCGGAGGCGGGCGTCTTCGGCGACACCTTCGTCATCGGTGCGACCAGTGAGAAGAGCAAGGAACTGCTGGCCGCCTACGACCTGGACAGCGGCAAGCAGCTGTGGAAGACCGACGCGGTCGAGTTCAGGTCGTTCTATCCGCTGCCCGCGGCCGGAGGTGACCGGATCCTCGCCTACAAGACCAGCAACGACACCGACAAGGGCCCCGAGCTGGTGGAGTTCAACGCGAAGGACGGTGCGACGAAGACCGTCGTCGAGTACCCGACGGACGTCCGCAAGGGCATGTCGATATCCGCCAGGCCCTACTGGCACGAAGACCGGCTCTACGTGTCGGAGCCGAACCCTTCCGTCATCTACGGGGAGACGCCGTACACCCTGGTGGCCCTCCCCACCACCGACTGACCGAGGGGCCGTTGTCCAGAAGGCTCCCGTCGCCCGCGTACCGGCGACGGGATCCTTCTGTCCGGGTCAGTACCGCGCGGCGGCCCTCGTCAGCCCGGAACAGTCCTGCCCGCCGGCGGGGTCCGGCTCGTACACCCAGTACAGGGCGGCGAGTTGGGCCAGCAGCAGGACGGGGACGACGCACCCGGCGGCCATGGCGAGGGCCCCCGGCCGCTGCCTCCGGCGCCGCAGGGACAGCAGGAGGAACAGGGCCGCCAGGGCGCACGCGGGCGCGGCCCAGGCGGTGACGTACATGCGGGTGGACGGGCCCAGGTAACGGCAGTTCTGGAAGGTGTCGCCGTCGAAGGAGAAGTGGGCCGCGAGAAGGCCCGCCGAGGCGACGACGAGGGCCGGGACCAGCAGCGACCGGCGCGGCGTGGGGCCGGCCATCAGTACCAGTCCGGATTGGGTCGGACGATCCGGATGTTCTGCTGCCCCTCGTGCTGCTCGGTCGCGGGGAGCCGGCCCTCCAGACTGACGTTCTGGTACGAGTCGCTGTGCTGCGTGTACTTGATCTCGCCGTCCGGCATCACCGCGGTGACGATCGCCGCGTGGTGCGTGTTGCCCTTCTCGATGGAGTCGTTCGGCCCGGACTGCTCGTAGTAGATGATGTCGCCGGGCTTCACGTCGGAGCGCGGGACCTCGCTGCCGCCGTGCTCCAGCATGAAGTTCTGGTTGTTCTCGGCGGCGGCCCAACTGTCGGAGTAGGCAAGCCGTTTGTCGACGCCGTCGACGCCCGTGCGGTTGCCGATCATCCAGGAGTCGTCGTCGGACGTCCCCCAGATGCTGGTCTTCTCCTTCATCCCCGCGTGCAGCAGGGCGTTGGAGACGAAGTTGGTGCAGTTGTTGCCGAAGTCGGTCGGGTCGCCCTTGTCCCAGTTGGCGAGGGCGTACTCGACGAGTTTCACGCGGTCGTACTTGCCGTTGCCGCGCAGTTCCTGCCGTACGCCGGCCGGTATGCCGTCGAGGTTGGCGAGGGCGACCGGCTGGGCCAGCATCATGTCCTTGCGCTGCCGGTCGGTCAGACCGTTCCACCACTGACGGACGGTGGTCGGGTCCTCGCCGACCGGGATGTCGTTCGCGAGCATCTGCATCTGGACGTGTGAGGCGTGCGTCTGGAGGTCGTTGAGGGCCGTGCCGGGATCGGTGAGCCCGGTCTGGCCGGCGAGCTTGGTGAACTCGGCCGCCGCCAACCGGTCGGCGGCCGTGACCTGTTGGACGGCCTGGTCGACAAGATCCTGCACCTGCGTGCGGTACGGCCCCATCTCCTCGGCCTCGGTGCGGCTGCGCGGAGGCGGACCGGTGACCGTCCCGTCGACGCCGATCTCGAGGCCGTACCGCGTGGCGAGGTCCACCGCGGCACGCATGGTGCTGTGCGCGGTCTCGATGGTCGTCGTCATCCCGTCGGCGACCATGTTGACCGACAGGAGAATGTCGTAGGCAGCCTCCAACTGGTCGGCCAGCTTGGCGAACTCGGCGGCAGCGGTGGCCCCGACCTCGTCGGTCCAGTTGTCCTTCAGCGGCTTCGCGCCGTACTCGCGCAGGTCCTTCGCCGCGTCCAGGGAGTACTTGGCCAGGGCGTGCCACTCGTCGGCGGCCGTCGCCCAGGTCTTGGGGCGGGCGTTGTTGATCCCCTCGTACGACACCATGGTCAGCCCCTCCCGAGATCGTGCAGCCCGGCGCGCAGCCGCGACTCGGCCTCGGTGTCCGCACTGTCGTAACCGTCGGCGGACTCCCGCAGCTTCTGGCTGAGTTCGCCCATCCGCTTGGCCAGGGAGACCATGTGCTCCTCCCACTTCTCGGCACACACCTTGAGCTGCACCGGGCTCTCCCAGCCGTTGCCGTAGTGGGAGCCGTACACCTCATCGCTGGTGTCGAGCGAATGACTGAGACGCTTCATCGTCTGCTGGGACAAGGATTCGGTGTCATCAGCCGCGGCGCGTACGCGCGCGGCGTTGATGTCGATGTCGGCCATGGACGACTCCCCCGATGTGAACTGGCTGTTGGTGATCATCGTACGGGGGGTATGGGGGGCGTCCGCGGAACCTTCACACGCGTCTCACGCGTCGCGGACAGCGCTCTTCACAGTGCCTGCTCCGGCCCCCACGGCCCTCTCCGGATCTCGCTGATAACTTGCTCCCGCCGCCAGTTCTTTTCTTTCCTCGGGGGATTCCATGAGCCAGCCGCCGCCGTACCCACCGCCACCACAGCCTCCGCAGCAGCCGCAGCAGCCGCAGCCGCAGGGCGGCTACAACCCGTACCTGCAGCCCGCGCCACCGCAGCAGCAGCCGGGGTTCGGCCCGTCGCCCGTCCCCGGGCAGCCCCCGATGCACCCGGCACCTGCGTTCCCGCCGCCGCAGCCCCTCGCTCAGCGCCCGGCCACCGGCGGCAACCCGGTCGGCGCGATCGTTCTCGGCCTCGCGGCCTCGGTCTTCGTCGCGCTGCTCTACACCGGGCTCATCGCGGCCACGTACAAGGAACAGTCGGTCACCGTGGCCAACACCCTGTACCTGGCCCACGCGCTCATCAACGGCGCGCTCGTGGGGGCATTGATCGGCCGGATGGCCGGCCGCAACACCGGCGCGGTCATCGGTGCGGCCGTCATCGGCGCGCTCGGCGCGTTCTTCGGCTACGTCAACGCGCTTCCGTTGATCTTCGCCGTGGAGGAAACCCCCCTCGCAGCCTGGCACTTCCTCCAGTCCGAACCCTTCTTCCCGGCCAAGGCCTGGTGGAACGACGAGGCGTCCGGCGGAGTCGACTGGTTCTCTCCGCTGGGACTTGTGGTTGCGGCAGCGGCCGCGTGGGGGCTCGCCTACGCGATCGGCAGTAAGCGTCGCGAGACGTGACGTGACGTCGAGGCCGTTGACTACTGGCCGGACTCCCGCGTCCCGGTGGAGCACGATGGCTTTCTTGTGGTGAAGGCAGTGCCCGGCAACTTCTGGGGTCATCCGGTCAGGGCCTCTCCCCCGGTGTGCCGGTGAGAGGCCTGTTCACCGGCGTCTCTCAACTCGCCGCGTCACCATCGCCGTGGTCCATCCTCGCCACCACCTGCGCGATGAAACCGACGAGGGGAGTCAACACGCCCGCCGCGGCCGTCCACAGCCGCCAGGCACCGCTGTCCGGGACGAGCAGCAGGGCGGTCAGGCAACCGAGCGCCACCGCGAGTCCCACGACGACCGGTGCGGACGCGGTCACGAGCCAGCCGGCGCCGAGGTCCAGAGTCTGCACTCGCCGCTCGGGATCCGGCTGCGCGGGTGCCATGACGCCCGCTTCCTCGGTCTGCTCGGCAACCCGGACCGGGACGGCACCCGGCAGTTGCCAGCCGTCGTCGCCCACGAGTTCGGCAAGGACGTCCCTGCCACGACGTTGGTGCGGATGCCAGAGCAGCCAGCCTTGCGCGCCGGTCAGAGCGGTGCCTGCGGCTTCGCCGTCCATCTGGGAGTGGAAGGGAACCTGCCGTCCACCTCCCTCCAGCACCAGACACCGCAACGTGCGGGTGTTCTCCCGACGCTTCTTCTCGTCGGCCGCCTCCGGGCTGCCGGGCGGAGGCACGTCGGTGTGCTTGCCGGCTCCGGTGACGGTGACGCGCAGCGCCTTCCAGTCGGGGCCGACCGTGCGCTTGGGGCGCCGCGGGCTCTCGTTCTTCCACCAGTAGCCGAGCGGGGCGAGAGTGGCCAGGGCCCAAAAGCCCCCGATCGTCCACGAGTCACCGAACTGCACGGCCCGCCCGGCGAGTTGACGCTCCACGTCCTCACGCTGGTCGTCACCGATGGCGCCCAGTTCGGGGTGTGCGGGGACGTAGGCGACGTAGAGATCGCTGCCGACTTCCTGTCGCCGATTCGTGGACGCCTCGAACTTGGCTGGCACAGCGCGCCCCCCGGTCGGTGACGGGAGCAGGACGGTGAGGTCGGCCGTGGCGGCAGCGAAACGGCTGCTGCCCTCCGCGACCTCATTCTCGATCTTCATGACGGGACGCTGCTCGATCACTGCATCCGCCTCGGCGAGTACGGAACTCGTGCCCGTTCCCCGGGCGTCGGCCGCCGCCAGCGTCACCCAGAGAGCCAACAGCGCGGGAACGGCGACCATCGCACCTGCGAAGCGGGCAGACAGCCAGAACGCGCTGCTCAGCCGCGACGGCACCGCGCCTTCCCCGCGGCCTGGGGTCGCCGACGCCGTTTGCACGCCGCATCGGTAGGTGTCGCGGCGGCACCGGCCGCCCCCGCACGCCGCGGCCACACCCAAGATCATCAAGCAGGCCACCAGCAGGGCCAGCGAGCACCACAGGACAGCTGTCCGGACCGGCGTGGCTCCCAGGAAGAGCCATGCGGCGGTCAGCGCCACAAGGGCGAGCGGGGCGGCTGAGGCAACGAACCTTCCACAATGCGGGAAGAGGTGAAACACGGCGAATTCGGCTGCACCGTTCGCACCCTTGTCCATAGTCCACTCAGTGCTCACCCGAACGCTCCGTAGCGTCGCGTGTCGGGCCGCTCCCGCAAGGCCTTGCCATCCTCACTCGCGTCTTTCCGTGCGTTAGCGGCCGCACCAGGCCTTTCATCTTCCTCCTCCGCATTGGGATCACCGTTGACGGCCCCGTCGAGTTGCTTGGAGATGTTGCCGCCCGCGCCGAGGCCGAAGCCGATGGGGGCGTTGGTCGCCACATCGCCGACCAGGCCGTGCGCCGTGGAGACTGTTCGTCCGTCCGTGGCCCTGTGAACGGCTGCGCCGCCGGCTCCTCCGGTAAGGCCTCCGGCGACGGCACCGAGCGCCAGCTGTGACCCGTCGAAATGTTGCTTGCTACGAAGGTTGTTGATGGTGTCACCGGCGACCGAGGAGAGAACGCCTACCGTCGCGCCGTCCACAGCATTCGCCATCACGCCTCCGCTTAGCTTCGAGGCCAGATGACCCGCCAAATACCTCCCGCCAACTACACCCACGGCACCATTGATGGCGTTGCTCCGATACTCGGGGCCACTGTCGGTGGCCAGGCTCGTCGCGATCCCCGTCCCGGTCCCCGCACCCCACTGCACGCCGAGCTCGACAGCCAGCCGCAACCCCTTGCTGTCCCTCACCAGCCCGCGAACGTACCGAAACACACGCGCGGCAGCGCTGAGCAGCCGACCCAACTTCGACGCGGCATCGGCGGCCTGCGCGGCCAGACGCAGTGCGTTGGCAGCTCCGGCAGCAGCCGAAAAGCCCAGCGTGACAAAGGAAAGCGCGGCGGAGGCGGCGATGGACACGCCGATCTCAAGGTAGATCCGATGAATGTCATCATTGATCTCCTCGATGTTGTCGGCCGCCTCCTCAAGCCCCTTGGCCGCCTGCTCGAAAAGCGGCAGAGTCTCCTCGACCGCTCTCCCGACCTTCTCCCAATACTCACGGAAGGCCTCGGCGGACTCCCCCCGCCAATGCTCACCGAGTACGCCCCGCACCCTCCTGTCGAGCCCGCCGTACGCCTCCCCAAGCTCCTCCCCCATCGTCCGCCACCCATTGGCCGCGGCCCGCAGCACATCCGGACGGCCACCGGGATTCACCACCTCGATCCCGGCCTCGTACACCTTCTCGGCGACACTCTCCTCGCTCACGTCTTTCCACCCTTGAACAGACCGGCGAGAGCCTCGTCCGACGCTTCGGAATTCTTCGCGTTGTCCTTGAGGGCCTGACTCACCTCATCGAAATGCCGAGCCAGATTCCCCAACGATTGGACCATCCCCGCGGCCAACTCCACATAGGCCGAGGTGGCCTCTTCGGACTCCGTCAGAAACCCGAAACCGTCATGAATCTGCTCCGCCCCCGTCGTACCCTGAAATGCCCTGACCGCACTAGCCAGGTCATACGCCCGCGTACCGAACGCGCCGGCCAGCTTCGCCAGTTCCTGCGGATCTAAGTAGAAGTCACCAGACATGCGCCGCTCCGTGCACTCATCCCTCGACGACCTTGGACTTGCACTTCCGCAACCGCGCGCCGACCGAAGAGTCACGTACCAGCACACGATGGAGGGACGGCGTCAACTCCCTGTCAGCTGGCACTACTTCTTTCGGACCCGCGACGTGGACCGTGGACCGCAGGCACATCAAGGGAGCCTGGGAGATCTCCCCGACGATTCAAGGGCGGCTACGCCGCCGAGGCGGACCTGCTCGCCGCCTACCGTGACGCCACGCTCATGCTCTTCGCCCAGGAGGGACAGCAAGGCCCGTACACCGTCACCGAAGACGACGGCACCCGGCTATGTCCCCGCCTTCACCCATCCCGACCACGCCCCCGACACCTGGCACCAGTGGCAGCACACCACCGGCCGACAGCTCGCGGCGGCGGGGCTCCCCGTCCGCCTCAATCCGGGGCAGCGCATCAGTCTGACGATCCCTGCCGAGGCGCTGCGGCAGATGGGCAGCCGCTGACCCGGCCCACCCGGAGAAAACGTCGTCAGGACCTGACCGGAGCGGAGCAGCCGTGGGCTTTCGCCGAGCGCTCGGCGAAGGCACGCAACGCGACCCGCTCGTAGGCGAGTTCCGACGAACTCACGGTCTCGCCAGGTTCGTCGCCGTTACGCCCGCCAGCGGCCTGAAGGGTGAACAGGGCCTGTCCGTCAGAACACTTGGCCGTAGTCCAGCCGGTCCTGTCGCCCGGTCGGCGATCGTGCGCGGGAGTGTCGGGGGACGGCACGTCCTCCCCGTCGTACTCCTGGTTGTCGGCGAATTCCTCCCGGACGTAAGGGCCGAATCTGGCCACCAGGACGTAGCGCATGCCGAGGTCCGTGTCCGCCAGTCGGCACATTTCGTACGGGGCTCCCCCGCGCTCGGTCTCGATGGCAACCGACACGCCCTGGTCGGCGTTGATGCCGGAGCAGGTCCCGTCCGCCGTGCCGAGCGGCCGGTATTCGGTCTCGTTCACCGGCAGGCCGAGACTGCGTACGGGTTGTCCGAGTCGGGCACCGCAGCGGCGTGCCGTCGACGCCTTGGCCGCAGTGGACGTAGCGATCCTGGCGAACTCCGGTCGGTTAGCCGGGTCGTCCAGGGTCTTGTCGAGCGTGGTTTCGACGGTGACGGACAGGCCTTTGGTACGGCCGGCTCCGGCGCACCCGAGGACCAGGCTCACGGTGACGTCCTCGGCCTCGTCCGTGTCGAAGGGGTCCCCGACATGCTTCGGCCGCGCCCCGAAGAGTCCTGTCCAGCCCTGTCCGACCGGCACGGAGAGTGCCGCCTCTCCGGGTGGCCCCGTGTAGAGGGAGTCCAGGCGGTCCCGACCCACGTAGGCGGCGTCGAGGACTCGGATGTCGGCGCTGCCGCCACCGTCGATCTGCACCTCGCACCGCACCAGGCCCATGTCGGTCCGTTCCGTGTTCTCGACATCGACCGCTCCCGGCCCGAGGACGTCACGCACCACGTCCCGGTCGAGAAGACCGTTGCAGGCGCCGTCGAGCGCCGACTCGTCCTCCCAGCGCTGGAAATCCCCGTGAACGAACAGGAATCCGGCGACGGCGACGGCCGCGGCGGCCAGCGTGGCCACCACCCGGAGGACGATCCGCCTCACTGCCATCCCTCCACCTCTCCCAGCATCTCGCTGTCGTGGCACCGCTGTTGCCGGGGCCAGCCGTCGGGATCGGTGAGATAGGCGTCCATGAGCTTGCGGGCGTTGTGCGAGTAGGCGGTCCGCTGCGCTTCGCTGAGCGTGCGCTCGTCGAGAGTGCCGGTTTTCATGGTCACCGTGACACGGTGGTAGGTGCTGCCCGCGGCGCATGTCGACCTGGCCCACAGGGCGAGTTCGGTCGGCTCGCCCTCACTGATGGCCTTCGTACGGCGCCCTTCCTGGAAGCCGTAGCTGTCGCCCGTGTAGTCATACTGCTCGACGGCTGACCGGCCCACTCCTCCGGCCCAACTCGCGGCCGAGACATCGGTGACCGCGTCCCGCGGCATCGGGTCGGTCTCCGTCCAGTCCTTACGGTCCAGGATGGTGGCCGTGCAGACGTTCAGCAGCCGGGAGTTCTGAAGGTCGCCGACGGCGGTCCAGTTCCCCGGGAAGCCGGTGCGCCTGCCGAGCCCACGGCACTTCTTCGCATCCAGTCCCGGCTCGTCGACCCGTACGGTCCTGATGTTGCTGCCGTCAGGATCCGCGGTGACGTCGGCCTCGTAGGTGTCGATGATCCGCGTGGGCTCCGCGAGCGGGGAACCCCCACACTTCTGTCTGCCGGTGATTCCGTTCGCGACATGAACGGCGGTACGGAAGCCCATGAGGTCCCGGCCCTGCTTCCCCTTGCCGGATACGGACAGGTCGACATCGGCGGTGACATACATCTGGGACACCTTGCGCACCTGACTCTCGAGCCCGCCGGCACACTCGGCGACGATCCACGCCTGCCCGTCCTCACCCGCTCTGCCCGTGACGCCGGGCACCTCGTACGACTCCTCCTCGGCGCCCGCCATGATGTCCTCGACCTTCACCGACATCGGCATCGGCGACACGAGCGCGGCAGCCCGCACCCGCACCGACCCGTGCCCCGGCCACGTCACGGCGCAGTTCACGAGCGAACGGCTCTCCTCGCCGGGCTCCAGCACGGTGCCGTACTGGCTCACCTCGCCCACGACCGCGTCGGGTACGAGACTCCTCAGATCGCCGTACGGCAGCAGTCCGCCACAAGCACTCTTCAACTGCGCCCTATTGGCAGCCGTATGTCCGCCGCCGGGCCCTGCGGCGAGGAAAAGACCGACCATCCCTCCGACGAACAACACGATCGGCAACCCGATGAGCAGCCGCTTGCCCGGCCTCCAAGACCTCTGGACCACTGAATTCCCCCGCAGCGCCTGTGATTCGACGTCCATGCTTCACGAGGGCAGGACCGCCGGTGCGCCACACCCGTGGCGGGCCGCAGACTGCTCCGCGAAGTCCTCCAGATCCGCGCGCTCCTCTTTCGTGAGCGGGTCCGAGGTGAACTTCCGGTCGCTGCCCTCGATCGGCGAAGCGTGGTAGTAGCCGATGCCCAGGGCGCCCTGGCAGGTGGCTGCCGTCCAGGCCGTGGACCTGTCGACCCCCGAGGGGGTGTCGTGGCCGCCGTACTTGCCGTTGACGACCGCTTCGGACGCGTCGCTGAAGGGGCCGTACGCGGAGACGAGTCGCAGGCTGCCGACGAGGACGCAATCCTCCACCGGCGACTTCCCCGCGGCGGTCTCCCGCACCGTCCGCGTGGAGGTCATGCCCTTGCAGGTCCCGGTGGCGGAGCCGGCCGACACCGTGCGGGCGGTGGCCTCGGGGGCGGCGAGCTTGCCGGTCTCACCCGGTTCCGTCTGGCAACCCGTCTTTTCCGCCGCGCGCTGTGCCGTGCCCGTGGCGGCCCGAGCGAGCTTGAGACGTATCGACTCGGTGGCCTCGACGTCGTACGGCGAATCGGCCGTGACGAGGATTCCGCTGCCCTCTTTGGACGACCAGTTCGTGCAGCTGAGGAGCACCGACGCGGTGGCCTCCTCGTGCTTGGTGACCATGAGCCCCTGCCACCCGCCGCTCAGGGGTACGGGAGAGGCCTTCTCATCATCTTGGTATGCGCCGTACGTGTTCTGGGCGCCGGCCGTGGTCTCGATGGCGATCTCGACGCCGTCGACCATGCATCGCGTCGCCAGACCGGCGGGCTCCGTCACATCGCCCGACACGTCGAACTGCCGACTGGAGACGTCGAATCCCAGGCCGAGCAGAGAGAGCTTCGACTTCCCCGAGAGGTCCAGTACCGAGTCGACCGCGAGCATCCCACTGCAGGCCCGTGCGGTCTTGGCGGCCGGGTACTGGAGTTGGAATCCGTAGTACCCGGCCCCCAGGACGGCCAGCGTCACCACGGAGCCGATCAGCCGACGTCTCCCTTTTCCTCGGAACAGAGCCCGAGAGTCCCACTTCATCCGACGTGATCCCTGTCTGCGTGACGAACGACCGAACCTGCATGCACCGCGTGCGACCGCCGGGCCGCCTCTCGCTTCCCGGGTCAGCCCTGGCCCGTGCCCCTCTTGTCCTGGCCGTAACCATCCAGGTTGCTCTCAGCCGACTGGAAGCCCTGCTCGACCTCGTTGGCCAGGATGTTGTTGTAGTCGGCGACGTCACCCTTGCCCTGGGCCTCGGCCGAGTTCTGGTAGGCATCCTGGAGCACCGCCGTGGTCGAGTGCTTCGAGTTCTCCCAGTCCGCGCCACTGGAGTACACCGTGTCACCCAGGGTGTCCCGCTCGGAACCCTGGACGATCTGGTTGATGAGGTCTCCGGTGACCGTGGTCGCGATGCCGCCCACTCCGGCGCCGACCGCGGGCGTGGCGATGAAGGAGGTGCCGACGCCGATGCCGGTGCCCACGATGCCCGCCGCGTAGCTGCCCGCGCGCCCCATGGCGTCGTTGTACGCCTTGTCGGCCTCCACACCGGAGCCGATGTCCGACTCCCGTCGGCCGATCGCGATGCTGCCCTGGACCTCGCCGGAGGACCTGGCGATCTCCCTGAGCGCGGTGTCCGTGGACCCCTTGAAAGCGTCCGGGTGCTGGAGGTGGTAGTCGACGAGGTTCGACGTGTAAGCGCTCTCGCCGAGATTGACCGCCGCGTAGCCGTCCGGGTCCTTCCCGACGGTCATCAGGAAGCGGGAGGTGTCCCGCTCGTCGAAAACGGCCCGGGTGCCCGAGAGCGGATAGAACTCGCCCTTGTTGTCGGACTGGTCGTTCGTCAGGGACTGGTGGATGTCCGGCATGTATTCACCGGCCATGCGCCCCAGACTGTCCTGCATCCCGTCGTGGGCCAGTCCGTCGTCCTTGGAGACGTCGTGCACGACCTTCTCCATGAGGGCGGCCTGCTGCTCGTTGTGGGCGGGGGTGTCCGCCGAGGGACTGCTGTCGTACGAGTGTCCCGTCACAGCGGATTCCAGGGCGTGACCCAGGTTGTTGTAGCCGCTGGGGTTCTTGTCGTCACCGGTGTAGGCGCCCCCGTCGGGCCAGTGCCGGTCCTTCATCAAGTAGTCGTAGTGGTCGACCTTTTCACCGTTGACCGAGGTCTCGGAGCCGAAGAACTCCGTGGAGGCCGCCGGGTTGTGGCCCAGGGCGTCCATGTACCCGGCCATCGGGTCGAGCGCCCCGATGTTGGTCGTACCCAGCGTCCGCGGGTAGCCCCAGTAGGCGTCCGGGTTCTGCCCGGCGTTGGCGCCGTTCTTCTCCGCGGTGATCAGCGCGTCGCCGTAGTCCTGGAGGAAGTCCTTGTCCCACTTGCCCTCGCTCATCAGGCTGCTGGTGAGCTGGTAGCCGCTGAGGCCGTACGGCGACTCGGTGGGGTTGGCGTTGAAGTCGCGCTGGCCTGCCTTGAGCAGGTCGTTCTGGAACTTGGTGATCTCCGGGTCGGGACCGCCCTTGCGGTGGTCGTCGGACGTGGTCGCCGTTCCGATGGTGGTGCCCAAGTTCGCCTTGAGCTCCTTGAGTTGGGCCAGCTGCGCCTTGGAGAGCGTGGTGCCGGCCGGCGGGCTCATGAGCTCGTTGTACTTGCTCAGCACGTTCTCGCCACCGGTCTTGACCGCGAAGTCCCTTGAGAACTCCGGGTCGTTCTTGTTGGCGGAGAGGAGCAGGTTGAGCTTGGTGATCTCGGCGTCGGAGAGCCGGCCCTTCTTGTTCATCAGGGCGGCTGCCTGCTCGGCTTCGACGGAGTCGAGGGTGGTGTAGACGCTGGTGTTGAAGGACTGGCTGTCGCCGTTGGCGTCGCGTTCCAGAGCCGAACTGGCGGCCTCATCAGCGGCGGTGGCCACTTCCAGCACCCGCGTCAGCCGGGAGACGAGCGAGTCCAGCTTCTTCTTGCGTTCCTCGGCGAGACCCGGCGAGGCGGAAGCGGTCGGGCTGTCCTGCCGCGGGTCGACGTCCTCGACGCGCCCGTCGTCGTAGACCTTGTAGTGGTCGTTGCGGGCTTCGTCGAGCAGGGCGTGCAACTGCTTCTGTGACGCGGCGAATTCACCGTGCGCGTCCAGCAGCAGCTTGGCGATGCGCTCCGCCTCGGTGGCGGCGTTCTCGTACTCCGTCCGGGCCTTGCCCATGGTGACGAAGGCGGCCTCGGCCGCGTCGCCCTCCCAGTGGCCCTTGAGGTGGTTGACGACCCGCTGCTCGAACTCCCGCTGCAACGCGTCGTACTTGGCCGGCAACGCTTTCCAGGACGCGGCGGCGTCGGCCAGCGAGCCGAGGTCGGCCTTGTCGAGGTAGGGGATGGACACCATGTGCGACAGCTCCTTGTGAGGGGGTCCCGGTCCGACTCGATGGACTCACCCGGGCGGCGCTACGACGACGGCCCGGGCGGCCCCATTCACCCGAAGGGCGTGCTGATCGAGCGCTGCCGGGCCTGTTCCTCCTGCTCGGTGCTGGTGTAGTGGCCGGAGGTGGTGTGGAGCTTGTCGCTGATGTCCTGGAGCAGGCTCTTGAGGTTGAGGACCTGGGAGCCCCAGCGGACGTCCATGGTCACCAGGGAGCCGGCAGTGGCCCAGGAGCCCGCCTCGGCCATACCCCCCGCACTGTGCTTGTTCAGCCCCCTGGAGGCGCTCAGGCAGTCGTCGTCGGCGCCGTTGTCGACGTTCTCGGTGTCACCGCGCAGTTCGACGAGGGCGTTGGCAGCCTCGTCGAGGCGCTGTGTGTCGACGTTGGTACCGCCACCGCCGCCCCCTCCACCGCCCTCTGCGGGCACGGAGTTCAGCCGCGTCTGAGTGGATCCGCTGTGCTGCGGTGCATCGAAGGGAGTACTCATCCCTTGTCCCATCCCCGTTGTCAAAGTGGTGGACATGCCCGTCCACTCACTCGCCCAGGATTTCGTTGCATCCGTACGACGTGAGGTGCCCACTCCGGCCGAGCCTCGCGCTCGGCGACCTAGGCAAGGACATGCCAATCAGCAGGCCGAAAGATACCGGATCTTCCTTTGCCCGGCCCACTGTTGGCCGCACTGTGGGACGCGAAAGCGAAAGGGCGCCTGCGCGGGCTCCGTCGGGGCGAAGCAGGAGTACACGAGGCCCTCCATGCCATCACCGACGGCATGGAAGGGGCGCCCCTCGGAGGTCGTGGGGGGGTGGATTTCCTGTAGAGGTTCTGTCCATGCACCAACACGACCAGATGGTGGCGTCGGTCCGTCAGGTCAGCGGTCCTTGAAATACAGGACCGCCTGGGTGTAGGCGACACGGACGTCCACGTGCTGCGGCTCAAGGTGGTAGACCTTGTTGACGCCGCGGTACTCCATGACGGTTCCCGAGCCCCGGCTGCGCCACAGAGTGCGGCTCGGACCCGTGACGCGCATGTCATCGCCGTCGCCGTTGAGCAGTGCGTATACCGCCAGGCAGAGCCAGAGGGGCGCCCGCAGCGGGGCGAACAGATAGTACGAAAGCCAGGAATACCAGGTGCCGACCTTGCCGGTGATCGGCTGCGGGTACCGGTCGGCTGCACCGTCCAACGAGCGCGACGAGGGCCCAAGAGGAGACGGCCCGGGCGACGCGTGATGCGCGCCAGCAATGTGCCGTCGGCGGCGAACACCTCGTAGGTTTCATTGCTCGCAGGACGAACGGAGCACAGCAGGCTGCTGTCAGGGCCGCCGTAGATCGTGAACGCCTGACGGGACGGCTGGCCCGTCTTCTCGGTCAACTCGGGCGCGAAGACGATCGAGGCGGCCGGCCTCTTGCCGCCCTGTGCCCCAGAGGAGGCAAATCCGCTCGCCGATGTCACCCGCGATGGAGTGCCTGCCGTCTGGGATCGGGGCCTAAGGAGCAGAGCCCGTCGGCTGTTGCCAGGAAGGCGCCAGCCAGTGCGGCTGCGTCAACTGAGCGTGCCGGTGCGGGTCCTCGTACAGGTCCGTCGAGCGATGCAGGACCAGCCATTTCGGCGCGCAGCGCACGCTGTCCTCGGGCAGGCGCCAACCGTGCTCCCCCGCGATCTGCAACGCCCTCGTCACGCCGATCTGCCGGAAATAGCTGTCGTCCACCAGGATGGTCCGGGCCACGCTCCCCTCACGTCCACCGGCAGCCGAACCGCCTGCGAGACGCCGGCGCAGTCGAGCCTCCGCCCGGCCCCTGCCCGTACTCCGCTCGCGCCGCAGCCGGTCACGACTCAGCCAGACCCGCCGAGGCGGACGTGCCCGGGGATGCCCGAGCAGGTTGCTGAAGGCGTCAATGACACTCAGTACGACCGGGGCCCAGACCATCACGACGAGGTACAGAACACCCCAGAACCACTGAAAAAAGTACCGACTTCACAGCCAGACCGCGGACTTGGGGGGACGGGGCCCCCACGCCGGATCGGTCTGGTTCACGGGCATCGCAACTGCAGCCACACCGGCAGCTTCTTCTCACCGGCGTCGGCCAGCACCCACCCGAACTCGTTGTGGGCGATGTCCAAGGCGCGCCTCGCGCCCAAAAGGCGGTAGTAGCAGTCGTCGATGCCCAACCGGTGCCTGCCTCCGGAGCAGGGAAGCGGCACAGGCGCCCCGGGTCGTGGTGGGACGCAGTTCAGGCGGTGGTCCTCGAGAAACTGCCGCAACTCGCGCTCCTGCTCCAGCGGATCACGGATCCGGTCGAGACGCAGTCGCTCCCGGTCCACCCAGATCCGGCGCCGCCAACGCGGTTTGCGGGTCCGCCCCGTTCCCGAGCCCTGAACCTCGACCTCGAGAACGGTCAGCAGCAGCAGCGGAATCCGGGCAAGCAACCAGATAGAGGGGCCCCAGAGCCACTGCACGCAATATCGTGCCCAGATACGCGACGCGGACTTGGGCGGTCTCGGATCCCACTCCCGGCCGAATCCACTGGTCATTGTGCTCATCCAAATGCTCCGAGACCTTGACGAGCCAGATCCTTGTACTTCTCGTATTTCCCCTGCACCTCGTCGGACAGCGCGTTTTCCGCCGACTCCACGAACTTGTATCCGCGGTAGGCGGCCTCGGAACCACGCGAGACCCACGAGGTCGGATCAATGAACGTCTTGCCGTTCTCACCCAGCTTCACGGCTTCCGCCAGAGCCGGGATCTTACTCAGTGGAGTGTGGTCGATGATCTTCGGAAAGAGGTGTTCGTCCGCCCATTTGACCGGACTTGTCAGTGGCCTCTCGTACCGCGTGGCGTCGTTGAGAACCCGTTCGGTGGCCATCGCCAGCCGGTCCTTCACCGAATCCGCTGTGACGCGGTAGACCGCCTTGCCTTCGCCGAACATTCCCAGGAGTTTCTTGGACTCCAAGAACACCTCAGCGTTCTTGGCCTTCCCGGCGATCTCGGCTATGCGGTCGGTCGCCTTGAACGAGTCCGCCGCGATTTCCACACCCTTCCAGGCACCCATGGCGACCTTGCCGCCCTTGAGGAGGTCACCGAACGGGACGAAGCCCGCGATGTCGAGGCCGATGTCCAACCAGGAACCCTTTTTGGCGCCGGCTGCCCAGCCCACGGCGTGGAAGCCGAGAGCTCCAGCGTTGAGGATCCTGCCCGCGATCTCGAAAACGACGGCTCCGATGACCGTCTCGGAGAAGACGATGGCGAGTACATCGCACGCGGCCGCCGCCATGCCCAGCCAGTCGCCGATCTTGTAGATCGTGTCGGCGTGCTTCTGAATCCACTCCCAGATATCCCCGGCCAGATCCTTGATCCTGTCGCCGAGGCCATTGAGCGCATCCATGAAACGGTCAAAGAGGCCGGGCTTGTCCGGGGCGCCTTCGGCGGCTCTGCGAATGGCCTCGGCCGCATCCTTCGCAGCTTCCTCGTGGTCACCGAGCAGGTCTTGGGCCTTTTTGATGACGGCGTTCAGGTCACCGGTGGCCTCGTTGACCCGCTTGACGGCGTAGTCGAGACGCTTCTGCGCGCCGTCCAGTGCCGCCTGCGTGTCGAAGGTCCTTCCCGCAAGGTGAAGATCGGGATTGGCCTGGGCGTCCTTGAGTACGCGGCGGGCCTCCTCCGCTTCCCGCTCGTAGCGGGCGGCGAGTGTCTGGAACTCGGTGAGCCGGGAGTGCCATTGGTTCAGAGCCTGCGCGGCATCGATCAGGGAACTGTGGCCGTCAGCGAGGTACTTCGGCAACTCTCCGACCGTCTTGGCGAAAGCGGAAGCGGCGTCACCCTCCCACACGCCATCGGCCTTCCCCACCTTGGTGAGCGTGCCGTGAGCATCGCTGAGCCGGTTTCCCACCTTGCCCAAAGTGCTGACGAGCTGCTCCACCGATGCCGGCACTCCAGGTGCCGGGTCGAACCCGAGGGCGTCGTAGGTCTGCGTGGTCATACGTCTACGTCCTCCTCGACGCGGTCATCCGAACGGGTTGGGAGTGGGCGTCGAGGGAACGGGGAGCTGCTTTTCCCCACGGGCTCCGTCGCCCTCATCAAAGGTGATGGAGTCGGCGATGTCCGCCAGAACCGCCTGGTACATGTACAGATCCTGGACGTCAGCTGTGCTGAGCGACATGAGGAGAACCCGGTCCTCGTCGGGAAAGGGCAGCCAGATCTCTATACGGATGGCGAACCGTTCCCGCCTACCGTCAGGGAGCTCCCAGACCATGCGGGTGCCTGAGACATGCACGACAGCTGGTCCGGCCGGAAGGCCGACCGGGAGTACGTCTCCGCCGCCCTCGCCTCGCGCCAGGGTCTCGGCGATACCGGCTGCCGCAAGCATGGGATCCGGGTTGTCGAGGTCCTGAACACTGACCAGCAGGGTGCAGCGACTCACCCGCTCCGGTGGCTCCGACTCATCCGCGCTGCCTCCGACAGGGAAGACGCCCATCGCACTGTAGACGGCGCCTTCGGAAGCCAAGTGCTGCGAATTTGCCCCGTACAGAGCGGCGGTGAGCGCACGAAGCGGCTCCCGCTCCTCCTGGCCACCCCAGTAGTCGCGCGCGAATGCGGCCATCTGCGCGTCGAAAGCGCTCTCGTCCGCGCCCAAGCCCAGAGGGATGACGTGAAACTCCGGTTGAACCTGGAAGCGGAACGCCGGCGGGGCAGTTTCGGCCTCGGCCTGCGCCTCAACTGTGGGGCCTGGTGCCGACGTCATTCGCCGTCAGCCTTCCCGGACGCCTTGAACGCCTCGGCGATCTGGTCCTCCAGAGCCTCATAGATCTTTCGGGACTCCGAGAGACCTTTCGTGACACCGCCCGTGGCATCGGCGATCAGACCGATCCCATAACCCCACTTGTCCTGGAACGCATCACATGCCGCTTCCAACTCGGCGTAACCCGAGCCCTTCGGACCGATGTCCTTCAGTTGCTTCATCGCGGCACGCATGTCGTTCGCGCACTCATCGAGCTGGGTGATCAGCTGAGCGAGCGCGCCAAGTTCAACCTTGTAATAACCAGCCACCGTTGCCCTACTCCCCCGATGATGTCGCGCGTCGGTCCTCTGGACTGCAGTAACAGCACGGCATCCTATGCGTCCGATTTTGCACAACCGCACTCGCCCCTTGGATTCGCACAGACCCTCCACCCGAGCCATCGCCCGAGCGCCGCAGCCTGAGCGAGGGTCCCACGGGGTCAGCGGATTTTGTACAGCCAACCAGTCTGTTCCGCACCCGTTGCCCGCCGATCCCGGCCGAGGGTGTATGGGTGGCCCGGCTCGGCCTCGACTGGCCCAACCCCTATGTCTTCCGCGAGGGCGCCCCCGGAAGACACCGACGTAGTTTGTGCGGGTCACGACGTTTGCTGACGTGGTAGCGCTATTCCGGATTGGTGGCGGTCATGCCGGTGAGACGCTGGCTGTTCGCCGCTTCTCGTGCGTTCTGTGACATCGGCGGGAGCTGCAGCGATGACTTCGTCGAGCGCGGCGCGGGAGGTCGGCAAATCGATGATGGCTCTGGTGATCCGCTCGCGTTCCTTGGTCAGGTCGGCCAGGAGGTCCGAGCAGGTCGACACCAGTTGCTCGCCGTCGTCACGCAGGCAGAATTGTCGCGATGGTGGCGGTGTTCAGGCCGGCTGCGGATGCGGCGCACGGTATCCACGTCCGCTTCGCGGTAGACCCCTCAGGGCGCTTCAACAAGATCGTTTTACGAGCTCTTGGCCAACTAATCGGGCGGTTACCCGAACGCAACTGCGTGAGTGCCGCACCGGAACGAACTTCGGCTACTGCTGAGGCGGCCACTGGTCATGCGGCGGAGCGGGCTGCTGATATGGGTTCTGCTGTGGCTGGACGTACTGCGGATAGGCGACAGGACCACGAGGCTCGCCACTCCCGGAGCCTTGCCGTTGCACTCGACGACCACTCTTGAAGAGCCAAAAGCCTCCGAGCATGGTGAGGAGAGTCATGAGAGCTCCGACGGCCGCGACCCCAACCTTGAAGGAGTCCACGCCCTGAGAGTAGGTCTTGGGCGTGCCGTCGTCTCCGGGGCCAAAGTGCAAACCGGTCCCGGCCTCGCCGATCGCTACCTTCTTTTCCGGAGTAAGTTTTGCCGCGGCCTGTAGTGCCGCTTCGGCGTTGATCACTCCATAGCCGGTCTCCGCGCTGTACCCACGGGAGGCATGTGAAGCAGTCCTTTCGAGGACTCGCTCCACCTGACGCGGAGTGAGATCCGGATACTTGGAAACGATCAGTGCGCTTACGCCTGCGGCCAGAGCGCAAGCCGCCGATGTTCCCTCGCCCGACGTACGCCCGCTGGAACGGTAGTCAGCTTCGTAGACGGAAACTCCCGGGGCAGCGACGTCGATGTAGGAGTGGACAGACGAGAACGACGCGCGCGACCCGTCCGGGGTCGAGGCTGCCACCGTGATGACACCCGGATAGGCCGACGGATACGAAATGGCGTTGTCGCCCCCGTCCGTCTTATCCCCCAGGTTGCCGACAGCGCCGACTAGCACGACGCCCTTGGACAGGGCGTAATCGATCGCTTTCAGATCCCTCTCATTGAAACCACCCCAGAGAACCCTGGAACCGATGGACATCGAGATGACGTCGGCTCCGTGATCCGCCGCGTAGGTGATCGCCTGCGACAGCGCGTCGGGATTACTCATGCTGCCACCCCGATAGTTGGGGTCGTCCTCGTCTCGGACCACCCGCAAGCCCAGGACCTTTGCTTCAGGGGCAACATCAAGGATGCTGGAGGCCATCGCGGTGCCGTGTTCGCCATACCAGGACTGGGACTTGTCATTCGCCTGAAGAAAGTCCGGCCCCTCCATTGCCCGGCCCTTCAACACAGGGTGGTCAGTACGGATGCCGGTGTCGATGACCGCGACGGTGACACCTTCGCCTTGGCTGATGGCGTGGGCTGCGGGGACGGACATGGCGGGCAGTTCCCAGCCCTGTGAGGGATCGGCGGACGCCACAGAGGTACCGGCCAGCGTCAGAACAGCCGCCAGGAGAGTACTGGTCGTAATTCGTTTGATCACTTGCCCAGCACCGTCCTCCGCAGATCACCGGCATAGATTTCCGCAAGGGTCTGCGCCGTTTTTCTGTAGGGAGACCTCTCTTCATATCCAATGAAGGTCCAGGGCTGGGGCAGTATGCCGACCGGACGGGCAGGGTCCGCAGGCCCGGTCGTGATGGTCACGGCATACGGTGAGTCCGGCATGAAAACTTGACTCGAAGCGCCGCCGATAGCCATCTTCTCGCTCCAATCGGCAGCCTGGGTGCCGGGAACGGCAAACGGCCTGACCGTCGGTGCCCGATCGGCGCCCACCGCGTTGCTCTGGATCGTCTCGACCTTGGAGCTGATGGCGTCCGCGTCGGCAGGTGATTGGGCTACAACAAGACCGATGGTCGCAACCATCTCGCCGCTCACGTCGGTGTAAGTCGCTCGGAGTACATTCTTGCACCGATCCGCCAACACATTGCTCGCGAAATCAGTAGAGAATGCTTCCTTGCATGAAGTACCCTTGGCGATTCCCTGACGCGCCCAGATATTGGCGTCGTTGCCGACAGTGCTACTTGCGAGACGAGCAGGGAAAATATCGTCACTCGAGAGATTGTGCCAGGCCTTGGGAATGAACGCATCGTTCGAGTTCTGTTCCGTGGCGCTTTCATAAGTCTTGTAGGCAGTCAAGGCCGTGCCGAGAAGTGGCAATACTGCGAACAGGAGCAGCAAGACACCGAAGACCTTGCGGGTGCCACCTTTCGGTTTCGCCTGCAATATCGGCTGATAGCCCGGGTTCGTCCCTAGCGCAGAAGGTGGCACGCTCTGAGGATTTCCGCCATTCTGGCCTGAACCAGTAGGCATGTATCCAGGCGACTGGTCGGGGTGCACCGAAATTAATCCCTCTATGACAGGTAGTTCGAACCATTTGTCGCCGCGCGATCTTGATCAGATCGTCGGGTCACGCCGAGCCGACGTGCAGCTCGGTCGCACACCCCACGCCCGGTGATCTCCCGATCCTGTCCGACAGCTACTGCTGCGGCGGCCACTGGCCTTGAGGCGGGGTCGGCTGCTGGTACGGGTTTTGCTGAGGCGCAGCCTGCTGCTGATACGGGTTCTGGTGCGGTGGGGCGGGCTGCTGGCCATACTGGGGGTAGGTCGAAGTGCCGCCGGGACCGCCGCTATTGTTCTTGTTCCGCCTGGACGCCTTGACGATCAAGAAAACGATCAGGCCGATAACGGCCAGACCCACGACACCGATGACAACCCAGATAAGCATTGCCTTCTGATCAGCCTTTTCTTCTTCTTCGCCGGGAGCGCTGGCGCCGGAAGCGGCCGGCTTCCCCTTCAGGGACTCCGGAACGGTGAGCGGACCGTACTTTGAGCCGGCTGGGATATTATCTTTCAAGGCTGCGAGCGGCTGGATAATCCCGTAGCCGTAACTCTGATCCGGCAGGGAGAGACTCTTCTCAGAGTCAGGCATCACCGCAGTCTTGACCAGGCGATTTGCAATCTGGCCCGCTGTCAAATCAGGAAACTTAGATCGGAGCAGCGCAGCTGCTGCTGATGTGTAGGCAGCAGCATCCGAAGTGCCAGATGCTGCGCGATACTCGTTTCCGGCACCCTTTGCGGAAACAATGTTAGCGCCAGGCGCCGTCAATGCGACAAAATCTCCCGGGTTCGATCCATTCCAGATCAACCCATCGTTCTTTACGGCACCGACCCCCAGCGCCCCCGGCGAAGCCGCCGGATAGCACTTGCCGCCCTTGTCATCTTCATTTCCCGACGCGCCAACCACCAGCACATCGTGACTCAAAGCATAAGCGACAGCGTCTGACACCTCGTCAATCTTTTGAGGGTCACTGGAATCGAAACACAAAGAGACGTTGATTACGGACGCGCCGTGGTCAACTGCATAGCGAATCGGTTCAGGAAGTCCCGGCCCATCAGTACCAAACGCTCGGATCGGCAAGATTTTTGCCTCTGGCGCCAATCCGACCACGCCAGCGTCCGCACCATGCCCATGAGCAGCAATGATTGATGCCATTCCTGTGCCGTGATTATCACCCGGATTTGGGGTTGCAGAGCCCCCATCCATGAAGTCCTTACCCGGGAGGACATTCCCTTGAAGGTCGACATGGCTAGCGTTCACGCCGTCATCAATAACGGCAACTGTGACGCCGCTACCTTTAGAAATCTTCCACACGGATCCGGCATTAAGAGCATCTAGGGCCCACTGGTCATCTCTGACCTGGTCTGCCGCTGCAAGTGAAGCAGAAGTGAGCAACAGCGCAGCGGTCAATGTGCCGCAGACCCCTGCGCGAAGTACCCGGGTGAAGCCCATCCGTGTGTGTTCCTCTCCTAGGTCTGTGCGGGGATGCTCCCTTCGGTGCATCCCCGCACAGACCTTCCAACTGCGGCATGCCGCGCGGTTTATTCCTCGATGACCCGAGGTGCCACGTTACGCTGCGGCGTCCAGGTCTCCTCGTCCTCTACCAAGTAGTCGGGACGCTCGCCCTCGCGCTGCTCTTCTTCTTTGCGGCGACCAGTCCGTGACCCGGGGGCGCCTGCGATGCCGCCCTTGCGGACCGCGCTGGCTCCCTTTCCTGCCGCACCGCGGCTGCTGTGCAGGCCCGAACCACCGGCAGTTCCCCGACCCGCACCTGCACCCGACTTGGGCGTGCCACCGACTACGCCACCACGAGCCGTGCCGCCGACCCGCCCTGCCGCGCCCTTGGCCGCACCTGCGCCCACGCCGCCAGCACCAGCGCGACCCGCCATGCCTGCGGCACCAGCACCAGCACGACCGACCATGCCTCCGCGAGCGGCACCAGCGGCACCGGCTCCAGCCGCACCACCTACGGCGCCACCAACAAAGCCAGCGCCACCGCCCAAGCCACCGCCGCCAGCAGTTCCGCCGCCAACCGTGCCTGTGCCGCCAAGCGTGGGCCCTCCGGTGCGGCCGCCTGAGATGCCGTCAATCGCTGTGCCGACATTTCCCGTGGGTGCAGTCGGCTTGTGTGCTCCGCCCGTGACACCTGAGGGCGGAGTCACAGACTTGGACGAGCTGATGCCGCTCGTCTGGGCCGTTCGGGCTGTACCCGAGGTAACACTCTGCGGGCTTCGAGGCGAACGGGCCGTCGGCACAGGCACGGGTGTCGGAGCAATTCCGCCGGGATCCCCCGGATAGTCTTGCTCATCGTCACGCCGGGGAAGCTTGTTCCACGACCCCATAGCCTTGGTCTGAGAGTTATAGGAAGCCCCCAGAGTTTCCATCTTGGCAGCCATCTTCAGCTGAGCTTCCCGACCGGCCGAAAGGTCGTCGTGGTTCGCGTCGAGGGCGTCCTGCGCACCCTTTCCAGCGGCCAGATCCTTGTTCAGACCGTCGTCGCTGCGGGTGAAGCCATCTCCCAGACTGTTGAGCGCGCTGGAAACCTTGCCCGGCTTCTCCATCGACATGACTTCGGGCTGGATGCGGCTCAGCATGGAGCCGGCATTCGCCATCGCGGTCGAGGTGTGGCTGGCGTACTTGGCGGTGTCACCGATGCTCTTGCTGACCTGCTTGGCCTTGGCAGCGAACCTTTCAGCAGCCACCCCCTTCCAGTGCTCCTGGATGCGGGCCACTTCTTTCTCGAACTCCGCCTGGATGCTGGTCAGCTGTGCCGACAGCCCCCGCCAGCCCTCCGCAACGCCCGAGACGAGTTGAGGCTTGGCATGCTGAAGCATGGCCTTCATCTCGTCCATGTTCTTGCCGCCGGCAAAGGCCGTCGTGTGCTTCTCGTTGAAGCACATATTCATCTCGGTGTAGTCGTAGTCGATCTGACCGTCGCTGTCAGCCATGCCCCTGTGCCCCCTCGTTGATTCGCACCTCAGCCTTCACCATGTTCATGGATCACTGCTTTCCCGCGTTGGGGAAACTCGCCTGGGCAGCGTAGTCAGAATCCTGGTACGCCCCATGCGCGTACTTCGTCTTCTGCCCGAACTCGTCCATGACGGAGTTGAGGTACCTCACAGCATCCTCGATGTACGTCTTGATCTCGTTATGAGCGTTGGCGAGCTTTTCCGCCTCGTCGAACCCGGTTCCGAGGGCACCTGCCGGAAGGTAGGTGTTGGTCTTCGAGTCCGTGTCCGCCTTGCCTAGATCACCGAGTACTCGGTTCAGCGCGGTGACAGTCTTCTCGAGTTCGTCGAGATCGACGCTTACTTCTTCAGCCATGTTCAGCTCCCCGTTGACTCCACGTTGTTACCCACACCCTGCTTACGTCGCCAGTCGCTCAGAACCCGCCCGCCCCCGAACAGAAGCAGCACCAACGCGAACCCGGCCGCCAGGACGTACAGCGCGTAGCGTTCCGTCCGTTGTTGTTCGGACTCGCCGAGGACCAGTGTCGCGGCCTGGACGTTGGCGGAGTCGCCCGCGGGGCCGGCCGTGTCCGGCTTCGGGCCGTCGGCCGAGGGCGCCGTCGTGTCGTCGTTGACCGCGGCGGCCGGGTCGATGACGCCCCAGCCCACGAAGTCGTCGCGGCCCGCCTTGGTCCGGTCCGCCGTCTGCTCGATCTGGGTGATGACCTGCTTGTAGGTCCACTCCGGGTGCTTGGCGCGGATCAGTGCCGCGACACCCGAGACGTACGGGGCCGCGAAACTCGTGCCCTGGTCGACGCAGTTGCCGCCCACCGGGACGGTCGAGACCATGTCGATGCCCGGTGCCGCGACGCCCACGAACGGGCCCGACTGGGAGAAGGGGGCACGGGCGTTGTTGCGGTCGGAAGCCGCGACCGCCAGCACGCCCGGGTACGCCGCCGGGTACGTCTCCTTGATCTTGCCGTCCGCACCGTCGTTGCCGGCCGCCGCGACGATCAGGGCGTCCTTCTCCTGGGCGTACTTGATGACCGCCCGGAATGTCTCGTCGACCGTCGGGTCCATCTTCGAAGCGGTGTCCTGCGAGATGTTGATGACCTTGGCGCCGGCGTCGGCCGCGTACTTTATCGCCTGGATCATCGTGCCGACGTTGCCGCTGCCCTGGTCGTCGTTCTGCCGGATCGGGATGATCGTCGCTTCCGGGGCGAGGCCGATGAACCCGGTGCCGTCGAGCTTCCGGGCCGCGATGATGCCCGCCACCTTGGTGCCGTGGCCCACCTTGTCGGTCTTGCCGTTGCCGCCCGGGTGCAGGAAGTCCTTGCCGTTGGCGACGGCGCCGCCCTTGAGCTGTGCGTTGACGGTGTCGACACCGGTGTCGATGACGGCGACCTTGACGTTCTTGCCCTTGGTGTCCTGCCACAGCTGGTCCAGGACGACACGCTGCAGCGACCAGGGCGTTCCCTTGATGATGTCGGACGGGAACGAGCAGCTGGTGTCGTCGACCTGGAAGCGCACGTCGTCGTCGGCCAAGGTGGTCCGCACGCGCTCCGCGGCGGCAATCGGTGTGGCCCCCGCCAAGGGCAGCCCACAGGCCAGTACCGCCACGGCGGCGGTGCCTGCGGCGCTTCGACGCGCGGTGCGCGATGCCCCGGATCCCACTGTGTTACGTCCTCCCGTTTTGTTCCTGAACGGGACGCATGAACCAGCTATGAGCGGAAAAGTCCATACGCCCCGTGAACCGCCGATGGGGGCGAGTGCGCGACAGCGCACCCGCCCCCATCAGGCGATCACGTCAGCCGCCCCAGATCTGGGCGTTCTTCGACTCGGTCGCCTGGTAGTTCTGGGCGGCGCTGTCGAGAGCCTTGGCGATGGCCTCCAGCGTCTGCTGCATGGAGGCGGCGCGCTGGTCCCACTCGGCCTGCTTGGCGCGGTAGGACTCCTGCGCCGAGCCTTCCCAGCTGGCGGAGATGCGCTTGACGCCGCTCTCCAGCTCGTCAAGCTGCGTACGGATCTTGCCCGCGGTGCTGCGGACGTCCTGCGCGGCCTGGGAGATCGTCGCGAAATTTACAAGAATCTGCCCGGACATCTCTTCTATGTCTCCTCAGATGTGTGGATGGTCGGTCTCGGACGTGCGCCGCGGCGCACGGATCCGATCATCCGAAGGGGGACGAGGCCGCGATGTTCTGGATGGACGCGCGCTGCTCCTCTTCCGAAGCCGCGTAGGCCTTGGTGCTCTGGTCGATCGCTTCCTTGATGTCGTTCAAGATCTGGTTGATCTTGTTGGCATCCTGGTTCACCTGCGACTGCAGGTTGTTGTACGCGGTGGCCGCCGAGCCCTTCCAGCCGCCCGTGATCGTGTCGATCACGGTCTGCAGGCGGGAGATTTCGCCCTGGATCGAGGAGTTGACCGAGGAGATCTTGCCGCTGAACGCGACCATCTCCTCCTCGGTCATGGTGAACTGCTGTCCAGCCATGTTGTGTCCCCCATGAGACGTAGGAGTTCTGAGTAGACCCACACCAGACACACCGCCGCCGAAGGGCGGCAGGCGTAGCCAGTCTGGTCTGGCACCACTCTAGACGCATCCGCCGACAGAACGAACATCCGAAGGGTTCTGTAGCAAGATCGCGATGAACTCAACTCACCTTTTTCACAAGTTGTTTGCTATGCGCGCGCGACGCGCGCGGCCAACAAAGCGGCCACCGGAGGCGACGGAGGAAGACACCACAAAGGCTCTCCCCCAGCCCCAACAGCCTGGAGGAGAGCCCTCGTTCCGGTGCGGACGCGGTACGGACGCCTGCTCTACGACCCCTGCGCCTGCTCCGCGTTCCCGCTGCTGAGCTCCGGCCCCGCCGCCAGCAGATCGGCCCACGCGGCCGGCACCGCGACCGGCTTGATCTTGCCGTAACCGAGCCTGACCTGGGCGGTGTTGGTCTCCTGGGTGTCGGCCTTCTCGCCGCCGGTGACCGAACTGTCGTTGCGTGCGGGGACCGAGTAGCGCAGGCCGGTGTCGGTGACGAGGAAGGTGCTGCCGCCACCGGCGTCGGCACCCGTGAGGCGCTTGAACAGAAGGCCGCTGCCGGGCGAGACGTAGGTCCGGGAACCGCTCTGGGAGAGGTCCTTGGGGTAGTCCGAGCCGGTCCACACCGTCATCAGCTGCGAGCCGGTCCTCTGGTTCTCCGCACCGCCGTGCCAGACACTGCACGAGATCTTGTTGCCGCCCCGCTCCCAGTGCGTGTTGGCCTGGACCACCGGCTCGTCGGGCCACCGCATCTCGTCCATCCACTCGCCGGTATCCGGGTGGATGTCGTTGAAGCCGACCTCCACCGGCGCGGGGGTCTTGCCCGCGTACACGGAGTTGATGAAAGGACTGCGCATCCACATCTGCGCCGCGAAGTCGGACACCGGCTGGACCTTGTCCTTCAGCACGACGTACTTCTGCTGCCCGGCTCCGGAACCGGCCTCGAGGATCATGCCCACCTTGGAGAGGTTGGGAGCGAGCCCCTCGACATTGGCGTCCGTCCCCGCCTCCTCCGCCATGTTGGGGAACACGAGGTCTCCCGCGGGGTTCAGCGTCTTGAGGAAGTCCGGACTGACGCTCTGCGGCTGCTTGCCGTCTCCGAACACGGCGCGCTCGATGTCCTGCAGCGAGTTCTTGCTGGCGAACCGCCAGGCCTTGCCGCCGATCAGGTAGGCGCTCCCGTCCGCGGTGACCATGTACCGCGGACCGTTCCCGCTGACCGAGGTGGGGTCCTTCGGGCCCTCGATGTACAGGACCTGGCGCTGGTTCAACTCGCCCTTCGTGTGCAGCAGCTTGTTGTAGTCGCTCTTGTCCAGCACGTACGTCGCGCTGACGGGCTGCCCGTCCTGCCCCGGCGACTGGCACAGCGCCCAGGTCTTGACCGTCTCCGCGTCCGACGCCGACGGCAGCCGGTCCGGGGCGAAGGGAATGCCGACGGTGGCGCCCATCGGGTACTTGCTGTTGTCGAGCACCGACTCCTTGATCTTCATGACCTGGGGGTTCTCGCCGTTCAGCAGCAGCTTGGCGGACGCCAGGTTGAGAACCGGGTGCAGGCTGAGCTTGTTCTCGCCCTTGGTCTTCACCAGTACATAGCGCGTCGTCGACTCGCTGCCGACGAGGATGTTCTTGCCCTGTGCGTCCCAGCCCTTCGGAGCGGTCGGGCTGAGCATGCCCCAGGCGCCGAATCCGATGAGCACCAGCGCCGCCACACCGAGACTCGGCAGGACGGTCTTGAGGGGCCGCGGTGCCGCCTCTTCCGAACCGTGCGGTGACGGCTGAAGAAACGCCGCCACCGTGCGCCTGCGCGCGAAGGAGTAAGCGTTCAGCTCATCCCGACGTGTCGCCATCGATGGGTCAACTCCCCGTTTTTTCGCTTTGTTGCCGAATGCGGAACTCCCCAGGGCCGCCCGGTAGTCCGTGGCGTTTGCTCCTGCAGGGGCCTCTACTATGCCGTGTGACGATCGCACCGTACGGTACGGGGTACGGTGATCCGCCGCCAGCTCAAGTCGCGGCCAGACAATGCAAAGGGGTTGTACCGGGGGATGAGCACTGCGACCAGGTCCCCGGCGCCGTAACGGCAGCCGTCGTACCCAGGAGAACCAGGGGCCGGGGCCGGAGCCGGCACAGCCGTCCACGCGCCCGAGTGCGGCCTCGCCGTCGCTCGCCAGGCGCCCCGGCAGCATCGGCCCCATCCGCGTCCAGCACCTGGTCGGCTTCGAACTGGCCGCCGCGGTCCTGCTGATCGGCTGGCTGCTGCGCCCCATCGGTCTCACCGTCGGCATCGTGCTGGCCGTACCGCTGGTCCTGGCCGGACTGCTGCGCCGGCGTGGGCGTCCGCTGCCCGAGTGGTTCAGCACCGCCCGCGCGCTCGGCGACCGCCGCAAGCGCAACGCCGAACCCGTGCCCCCCGGCACCGACCCCGGCTTCGCCCCGGCCGTCGAGTGCGACCCGGCGCTGCGCACCTACAGCTTCCAGGACCGCGAGCAGCGTGAGATCGGCATGCTCGGCGACGGCACCTTCCTCACCGCGCTGGTGCAGGTGCAGGCCGCGGACACCCCG
This sequence comes from Streptomyces sp. SAI-127, assembly GCF_029894425.1. Taxonomy (NCBI): domain Bacteria; kingdom Bacillati; phylum Actinomycetota; class Actinomycetes; order Kitasatosporales; family Streptomycetaceae; genus Streptomyces; species Streptomyces sp. SAI-127. Next base: position 3,226,979 of record NZ_JARXYJ010000001.1, read on the forward strand.
CTGCGTCCTTCCTACGGCACCGGGGACATCCCCCTGGATCTGCTGCAGGGCCTGCTGGAGGTGGACGACATCCGGCTCGCCTCGGTCCAGGTCGTCCAGCACACCCAGCCCGCGCCCGCCCCGCATCTGCCTCCGCAGGCCATGGCGGTCCGCTCCTACGGGCCGCTGCAGGCCCAGAGCATGACACCGGGGCTGCGCATCACCTGGGTCGCGCTCAAGTTCGACCCGGAGCTGTGCCCCGAGGCCGTGGAAGCCCGCGGTGGCGGTATGCAGGGGTCCCGTCGGGCGCTGCTGCGCGTCGCCGACCAGCTGGCCAGCCGCCTCATGGGAGTCGGCATGCAGGCCAAGGTGCTGAGCGAGGCGGACATCTGCGGCGCCATCGCGACCTCCAGCTGTGTCAACCCGATGGCCACGACCGGCGGTGCCGCGCTCGACGGGAGCCGCTCGGGCCGCCGTACGGCCGAGAGCACCCGGACCTGGCGCTGCGACGACCGGCTGCACACCACGTACTGGATCTCCCGGTGGCCGCAGTTCGGCGGCGGCGGTCCGGCGTTCCCCCGGCTGGTCGGTGCGCTGACCTCCGCGCCCACGCTGGCCAGCACCTTCTCGCTCACCATCAGCAGGCGCCGGGGCAAGGTCCTCGCCCTGTCCGGGCACGTGCGCCTGACCGGCCGCGGTGAGAACGAACTGGGCGAGGCGGCCCAGCACTTGGAGCGAGCCGCGTCCGCGTTCAAGGTCGGTCTCGTCCGGCTCGACCGTGAGCAGCTGCCCGGAGTCCTGGCCACCCTGCCGCTGGGAGGTACCCGCTGATGTCCGCTCCCACCGTCCGTCCCTCCGGCCGCTCCGGCTTCGGATCGTCGACCCCGGGCTTCCCCGGACAGCGTCCCGGGCATCTGCCCCGCTCCCCCGAGCCCGCCCGGGTCGGTCCCGAGCGGCGGCTGCGCGAGGCCTTCGGTCTGCTCGGCCCCCGGCGTGAGCGGCACCTCGTCGACGCCGACGTACTGGCGCAGCTGACGCTGCCCGTCGGCGACGACGGTCTGATCCTCGGCATCGACCCCGACAACCAGCCCGCGGTGCTGGGACTGTGCCGCCCCACCCGCCTGGACATGGTGCTGGTCGGCGGTACCTGGCTGGCCCAGGTCATCGCCCTGCGCGCGGCGGCGATCGGCGCGCGGGTGGCCGTGGAGACGGCACGTCCGCAGCTGTGGGCGCCGATGGCGCAGGCGGCCGGCGGCGGCCAGCAGTGCGTGACGGTGCACCAGGTGGGGCGGATCGCCCCGCAGGGCCCGTCCCCGGCCAGCCCGGTGCTCATCATCCGCGACCTGGGCATCCGTCCGCCGCGCAGCCGTCTCACCACGGCGCCCTGGCAGTCGGTGCTGACCCTGCTCCCCTACCTCGGCCCGACCGCCCCGCGGCTGCTGGCCAACGCGGACGTCGTCGGCGTACAGCGGATCTCGCCGCAGGAGTCCGAAGTGGTCGGCAAGTCCATGCGGTTGCCCCAGGGTGATGCCGCGTCCCTGCCGTCCCTCTCCGACAACGTCGCCCTGTGGTGCACACAGAAGCACCGGCAGTACGTGATGACCCAGCCCACCGACGCGGAGACCGGTCTCCTCGGGGCGCCCCGCCGGATGGACTGACGGGCGGGCTCGTGACACGGCCAAGGTGTCGGCCCCTCACGCGAGTTCGTAACCGAACCGTTGCGCCGTGTGAGAGGGCCCAGGCCAAGTAGGGTGCTCGTGCACGAGGTTCGCTCATGAGAAAGGGCCCGCCGACCATGACTGACGCGGACGACATCGCCGCAAAGACACCGGACGAGGACGTCAAGGCGCGAAAGGCGCGGGAACGGGACGAGCTGTACGGCCTGGACATCTCCGGCGTCGAGTGGCACAGCGCGCCCGGCACCGAGGAGCACGAGGAGCGCGTCGAGATCGCCTACCTCCCCGAGGGCGCGGTGGCCATGCGGTCCTCCCTGGACCCGGACACCGTGCTGCGGTACACGGAGGCGGAGTGGCGGGCCTTCGTACTCGGCGCACGCGACGGCGAGTTCGACCTGGAGGCCGCACAGCACCAGGGCGGGCTCACCGCGGAGCAGGCGGAGTAGGCAGGACGGCCCGGCCTCGGCCGGGACAGAGCCGACCGCCCCGGGCTTCAAGAGACGGACAACCGTCACAAGGCCGACATCGAGGCAGGCACCGGCCCGTTGGGTGCGAGCCCACAGCGGACGGGCCTGCCCCGCCGACGCCGGTGGCGTTTACGCTTGATGCGGGTGCGACGTAAGAACCCACGGCTGGGTTGTTCGCGTCCAGGGGACTTCAGACGGATCGAACACCAGGAACGGTCGCCCCCAGCCCGGCACGTGAGTGCCCACACGGCACGAGGGTGCTCGACCCCACACCAGGAGGAATTGTGCAGAGCGATCGGGACGGGCTGCGCGCGGGCTGGACCACGCCCAGCGACGACCAGTCCGACGCGGAGTCCGCCACCGAGATGACGGGCGAGTTCACCATCGACTACGCCGCGCCTGCCTGGTACACGCAGAGCGCGGCGCCCGAGGCCGAGGCGGAACCTCCCGCGCCCGCCGCTGCCCCCACCGCGCCTGCACCGCACCCCGGTTACCCCGATACGTCCGGTTCCGCACCGTCGGCTCCCATCCCCGGCCCGCAGTTCGACCCGTCCGCGGGTCCGGCCGGCGCTGCGCCACCGCCCCCGCCGTGGGCGGGGAATCCCGGCGCGACCCCCCAGCCCCCGCAGAGCGGCTACGGCTACGGCTACCCCCAGCCGCCCGCGCCCCCGAACCCCCAGAGCGGCTACGGCTACCCCCAGCCGCCCGCGCCCCCGAACCCGCAGACCGGCTACGGCTACCCGCAGCCCCCCGCGCCCCCGAACCCCCAGAGCGGCTACGGCTATCCGCAGTCGCCCGCTCCAGTGGCACCGCCCGCGGCGCCGGTCGCTCCCGCACCCCCCGTGGCCCCGGTGGCTGCTGCCGCGACTCCCGTCTCCCCTGTAGCGCCCGCACCTCCCGCGCCCCCAGTGGCTCCCGGCTCCCCCACCGCAGACGGCGGCGCGGCTTCCGCCGGAGGTGAAGCGGAAGGCCGTATCGACGCGCCCTCCGCCTCCGCCACGGCGACGAGCGCCCCCCAGCCCCCCGCCGCCCCGTCGCCGGAGGCGCCCACCGCCCCCACCGCCCCCACCGCCCCCGAGCCTCCGGCCCCCGCCGAAGCCCCGCAGGGGTCCGCGGAGGCGGACGCCGAGGCACCGGCGGCCCCGTCCCCGAGCGAGGCCGGAGCCGCCTCCGCATCCGCATCCGCATCCGCCGACGAGCCCGGAACCGACGAGGGCACGGTCGCCACGGCACCGGAAGCACCCGAGGCACCGGAAGCACCGGAAGCCAACACACCCCCGGCCTCCGCCCCGAGCGCTGACGCCGAACCGCAGGCAGCCGCGCCCGACGCCCCGACCACGCAGACCGCCGCACCGGACCAGGCCCAGGCACCGCAGGCCGCCGCCGCACCCGAGCAGCCCCGGCCCGCCCAGAGCCCCACGCCCGAACAGCCCGAAGCCCAGCAGGAAGGCTGGCGCCCGCCGCCGGCTCCCCAGGGCGCCGTCCCGCCCCTCCCGCCTCAGTTCGCGTCGGCGGCCCCCGGTACGGCACCGACGTCGGCCCCGGAGTGGACGACGGGCGGACAGCCCGGTGCCCCGCTCCCGCCCGCGCAGCCGACGGCCGCGCCCCAGCCCCAGGCCCCGCAACCGGCGCCCGGGGGCTGGCCGGCCACCCCGCCGCAGCCCGAGGGCCAGCCGGCACAGGGCGGTTACGGCTACCCGCAGCCCCCCGCCCCGCAGAACCCGCAGAGCGGCTACGGCTTCCCCCAGCCCCCTGCGCCCCAGCCCGGCCAGGGCGGCTACGGCTACCCCCAGCAGCCCGCGCCCCCCAACCCTCAGAGCGGTTACGGCTTCCCGCAGCCCCCCGCTCCCCCGAACCCTCAGAGCGGTTACGGCTTCCCGCAACCGCCCGCCCCCCAGCCCGACCAGAGCGGCTACGGCTACCCCCAGCAGCAGGCCCCCGCACAGCCCGGCCAGCCGGGCCAGCCGGGTCAGCCGGGCCAGCCGGGTCAACCCGTGCCGCCGCCCCCGGCGCAGCCGCAGCCCCAGCCGGGGCAGCCGCAGTTCCCGGGACAGCAGCCGCCGCAGGCACCCCAGCCCGGCCCCTACGCGGGCGCTCCGGGCCAGCCCGGCGTGGACCCCCGTACCGGTGGAGCCTGGCCCGCGGCCGTCCAGCACGACCAGCGGCAGCAGGTCGCCGGCGCGGGCGCGCCGCTCGGCTACAACGCCGCGGTCGAGCTGACCTCGGACCGGCTGGTCAACAGCAAGAAGCAGAAGGCCAAGAGCAGCCGCCCCACTCCCGGTGGCTCGAAGTTCAAGCTCGGCGGCAAGAAGGAGGAGCAGGAGAGGCAACGCAAGCTCGACCTCATCCGCACCCCGGTGCTGTCCTGCTACCGGATCGCGGTGATCAGCCTCAAGGGCGGCGTGGGCAAGACGACCACGACCACCGCCCTCGGCTCCACCCTCGCCACCGAACGGCAGGACAAGATCCTCGCCATCGACGCCAACCCGGACGCCGGCACCCTCGGCCGCCGGGTGCGGCGCGAGACCGGCGCCACCATCCGTGACCTGGTCCAGGCGATCCCGTACCTCAACTCGTACATGGACATCCGCCGGTTCACGTCCCAGGCGGCCTCGGGCCTCGAGATCATCGCCAACGACGTCGACCCTGCCGTGTCCACGACGTTCAACGACGAGGACTACCGGCGCGCGATCGACGTGCTGGGCCGCCAGTACCCGATCATCCTCACGGACTCGGGCACGGGTCTGCTCTACAGCGCCATGCGCGGGGTCCTCGACCTCGCCGACCAGCTGATCATCATCTCGACCCCGTCGGTGGACGGCGCGAGCAGCGCCAGTACGACGCTGGACTGGCTGTCGGCGCACGGGTACGCGTCCCTGGTCTCGCGGTCCATCACCGTGATCTCGGGTGTCCGCGAGACCGGCAAGATGATCAAGGTGGAGGACATCGTCACCCACTTCGAGCAGCGCTGCCGGGGCGTGATCGTCGTACCGTTCGACGAGCACCTGGCGGCCGGTGCCGAGGTCGACCTCGACATGATGCGGCCGAAGGTCCGGGAGGCGTACTTCGACCTCGCCGCGATGGTGGCCGAGGACTTCGTGCGGGCCCAGCAGGAGCAGGGCCTGTGGACGGGGCAGGGCGGCCACCAGCCGCCGACCATGGCTCCTCCGATGCCGGGTCACCAACAGGCCCCGGCCGCGCAGCCGCAGCAGCCCCAGCCGCCGTTCCAGGGCTTCCCCGGCGCACAGCCCGGCCAGCCCTGGCAGACCGGCCAGCCGGGTCAGCCGGGCCAGCAGCAGCCCGGGTTCCCGCAGCCGCCGTACGACCCGAACGCGGGACAGCCGCCGCAGCAGTAAACGAAAGCGGTAGACGAAAGAGGGCCGGCACCACAAAGGTGCCGGCCCTCGTTCTTCGTCTCTACGCGCTTCAGGCCTCCGCGGCCTCGATCAGCTCACTGCACCGCTTCACGTCCTCGGCCATCGCCTTCAGCAGCGCGTCCAGCGACTCGAACTTCTGCTGTCCGCGCACATAGGCGAGGAAGTCCACCGCCACGTGCAGCCCGTACAGGTCGAGCCCGACGCGGTCGATCGCGTACGCCTCCACCGTGCGCTCGGTGCCGTCGAACTGCGGGTTGGTGCCGACGGAGATCGCCGCCGGCATCGCCTCGCCCTGGGCGTGCAGCCAGCCGGCGTAGACGCCGTCGGCGGGGATGGCGGTGTGCGGGAGGGTCTCGACGTTGGCGGTCGGGAAACCGAGCTCGCGCCCTCGCTGGGCTCCGCGGACGACCACACCCTCCACCCGGTGCGGGCGGCCCAGGATCTCCAGGGCGCCCTCCACGTCACCTGCGGCGACCAGGCGCCGGGTCAGGGTGGAGGAGAAGGGCTCGCCGCCGCCTGCCGTGCCCGACACGTACAGGTCGACGATCTCGACCTCGAAGTCGTACGTCTTGCCCTGCTCGACGAGGAAGTCGACGTTGCCCGCGGCCTTGTGGCCGAAACGGAAGTTGGGGCCCTCGACGGCCGCCTTGGCGTGCAGCTTGTCGACCAGGACCTTGACGACGAAGTCGGCGGGCGAGAGCTTCGAGAACTCCGTGGTGAAGGGGAGGATCAGGAGCGCGTCCACGCCCAGCTCGGCCATGAGCTCGGCGCGGCGGTGGTGCGGGGCCAGCAGCGGCGGGTGACTGCCGGGGCGGACGACCTCGCTGGGGTGCGGGTCGAAGGTGACGACGACCGAGGGGACGCCCAGCTCGCGTGCCCGGTCCACGGCATGCCGGATGATCAGCTGGTGCCCGCGGTGGACCCCGTCGTAGGAACCGATGGTGACGACGCTGCGCCCCCAGTCCTCGGGGATGTCCTCCAAGCCACGCCAGCGCTGCACTGTGACCGCTCCTCGTCGAACCCGTGTCCGTATTGACTCTTGCGACTTACGCAGGTCTAAGGGTGCCATGCCGCGTGCCCGTCGCTCGCATCGGCATGGGGGCTGTGACTCGACGCACGCGGAGTCAGGCCGGAACCCGTACCCCCGCCAGGTTCTCGATCATCCGCCGGGCGCTGGGGCCGACCACTCCCGCCCACTCCTGCGGGGCGTCGGCGAGCCAGCCGGCCACCAGCACGGCGAACCCGGGTACGTGCCGCCCGAGGTCGACGAGAGCGCGGTCGAAGCGGGTCGCGCCCAGCGGGGTGCGGACGAGGAGGAGGCCCGTGCGCCGGACGAGGTCGCGGATGCCGTCCCCGCCGTGTGCGGCGGCCGCGGGCAGCAGGGCGACCAGGACCGCCGGCTCCCGTTCGTGGTCCAGGAGGAATGCGAGGAGTTCCCGGCGCAGCGGGCCGGAGGCGGGGGTGCCCGGGCCGACGAGCACGGCCGCCAGCGCGGCCCGCACCCGTTCCGAGGCGCCGTCGAGCAGCCCGGTGACCAGCGGGAGGAGCACGGCCCGGGCGGCGGGGCCCTGGTCGAGGCGCCGGTCGACGTACGCGGCGACGTCCCCGGCGGTCTCCGGGCGCCGCTGGACCGTCTCCCGCACCAGCACGGCCACCCGGCGGGCCAGGGAGGGCGTGGTGACGTCGGCGAGCGTGCGCAGCGCCTCCCCGGCGCCCGGTCCGCGCAGCCGCGCCCGGAAGGCCTCCAGGACCGGATCGGGGTCGGTGGCGAGCGCGGGGATCAGCGCGCCGGGCGGGAACTGCGGATCGCCGGCCGCGAAGTGCCCGAGCGCCTGCGGGAGATGACGGGCACGCGTGCGCGGGTCGCGCACGAGCAGGGCGAGCGCACCGCCGTGCAGGGTGCAGTCCTCGGGGCGGGCGAGCAGCGCGAGGGCGGCGTAGCGCAGGAGTTCGCGGTCGGCCCCGGTGCGTACGTGCGGGGCGGTCCGCAGTCCGTACGCCACCGCCGCCACCCGCCTCGCCGGCCGCTCGTCGTGCGCCCACCGGTCCACGGCCCGGCACACCGCCGACGGCTCGTCCTCGGCCAGCACGGCGAGCAGTTCGTCGGCCCGCCGGTGCGCACAGCCGACGAGGATCTCGGTGAGGTCGTCCAGGGCCCGGGTCCGGTGCGTGTGCAGCAGCGCCTGAGCGGCCTTCGCCACGGTCGCGTGCGGGGTCGCGGGCAGCGGCCGCTCGTCGTCGAACCACCGGGCGAGATGCGGCTGTACGGCGGTGGGGTTCGTGGCCAGCAGTTCTGCCACGGCGTCCAGGAACCGGGGGCCGGGCTCGTGCGGGGGCCCGTCGGCGAGGACGAGGCGGCGCAGCAGGTCGAAGCGGGCGGCGGGCGGGAGCGCAAGGGCGGTCCAGAAGGCGGGCCCGAACGCGGGTGGGACTGGTTCCTCCTGGCGGCGCCGGGCCACCAGGCGGTCGGTGAGCCGCCGCAGGACATCGGTGTACGGCGTCGCGTCGGGCACGCGGAGCAGGGTCTCGGTGAGTAGGCGGGCAGCCCACCAGGAGTGCGGGTCGGCGTCGAGGGCGTGGAGCAACTCCTCCAGCCGGTACGCCAGTTGCGGTGCGCCGTGCTGGCGGGCGACGAGGAGCAGGGCCTGGACGACGGGGCCGATGCGGTGGTGCGGCACGGGGAGGGGGTGCTCTCGGCCGGTGCGGCGGCGGTGGACCAGGGCGCGCAGGGCCTCGTCCAGGTCGAGGTGGGTGCCCTGGAGCCAGTCGGCGAGTTCTTCGTGGGCGAAGCGGTAGCCGCTGCCGGCGGGGACGAGGAGGCCCTCGGTGAGGACGGCGGAGGCCCAGCCGGTGCCGCCGAGCCGCTTCGGCGCCTGGCCCCAGGGGAACACCGCCTCGAACGACTCCCGGTCCAGCTCCCCCTGCCCGGGACCGAGGCTGCGGCGGGCGGCCTCGTGCACCTGGCCGGAGACCTTCGCGGCGAGCCGGCGGACGGCGGCGCCGCGCAGGCCGCTCGCCGTGGCCAGCCGTACCGCGACGCGCAGGCACATCAGGTCGAGGTACGCCGAGAAGACCTCGTCCCGGTCCACGGGGGCGTGCGGGGCGTCCGGGAGAGCCGCGCGAACCTCGGAGAGGAGCCGGAGGGTGAGGGGGTGCCGGTCGTCGGGGGCGGTGAGGATGCCTTCGGGGAGGGTGTGGCGGGCCCGGGCGCGGCGGGCCTCCTCGTCGGTGAGGTCGGCGAGGCGTACGCAGGGCGGAAGGTGCCCCTCCGGCTTGCCGTACAGCAGCTCCTCCGGGAAGCCCGCGCCCTCCCAGTACTCCTCCCGGCACGCCACCACCAGCCGCGCCCCCGTCTCCGCGAGCCACTTCGCCGTGCCCTCCGTCCATTCGGCGAGGCGGTGGGCCAGGACCGGGGGCATCTCCTCGGGACTGTCGAGGAGAAGGAACAGGGGGCGGCCTGCGGTGCGGGACAGCCGGGCCAGCCGCTCGGGGGTGGTGTCGCCCAGGTCGACGGGGACGGTGTCCGTGGAGGTGGCCACGATCCGGGCGGCCCTGGTGAGCGCTCGGCTCGCCGCGTCGGCCACCGAGGCGTCGGTGTCCTCGAGGTCGGCGCCGCGCAGCCAGAGAGTGGGGGCCGGGGCGGGCCCGCGGTGGCGGCGGGCGGCGAGGGCCGCGAGTTGTGTCGTACGGCCGCTGCCGGGCGGTCCGACGAGGCCGAGGATGCCGGCCGGGCCCTCGGTGAAAGCGGCGAACTCCCTTGTCACCGCGGCCCGTTCGACCGGCTCGGTCGGGTCTCCCCGGCCGACGTGTCCGGCGAGCGCGCCCGGCGGGCCGTCCTGGCCCACCGAGGTGGCCGTCAGTTCCAGCACGCCGGCGAGGTTGAGGTCGGCGCCGTACGCCGGGACCGTCGCCGCGTTCTCCGCGAGCAGGTCGGCGAGGGGGCCGGTCCGGGCGGAGCGGAGCGGGACCGCGTATCCGCTGTCGCGGTGGCCGCACTGCAGGGCGGTGCCGAGGACGGCGACCACCGCGCCGGTCCCGGCGTCGAGCACGGGGCCCCCGGCGGCCCCGCCGCCCAGCCGCAGGGCGTCCCGTCCCGCGGTGCCGATCGCCAACTCCAGGACGTCTTCGAGGAGATGGAAGCGGGCGGTGGCGGTGTACGTCACGGAGGCCGCGCCGAGCACACGGGCCTCGCGCCAGCAGCCGGCGGGGAGCCGGACGTAGGTGCCGGTCTCGACGGTGTCGCGCACGGACACCGGCAACGGGTCCACGCCGAGTCCTTCGGCACGGACGAGCGCCAGGTCCAGCTCGGGCAGCGCGGTCACGGCATCGGCGGACACCACGCAACTGCGGTCACCACCGGCGTGCAGCACGAGCCGGGCCAGTCCGTCGACGGCCTCATGGCTGGTGACGACGGTGCCACGGTGATCGGCCACGAACCCGATCCCGCGGGGCCGACCGGCCAGATCAAGAATCCGCACGAGATCCGCGTCCCGCCCGGCACGGGGAACCTGCCCCCCGGCCCCCGCAGACCGACCCGTCTCCCCCACGACTCCTTCCCGCCGCCCCGGCACCTCCGCACCGGCGCCGGAGGCGAGAGGCACCGTTTCGTCGGCGGAGTCACCTTCTGCCGCCATGGCCGTACCTCCCCGCCGTACGCACGTTCCTGTTTTCGACGGTAGGCGTGCGGTGATCGGCGGCACAGATCGTGTGGTGAACGCGCCCCCTTCCACTCCCCCGGTTCACTCCGAGCGCCTGCCCACGCGGGTGAATGGATGGGGACGGGCGGATACACCCTAGGGGTGGGGGAACCGAGGGGGGACCGTGGAGCGGCGGCACAACCCCGTGATCGCCGCTCCACGGGCAAACAGCCTCGGTACCTAGCCGAAGACGGCCAGGCTCTTCGCCTTGCCCTTCTGTTCCTCGACCAGCGCCAGGAAGCGGCCCTCGGGGTCGAAGACGGCCACCGTACCGGCGCCCGTGTACTCGTCGGGCATGTCGAGCCGTACGCCGTTGGTGAGCAGCTTGGCCCGGCGGTCGTCGACGTCCCAGCGGGGGAACGCGGCTGTCGCGGCCTCGGCGATCGGCATCACCGTCAGCTCCTGCTGGAGCTGGTCGAGGGTCCTGGCCGAGTCCAGCTTGTACGGGCCCACGCGCGTGCGGCGCAGAGCCGTCAGATGGCCTCCGACGCCCAGGTCCGCGCCCAGGTCGCGGGCGAGGGCCCGGATGTAGGTGCCGGACGAGCAGACCACCGACACGACCAGATCCAAAACGGCCGTGCCGTCCTCGGCGACCGCGTCCCGGACGTCGTGGACCGCGAACGAAGAGATGGTGACCGGGCGGGCGGGAATCTCGAACTCCTCGCCCTCACGCGCCCGTTTGTAGGAGCGCACGCCGTCGATCTTGATGGCGCTGACCTTGGACGGCACCTGCATGATGTCGCCGCTCAGCTTGGCGATCCCGGCGTCGACGGCCTCTCGGGTGACCTTCGAGGCGTCCGCCGACCCCGTGATCTCGCCCTCCGCGTCGTCGGTCAGCGTCGTCTGGCCGAGCCGGATCGTGCCCAGGTACTCCTTCTCGGTCAGCGCGAGGTGCCCGAGGAGCTTGGTGGCCTTCTCGACACCGAGGACCAGCACGCCCGTCGCCATGGGGTCGAGGGTGCCGGCGTGTCCGACGCGGCGGGTCCTGGCGATCCCGCGCATCTTGGCGACCACGTCGTGCGAAGTGAAGCCCGACGGCTTGTCGACGATGACAAGGCCGTCGGGCGGCGGGTTCTTCTGGGTCATTCGGCGGCGTCGTCCGTCTCGTCCTCGTCGCCCGGCTTCCGGTACGGGTCGGCGTCGCCGGCGTACTTGGCGCCGGCCGAGACCTCACGCACCTTCTCGTCGGACTGGCGTGCCTTGTCGAGGAGGTCGTCGATGGTCTTGGCGGTGTCGGGCAGCGCATCGGCCACGAAGGTCAGCGTCGGGGTGAACTTCACGCCCGCCGCCGCGCCGACCGCGGAGCGGAGCACGCCCTTGGCGCTCTCCAGTCCGGCGGCCGCGGCCGCCCGCTCCTCGTCGCCGCCGTACACCGTGTAGAAGACGGTCGCCTCCCGCAGGTCACCCGTGACCCGGGTGTCCGTGATGGTGACGTGTGAGCCGAGCCGCGGGTCCTTGATCCCGCGCAGCAGCTTCTGGGCCACCACCTCTCGGATGAGGTCCGCCAGCCTCTTGGCGCGCGCGTTGTCGGCCACTGGTCCGTCTCCTTAGTAACTGTCTTGCTGCTTGCTTCAGTCTTCGTCGCTGTGGAGTCTGCGTCGAACCGAGAGCAGTTCCACCTCGGGCCGCCCGGCGACCAGCCGCTCGCAGCGGTCCAGCACGTCGGTGAGGTGTCCCGTGTCCCCGGAGACCACCGCGAGCCCGATCTCGGCCCTGCGGTGGAGGTTCTGATTGCCCGTCTCCGCCGCGCTCACCGCGTACTTGCGCTGGAGCTCGGCCACGATCGGACGGACGAGAGAGCGTTTCTCCTTCAGCGAGTGGACGTCACCGAGGAGCAGGTCGAAGGACAGAGTCCCCACATACATGTGTGTATCCGGATGTCCCGCCGGTTCGGGGTACGGGCGCCGCGCTTGGACGCCGGTACGGGGAACCGTACACGCAACGGCCGGGGCCGATCGACGGATATTACGTCCGCCGACCGGCCCCGATCGCGTGCTACGACGGTCAGCCGCGCGGCTTCTCGCGCATCTCGTACGTCGCGATGACGTCGTCGACCTTGATGTCGTTGAAGTTTCCGAGGTTGATACCACCCTCGAAGCCTTCGCGGATCTCGGTGACGTCGTCCTTGAAGCGGCGCAGACCGGAGATGGTGAGGCTCTCCGCGATGACCTTGCCATCGCGCAGCAACCGCGCCTTGGTGTTGCGCTTGACCTCGCCGGAGCGGACCAGCACACCGGCGATGTTGCCCAGCTTGGACGAGCGGAAGACCTCGCGGATCTCCGCTGTACCGAGCTCGACCTCTTCGTACTCCGGCTTGAGCATGCCCTTGAGGGCCGCCTCGATCTCCTCGATCGCCTGGTAGATGACCGAGTAGTACCGGACGTCCACACCCTCGCGCTCGGCCATCTGCGCCGCGCGGCCTGCCGCGCGGACGTTGAAGCCGATCACGATGGCGTCGGAGCCCATCGCCAGGTCGATGTCCGACTCCGTGACCGCACCGACACCGCGGTGCAGGACGCGGATGTCGACCTCTTCGCCGACGTCCAGCTGGAGCAGGGAGGACTCGAGGGCCTCGACGGAACCAGAAGCGTCACCCTTGATGATGAGGTTGAGCTGCTGGACCTCGCCGGCCTTGAGCACCTTGTCCAGGTCCTCGAGCGACACACGGCGCGTGCGCTTCGCGAAGGCCGCGTTGCGCTCGCGCGCCGCACGCTTCTCCGCGATCTGACGGGCCGTACGGTCCTCCTCGACGACGAGGAAGTTGTCGCCGGCACCCGGGACGTTGGTCAGACCCAGCACCTGGACCGGCGTGGACGGACCCGCCTCGGCGACGTTGTTGCCGTTGTCGTCGAGCATGGCGCGGACTCGGCCGTAGGCGTCGCCCACGACCATCGTGTCGCCGACCCGCAGGGTGCCTCGCTGGACGAGGACCGTCGCCACGGCACCACGGCCGCGGTCGAGACGGGACTCGATCGAGATGCCCTGCGCGTCCTGGTTCGGGTTGGCCCGCAGGTCGAGCGAGGCGTCGGCGGTCAGGACGACCGCTTCCAGCAGGGAGTCGATGTTCAGACCCTGCTTGGCGGAGATGTCGACGAACATGGTGTCGCCGCCGTACTCCTCGGCCACCAGGCCGTACTCGGTCAGCTGACCGCGCACCTTGGTCGGGTCGGCACCCTCGACGTCGATCTTGTTGACCGCGACGACGATCGGGACGTCGGCCGCCTTGGCGTGGTTGAGCGCCTCGACCGTCTGCGGCATGACGCCGTCGTTGGCCGCGACGACCAGGATCGCGATGTCCGTCGACCGGGCACCACGGGCACGCATGGCGGTGAACGCCTCGTGACCCGGGGTGTCGATGAAGGTGATCGCGCGGTCTTCCTCGTTGACCTGGGTGGAGACCTGGTAGGCACCGATGTGCTGGGTGATGCCGCCGGCCTCGCCCGCGATGACGTTCGTCTTGCGGATGGCGTCGAGGAGCCGGGTCTTACCGTGGTCGACGTGACCCATGACGGTCACGACCGGCGGACGGACGACCAGGTCCTCGTCGTCGCCCTCGTCCTCGCCGAACTCGATGTCGAAGGACTCGAGCAGCTCGCGGTCCTCCTCCTCGGGGCTGACGATCTGAACCGTGTAGTTCATCTCGCCCGCGAGGAGCTGCAGCGTCTCGTCGGAGACGGACTGGGTGGCGGTGACCATCTCGCCGAGGTTCATCATGACCGCGACGAGGGACGCCGGGTTGGCGTTGATCTTCTCCGCGAAGTCGGTGAGCGACGCACCGCGCGACAGGCGAATGGCTTCGCCGTTGCCGCGAGGCAGCATCACGCCGCCGACCGACGGGGCCTGCATGGCCTCGTACTCCTGGCGCCTCTGCCGCTTCGACTTGCGACCGCGACGCGCGGGCCCGCCGGGACGACCGAAGGCGCCCTGCGTGCCACCACGGCCACCGGGACCGCCGGGACGACCACCGAAGCCGGGACGACCGCCGCCGCCACCGCCGGGACCACCCGGACGGCCGGCGAAACCGCCGCCACCGCCACCGGGACCCGCGGGACGACCGGCGAAGCCGCCGCCACCGCCACCGGGACGACCGGCGAAACCGCCGCCGCCACCGGGACGACCGCCGCCACCGCCACCGGGACGACCGCCACCGCCACCGGGACCGCGGCCACCGGGGCCACCGCCGCCGGGACGCGGGCCGGCAGCCGGACGCTGCGGCATCATGCCGGGGTTGGGACGCGGGCCGCCGGGGCCACCGCCACCGGGACGGGGACCGCCCTGCGGACGGGGCATGCCGCCCGGGGTCGGACGCGAGCCGCCCGGAGCCTGCGGACGGGGACCGCCCGCCGCGCCCTGGGGACGGGGACCGCCCTGGCCCTGGCCCTGCGGACGCGGGGCGCCGCCGGGACGCTCACCGGGACCACCAGGGCCGCCGGGGCGCGGGGCACCGCCCGGACGGGGCGCCTGCGGGCGCGCCATGCCGGTGGAGCCACCAGAGGTGAAGGGGTTGTTGCCCGGACGGGGACCGGCCGGACGAGCGCCGGGACGGGCACCTTGGCCGCCCGGACGCGGAGCGCCGGGACGGTCGCCGCGCTCACCACGGCCCTGGCCGCCCTGGCCGGGACCGCCGGCCGGACGCGGGGCGCCCGGACGAGGGGCCTGGGAGGCCGGACGCGGAGCACCCGGACGCGGGCCGGAACCCTGGCCCTGGCCCTGGGAGGCCGGTGCGGCGGGAGCCGCCGGCGGTGCCGTGAACTCGGGCGTGGTCGGAGCCGGGGACGCCGGGGCGGGCCGCGGCGCCGGTGCGGGCTTCGGGCCCGGAGTGGGACGGGAGCCGGGAGCGGCCGGGGCGGCGGGAGCCGCGGGCCTCTCGGCGGCGGCCGGCTTGGGAGCCGGCGGGCGCGGGGCGGCCGGACGGGCGGCCTGCGCGGGAGAGGGGGCTGCCGGCCTGGCCGGGGCAGCCTTGCGTGCGGGGGCGGGCTTGCCGCCTCCGTTGCCCTGCTGGAGGGCGTCCGTCAACTTACGGACAACGGGCGCTTCGATGGTCGAAGACGCCGAACGGACGAATTCACCGAGTTCTTGGAGCTTGGCCATGACGACCTTGCTCTCCACCCCGAACTCCTTGGCGAGTTCGTATACCCGGACCTTAGCCACTTCGCTCCTTTTAGGTCCGGGTGCGTCCGGACCGTCGCTACTTCATGGGCGTACTCATCGCGTGCTCATCGAGTGCTCATCGCAATCTCGACCTACTTCCAACTCGCGGGGTACCAGGGCCGCACGGGGGTTCCGCGCGACGCTTCTTACGGTGTTGCCTGCTCAGCAACTGTCTGTCTGCTCGACGTACTGGCGCAACGCCTTTATGTCGAGCGCTCCCGGGGCGCGCAACGCCCTCGTGAACGCCCGGCGGCGTACCGCCTGGTCGAGACAGACCAGGGCGGGGTGTACATACGCACCCCGGCCGGGCAGCGTACCGCGAGGATCGGGAACGCATGCGTCCTCGATCGCCACGATGCGCAGCAGATCGGTCTTGGCCGCTCGCTGCCTGCAACCCACACAGGTGCGTTCAGGGCATGCTCGGGCGGGCGTCCGGCCAGACACTCTTAAGTCTACCTCCCCGTACCGACCTCACCCCTTGGGGGCAGCGATCGAACGGTTGTTGTCGTGATCTAAGCCACCTGCGGCTTGGATCTATTCCCCGGCGCCCGTCACCGGCGCCATCCGCCGGCGCTACTCGCCGGCCTGCTCGGTGTCCGGCCGGATGTCGATCCGCCAGCCGGTGAGCCGGGCCGCGAGCCGGGCGTTCTGCCCCTCCTTGCCGATGGCGAGGGAGAGCTGGTAGTCGGGGACCGTCACCCGCGCGGAGCGGGCGGCCATGTCCACGACCTCGACCTTGGACACCCGGGCCGGCGACAGCGCGTTGGCGACCATCTCGGCCGGGTCGTCCGACCAGTCGACGATGTCGATCTTCTCACCGTTCAGCTCACCCATGACATTGCGCACACGTCCGCCCATGGGGCCGATGCAGGCGCCCTTGGCGTTCAGGCCCGAACGGGTGGACCGGACGGCGATCTTGGTGCGGTGACCGGCCTCGCGGGCGATCGCGGCGATCTCGACGGACCCGTCGGCGATCTCCGGCACCTCCAGGGCGAAGAGCTTCTTCACCAGATTGGGGTGCGTGCGGGACAGGGTGACGGACGGACCACGCACACCCCTCGCCACGCGTACGACGTACGACCGCAGCCGCATCCCGTGCGGATACGTCTCGCCGGGGACCTGCTCCTGCACCGGCAGGATGGCCTCCAGCTTGCCGATGTCGACGAGCACGTTCTTCGGGTCGCGGCCCTGCTGGACCACGCCCATGACGATGTCGCCCTCGCGCCCCGCGTACTCACCGAGCGTCGCGTCGTCCTCGGCGTCGCGCAGCCGCTGCAGGATGACCTGCTTGGCGGTGGTGGCGGCGATACGGCCGAAGCCGGACGGGGTGTCGTCGAACTCGCGGGCCTCCTGCCCCTCCTCCAGGTCCTCGGGGTCCTCCTTCGCCCACACGGTCACATGGCCGCTCTCGCGGTTGAGCTCCACGCGCGCGTGACGGCGGCTTCCCTCGGTGCGGTGGTAGGCGATGAGGAGGGCCGACTCGATCGCCTCGACCAACAGGTCGAAGGAGATCTCCTTCTCCCGTACCAAGCCCCGCAGGGCACTCATGTCGATGTCCACGGCTACGCCTCCTCTTCCTGCTCGTTTTCGTTCTTGCTGTCCTTGCGGCTGAACTCGACCTGCACGCGCGCCTTGTCGAAGTCGGAGAAGGCGAGTCTGCGGGCGGTGGCCTTGCGGCCCTTCACGCCGGGCACTTCGACGTCGAGGCCTTCGTCGTCGACCTGCAGGATCCTGGCGACCAGTTCGCCGCCCTCGGTCAACTGGAACTTCACCAGCCGGTCCACGGCCCGCAGATAGTGACGGTGCTCCTTGAGGAGGCGCTCCGCGCCCGGGGTACCGACCTCGAGGGTGTACTCCCCCGCGCCCATCGCGTCGCTCTCGTCGAGCTTCGCCGAGAGCGCGCGGCTCACATCGGCGATCTGGTCCAGGTCGGCACCGGTGTCCGAGTCGACGACGACGCGCAGCACTCGCTTTCGTCCTACGGAGTCCACTGCGATCTCTTCGAGATCCAGGCCCTGGGAGGTGACGAGCGGTTCCAGGAGCTCTCGCAGCCTCTCGCTCTGGGTCGTGCTCATCCGGGTGACTCCTCGGCCGCGTGTGCTGTTGTGGGTAGGTCGCGTGTCTGGTCAAAGGGTATCCGGTCGCGGGGGGTGTTGCCGTCCAGGTGACCTCGGATGCGCGGGTACCGTGATCGCCAGCGGGCTGACCTCCGCCCATGTGTTCGTACGAGCTTCCTGAGGACGTCTGTCGTGCCGTACCCCCCTCCGCCGCACGTCCCCTCGGGGCCGCGCAGAAGATCCCTGCTCGCCTCGGTCGCCGGGGGCGCCCTGCTGGCCGGCTGCTCCGACGGGACCGGGAGCACCGAGGAGGGCACCGCCGGAAGTCCGTCCGTCGTCGAGCGGGCACGCGTGCGTGCGGCTCAGGACAGCCGGGGGATCGTCGAGCGGTACGACGCCGTCCTCGCCGCCCATCCGGCGCTGGCGGAGCGGCTGGGGCCGTTGCGGGCGGAAGCGGTGCGGCATGTGGAGGCGTTCGGGGAGAGGGTCGCCAAGTCCTCGCCCGTCGCGTCGCAGGCCTCGCCCTCACCGTCGGTCACGGCGCCCACGACCGAGAAGGACGCCCTCGCCCAGCTCGCCGCCGCCGAACGGGCACTCGCGGACCGGCGGGCCAAGGCGCTGCTGGACGTACCGGGCGAGCTGGCCCGGCTGCTGGCCTCCGTGGCGGCGGCCGGTGCGGGGCACGCCTATCTGCTGATGGAGGGGATCCGGTGAGCGACGACAACGACAAGGAGCTGGAGGCCTTTCAGAAGGCGCTGGCCGCCGAGCACGCGGCCGTGTACGGCTACGGCGTCGTCGGCGGCCGGATCGGTGAGGTCCGGCGAGCCGAGGCCCGGGCCGCCTATGACGCCCACCGGGCCCGGCGGGACGGGCTGGTGCGCCAGGTGCGGCACATGGGCGGAAAGCCGGTGGCCGCGGCCGCGGCGTACGCGCTGCCCTTCCCGGTGCCGGACTCGGCCGCGGCGGTACGGCTCGCCGCCGACCTGGAGGAGCGGGTGGCCGGGGTGTACTCCGATCTGGTGCGGGCAACAGAGGGCGGGCGGCGGAGCACGGCCGCCGAGGCGCTGCGGGAGGCCGCGGTGCGGGCGGTGCGCTGGCGCGGCGGGAGCGTAGCCTTCCCTGGGCTCGCCGAGCGGGCGGTCACGGTGACGTCCTCGGCCCATGGTCCGGCTTCCTCGTCGGCTCCCACGGCGTAACGCGGTACAGGAAGGAAACGACTCGCGCATGGCTTTCGAACCACCGCAGCGGCTGGTGCGGGCGCTCGGCGAGAGCGCGCCGGACGGCGACGACTGGGTGGAGAGGCTGCCCGAGACCGCCGAACAGGCCGTCGCGCTGCGCGAGTTGACCGTGGAGCGGGTTCAGGTGCCCGGGGGACGCAGCAGCCTCGTGGTGCTCGTGCGGCGTGCTGACGGGACGCCGGCCGTGCTCAAGCTGGCCCCGGCCCGGGCCCGGCCGGAGAGCGAGCGGGCGGCGCTCGCGCACTGGGACGGGCGGGGGGCCGTACAGCTGCTGGAGCCCTTTGTCGCCGAGGGAGTGCTACTGCTGGAGCGGCTGCATCCGGATGTGTCCGTGCGGTCCCTGCCGGAGGCGAAAGCGCTGCTCGAGGCTGCCGGGGCGCTGCGGCGGCTGTGGGTGGAGCCGCCCGGTGACCATGTCTTCGAGACGGTGGCCGAGCGGACCGGGCGGCAGGCCGCGGTCATGCGGGGTGCTTCCGCGGAGGTGGCGGGGCTGGTGAGCGCGGCTCTCGATGCGCGGGAGTCGTTGCTGGCCGCGCCGCCGGAGGAGCGGTTGCTGCACGGGACGTTCCGGCAGAGCAAGGTGCTTTCCGGTGTCCGGTCACCCTGGCTCGCTGTCGGGCCTGATCCTGTCGTCGGGGAGTGCGCGTTCGATCTCGCCCGGCTGGTGCGGGACCGGGTGGAGGACCTGATCGCCTCGCCGTCGGGGGCGGCGACGACCCGCCGGCGGATCAAGCGGCTCGCGGAGTCGCTGGAGGTGGATCAGGAGCGGTTGCGGGGATGGACGCTGTTCCGGGCCGTGGAGTCCGGGGTCCGGGCGCTGCGGGTGGGGCGGCCGAAGGATGCCGAGTTGCTGCTGGAGTTCGCCGGGTGGCTTTGAGACCGTACGGCGGCGGCCGCCGGTGCGACCGCCGCCGTACGCGCTTTCTCAGGCGGTCAGGCGGGCGATCGCCTCGTCCACCGTCAGCTCCTCGCGCTCACCGCTGCGGCGGTCCTTGAGCTCCAGGACACCCTCGGCGGAGCGGCGGCCCGCGACCAGGATCTTCGGTACGCCGATGAGCTCGGAGTCGGTGAACTTCACACCCGGGGAGACCCCGGCGCGGTCGTCGACGAGGACCCTGAGGCCCGCCTCCCGCAGCTTCTCGGAGACGTCGAGGGCCAGTTCGATCTGGAGGGCCTTGCCGGCGGCGACGACATGCACGTCGGCCGGGGCGACCTCGGCGGGCCAGCACAGGCCCTTGTCGTCGGCGGACTGCTCGGCGAGGGCGGCGACCGCGCGGGAGACGCCGATGCCGTAGGAGCCCATGGTCACGCGGACCGGCTTGCCGTTCTGGCCGAGGACATCGAGCTTGAGGGCGTCGGCGTACTTGCGGCCGAGCTGGAAGATGTGGCCGATCTCGATGGCGCGGTCCAGCTTGAGGCCGGTGCCGCACTTCGGGCACGGGTCGCCCTCCTGGACGACCACGACGTCGACGTACTCGTCGACCTCGAAGTCACGGCCCGCGACGACGTTCTTCGCGTGCGTGTGCTCCTTGTTGGCGCCGGTGATCCAGGCGGTGCCGGGGGCCACCCGCGGGTCGGCGATGTACTTCACCTTCTCGCCCAGGCCCTGCGGACCGACGTAACCGCGGACGAGGTCGGGACGGCCGACGAAGTCCTCGGCGCCCACCAGCTCCACGGCGGCGGGCGCGAAGTGCGCCTCGACCTTGCCCATGTCGACCTCGCGGTCGCCGGG
Source organism: Streptomyces sp. SAI-127 (assembly GCF_029894425.1). Lineage (NCBI taxonomy): Bacteria > Bacillati > Actinomycetota > Actinomycetes > Kitasatosporales > Streptomycetaceae > Streptomyces > Streptomyces sp. SAI-127. The sequence continues at coordinate 3,247,353 of NZ_JARXYJ010000001.1, forward strand.
AACGCCGACGGCCACGATCTCGCCGTCGACCTTCACGAGGAGGTTCTTGAGGGTGTCGGAGGCCTCGACGCCGAGGTGGGCGGCGAGGGTCTCGATGGTCGGGGTGTCGGGGGTGGGGATCTCCTCGAGGGCGGCGACGCCGTCCGCGTCCACCGGCTTCAACTCGTAGCTGATCGCCTCGGTGTTGGCCGCGAAATCGCAGTTCGGGCAGTCCGCGAAGGTGTCCTCGCCGGCCTCGGCGGGGGCGAGGAACTCCTCCGACTTGGAGCCGCCCATCGCGCCGGCGGTGGCGGCGCAGATGCGGTAGTCGAGGCCCAGGCGCTCGAAGACCTTCTGGTAGGCCTGGCGGTGCAGGGCGTAGGACTGCGCCAGTCCCTCGTCCTCGGTGTCGAAGGAGTACGAGTCCTTCATCAGGAACTCACGGCCGCGCAGGACGCCGGCCCGCGGGCGGGCCTCGTCCCGGTACTTGTTCTGGATCTGGTAGAGGATGACCGGCAGGTCCTTGTAGGAGGACGCCTGATCCTTCACCAGCAGGGTGAAGATCTCCTCGTGGGTCGGGCCGAGAAGGTAGTCGCCGCCCTTGCGGTCCTGGAGGCGGAACAGCTCGGGGCCGTACTCCTGCCAGCGGCCGGTCGCCTCGTACGGCTCGCGCGGCAGGATGGCGGGGAGCAGCACCTCCTGGGCGCCGATCGCGTCCATCTCCTCGCGGACGATCCGCTCGACGTTGGCCAGCACCTTCTTGCCGAGCGGCAGCCAGCTCCAGATGCCGGCCGCGGTCCGGCGGACGTACCCGGCGCGGACGAGCAGCTTGTGACTGAGGACCTCGGCGTCCGCCGGGTCGTCGCGCAGCGTCTTCGCCATCAACTGGGACATGCGCTGGACCGGTGCGTTCGCCATGGTTCTCGTACTCCTGCTGCGTCTAGGTGATGCCAGGAGGGTAGCCGGGCGGGCTGTGCCGGTGGAAATTGGTTCAGCGGCGGCGCAGGGGCAGCGGTGCGCCCATCACGGCGTACGGCTTCGGGGCGCTCGGGAAGAGGACCTGGCGGGCGAGGTCCTGGTAGCCGAGGGAGTGGTACAGGCCGCGGGCCGGGCTGTCGGTGTCGATCGCGGAGAGGATCGAGCGGGGCTCGGCGGCGCTGTCGGTGATCGTGGTGATCAGGGTGCGGCCGATGCCGCGGTTCTGGTGGTGGGGGTGGACATGGAGCTCGGTGATCACGAACGAGTTGTCGAGCCAGTTGTCGTTGTGCTGCGCGCGGAGGTAGGGCTCCACGACGGTGGACCACCAGTGGGTGCGGTTGTTGGGCATGCCGTACACGAATCCGACGAGGTGCCCTCCGACGGTCGCGCCGAGGGCTCTCGCACCGGGATAGGTCATGTGGCGGAGCACGATCTGGCGGCGGACCGCTACCTCGTCGGCGCCGAGGCCGAATGCGATGGCCTGTACTGCCAGGGCCTCGTCCACGTGGGCGGACAGGTCCAGGGGGCCGATGACGAGGTCCATGCGGGCAGGGTACAGGGGGGTTTCCGTGGTGTGCCGGGCGCGGGTCGGCTCAGAAGAGGATGCTCATGAAGGCGCCGATCTCCCGGAAGCCCACCCTTGCGTACGTCCGCCTCGCCGGGGTGTTGAAGTCGTTGACGTACAGGCTCACCACCGGGGCCACGTCCTCCAGGGCGTACCGCAGTACCGCCGCCATCCCCGGGGCCGCCACTCCCCTGCCCCGGTACTCGGGGGCCACCCACACGCCCTGGATCTGGCAGGCCCGGTCCGTCGCGGCGCCGATCTCCGCCTTGAAGACGACCTTGCCGTGTTCGTCGAGGCGGGCGAACGAGCGGCCGGAACCGACCAGTTCGGCGACGCGGGCCTGGTAGAGGAGGCCACCGTCGCCGGCCAGCGGGGAGACGCCGACCTCTTCCGTGAACATCGCCACGCACGCCGGCATGATCGTTTCCATCTCGTCCTTGCGGATGCGGCGGACGTACGGATCCGGGGCGATGTCGGTGGGCATGCGGTCGGTGACCATGAGGGGCTGCTGGGCACGGACCTCCCGCGCCGGGCCCCAGCTGGGTTCCAGCAGGCGCCAGAGCTGGGCGGTGGGTTCGGCGGGGCCGACGATGGAGGAGCAGCGGCGGCCGGAACGCCGGGCGCGGTCGGCGAAGGCGCGGACGGCCCGGGGGGTCGCGCAGATCGGGACCAGGTTGGCGCCGGCGTAGCAGAGGGACGTGAGCATGCCGTCCTCGTACCAGCCCCACATCTCGCCGCCGAGCCGCCACGGGTCGAGGCCGGCGACCTGGACCCTCGACGTCACGAAGGCGTTCGCGACCGGATCGCGGTCGAGCACGGCGAGCGCGGCGTCCAGGTCGCTCGGTTCGAGGACCCGGGAGGTCGTCTGGGTCAACACGGGCGGGGCCTCACACTGGGGTCTGCTGATCTCCGCACTGTACCTGCGGAAGCTGAGCCGTGCCGCCCCCAGTTCAGGGGCCGTTCGTTGCTGACACAGCCGACCCGCGCTGATAGGAACGTCGGATGATCTCGACGCCTGTGCGATCCGACGCCCGGAAATGGCCCGACGAGCAGCTCGCGGAGTTGTTCGGCGAGGGCTTCCCCCCGTTCGTCACCGCCGATCGGCTGGTGAAAGAGTGCATCGGCCGGGTACGGGAGTTCTTCGCGGGGCTGGATCTGATGCTGGTGGACGCGGACGGGGTCCCCGTCGCCGCCGGGTGGGGCGTGCCGCTGCGGTGGGACGGCCGGGCCGACGCGCTGCCCTCGGGATACACGGACGCGCTGGTGCGGGCCGTCGAGGTTCATGAGCAGGGCGTCGAACCCGACACCCTGGTGATCTGCGGGGCGATCGTCACCCCGTCGCTCAAGGGGCAGGGGCTCGCCGGGCGCATGCTCACCGCCTTGCGGGAGGCCGGACAGGACGCGGGGCTGGCTCGGGTCGTCGCGCCCGTGCGGCCCACGACCAAGGCCCGCTATCCGCTGACGCCCATCGAGTCGTTCATGCACTGGCGGCGACAGGACGGGACCGCCCTCGATCCCTGGATCCGGACCCACGAACGGCTCGGCGCCCGGATCCTCGCCCCGGCCCCCGTCTCACAGACGATGACCGGCACGGTCGCCGAGTGGGAGGGCTGGACGAACCTCGCCCTCCCCGAGTCCGGCGACTACGTCATCCCGGACGGGCTGAGTGTGCTGCGGGTCGACCGGGACGCCGACGTCGGCCTCTATCGGGAGCCGAACGTCTGGATGCGGCACCGGTGAGCCACGGACGTCAGCCCGCGACCGACACCGACGGCTCGCCGGAGGCGATGCCGTCCGCCTCCATCTGTTCGGCGATCTTCATCGCCTCTTCGATGAGGGTCTCCACGATCTTCGACTCGGGGACGGTCTTGATGACCTCGCCCTTGACGAAGATCTGGCCCTTGCCGTTGCCGGAGGCGACGCCGAGGTCCGCCTCGCGGGCCTCGCCGGGGCCGTTCACCACGCAGCCCATGACCGCGACGCGGAGCGGGACCTCCATGCCGGTCAGGCCCGCGGTGACCTCTTCGGCCAGCTTGTAGACGTCGACCTGGGCGCGGCCGCAGGACGGGCAGGAGACGATCTCCAGGCCCCGCTGCTTGAGGTTCAGGGACTCCAGGATCTGGTTGCCGACCTTGACCTCCTCGACCGGCGGGGCGCTCAGCGACACCCGGATGGTGTCGCCGATGCCCTGGGAGAGCAGCGCGCCGAAGGCCACGGCCGACTTGATCGTGCCCTGGAAGGCGGGGCCCGCCTCGGTCACGCCGAGGTGCAGCGGGTAGTCGCACTGGGCGGCGAGCTGGCGGTACGCCTCGACCATCACGACCGGGTCGTTGTGCTTGACCGAGATCTTGATGTCCCGGAAGTCGTGCTCCTCGAAGAGCGAGGCCTCCCACAGGGCGGACTCTGCCAGCGCCTCGGGGGTCGCCTTGCCGTACTTCTGGAGCAGCCGGCGGTCCAGCGAACCCGCGTTGACGCCGATCCGGATCGGCGTGCCGTGGTCCTTCGCGGCCCGCGCGATCTCCTTCACCTTGTCGTCGAACTGCTTGATGTTGCCGGGATTGACGCGTACGGCCGCGCAGCCGGCCTCGATCGCGGCGAACACGTACTTGGGCTGGAAGTGGATGTCCGCGATCACCGGGATCTGCGACTTGCGCGCGATGGTCGCGAGGGCGTCGGCGTCGTCCTGGGTCGGGCAGGCCACGCGCACGATCTGGCAGCCGGACGCCGTGAGCTCGGCGATCTGCTGCAGGGTGGCGCCGATGTCGGACGTACGGGTCGTCGTCATGGACTGGACCGACACCGGGGCGTCGCCGCCCACCGCGACCGTGCCGACCTGGATCTGCCGGCTCTTCCGGCGCTCGGCGAGCCTGGTCGGAACGGACGGCATGCCGAGAGAAATCGCAGTCATCTGCTGTGCAACCCCAAGTCGTGGATCAAGGTCCAGGTCCCGTCAGCGCCGGGCTCCGGACTTCGAGATTACGGCAAGAGCCCGGGCACGAGCACATCCCGGCCCTCAAACCCACTCAATGGAGAGCGGCCCGGCACACACCGTGCCGGGCCGCCTCGAACGCCGTATGACTAGGAGATTCTCACCGGGTTAACCACGCGGGCACCGAGCGAGATACCGGGCTGTGACTCAGCGACGCACCCCGAACTGATGGACAGTGCCGGAGCGGTTCCGTGGCTCTGCACAGGAGTGCCCTCTCCCTCCTCGCTGAGGATTTCCACGATCTCCGCCCACACGCCGTCGGCCAACCAGGTTCGCTGTCGGAGCCGGACTTTCCCAGGGTCGCCGAAACGCTCGGGAAGATCACGCCACAGGATGCCCGTGCGCAGACGATGAAGCATCCCCGTGAGGGCAGCCCGTAGATCGAGCGGCGAACGGAAATGGTGCGGCCGGTACCTGGTGCGGAGCAACTCGTCGATGCGGACCCACAGGCTGTCCGTGGGATCGGGAGGAACAGGCGTCCCCGTGCGCTCGTGCCACTGGATCGTCAAGCACTTCGTCCCCTCGCGGTACCGAAACTCCGCGTCCACGATGTCGACTCGCACCTTGAGCTGCTCGATCAGGCATCGCTGTTCCGAAGGCAACAGAGCCTCGCTGTCAGGTACGGCTGACCCTAGGACAGCTGTGAGCCGGGCATCCTTGCGAACTCGGGCCTCAAGCTCCGCCAGCCAGTCCCGTGCATGAGCGAGGACGCGCTCCAACGCCCCCTTGTCAGCTTCAAGCTGCCGCAGCGCAGCTGCAACGACACGACTGTGCTGGGCCTGGCACCGCAATCCGTCCAGCTCCTCCGCACACTGCGCGACCAGCCGCTCCAGAGACCTCACTCGCTCAGCATGCAGGATCAGCCGCGTCTGCGATTCGGAGGAGGCCGACAGCATCGGCCGAGCATGGGGTGGCATGGATGCCAGCAGGGCATTGACGTGTCGCGCCACCTTTTCCTCGACGTGATCAGCACGCAGGAAGAAGCAACCGCAGGGGACCTTTTCCTGCCATCCGGAGCAGCGGTACGTCCGCACCCCGTCGTTGCTGCGGAAGCACCCGACGTAGGGCCGTTTGCACGGACCATGAATTCGCCCGGTGAGCGGATACTCCCCCAAGGGAATCCTGCGCGGCCGGGCCAGTTCCGCCAGCGCTTGCTGAAAGGCACGGCTCCGGTCCGCGGCGAGGATCGGAGGCAGAGGGATCACCACGCTCTCGCCGTACAGGGGTCGTCCGGAGCCATCAAGCTTGGTGCAATGGCCACCCCATTGCTGATCAGAGCGGCGAAAGACGGCTTCTCCGAGAAACGCCGCGCTCTTCAGCCGTCGGTGGAGGTTGGCCCTTGTCCAACGCCTGCCGCTGCGCGTGAGAATGCCCCGCCTGTTCAGTTCCTCGGCAAGATCCGTGAGGGTCCGGCCACCTTCGATCACAAGGTCTGCCAGAAGCCTCACCACCGCGGCCTCAGTCGGATCGATCTCAAGAGTCGATCCGAAGACGCCTTTCCCACTGATCCTGTAACCGTAGGGAGCCGGGCCGCCCGGCCAACCGCCGCCGACTGCCTTGAGCTGCCGACCTGACTGGGTTCGGGTGAGGATACGGCAGTAGTCCGCCTCTACTGCCTGTGCCAGCCGGTCGATGGTTAGCCACCTGTCGAGTCCCGGTTTCCCCAATGTCTGGTCGCAGCACTCAAGTACAGCCCCGGCATCCTCGATCTGCCAGAGACAGCACCAGATGGCTGCTTCGGTCCGCCCCAAACGATCAAGGCTTGACACGAGTACGACGTCGAACCGGCCCCTGGCGATTTCCGCGAGCAGCTCATTCAGTGCAGGCCTCGAAGTCGTCGAGCCTGATTCGCCGAGCTCTTCCCAATATCCCGCGATTCGCCACGGCGAGCGCTTCTCCACGAACGTTCGAGTGGCGTCGGCCTGAGCCGGAATTCCGTACCTTCTCTTCTGCTCCGCTGTCGAGACCCGCATGTACGCGGCGACGGCGAGCGCCTCGGAACCTTTGCCCTTGTCTTCTGCGCACGGCGCAGTACCTTGCTGCATGTCAGTCCCTTCGAGACTGGCCAGACCCCAGGGTGTTGGCGCACCGCTGGGGTCACCCATGAACAGCAAGAACGTACGAAGTCCGCACCTGCTCCGTACGAATAAGCCTCGCCTTTCACCCGTGTGAGCTACACGAGCGAAAGGCGAGGCGCTATCACCATCGCGATAGAAAATGACCGATTCTCAGCTGATTTTGACCGGATTAACTACATCCGCGATCAAAACGAGGACCGTAAAGCAGATGAAGATTCCCGCCACCACATAAGCCACCGGCATCAGCTTCGCCACGTCGAACGGGCCCGGGTCCGGACGCTTGAGGACCTTCGCCAGGTTGCGGCGCAGGGACTCCCACAGGGCGCCCGCGATGTGGCCGCCGTCCAGGGGCAGCAGCGGCAGCATGTTGAAGAGGAACAGGGAGAGGTTGAAGCCCGCGACCAGCATCAGCGCCATGGCGAGCTGCTGGGTCGGGGGAATGTCGAGCGTGAAGATCTCGCCGCCCACCCTCGCCGCGCCGACCACGCCCATCGGGGAGTCCGGCTCGCGCGGGGCGTCGTCGAAGGCCGCGTTCCACAGGGCCGGGATCTTGCCGGGCAGGGCGGCGAGGGAGTCGACGGCGTCGCCGACGCGCTCGCCCATCCAGACCACGGAGTCGCCGAAGTCCTGCTTGACGATGCCGGTGGCGGCGCTGAAGCCGAGGAAGCCGGCGGTGACGTACTCGCCGGGGACGTACTGGCCGCTGGAGTCCTTCTTGGCGACCTGGTTGGAGGCGATCTTCGCGGTGAGGGTGACGTCCTTGCCGTCGCGCTCGACGACGATCGGGACCGTCTTGTCGGGGTTGGCGCGGATGAGGTCGGAGAGCTTGTTCCAGTCGTCCGTCCGTACCCCGTTGAACGCCAGGATCTTGTCGCCCGCCTTGAGGCCGGCCGCCGCGGCCGGGGACGCGGGGTCGGAGGCCTTGCAGGTCTGGCGGTTCTGGCTCTGCGAGATCACGCACTTGGAGACGGAGCTGACCGTGTTGGTCTGCTGGGAGATGCCGAAGCCCATGAGGACCGTGAGGAACAGCGCCACCGCGAGGATGAGGTTCGCGAAGGGGCCCGCGAACATCACGATGACGCGTTTCCAGGGCTTACGGGTGTAGAAGAGGCGTTTCTCGTCGCCGGGCTGGAGCTCCTCGAAGGCGGCCGAGCGGGCGTCCTCGATCATGCCGCGCCAGGGGGAGGTGGAGCGGGCGCTGATACGGCCGTCGTCGCCGGGCGGGAACATGCCGATCATGCGGATGTAGCCGCCGAAGGGGATGGCCTTGATGCCGTACTCCGTCTCGCCCTTCTTGCGCGAGAACACGGTCGGCCCGAAGCCGACCATGTACTGCGGCACGCGGATGCCGAAGAGCTTGGCGAAGGACAGGTGCCCCAGCTCGTGCCACGCGATCGACACCAGAAGGCCGAAGGCGAAGAGCCCTATGCCGAGGATGAACATCAGGGTCGTCATGCACGGGCCTCCGCCGTCTGTGCCGTCAGTTCCCGGGCCCGGGTCCGCGCCCAGGTCTCCGCTTCGAGGACGTCCGCGACGGTGAGCGAGGTTCCCCCGCGCGGGGTGCCGTGCTCGTCCACCACCCGGGTCACGGTCTCCATGATCCCGTTGAACGGCAGCGCGCCGGCCCGGAAGGCCTCCACGCACTCCTCGTTGGCGGCATTGAACACCGCCGGGGCCGTGCCCGCGAGCTGTCCCACGTGTCTCGCAAGGTTGACCGAAGGAAACGCGTCGTTGTCGAGAGGGAAGAACTCCCAGGTCGACGCCTTGCTCCAGTCGAAGGCGGGCGCCGCGTCGGGGACGCGCTCGGGCCAGCCCAGGCCGATGGCGATCGGCCCGCGCATGTCGGGGGGCGTCGCCTGCGCGATCGTGGATCCGTCCGTGAACTCAACCATCGAGTGGACATACGACTGGGGATGCACGACCACCTCAATGCGGTCGAAGGGAATGTCGTAGAGGAGGTGCGCCTCGATGACCTCCAGCCCCTTGTTGACGAGGGTCGCGGAGTTGATCGTGATGACCGGGCCCATGGCCCAGGTGGGGTGGGCGAGGGCGTCCTCGACGGTCACCTGAGCGAGGTCGGCTTTCGTACGGCCTCGGAAGGGGCCGCCGGACGCGGTGACGACGAGCTTGCGGACGTCGGCCCTCGTCCCGGAGGCCAGGGCCTGGAAGAGGGCCGCGTGCTCGGAGTCGACCGGGATGATCTGCCCGGGCTTGGCGAGGGCCTTCACCAGCGGGCCGCCCACGATGAGCGACTCCTTGTTGGCGAGCGCGAGGGTGCGGCCCGCTTCCAGGGCGGCGAGGGTCGGGGCGAGGCCGATGGAGCCGGTGATGCCGTTGAGGACGGTGTGCGCGTCGGAGGCGGCGACCTGCGTGGCCGCGTCCGGGCCGGCGAGGATCTCGGGGAGCGGCTCGCCCGTGCCGTAGAGACCGCGGAGCGCCTCGCGCAGCTGCGGTACGACGTCCTCGCGGGCGACCGCGACGGTCCGCGCCTTCAGCCGGTGCGCCTGCTCGGCGAGGAGCGCGACCCGGCCGCCGTTGGCGGAGAGCCCGGTCACCCGGAACCGGTCGGGGTTGCGCAGCACGAGGTCGATGGCCTGGGTGCCGATGGATCCCGTGGAGCCGAGGATCACCACGTCCTTGGGACCGTCGCCCGCGAGGGGGTCGTAGACCAGGTGCGGGTCGGCGAGGGCGGGGGCCGGAAGCCCCGTCGTCCGCCCGGAGGGCGGGCCCTGCGCCCGCTGCGGAGCGGCAGATGTGGCCAGCAGGTGCGTGCTCTCGCCGTGCCGGGCGTCGGCCCTCGTACTGGATGTACTTGGGTCGGCGCCCGGTGCGGCGAGAGTGCGTGCGTGGCGTCGCGGGGCAGACGGGGCTTCCGGCCCGTGCCCTCGGGGGGCTGGACTGTCGCTCATGCCTCCATTGTTGCCGTAAGGACGGTGTGTGGGGACAGCGCGTCCCCCTCCCGGGGTGCGGGAGGGGGACCGCCCTGTCACCGGATGGGCCGGTGCACGTTCTCCTTCTCCGAAGGGCCGGGGGTCGCGTCCGCGATCCAGACGCCCTCGCCGGAGGGGTCGACGATGCCGTCCTCCAGCCAGGCGTAGGTGCCGGACATGACTCCCTTGACGACCTTGCGGTCCTGGTCGTCGGTGTTGTTCCACAGCCGGCCGAAGAGCTCCTCGACGCGCAGGCGGGACTGGTGGCAGAAGGCGTCGGCGAGTTGGTAGGCCTCACGGCCGTGGGGTTCGGTGGTGTAGAGGAGTTCGGCGCGTACGCAGGCCGCGCTCATGGCGAAGAGTTCGGCGCCGATGTCGACGATCCGGCCGAGGAAGCCCTGCTTGCTCTCCATCCGGCCCTGCCAGCGGGACATGGCGTAGAAGGTGGAGCGGGCGAGTTTGCGGGCCGTTCGTTCGACGTAGCGCAGGTGTACCGACAGGTCTACTTCGCGCTTGAACTCGGCGTATGAGGTGGGGAGTTGGCCCGGTCCGGCCACCAGCTTCGGGAGCCACTTGGCGTAGAAGACGCCCGCGTTCGCGCCCGCCTTCGCCTTGTCGCCGAGGGACTTCTCCGGGTCGATGAGGTCGCCCGCGACCGAGAGGTGGGCGTCGACGGCCTCGCGGGCGATCAGCAGGTGCATGATCTCCGTGGAGCCCTCGAAGATGCGGTTGATGCGCAGGTCGCGCAGGACCTGTTCGGCGGGGACCGCCTTCTCGCCGCGGGCCCTGAGGGATTCGGCGGTCTCGAAGCCCCGGCCGCCGCGGATCTGGACCAGTTCGTCGGCGACGAGCCAGGCCATCTCGGAGGCGTAGAGCTTGGCGAGGGCGCCCTCGATGCGGATGTCGTTGCGGTTCTCGTCGGCCATCTGACTCGAGAGATCGAGTACGGCCTCCAGGGCGAAGGTCGTCGCCGCGATGAAGGAGATCTTGGAGCCGACGGCCTCGTGGTGGGCGATCGGCTTGCCCCACTGTTCGCGGGCCGCGGACCACTCGCGGGCGATCTTCAGACACCACTTGCCGGCGGCCACGCAGGAGGCGGGCAGCGAGAGGCGCCCGGTGTTCAGGGTGGTCAGGGCGATCTTCAGGCCGGTGCCCTCGGGGCCGATGCGGTTGGCCGCGGGCACCCGGACCTGGTGGAAGCGGGTGACGCCGTTCTCGATGCCGCGCAGGCCCATGAAGGCGTTGCGGTTCTCGACGGTGACGCCGGGTGAGTCGGTCTCCACGACGAAGGCGGTGATGCCGCCCTTGTGGCCCTCGGACTTCGGGACGCGGGCCATCACGACGAGCAGGTCGGCGACCACGCCGTTGGTGGTCCACAGTTTCACTCCGTCGAGGATGTAGTCGTCCCCGTCGGGTACCGCGGTGGTCGCGAGGCGTGCCGGGTCGGAGCCGACGTCCGGTTCGGTGAGGAGGAAGGCGCTGATGTCGGTGCGGGCGCACCGGGGCAGGAACCGCTCCTTCTGCTCCTGCGTGCCGAAGAGCTTCAGCGGCTGGGGCACGCCGATCGACTGGTGGGCCGACAGCAGCACGCCGATCGCGGGGCTCGCGGAGCCCACGAGGGCCAGCGCCTTGTTGTAGTACACCTGGGTGAGGCCGAGGCCGCCGTACTTGGTGTCGATCTTCATGCCGAAGGCGCCGAGTTTTTTGAGCCCGTCCACGACGTCGTCGGGGATCCGGGCCTCGCGTTCGATGAGGGCGCCGTCCACCTTGGTCTCGCAGAAGTCGCGGAGCTTGGCCAGGAAGTCCTCGCCGCGCTGGGCGTCCTCGTCGGGGGGCATCGGGTGGGGGTGGATGAGGTCGAGCCGGAAACGCCCGAGGAACAGTTCCTTGGCGAAGCTGGGCTTGCGCCAGTCCTGCTCCCGGGCGGCCTCCGCCACCTCGCGGGCCTCGCGCTCGGTGACGACGGGCTTGGTGGACGGTGCGGACATCAGGCTCACCTCGTCGTGAATCGGGATCTTGGGGGCCGTATGGTTACCGACGGGTGCTACCCGATCGTATGTACCCGATCCGGGGCGAGGCCACCACCCTTCGTGCGGCCGTTCGGCCGATGTCGACGGAAAACGACTGAGTGTCCAGTCGGCCGGTGCCCTTGAAGACCTCGTCGCCGGTCTCTTCCGCCGGACGAGTGACTGGGTGAAGCCGTCGGGGTCAAGGACGGCCCTTCGGCGGAGACCGCAGGGACCCTGGGGGTCCGGGCAGGCCTGGAAGGCCCAGGCGGGCCCAGAGACGGTCGCCGCGCAGGACGTGCGGGCTGCGGGGGTGGGTGAGGAACTGGACGTCGACCCGGCTCACTGTCGACGACCTCAGGGCCCCTGGGGGTCCGAGGGTCCGGGCGAGCCCCGGTGGCCCAGGCGGCCCCGCAGGTGCACGGGTCCGAGGGTCCGGACGGCCCTGAGGCGATCGCCGCGCGGGGCGTGCAGGCCGCGGGAGTGTGGAACCGGACGTCGCCCGGCTCACTGTCGACGGCCTCAGGGGCCTCCGGGCGGGCCCGGGAGGCCCAAGCGGGCCCGGAGACGGTCGCCGCGCGGGGCGTGCAGGCTGCGGGGGTCGGTGAGGAGCTGGACGTCTGACAGCGCACCGTCGACGGCATCAGGAGCTCTGAAGGAAGGTCCGGCGCGCCTCGGCGGTCCGGGTGGCCTACGACTGCAAGGGCCCGTGGGTCCGGACGGCCCTGCGGTGCGCAGGGGGCCGGGAGTCTGGACAGCGCCGAGAACCCGCACGGCCCCGCCGCCGCAGGGGGTCCGGAGCTCCGGGTAGGCCCGGACGGCACAGGTACCCCCAGGCGCTCGGGGCGGCGGCCTCCGCCTCCTCGTCGCAGTGGACGGCCCGGTCCCGCCGTGCGTCGGGGTGACGTCGGACGGCTCGAGGTCGGGCGGACCAGTGCTGCCCGCACGGCAGCACCCCCACCCACGCAGGCCCTCCGCCCCACGTGCACCGCCCCTCCCTCCTCGGCCGCCGGTTCGCCGGGCAGGTTCTCGCGTCCCCGTTCCATGGCCCCCCGCCGCCGGTCGTGGTAGGCAGGAAGCCGCACCCCGTCGAGGCCGTGAACGGGCAGGCCGGAGTGGGTTCGCCGGGGGCGGGGCCCTCTTCGTGCGCCGCCCGTCCAAGAGTCCCTGTCGAAGCGCTTCGACAACCTATGGACACCCACTCCCGGGGGAGCTACTGTCGAACCACCCTCACCCGCACCTGTTCGCACTGCGCACTGTCGAAGCGCTTCACAAAGCTTGGAGAGCTGGATGGTCACCCTCGCCGAGGTCGCCCAGCACGCCGGAGTCTCGGCGAGCACGGTGAGCTATGTCCTCAGTGGCAAGCGGTCCATCTCGACGACCACCCGGCAGCGAGTCGAGGAGAGCATCCGCGAGCTCGGCTACCACCCGAACGCCGGCGCCCGCGCCCTCGCCAGCAGCAGGTCGAACATCATCGCGCTGATGATCCCGCTCCGCACCGACATGTACGTGCCGGTGATGATGGAGATCGCCATCGCGGTGGCCACCACCGCACGGACGCACGGTTACGACGTCCTGCTGCTCACCGGCGAGGAGGGCCCCGACGCCGTACGACGCGTCACCGGCAGCGGGCTCGCCGACGCGATGATCCTGATGGACGTCGAACTCGACGACGAGCGGCTGCCGTTCCTGCGCGGCACCGACCAGCCCTCCGTACTCATCGGCCTCCCCGCCGACACGTCCGGGCTCACCTGCGTCGACCTCGACTTCCGGGCCACCGGCGCGCTGTGCGTCGAGCACCTCGCGAAGCTCGGCCACCGCGACATCGCTGTCATCGGCGAGGCCCCCGCCGTCTACGAACGGCACACCGGTTTCGCCGAGCGCACTCTGGACGGACTCCGGTCGCGGGCCCAGGAGTTGGGCGTACGACTGCTGCACCGGCCGTGCGACGGCGGGTACGACGCGATGGCCGTGACGCTCGCCCGCGTCCTCGACGAGCGTCCGTCCACCACAGGCTTCGTCGTGCAGAACGAGCAGGCGGTCGAACCGCTGCTCGCGCTGCTGCGCCAGCAGGGCCGGGCCATTCCCGAGGACGTCTCGGTGGTCGCGATCTGCCCCGAACAGGTCGCCGTCCAGGCCTCGGTGCGGCTGACGTCGGTCGCCATTCCCGCCCAGGAGATGGGCCGGCACGCCCTGGAGCGGCTCGTCGCCAAGCTGGAGGGCCGCGGTGAGGACGAAGTCGTCCTGATCGAACCCGAGTTGACGGTCCGGGCGAGCACCGGCCCGGCGCCTTCGGCGTCCTGACACCTCACCCACCAGACCCCACACCACGCATCCCGTGCCTGTGCGGCACGCCCCTGTCTGCATTCCTTCAGGAGCACTCCTCGTGAATCAGCCTGCCGAAATCCAGCCCAAGGTCACTCTCGCGCAGTCGTCCCCCACCGTCGGCACGTTCCGTGAGCGGGACGGCGCGCTGGAGTGGAGCGGGCGCCAGGAGACCGTCCGTGTCGAGCCCTGGGGCCCGGACGCGGTCCGGGTGCGTGCCCGGCTCGGCGGGCCGATCCTCGAGGGGCTGCCGGGCGCCCTGCTGGACGAGCCGCCGGCCACCGAGAGCATGGTCAAGATCGGGGACGGGGAAGGCCAGTTGACGGTGGGCGCGCTGACCGTCCACGTCGACGCCGAGGGACAGATCCGCTTTCTGCGCACCGCGGACTCCGCCGAACTCCTCGCGGAGGCCCGCGCCCACTTCTGGTGGCCCGGCTCGCGTCTGTACACGGCGGTCGGCAACGGCCACCACCGTCTCGAGCAGCGCTTCGCCGCCTACGCCGACGAGAAGCTGTACGGCCTCGGCCAGCACCAGCACGGCAAGCTGGATCAGAAGGGCCTGGTCCTCGACCTGATCCAGCGCAACGCCGAGGTGGGCATCCCGGTTCTGGCCTCCAGCCGCGGCTACACCCTCCTCTGGAACAACCCGGCGATCGGCCGCGTGGAACTCGCCCGCAACGGCACGCGCTGGGTGGCCGACTCGGCCCGCCAGATCGACTACTGGATCACCGCGGGCACCCCGGCCGACGGACAGCGCCGCTACAGCGGGGTCACCGGCCGGACGCCGATGCTGCCGGAGTGGGCGGCGGGCTTCTGGCAGTGCAAGCTGCGCTACCGCACCCAGGACGAACTCCTGTCCGTGGCACGGGAGTACAAGCGGCGCGGGCTTCCCATCTCGGCGATCGTCTGCGACTTCTTCCACTGGACGCACCTCGGCGAGTGGAAGTTCGACCCGGCCGAATGGCCCGACCCGGCGGCGATGGTCCGTGAACTGGAGGAGCTGGGCATCAAGTTGGTGGTCAGCGTCTGGCCGTCGGTGTCGCCGCTCAGCGAGAACCACCCGGTCATGGAGCAGCGCGGCTACTTCATCGGCACCCAGTACGGCCCGATGGCGCACGCCGACTGGCCCGACAAGGGAGTCGCCTCCACCGTCCAGGTCGCCTTCTACGACGCCACGAACCCGGAGGCCCGGGAGTTCATGTGGTCGAAGGTCCGCGACAACTACCTTGCGCCGTACGGCATCACGGCCTTCTGGCTGGACGCCTGCGAGCCGGAGCTCAAGCCCGGCTTCCAGGAGAACCTGCGCTACTGGGCGGGGCCCGGCCTCGAGGTCGGCAACATGTACCCGGCCGAGAACTCCCGCACCTTCCACGAGGGCCTGACGGCCGCCGGCGAGGAGGTCATCACCCTCAACCGCTCGGCCTGGGCGGGCAGCCAGCGCTACGGCGCCGCCCTGTGGTCCGGTGACATCGGCACCGACTTCCCGACCCTGCGCGAGCAGATCGCGGCGGGTCTCAACACCGCGATGTCCGGCATCCCGTGGTGGAACACGGACATCGGCGGCTTCCACGGCGGTGACCCGGACGACCCGGCGTACCGCGAGGTCATGATCCGCTGGTTCCAGTTCGGCGCCCTGTCCCCGCTCATGCGCCTGCACGGCTTCCGCGACCCGGGCATGCCGCTGGGACCGGAGATGACCGGCGGCCCCAACGAGGTGTGGTCGTACGGCGAGGAGGCCGGCGCGATCATGGAGAAGTACCTGCGGCTGCGCGAGCGGCTGAAGCCGTACGTCCTGAAGGTCATGCGCGAGGCCCATGAGGAGGGCCTGACGCCGATGCGCCCGCTGTTCCTGGAGTTCCCGGACGACCAGGCGACGTGGACGGTCGACGACGCGTATCTCTTCGGCGCGGATCTTCTGGTCGCCCCGGTGCTCACGGCGGGCGCGACGGCCCGTACGACCTATCTCCCGGCAGGCGCG
Source organism: Streptomyces sp. SAI-127 (assembly GCF_029894425.1). Taxonomy (NCBI): domain Bacteria; kingdom Bacillati; phylum Actinomycetota; class Actinomycetes; order Kitasatosporales; family Streptomycetaceae; genus Streptomyces; species Streptomyces sp. SAI-127. The sequence continues at coordinate 3,263,181 of NZ_JARXYJ010000001.1, forward strand.
GCCTGGACGGACGCGTGGACCGGTGAGACGTACGAGGGCGGCAGGACGGTGACCGTCGACGCCCCGCTGGACCGCATCCCGCTGTTCCTGCGGGACGGGGCGCGGCTTCCGGTGGCGGAGTAGCCGTACCGAAGCGGCCGGTCCCACGGGGGTGGGCCGGCCGCTTCGTCGTGTGGGGGGTCAGCTTCCGCAGAGGGAGCGCAGGGCGCGGGCCAGGGCCCTGGTGTGCAGGGCGTCGAGGTGGTCCTCGTGATGGACCTGGAGGGCGGCGAGAATGAGTTCGGGACGGCAGGTGACCGCGCCGCGGTCGTCGGCGGTGGCGGCGAGGGCCTCGACCAGCGCGCTGGTCACTCGGTTGATCTCCTGCCGTACGACGCTCAGGTCCGGCTTGGTCGTCGGCGCCTCGTCGGGGTGGTCGGTCCACCGCTGGAACAGTCCGCGCTGGACGATCTTGTTCGCCTCGATCTGGTCGCGGAAGATCACCCGGATCTCGTCCGGGTCGGCGCCGAGCTGCTGGGCCTGGGCGGCGACGTTGTCGAGGACCTGCTGTTCGCGGGCGGGGTCGTCGATGGGGCTGTCGGTGCCCCACTTGGCGGCGGCGACCAGGTCGGCGGTGGCCAGGCGTTCGGCGGCGAGTTCGACGACGGGATGCAGGGCGGAGAGGGAGCGGGCGGTGGCGTGGGGTGCCGCGGCCGTCCCGGGGACGGGAACCGCGACCGCGGAACCCGTCGCGGTGAGAACGACGGCCGCGGTCGCGGTCACGGTGATCAGGGCACGTCGGAGGGGGGTGGTGGTACGCATGTCCCCATCAAACCCGACCGTGCCCCACGATCAGGTCAACTGCTGCTTACGGTCAGGTTGTTGGTGGTGAAGTTGAGACCACCGGACGAGCTGGTGATCTCGAAGCCGAACTGCACGTCACCGATGGTCTCGTTGCCGAACCAGCCCTTGGTGTCCTTGATCCACTTCAGGATCGGGAGGATGTTGACCGTGCCGGAGCTGGAGTTGGAGGTGCGGACGAAGGAGAAGACCTCGTTCGCGCCGTTGGTGCCCTTGTAGACGGTCCAGGTGTGGCCGCCGAGCGTCACGTTGCCCTGCGAGCTGCCGAGCGGACCGACGGCTCCGGTCTTGTTGACCCAGAGCATGATCTCGTAGTCGTAGTCGGTGTCCCAGATGTCGTACGACGTGTTGTAGGCGCCGGACGACGGGACCGAGACGTTGTAGCTGCTGGAGAGCGAACCCAGCGAGGTGATCGACTTGTTGATCACCTTCTTGGAGTTGGGGTAGGACTTGATGCCGCCGGTGTTGGGGTGGTTGGCGTTGACGCCCCAGTTAGTGCCGGAGTTGGCCCAGATGCACTGGCTGCCGGCGCCGGAGCCCCAGATGTTGTTGTAGAGCGTGTAGCCGTTCAGGCTCGTGTTGGCCCACTGGTCGCAGGAGCTCCAGACGGCGGCGGAGGCCGGGGCCGAGGCGAGTCCGACGGTGGCGCCGATGGCCATCGCCGGGGCCAGCACCGCCATGGTGATCTTGCGCAGAGTGCTTGCCATGGTGTCCCTTTCCATGGGTGGGGGGAAATGCGGGGGGAGTTACCACGCCTCCAGACGGAGGACGTGGTCTTCTCCGGCGACGAGGCAGAGCGGCTCGGTGCCGGAGGAAGTCCGGAGTTCGACGCGGTGGGTGCGGGTGGGGCGCAGCACCGCGGTCGCTTCGGTGGGGCTCCAGGTGAGGTCGAGGGCGGCCCCGAACCTGGTGCGGATGCCCCGTAGTTCACCTCGGGGGCAGGTGCTGGGAACCGCCGGGAGCAGCACCAGCCGGTCCGGTGTCGACTGCACGAGCATCTCGACGAGGACGGCGGGCAGGGTGTGGGCGGCGTCCGCGTTGTAGACGTTCCGGTTCGGGTAGTGCGCGCTCATCAGCGAGGCGTGGAAGAAGTCGCCCTTGAGGACCTGGCCGAGGGCGTGCGCGACCCGTTCGCCGTCGCGCAGCCGGGCCGCGACGAGGGCGTGGTGGAGATGGCCGTGTGCGGAGTCGTTCTCGGAGCCACGGAGTTCGAGGGCGCGGTGGGCGGCCGCGGCGAGGTCGGGGGTGTCGTAGGGGGTGATCTCGTCGAGTGGCCAGACGCCGTAGAGGTGGCTGAGGTGGCGGTGGTCGTAGGTGTCGTCGAGGCCGGGCCAGGCCCATTCGGCGAGGGCGCCGTCGGCGTTGATCCGGTGGGGAGGGAGCCGGTCGGCGAGGGCGCGCCAGGCTTGTGCCCTCTCGGGGTGGTAGGCGGCGGCCGTTCGCAGGGCGTGCCGGGCGGCCGAGAGGTCCATCGCCGCGTTGATCGCGCCCCAACTGCCGTTCGCGGGGCGGTTCTCGGGCGAGTAGGAGGGGACGACGACGAGATGGCCGTCGGCGTCGGTGCGGGTGAGGAAGTCCTCGTAGAAGAGGGCGACTTCGGCGAGCGCACGGGCGGTGCGCGGGTCCTGTTCGCCGCGGGTCTCGTCGTGGTCGACGAGGGGCTTGAGCAGCCAGTCGGCGCCCGCGGTCCACAGGTGCAGCGGGTACTCACGGTTGAAGTGGTACGTCAGCCCGGACTCGCCGTCGGAGTGCGGCGGGGCCACGACACCGCGCGTGCCGAAGATCTCGCGGGCGTTGTCCTGCCAGTCGGGCAACTGACGCTGGATCAGGGAGGCGAGAGCTTCGGTGACTTCGGGAAGGGCGGCGCACGCGGCTGAAGCGGTCTGGAGGTTGACGTTGGCGTCGTTGGTGAACGCTCCCGACCATGCCGTGGCCCAGTCGCCGGTCCACAGGCCGGTCAGGCGGGGCGGGAAGAGGCCGCTGGAGGAGAGCAGGTGGTAGCGGCCGGCGGCGAAGAGTCGTTCCAGGAGGGCGGGGCTGTCCGGCCGTTCCAGCAACTGCGAGCCCGGCAGGGCGCGTTCGGCGGGGTCGGCGGCGAGGTCGAGGGTGACGCGTTCGTAGGCGGTGCGGTGGAGGGGGGTGTGCCGGTCGAGGAGTCGGGCGTAGGTGACGGACCCCGGCTCGGAACCGGATTCGGGGACCAGGTCCCGCAGTGCCTCGATGTGGGGTGCCGTGTCCAGTTCGCCGGTGTGGCGTACGACGCGGGTCAGCAGGAGAACGGACTCGGCACCGGTGACGTGCGCGCCCGGCGGGATGAGCGCGGTGCGGCCGCCCGTGGGGACGACCAGCGTGATGCCGGTGTAACGGCGGTCGCTGTCGGGGTAGCGGACGCAGAGGGTGAGCAGGGCCCCGTCGGCGGCGCGGACGACGCTCTGGCCGACCATCAGGGTGTCGGGTGCGCCCGGCAGCCGGTGATCCAGCGAGACGACCAGGCCCGCCGCCTCGACCTGCTGGACGATGACGTCGTCCGCGCGCGAGACGAAGACCTCGCTGCGCGACCCCTGGGACTCCGTGCGCAGGACTCCGGTGGTGAAGTCGACGGACCGACGGTGGTCGGGAGTGGCCGCGCGCGGACGGCGCAGCCGGATCTGGAAGGCGGGGTGGAAGGGCTGCACCCACTGCAGCGGGCGTCCGTCCGTGAAGCGCTCGGCGGCGTCGCGCTCGCCGGCGAGCAACCGGTCCTGGAGCGCGGGGAGTTCGGCGGCGAGGCGGGGCGGGCGGGCGTGTTCGGCGCCGTTGGGGTGGACGAGGGTGTGGTGGGTGACGACGACCCGCTCGTCGTCGGGTTCGCCGAAGAGGAGGGCGCCGTGGTGGCCGTTGCCGCTGAGGAAGCCGTCCTCCCAGCGCGCGGCCGGTTCGGGTTCCCAGGTGCCGTGGACGGGTCCGTCGGTCATGGCTGGAGCACCGCCACTCCGTAGCGGCCCAGGGTGACCCGGTCCGTGCGGGACTGCCCCGTCAGCAGGTCCTGGTGGGTGCCGGCCACGTCGACCGTCACGGGCTCGCGGCCGTGGTTGAGCAGGAAGAGCAGGTCACCGCGGCGGACGGCCTCGACCTGGTCGGGCAGCGCGTCTAGGACCGGTCGCGCGCCCGCACCCGCAGCGATCCCGGCGAGGAGCTCGCGCAGGGCGCCCGGCTCGGGAAGCGTCGAGAGGTACCAGGCTCGGCCCCTGCGCAGCACGGCGGGCAGCCCGTCGAGCTCACCGCCCTTGTACGAGGCCTCGGTGGTGGCGTCCTCCGCCTTGTCGATCTCCTCCGACCACAGGGTGCCGCGGAAGTCGTCGCATTCCGCGTACTCCCCTGCGTCCAGCGGCCACCACTCGTGCAGGGTGCGGATGCCGAACAGTTCGCGCAGCCTGGCGTCCATGCCGCCGGGGCGCACCCGGTCGTCCTCGTCGGCGACGCCGGTGAGGAATCCGGAGACGAGGGTGCCGCCCTGGCGGACGTAGGCGAGGAGGTTGTCGATCGCCGCGTCGGTGAGGGCGTACAGCTGGGGGACGACGACCACCTTGTAGGCGGTGAGGTCGTGTTCCGGGTGGGCGAAGTCGGTGGTGAGGTGGGCTTCCCAGAGCGCGCGGTGCCAGGCCTTGAGGACGTCGGCGTGGTCGACCTCACTGGAGAGGCGGCCTTCCTGGGAGCCGGCCCACCAGGCATGCCAGTCGTGCACGACGGCGATGTCGTTGGCGGAGTGACGCCCCGTCACCTGAGCGGAGATCGCTGTCAGTTCCGCTCCCAGCTGCTTGATCTCCTGATAGGTGCGTCCCTCCTCCCCCGCGTGGCTGACCATTCCGGAGTGGAACTTCTCCGCGCCCTGCCGGGACTGGCGCCACTGGAAGTAGCAGACGGCGTCCGCGCCGCGGGCGACGGCCTGCAGGGACCATAGGCGGTTCAGGCCACGGGGTTTGGGGTGGTTCACGCCCCGCCAGTTGACCGGTCCGGCGGCCTGCTCCATGAGCATCCACGGCCCACGCGCCTGCGAGCGGGTCATGTCCTGCACGAGAGCGCCCTGTTGGGCCCCGAGGGGATCGCGCGGGTCGGGATAGAGGTCGACGGAGACGACGTCCTCCTCCTCGGCCCACCGCCAGGCGTCCTGGCCCACCCACAGCGGCATGAAGTTGCTGGTCACAGGGATGTGCGGGGTGGCCACGCGGACGATGTCCCGCTCGGCGAGGTAGCACTCCAGGAGCATGTCGGAGGTGAACCGCTTGAAGTCCAGCACCTGGCTGGGGTTCTTCATGTAGTGGGCGTGGCGAGGAGTGTGGATCTCGGCCCAGTCGCCGTAACCCTGGCTCCAGAAGGCGGTTCCCCAGGCGGAGTTGAGGGCGTCGAGGGAGCCGTAGCGGTCCTGCAGCCAGGTCCGGAAGCGGGCGGCGGCCTGGTCGCTCCAGTCGTACGTGCAGTACTCGTTGTTGATGTGCCACATCGTGAGGGCCGGGTGGCCGCCGTAGCGGGCGGCGAGGTCCTCGGTGATGGCGGCGGCGTGACGGCGGTAGGTGGCGCTGGAGTGCGAGAAGTGCTGGCGCCCGCCCCAGTACTCGGTGCGGCCGTCCTCGGTGACGGGCAGGGTGTCGGGGTGCAGATGGCCCATCCACGGCGGTGGTGAGGAGGTGGGGGTGGCGAGGACGACCCCGATGCCGTTGGCGTGCATGAGGTCCATCAGCCGGTCCAGCCAGCCGAAGTCCCGGTCCCCCGGCCGGGGTTCGAGCCTGGCCCAGGAGAAGACCCCGAGGGTGACGGAGTTGACGCCGGCGGCCCTCATCAGCCGGACGTCCTCGAGCCAGGTCTCCTCGGGCCACTGCTCGGGGTTGTAGTCGCCGCCGTAGAGGATGCGGCCGCGGGTGGCGTCGCCCAGGTCCGGCCTCTTCTCCACGGCCATCAGACGGGCTCCCCGTACTGGATGCCCCGGCCGTTGGTGGCGATGTAGACGCGGCCGTACAGCCGCGGGTCGGCGGCGATGGTCGCGCCGATCCAGCCCCACTGGTGCCGGTCGTCGTTGACGCGCACCCAGGTCTTCGCGCCGTCGTCGGAGCGGTACACGCCGGTGATCGCCTCCGTGGCGCCGACCTGGTAGATCGCCGGGTAATCGGCGCCCTTGGCCGCCTTGCCGAAGGCGAGGGTGTGCGAGGCCCAGCAGCTGGTGACCTTGGTGAAGGCCGCTCCGCCGTCGGTGGACCGGTACAGGCCGTTCGTCTTGGTGCTCAGCCACAGGTCGCCGGAGCGCCCCGGGGCCGCGGTCAGCTGGAACTGGCTGTCGCCGGAGGGCAGTCCGCCCGCGCGCCCGGTGAAGGTGAGGCCGCCGTCCGTGCTGGCGAACAGGGTGCCGGTGTCGGTGTCGTAGGCGTAGAAGCGCGTCGGGTCGGCCGGATCGGCGAGCGGGGTGGCGCCCTTGGGGTAGGTGGGAACCTCGGACCAGGTCGCCCCGTTGTCCGTGGAGCGCTGGGCGGGGTACTTGGTGCCGTCCCAGTGCACGAAGGTCCACAGCAGCACACTGCCGTCGCTGTTGGTGGCGATCGGACCCGGCGCGTCCTTGGCGAGGGCGGGCTGGGTCGCGAAGGGTGCCCAGGACTTGCCGCCGTCGTTCGAGTAGGCGCCGTTGCCGTGGTCGCCGAAGCCCGTGCGGACGACGTACGCCGGTCGCGCCGCGGCCTGCGCGAGGCCCGTCGCCGACCCGAACACGGGGTTGCTCGCCATGCCCCGCGACGGCGACGCCGTGAGCCGCTCGTGGTACATCACCCCGATGTCCCCGAGACCGCTGAGCAGGTGCGCCTCCCCGGTCGGGGGCGAGATCAGCTGCCGGACGGAGGTCTCCTCCAGGCCGCGGATCTGCGGGGCCCAGTGCTTCAGGTCCCGGGTGCCGTAGAGGGTGGCGCCGGTGCCGTAGACGATGTGCTTCGAGTCGTACGGATCGACGGCGAGGGCCTGGATCCACCAGCCGAACTTGGGCTCCTCGGCCCCGAAGGTGAGGAACGGGGTCTCGGACACGTCGAGGACCGCGGACTCCTTGAGGGAGGTCCAGGTGCGGCCGCCGTTCGTGGTCCGGTACAGGGTGTCGACGGCCGCCCAGCGGTTGTTGGTGGAGACGACGACCGTGCCGGGCCGGCGGGCGTCGACGGCGACTCCGCCGTATCCGAAGCTGTCGGAGGAGCCTCCCCCACTCTCGGCTTCGCTCGAGCGGGAGGTGCCCCCAGCCGTCGTCCCGCCGGGCTTCACGGGCGTGACGTCGGTCCACGTGCCGCTCGCCGTGGCCAGCTTGTGCACACTGCCGTCGGACTGTCCGTTGGGGCCGGGCGCGTTGGCGTAGGTCACGTACAGCTCGCGGGTGTGGCAGTCGTAGGCGGCCCGGATCGGCACCTTGGCGGCGGCACCGGAGGGTTGCGCGGGGACGGCTTCCCAGGTGGTGCCGTCGGCGGTGCGGTACAGGTTGGCGGCGGTGCCGTCCGAGTCGCCCCAGCCGGCGTAGACGCTGCGGCCCGCGGCGACGAGGAGGGTGATGCCCTGGCCGGTGGCACTCGGGGTGGCCGGGAAGCTCACGGCCTTCCAGGTCGCGCCCCGGTCCGTCGACTTGAGCAGCCCGTCGTGTCTGCTCCCCAGCCACAGCGTGTCACTGTCCCGCGGATCGACGAGCAGCCGCTCGCCCGCCCCCCGCCCGTCCTCGTTCCCACCGAGCTTCACGGCGAGATCGGTACGGGCCCAGGTGGCCCCACGGTCCTCGGACCGCAGAACCGCCCCGTTGCCGGCCCAGGACTGGGCGTAGGTGCCGAGGGACAGATACACCCGGTTCGGGTGAGCGGGATCGACGGCGATCGCCTCGACCCCGAGGAGATTCCAGTCGTCCCAGCCGAGATCGTCGTTGAGCGGAATCCAGCGCCCGCTCCGGTCGTCCCAGCGATAGGCCCCGCCGATGTCGGTACGGGCGTAGGCGAGCCCCCGCACGGAGGGATGGAAAAGCACACCGGTGACGAACCCGGTGCCACCGATGACGGCGGTGCGCCAGCGGTAGGAGGGGGTGACCGAGGCGGCTTCCGCACGCCCTTGCAGGGAAGGAACGGTGGTGAGCGCGGCGGCAGCCGCGGTCCCGGCCAGAACAGCACGCCGGCTCAGCCTGGACGTAAGCATGACAAACCTCGCTCTGAACTAAGGGGAAGTAAGCCCACTCAGGGGCGCGGGACTGTATCGATTTGCGGCTCCGCCGCGGGGCGCGACCGGCCACAACGAACCCGAAGCCGCCGACGTTCAGAAGCCCCCGCTCAATAGGCGCCCGGTCAGCCCTTCACCGCACCCGTCAACATGCCCTTCTTGAAATGCCGCTGGACGAACGGAGAAGCAACAGCCACCGGAATCAACGCGAGCACCATCACGGCCATCTGCAACCCCAGCGCCGACAACTGCCCCGTACGCACCGCCTGCTGCAACCCCGTAGGGTTCGCCGTGTTCTTCTGGACCAGCTGAATGAGCACGTTCTGCAAAGGCATCATGTCCTGGTCGCTGAGATAGATGGACGCGTTGAACCAGGCACTCCAGTACCCGACCGCGTAGAACAGCGAGATCACGGCCAGCACGGCCCGCGACAGCGGCATGATGATGGTCAGCAGGATCCGCAGGTCACCGGCCCCGTCGATGCGCGCGGACTCGGTGAGCTCGGGCGAGATGCCCATGAAGAAGGCCCGCAGCACCAGGATGTTGAAGACGCTGACCGCGCTCGGCAGGATGAGCGACAGATAGGTGTCGGTCAGTCCCAGCGACTGCACCAGCAGATACGTCGGGATGAGCCCGGCGCCGAAGAACATCGTCGCCATCATGACGACCAGGAAGAGCCGGTGCCCCAGGCTCCCCGGCCGCGACAGACCGTAGGCCGCCAGCACCGACACCGCCATGGAGAACACCGTGCCGGTGAGCGTGACGCCGACCGAGACCATGATGGCCCGGCTGACCTGGCCGCCGCTGAGCAGTTCGGTGTAGTTGACGAAGGTGATGCCCTGGGGGATCACGACCAGGCCGCCGACCCGGTCGATCACCGGCTTCGGGGACAGGCTGGTGACGATCACGATCCACAGCGGGCCGAGCACCCCCAGGCAGCACAGCGCGAGGAAGCCGCTCTTCGCGGTGATGCCGGCCTTGCTGGGCGGCTCCTCCCACACCGGGCGGGCGGGGGCCTTGAGACTGCGGACGAGCTGCGTGTTGAGGCTCACTTCTGGTACACCCCCTGCTCGCCGAGCAGGTGCGCGAACTTGTTCGCACCCAGCACGAGGCAGATTCCTATGACTCCCTTGACGAGGCCGACCGCGGCCGCGTAGCTGAAGTCGCCGTTCTGGATACCCATGTTCCACACATAGGTGTCGAGGACCTCGCTGGCCCCCACGCCGACCGCGTCCCGCTGGAGCAGGAACTGCTCGAAGCCGACGCTGAGCGCGTCACCCACCCGCAGCACCAGCAGCAGCGCGATCACCGGGCGCAGTGCGGGCAGCGTGACGTGCCACATGCGCCGCCAGCGCCCGGCGCCGTCCATCGCGGCGGCCTCGTACAGGTCGGTGCTGACCGCGGCGAGCGCGGCGAGGAAGACGATGATCCCCCAGCCGGCGTCCTTCCACACGGCCTGCGCGGTGACCAGGTACTTGAACAGGTCCGCGTTGGTCATCAGGTCGAAGCCGCTCCAGCCGTGGTCCTCCAGGGTCTGGGCGATGATGCCCGCGCCGCCGAAGATCTGCTGGAAGACGGTGACGACGAGGACCCACGAGAAGAAGTGCGGCAGGTACATGATCGCCTGCGCCACGGCCCGGACCCGGGGCCGGATCACGCTGTTGATGAGCAGCGCGAGGGCGATGGGGATCGGGAAGAACAGCACCAGCTGGAGCACGAAGAGGACGATGGTGTTCTTCGCGGCGTCCCAGAACAGCGGGTCGTCGATCATCCGCGAGAACTGCTCGACGCCGACCCAGGGGCTGTGGAAGATCGCGGTGACGCCGTTGCTGGAGACGTACGGGTCGTACTCCTGGAAGGCGACGACGTTGCCCAGCAGCGGGACGTAGTTGAAGAGCAGGAGCAGGAGGATGACGGGCAGCGTCATCAGGATGAGCGCGCGGTCGCGGCGCAGCCGGACCCGGAAGGGGACCTTGCCCGCCTTGCTCGCCTTTCGCGGCACCCGCACCTTCGCCACCGCCGCGCCGACCGCGGCCGTCGGTTCCTCGACGGCCGCGGGAGGACGAGTCCCGTCGGGCCTGCTCCCGGCCGTGAGAGACATCAGTTGGCGCTGCCGTTCTTGTCGATGAGCTGCTTGTACCAGTCGCGCAGCTTGTCGCCGCCGGAGGACTTCCACGTGGAGATGGCGGCCTGCACGTCGGACAGCTTGCGGTTGCCGCGCACGTAGTCGATCTCCAGCTGCTCGAACTGGCTGGAGAGGTTGGCGTAGCGGGTCGGCTCGACGATGTTCATGCCGAAGGTGGACGTCTTCTTCATGAACGCCCCCATCCGCTGCTGCCACTCGACCTGCTTGCGGGCGACCTCGGGGAAGTCGGGGTGGGCGAAGTAGGCGGCCGGTGCGGCCAGCATGACCCAGGCGTTGAGCACCTCGGAGTTGCCCAGGTCGTTCTTGACCGGGACGCCGTCCTTGACCGTGTAGTGGGTGCCCTCGACGCCGTAGTCGACGAGCATCCGCTCCTTGGTGCCGTAGGGCGCGGCCGAGAAGTCGGCGGCGGCCAGCGCGTTCTCGATCGTCGCCTTCGAGGCGCCCTTGCGGATCAGCGACCAGATAGTGGCGGGCGAGGAGGCGTACAGCTTCGGGTTGCCACCGTCCGCACCGAAGAGGTCCATGGCGTCGATGACGAGGTCCGGGTTGGACGAGGCCTGTTCGGAGACCTTCCCGTACCAGTCGGCGATGTTGGTGTTCCAGACGAGGATCTGTCCGGCCGTGAAGCGCTGGCCCGCGTCACCCGAGCGCGCCTTGTCGTCGGGGTGGACCACACCCGCGTCGAACAACTTGCGGACCCACTCCAGGGCTTCGAGGTACTCGGGCTGCTCGATGCGGTACGTCAGCTTGCCGTCGGACCCGATGTCCCAGCCGATCGGCCCGGAACCACGGACGCCGAAGAAGCTCCACGCGGACCAGGTCATGTCACCGCAGGCCCACACCTTGGCCTTGGAGCTGGTGGCCTCCTTGGCCCAGCTCATGAACTCATCGGCCGACTTGGGTACCGAGTAGCCCTTCTTGTCGAAGACGTCCTTGCGGTACAGGGGCGCGATCCAGTTCGCGGTGGCGGCGGGCATCGGGATGCCGCGCAGCGCACCGCCGAAGATGCCCATGCGCCAGGCGTCGGAGGGGATCGCGGCCAGGTTCGGGTACTTCTTGACCTTGTCGCCCGCCAGGTAGGGGCCGAGGTCCATGAACTTCGCGGTGACGGCGTTCGAGATCTTGCCGACCAGTTCCCAGCTCGGCACGACCACCATGTCGGGTATGGAGCTGGAGGCGAGGACGGCGCCGAGCTTCTGGCCGTAGGTGTTGCCGTCCTGGTTCTGCCAGGTGACCTTGGTGCCCGCCGCGGCGTCGAGTGCCGTGTAGTAGGCGCAGCCGGCCTTCGGCGGGGAGCCCCAGAACGGGGACATGATCTTGATGGGGGCGCCGGTGCCGAGCTTCTCCGGGACCGAGGTCTTGAGGGCGGCGAGGTCGACCTTGCCGGTGTAGCCGGCTGCCGAGCCGTTCTTGGACGGCAGGTCCGGGTTCGCGACCGTGCTGGCGACGAATGCCGGCAGCAGCTTGTCCGCGGCCTTGCCCGACGTGGTCCCTTCGCGCTCGCCGCTGTCCGAGCCGCCACAGGCGGCAAGCAGCGGCATCCCGCCCGCCACCGCTGCGGTGGCGACCGCGGTGGAGGCGAGGAAGCTTCTCCGGCTCGGCCCGGACGAGGCGGAAGCGGCGTTCGGCGTCATTGCGTCAACCCTTCATGGCGCACCAGGACACCCGGCGGTGGAGCCGTCGGCTGCGGTGTCTTGAGTGGAACTGGCTGAGCTGAAGCGATGTTTCGACCGTTGCGACGGAATCCGTAGTCGAAGCGCTTCGATGTTGCTGTGAGGTTAAGTGAACACCCAGGGGTGCACAAGGGTCGATCCCAAGATTCCTCCGAGGCATAAGGGGTGACCTTTTCTTATGCACCGCTTGAAGTGACGGTGTTGATCTCTTGACACCCACCCCGATGTCGAATGAGCATCGAAGCGCTTCGAAAGCATCGAACCGATCCATCGCAAGGGGATCCCCACGTGACCGCACACCCGCCGCACACACCACCGTTTCGCGATCCGCACCTGCCGTTCGCGAAGCGCATCGACGATCTGCTGTCGCGGCTGACCCTCGACGAGAAGACCGGATTCCTGCACCAGTTCGCCCCGGCCGTGGAACGGCTCGGCATCTCCGCGTTCCGCACCGGCCAGGAGGCGCTGCACGGCGTCGCGTGGATGGGACCCGCGACGGTCTTCCCGCAGGCGGTGGGCCTCGGCGCGACCTGGAACACCGATCTCGTACGCCGGGTCGGCGAGGCGGTGTCCAAGGAGGTCCGGGCGATGCGCGCCCGCGACGACAGGGTCGGCCTCAACATCTGGGCACCGACGGTCAATCTGCTCCGGCACCCGCTGTGGGGCCGTAACGAGGAGGGCTACTCGGAGGACCCGAAGCTCACCTCGGCCATCGCCACCGCCTACACCCACGGACTGCGCGGCGACCACCCCACGTACTGGCGCACCGCCCCGGTGCTCAAGCACTGGCTCGCCCACAACAACGAGACGGACCGGGCCACGTCGTCGAGCTCGGTGCGTCCGCGCGTGCTGCACGAGTACGACCTGCGGGCCTTCCGCGAGACGGTCGAGGCGGGCGCGGTGGCCGGAGTGATGCCGGCGTACAACCTGGTCAACGGTCGGCCCAACCACGTCTCGCCGTATCTGCGCGAGCACCTGCGCGCCTGGACCGACGAGGAGCTGCTGGTCTGCTCGGACGCGGGCGCGCCCTCCAACCTGGTCGACCACGAGCACTACTTCGGCACCCACGAGGAGGCCACCGCGGCCTCCCTGCGGGCCGGCGTCGACAGCTTCACCGACCACGGCACGGACAGCGCGCAGATGGTCGGGCGGATCCGGAAGGCCTACGAGCAGGGCCTGTTGACCGAGGCCGACATCGACACCGCGGTCCGCCGGCAGCTCTCGGTCCGCTTCCGGCTCGGTGAGTTCGACCCGCACGACGACCCGCACGCCGGCGTCAGGGACTTCGACACCCCGGCACACCGCGCGCTCGCCCAGGAGGCCGCCGAGCAGGCGATCGTGCTGCTCAGGAACGACGGCGTGCTCCCGCTCGCCCCCGGCACCCGGCTCGCCGTGGTCGGCCTGCTCGCCGACGAGTGCAAGCTCGACTGGTACAGCGGCACGCTCATCCACCGCTCCACCCCGCTGGAGGGGCTGTACGAGCGGTTCGGCGCCGAGCGGGTGGCGTTCGCGGAGGGTGTGGACCGGGTCCGGCTGAAGACCTCCGCCGGGACGTTTCTGCATGTCCTGGCCTCCGAAGACGGCGAGGACGAGGTGCGCGGCGCCGACGGCGCCCTGGACCCGGCACTGCTCGCGGGCCGCACGGACCTGCCTGCGCTGACGACCGACGCGACCGGCACCGAGTTCGCACTGATCGACTGGGACGAGGGCGTCCTCACGCTCCGCGCCCCCGACGGCCGCTATCTCTCCGTCGCCGAGGACGGTTACCTGCGCGCCTCCGCCGACCAGCCGGGGGGCTGGGTCGTCCAGGAGACCTTCCGCCTGGAACCGCACGCGAACGGTCACCTCCTCAGGCACATCGGCACGGGCCGCCACGTCACTGTCGCCGCGGACGGAGTGAAGGTTGCCGACGAGAACGCGGAAACTTTCGAGCTGATCATCGCCGAACGCGGTGAGGACGCAGTGACCCGCCTCTCCTCCGAGGCCGACGTGGTCCTGGTCGTCGCGGGCAACGACCCGCACATCAACGGCCGCGAGACCGAGGACCGGGCGTCCCTGCGGCTCCCCGTCCACCAAGAGCGCCTGCTGCGGGCGGCGCGCGCCGCCAACCCCCGCACGGTCCTGGCCCTGGTCTCGGCCTACCCCTACGCGGTCGACACGTCCGACCTGGCCGCGGCGCTCTGGACGGCCCACGGCGGCCAGGCGGCCGGCACCGCCCTGGCCCGCGTCCTGGCCGGGGACGTCTCTCCCGCGGGCCGCCTCCCGCAGACCTGGTACGAGAACGACGCCGACCTCCCCGGCCTCCTCGACTACGACGTCATCGGGAGCCGCCAGACATACCTGTACTTCGAGGGCACGCCCCTGTTCCCGTTCGGCCACGGGCTGTCGTACACGTCCTTCTCGTACGGCGATCTCACGTCCCGTGTGACGGACGGGACGCTGCATGTCTCGTTCGCGATCACGAACACCGGTGACGTGACCGCCGACGAGGTCGCCCAGCTCTACACCCGCGCGGTGGACCCGGCACTCCCCCGCCCGCGCCGCGAACTCGTGGCGCACCGGCGCGTGACGCTCACCCCGGGCGCGCGGGAGGAGCTGTCCTTCGAAGTCCCCTTGCGTGCCTTCGAGTTCTGGGACGTGGCGCAGGGCCGCTCGCGCCTGGAGGCGGGCCCGTACGAGCTGCTGGCCGGTGCCTCCAGCGAGGACATCCGGCTGCGGACGACGGTCCTGCTCGACGGCGAGCCCGGCACGCCGCGCCCCGTGCTCCGACGGGGCCTGGAGGGCGCGGACTTCGACGAGCAGAGCGGTGTCGAGATCGTCGACCGGACGAGGACGGCGGGCGACGCGGTGACGGCGGCCGAGGGCCGTACCGGCGAACTGGTCTACCGGGACTGCGACTTCGGGGACGGCGTCGCCGAGGTCACCATGACGGTCTCCGGCGAGGGCGCGGTCGAACTGTCGCTGGACGGGGGCACGGTGCTCGCCGTGGTGCAGGTGGAGGAATCCGACTCCGGACCGTACGACTACACCACGCTCGGCGCCGGAATCGTCGCCGAGGGCGTGCACGACGTGCACCTCAGGCTGCGCGGCCCACTGCGGCTCGCGCATGTCGGCTTCTCCGGCTGAGGGTCCGGAGCGGCTGACGACAAGAAGAGGCCCGGCACCGGAAGGCATCGGTGCCGGGCCTCTTCGAGAACCCTATATGGAAATGGTTCCCATTAGCTAGAGGGCTTCCGCCAGAGAGCTTCGGCTAGAGGGCGAGCCCCGTCAGCACCAGCACCCGCTCGTACGTGTAGTCGTCCATCGCGAACTTCACGCCCTCGCGGCCCACACCGGACTGCTTGACGCCGCCGTACGGCATCTGGTCGGCGCGGTAGGAGGGCACGTCGCCGACGACCACGCCGCCGACCTCGAGCGCGCGGTGGGCGCGGAAGGCAGCCTGCAGGTCGTGGGTGAACACGCCTGCCTGGAGCCCGTACTTGGAGGCGTTGACGGCGGCGAACGCCGCGGCCTCGCCGTTCACCTTCTGCACGGTGAGAACGGGGCCGAAGACCTCCTCGCAGGAGATCGTCGTGTCGGCCGGGACGTCGGCGAGGACGGTCGGCGCGTAGGAGGCGCCGTCGCGGTCGCCGCCGGTGAGCAGCGTGGCGCCCGCCTCGACGGCCTCCTTCACCCACGCCTCGACGCGTACCGCCGCGTCCTCGCTGACCAGCGGGCCCACGTCGGTCCTGTCGTCGCCCGGGTCGCCGGTGACCTGGGCCTCGACGGCGGCGACGATCCGCGGGAGCAGCCGGTCGTACACCGACGCGTCGGCGATCACCCGCTGCACCGAGATGCAGGACTGGCCGCCCTGGTAGTTGGAGAAGGTCGCGATGCGGGTCGCGGCCCAGTCGAGGTCCTCGTCGCTCGCGTAGTCGCCGAGGACGACCGCCGCGCCGTTGCCGCCGAGCTCCAGGGTGCAGTGCTTGCGCGGCACCGAGTCCATGATCGCGTAACCGACCTTCTCGGAACCGGTGAAGGAGATCACGGGCAGGCGCTCGTCCTGGACGAGGGCGGGCATCCGGTCGTTCGGGACGGGCAGGATGCTCCACGCGCCGGCGGGCAGCTCGGTCTCGGCGAGGAGGTCGCCGATGATCAGCCCGGAGAGCGGAGTGGCCGGGGCCGGCTTCAGGATGATCGGGGCACCGGCCGCGATCGCCGGGGCGATCTTGTGGGCGCAGAGGTTGAGCGGGAAGTTGAAGGGCGCGATACCGAGCACGACACCCTTGGGGAAGCGCCGGGTCAGCGCGAGGCGACCCTGACCACCCAGGTCGGTGTCGAGGCGCTGGGCCTCACCGCCGTTGAACCGCCGGGCCTCCTCCGCGGCGAACCGGAACACGGAGACGGCACGGCCGACCTCCCCGCGGGCCCACTTGATCGGCTTGCCGTTCTCGGCGGAGATCAGCTGCGCGATCTCCTCGGTGCGTTCGACGAGCCTGCGGCTGACGTGGTCGAGGGCGGCGGCGCGGACGTGGGCGGGAGTGGCGGCGAACTCGTCCCGTACGGCGTACGCGGCGGCCACGGCCTCCTCGATCTGCTCGTCGTCCGGCACGGCGACCTTGCCCACGAGCCGGCCGTCCCACGGGGAGGTGACGTCGAAGGTGTCCTCGCCGGTGACCCGGCGGCCGGCGAGCCAGAAGGCGTGGGTGGAAGTCATGTCCCCACGGTAGGGCCGCGAGGGCGGGATCGAATTTGTCCGGGGTGTAGCAGTGGAGGACCCGGACACTCCGGTTCGGCGCTACCGGCGGTGTCTACTCCGCCGACGTCGTCGCCTTCAACGCCAGCCACAGCTCCATCCGCACATCGGGATCGTCCAGCGACCGGCCGAGGATCTCCTCGACCCGCCGCATCCGGTACCGCAGGGTGTGCCGGTGAACGCCGAGGTCCGCGGCCGCCGCGTCCCACTGGCCCGTGCCCGGACAGCCAGGCCCGCAGCGAGGCGACCAGGTCGCCCCGGCCGGTCGCGTCGTGCTCGTACAGCGGCCGCAGCAGCCCGTCCGCGAAGGCCCGTACCGCGTCGTCGGCGAGCAGCGGCAGCACCGACCCGGAGGCCAGCTGTTCGTGCTCGACGTACACCCGGCCCCGCCGCCGGGCGACCGACAGAGCCTGTTCGGCCTGCTTGTAGGCGGCCGCGGCGGCGATCGGTCCCACGGGGGCTGACACGCCGACGACCAGTTCGTCCTCGTCCCCGGCGTTCACCTGTTCGCGTGTGCGCGCCGCCTCCAGCGCCACCGCGTACTCGCCGCACGCGGTGACGGCGGCCCCGCCGTCCGCGGCCAGCACCACCAGCCGCTCCCGCTCGGGGACCACGAGCACGGCCTCGCCGGAGCGGGCCGCCGCGGACTCCACGATCTCGGTGAGCGCCTCGAGCGGATCGCCGTCCGTGTCGGCGGCCGCGGCGAGCGCGGCGGCGGACGGGACCCGGGTGGGCGCGTCGGCGGCGATCCGCACGGACGACACGGCGACCGTCTCCGCCACGATCAGCCGGAAGGGCGCGTCCAGGAGCCCGCCGTACAGATCTCCCGCGACCGTGCGCCCGTGCTCCGGCTCGCCCGCGAGCAGCATCCGCAGCACCGCCGCCCCGATCCGCTGCTCGGCCGCCTGCAGCGAGCGCGACCGCTCGGTCGTGAGCGTCAGCAGCGCGATCGCCGAGTGCACGGCGTACCGCTCCGCCGTACCGAGCGCCGCGGCCGTCCCCACCGCCAGCGCGGACCGCGGCCGTCGCCCGGTGCCCAGGGAGTGCAGTTCCACGCGGTCGTCGTTGTCGGAAGTGCCGGTCCCCCCGACCACGGAAGAGGCGGGCGCGGGCCGTTCCCGCAGCCGCTCCACGTCGGCGGTGAGGCGCGCGGCCCGGCGGCCGGCCCACTCCGGCGCGGTGGCGACGACGGCACCCGAGGCGTCGTAGAGCGCCGCCCAGCCGTCCACCTGGGAGGCGAGCGCGGCGAGCAGCCCTTCCGGGCCGCCGGTCAGAGCCTGCTTGGTCAGTTCGCGCTGGGCGGCGAAGCCCGCGGTGACCGACCGGTACTGATCGGCGGCGATCTCCGCGGACACGGCCTTGCTGATCGCGAGGAACGGGGTGCGGCGCGGCACCTCGAGCAGCGGGAGTCCCTCGTCGCGGGCCGCCTCGACGAGGGCCCCGGGGATCTCGTCGTAGTTGACCCCGACGGCGAACCCGAGCCCCACCACCCCCGCCCCGGCCAGCCGCTTCACATACCGCCGCATCGCCTCCGGGTCCTCCGCGTCCAGTTTCAGCGCGGTGATCAGCAGCAGCTCCCCGCCCTCCATGTAGGGGACGGGATCGGCCAGCTCGCTGACGTGCGCCCAGCGGACGGGGACGTCCAGCCGGTCCTCGCCCGCGCGCACGGTCAGCTTGAGCGCGGAGTGATGGACGAGCGAGGCGAGCGTGGGTGGCATGAGGCCCGGGACCTTCGGAGAGGAGTGCGCAGAGGTGTGATCTTTTGGCCGCCGTGTATGAACGACCTGTGACGATTCTGCCTCACTGTACGGTCCTCAGCTCACGTCATCCCCGCAGATCCACCAGCAGCGGCGGCGCGTGCTCGCCCTGCACCGTGGTCAGTGACAGCACCGCGTGCCCCGGCGGCACCCCGTGCGCGAGCTCGGACGCGGACCACCGCTCCCGCTCGACCTGCCGCACGGTCACCGCCCGCGCGGTCGGCGCCTTGCCGGTGATGACCCGGCGCACCGCGTGCAGCACCTTGCCGGCCGGGGTCTCGGCGATGATCTGCCGGTCGGTGACGTCCCGCGCCTCGATCCACTCCTTGCCCCACACCTCGGCGAAGTCCTGCCCGTCCCACGGGGTGAGCCCGGACAGCGCCATCCGGCACCCGGTGGCCCCGAGCAGGGGCCCGCGCAGCGGCCGCGGTACGTCGTCCAGGGTCCGCAGCGTCAGCACCACTCCCGCGTTGCCGGACCGCAGCCGCTGGACGCCCCGTACGGCTTCGGGGGTCACGACCCCCGTGGCGTCGTCGATGACCAGACAGGCGAACAGCGAACGGTCCTCCCGCACCGCGACGCTCGCCGTGAACTGTGCGAGCACCAGCCGCGCCAGCATCCGCGAGGCGTCGGCGTGCCCGCGCTGGGGCAGGTCGATCCGGACCCGGACGGGGTGGTCGAGGGCCTTCAGCGAGAACGGCCGCGACTGTCCGGACGTGTCGAAGAACCCGGCGAATGCGGGCCGGTCGAGCAGCGCGACCCGATCCGCGAGGATGCCCCCCACATCCCCCGGATTCCCCATCTGCCGCTCCCGCGCGTCGAGTTCCCGCAGCAGCGACTCCTGCCGGGAGTCCTCGAGCCCCTTGCGCAGCGCGGCCATCGGCCCCGGCGCCCCGTCGAGCAGCTGACGCAGTTCCGGTACGGAGGGGAAGCGGCCGTGGACCGACCGGAACGGTCCGAGGAGCTGGGCGAGCACGGTGGTGGACCGCCGGGTGTCGCCGCCCTGGTGAGGCTCGGCGAGGTCTCCGACGAGCGCCTCGGCGAGCACGGCCGCGGCTTCGTCCGGATCGGCCGTACCGCCGTACAGGTCGAGGTCGTACACCGACTCCGGATTCCCGATCTGTACGACGACGTCGTAGGCGTCGGCCGGTCCGAGCCCCGCGCCGGCGGCTCCGACCACCACGACGGCGGCGCGCCCGGCGAGGGCGTGCAGACACAACGACTCGGCGAGCGGCCGGATGACGGTCCCGGTCTTCCCGGACCCGGCCGGCCCCACGGCGAGCAGCGAGGTACCGAGCAGCTCGGGCCCGAGCCCGAGGCCGGTCCCCCGGTAGGCGTACGGATTACGGGCGTCGTCGGCGGTCGTCCCCAGCCGCACCTGCCCGGTGAGGAGATCGTGCCGAGCGATGCGAGTGGGCAGATCGCGCTCCCCGGAGGGGTGCAGACAGGCGGCCGCACCGTCCTGGAGCACGGCACCGGTGAACGTGGCAAGCCCGAACCGCCCACTGCGCACGCCCTGCCAGGCGCGGGCGATGCGAGCGTGGTCGACGTCGCGCATCTGCCCGGACTGCGCCGCCGCGGTGAGCCGGTCAGCGGCGTCGTGGGCGCCGGCAGCACGGAGGTCGTTCCACTGCGCGGGGTCCTCCTCCGCTGTCGGCGCGGGCGCCTGCCGGGGCTCGGGACGCTTCACCAGGGGCACCACGAAGCGCCGCCAGACCTCGCCCCAGCGGCCCAGCTTGCCGACCGTCACCATGATGACCAGGGCGATCAGCAGTTCGTACCCCTTGTACAGGATGAGGTTGCCGATCTCGCTGCTGCTGTAACGCCAGGAATCCGGGACGAGCAGCTTGAACGGCAGCGCCCACCAGTCACCCAGATAGCCGTTCTGCAGGAGCGACCACACGAGCCAGCCGACCAGGAACGCGATCAGGGCGCCGCTCAGCAGCTGCCTGGTGGAGATCTCCTCGGGCTCCTCGGCAGGCCGGGGCCGGTGAGCGAAGCGCCAGATACCAGGGGCCGCCTCCGGCCGGGGTGCGCGCAGCCAGGCCAGGAACGCCGACCCGTCCTGCCGCGGGGGTACCAGGGGGGCGTCCGTGGGCATCGGCGGCATATCGGACCGTGCCCGTGGCACAGGATTCGCATGTGTACCCCGCGCGTCCCGCGTCCCGTCGCCGTCCATCGCCCCTGCTCCCTGACCAGCCGTTCCGTCCACCATCAGCGGTCAATCTAACGCCCCCGCCAAGGGAGTTCACTGCTTACGTGGCCGGGCGTCGCGGTCGGCGCCATGTCCACCGCGGACAACCCGTTCTCCTGACAACGCCCACATGGAGCATGCCCACCCCCCGGTCCCCGGCCTAGCCTGCGAGAAAAGAACGTAAGCGTCAGCACCACCCCAGGAGCCCCTCATGACCGCACTTCCGCAGGAGCGCCGCCTCGTCACCGCCATCCCCGGACCCAAGTCGCAGGAGCTGCAGGCCCGCCGGGTCGCCGCGGTCGCGCAGGGTGTGGGGTCCGTGCTGCCCGTCTTCACGGCGCGCGCGGGCGGCGGGATCATCGAGGACGTCGACGGGAACCGGCTGATCGACTTCGGTTCGGGCATCGCCGTGACGTCCGTCGGCGCCTCCGCCGAGGCCGTCGTACGCCGGGCCTCCGCCCAGTTGGCCGATTTCACCCACACCTGTTTCATGGTCACCCCCTACGAGGGCTATGTGGAGGTCGCCGAGGCCCTCGCCGAGCTCACCCCGGGTGACCACGCCAAGAAGTCGGCCCTGTTCAACAGCGGCGCCGAGGCGGTGGAGAACGCCGTCAAGATCGCCCGCGCCCACACCAAGCGGCAGGCGGTCGTCGTCTTCGACCACGGCTACCACGGCCGCACCAACCTCACCATGGCGCTGACCTCGAAGAACATGCCGTACAAGCACGGCTTCGGACCGTTCGCGCCCGAGGTCTACCGCGTCCCCGTCGCCTACGGCTACCGCTGGCCCACCGGCCCCGAGAACGCCGGCCCCGAGGCCGCCGCCCAGGCCATCGACCAGATCACCAAGCAGGTCGGCCCGGAGAACGTCGCCGCGATCATCATCGAGCCCGTCCTGGGCGAGGGCGGCTTCATCGAGCCCGCCAAGGGTTTCCTGCCGGCGATCAGCCGGTTCGCCACGGACAACGGCATCGTCTTCGTCGCCGACGAGATCCAGTCCGGCTTCTGCCGCACCGGCCAGTGGTTCGCCTGCGAGGACGAGGGCATCGTCCCGGACCTGATCACCACCGCCAAGGGCATCGCCGGCGGCCTCCCGCTCGCCGCCGTCACCGGCCGCGCCGAGATCATGGACGCCGCCCACGCCGGCGGCCTCGGCGGCACCTACGGCGGCAACCCGGTGGCCTGCGCGGGCGCGCTCGGCTCGATCGAGACGATGAAGGAGCTCGACCTCAACGCCAGGGCGAGGAAGATCGAGACGGTCATGAAGGCCCGCCTCACCGCCATGGCGGACAAGTTCGACGTCATCGGCGACATCCGCGGCCGCGGCGCCATGATCGCCATCGAGCTCGTCAAGGACCGTACGACCAAGGAGCCGAACCCGGAGGCGACCGCCGCGCTCGCCAAGGCCTGCCACCAGGAGGGCCTGCTGGTCCTGACCTGTGGCACCTACGGCAACGTCCTGCGTTTCCTGCCCCCGCTCGTCATCGGCGAGGACCTGCTCGACGAGGGCCTCGACATCATCGAGCAGGCCTTCACCCGCATCTGAGGAGAAACACAGCAGGTCGGAAGCGGACTCGCACCTTCCGACACCAGGCGTCCCAGGCCTGACATCCCCCGGGATTCCGGTGCTGCGGTGGCGAACGGCAGAGCGTGTGAAGAAGGTGTGCGAGGTGGTTGTGAGGATGCGATTCTGCCTGTCGTACGCCGCCACCCTGACGTAGGTTCTACCCAGATGAGAGATACACCCCGCCCACAGGGGACTGTGGGCGACATCAGGCCGGGGCCTCCCCAGCTTCGACCTGGTCGTGCCCTCGCGCACACAACTGGAGCCTCCGGCTCCGGATCTCCTCACCGATCGGACAGTCGCCCGCCCCAAACCCCCCGGGGCGGCCGACCATCCGATCCGATCGGCCGCCCCGGAACCACCCCCCCTGTTCCGGGGCGGCCGGCCTTCCTCATCTTCCTTCTCGGAAGCGCGGTCCTCCTCTTCGCCCTGATCACCTGGCAGGTCGTCGAGGACGGGCCGCTTCTGCGCGTCGACGAGCGGGTCAGCCGCGCGCTGGTCCACCCGGACCTCGCCTCGGCGGGCCTCGCGGACCTGGGCAATGTCGAGATCGCGGTTCCGGTCCTGTTCGCGGCCCTTGTCTGGTCGGCGTGGCGGGCCCGTCGCATCGGTACAGACCGCTGGTGGCTGCCGTCCACCGCGGCGGCCGTCCTGATGGCACTGGTCCCGGCCCTGGTGGTCCCTCTCAAGGAGCTCACCGACCGCTCGGGCACCCCGGTCGTCCCGCCCGGTACCGGCTACTACCCCTCGGGGCACACCGCCACGGCCGCCATCGCCTACGGCGCCGCCACCCTGCTCGTCCTCCCCTGGCTCCGCACCGTCCGCGCCCGCCGCGCTCTCGTCATCCTCTACGGCCTTGTCGTTCTCGGCGTCTCCTTCGGCCTGGTCCGCCGCGGCTGGCACTGGCCCCTGGACGTGGTGGGCAGTTGGTGCCTCTGCACGGTCCTGCTGCTCGGGTTCTGGCTTTTCCTGGCACGGCTCGGCCGTCGCTGAACTCCTGGGCACACTGGGCGTTGCCGCTGCCGGCGGGGGACGCCCGCAGCGCCGAACTCCCACTGTGCACAGGACTCCCTCCACGCCGGCCGCACGGGCGGCCGACGACGGCGCGGTGGTGCGTCGGTTCAGCCGTCGCCCTCCGTCGCCAGGCCCGCCGCCGCCTCGTGCATCGCCAGTTCGAGCAGCGCCGGATCGACGAGAATGCCCGAGCCGTCCGGCGGGACCAGCCAGCGCACCCCTCCCCCGGCCACCCGCCCCGGGTACGGCACGACGATCCAGGTGCCGGCACCGGCCGTACGGATACCGGTGCCGAGCCAGCGGGCCGCGGTGCCCGGCGGCACGAAGAAGCCCATCCGGGCGTCGCCGAAGTCGACGAGCACCGGGCCGAGCCGGTCGAGGATACGGGTGAGGACGTCGAGCGTCGGGTAGCCGAGTTCGCCCGGCAGAATCAGTACGTCCCAGGCCTTGCCGGCCGGAAGCAGCGCGACCCCGAGGGGGTTGCGCTCCCACTCCCAGCGGCAGGCCTCGGGATCCGGTGCGACGGATGCCAGCCACTCGACCGCCGTCTTCGCCCCAGTCATGACAGGACCTCCCTTTCTCTCATCGACGTTGATCACGCCACGAGAGAGAGGAAGGTCTCCTGCCGAGCATTACGCGGGTTCTGACCACCCGTTGGAGTGAATCAGATCACATACGACCGTTCAGCTGTCGAATCCCAGACCGAGCTTGTCCATGGTCCGCAGCCACAGGTTGCGCCGCCCGCCGTGCGCGTCGGCACGGGCCAGCGACCACTTGGTGAGGGCGATACCCGTCCAGGCGAAGGGCTCCGGCGGGAAGGGCAGCGGCTTCTTGCGGACCATCTCCAGCGAGGTCCGCTCGGTGGTCTGTCCGGCGAGCAGGTCCAGCATCACGTCCGCCCCGAACCGGGTCGCACCGACACCGAGACCCGTGTAGCCGGCCGCGTACGCCACCCTGCCCTGGTGCGCGGTGCCGTAGAACGCGGAGAACCGTGAGCAGGTGTCGATCGCGCCGCCCCACGCGTGCGTGAAGCGGACGCCCTCCAGCTGCGGGAAGCAGGTGAAGAAGTGCCCGGCGAGCTTGGCGTACGTCTCCGGCCGGTCGTCGTACTCGGCGCGCACCCGGCCGCCGTACTGGTAGACCGCGTCGTAACCACCCCACAGGATGCGGTTGTCGGCGGAGAGCCGGAAGTAGTGGAACTGGTTGGCGCTGTCGCCCAGGCCCTGCCGGTTCTTCCAGCCGATCGCCTCGATCTGCTCGTCGCTCAGCGGCTCGGTCATCAGCGCGTAGTCGTAGACCGGCACGGTGTACGCCCGCACCCGCTTGACCAGGCTCGGGAAGATGTTCGTGCCGAGTGCGACCTTCCGGGCCCGGACCGAACCGTACGGCGTGCGTACGGCCATGCCGGCGCCGTACGACGTCAGGTCCAGTGCGGGCGTGTTCTCGTGGATCCGGACACCGAGTCGCAGACACGCCCGCTTCAGGCCCCAGACGAGCTTGGCCGGATTGAGCATGGCCACGCCACGGCGGTCCCACAGCCCCGCCTCGAAGGTCGGCGAGTCCACCTGCTCCCGCACCGCGTCGGCGTCCAGGAACTCGACACCGTCGGCGAGGCCCTTCGCCTGGAGCTCCTCGTACCAGTCGCGGAGTTCCCGGGCCTGGTAGGTCTCGGTCGCCACGTCGATCTCGCCGGTGCGCTCGAACTCGCAGTCGAGGTCGTGCCGGGCGACCGCCTTCTCGATCTCGTCGAGGTTGCGGGCGCCCAGCTCCTGGAGCTGGTGGATCTCGTCCGGCCAGCGGGTCAGCCCGTTGGGCAGACCGTGGGTGAGGGAGGCGGCACAGAAGCCGCCGTTGCGACCGGAGGCGGCCCAGCCCACCTCACGGCCTTCCAGCAGGACCACGTCCCGCTGCGGGTCACGCTCTTTCGCGTTGAGCGCGGTCCACAGCCCGCTGTAGCCACCGCCGACGACCAGCAGGTCGCAGGTCTCGGCGCCGGTGAGGGCGGGCTCGGGGTGGGGCCTGCCGGGGTCGTCCAGCCAGTACGGGACCGGCTGGGCTTCGGAAAGTGCCTTTGTCCAACGGCTCATGCTTACGCCTTTTGCCTGTTACGACGATTCCCGATGACCATCGAGACCAGCACGAGCAGCACGGCGACGAGGAACATCGTCGTACCGATGACATTGATCTGAACGGGCGTTCCGCGCTGTGCCGAACCCCAGACGAACATGGGGAAGGTGACGGTCGAGCCCGCGTTGAAGTTGGTGATGATGAAATCGTCGAAGGAGAGCGCGAAGGCGAGCAGCGCGCCCGCGGCGATTCCGGGGGCCGCGATGGGGAGCGTGACGCGGAGGAAAGTCTGGACCGGTCCCGCGTAGAGATCCTGCGCCGCCTGCTCCAGCCTCGGGTCCATCGACATCACGCGCGCCTTGACCGCCGTCACGACGAAGCTGAGGCAGAACATGATGTGGGCGATGAGGATCGTCCAGAAGCCCAGCGGTGCGCCCATGTTGAGGAACAGGGTGAGCAGCGAGGCCGCCATGACGACCTCGGGCATCGCCATCGGCAGGAAGATCAGCGAGTTCACGGCGCCGCGGGCGCGGAAGCGGTAGCGGACCAGCGCGAAGGCGATCATCGTGCCGAGGACGGTCGCGCCGATGGTCGCCCAGAACGCGATCTGGAGGCTGATGGAGAGCGAGCCGCACATGTCGGCGACCCCGCAGGGGTCCTTCCAGGCGTCCAGGGAGAACTGCTGCCACTGGTAGTTGAAGCGGCCCTTCGGTTTGTTGAAGGAGAACACCGTGACGACGACGTTCGGCAGCAGCAGATATCCGAGCGTGATCAGTCCGGCGATGACGACGAGATGGCGCTTGAGCCAGTTGACGAAGGTCATTTAAACCAGATCCTCCGTGCCGGACCTACGGATGTAGAGCGTGACCATGAAGAGAATCGCGGCCATCAAGATGAAGGAGAGAGCCGCGGCCGTCGGATAGTCCAGAATCCTCAGGAACTGCGTCTGGATGACGTTTCCGACCATGCGGGTGTCCGTGGAGCCGAGCAGATCCGCGTTGACGTAGTCACCGGCCGCCGGGATGAAGGTCAGCAGCGTCCCGGAGACCACGCCCGGCATCGACAGCGGGAAGGTGACCTTGCGGAAGGTGGTGATCGGCTTGGCGTACAGGTCGCCCGCCGCCTCGTGCAGCCGCCCGTCGATGCGTTCCAGCGAGGTGTACAGCGGCAGGATCATGAACGGAAGGAAGTTGTAGGTCAGACCGCACACCACCGCGAGCGGTGTGGCGAGCACACGGTCGCCGGCGGTCCAGCCCAGCCAGTTGGTGACGTCCAGGACGTGCAGCGTGTTGAGCGCGCTCACCACCGGGCCGCTGTCCGCGAGGATCGTCTTCCAGGCGAGGGTGCGGATCAGGAAGCTGGTGAAGAACGGCGCGATCACCAGGATCATGATCAGGTTCCGCCAGCGCCCGGCGCGGAAGGCGATGAGATACGCGAGCGGATACCCCAGCACCAGGCAGAGGACCGTCGCGGCACCGGCGTACAGGATCGAGCGCAGGAACTGCGGCCAGTACTCGGACAGGGCGTCCCAGTAGGTCGCGAAGTGCCAGGTGACCTTGTAGCCCTCCTCCAGGGAGCCCGTCTGCACGGACGTGGAGGCCTGGTAGATCATCGGCAGCGCGAAGAAGACCAGCAGCCACAGGATGCCGGGCAGCAGCAGCCAGTACGGGGTGAAGCGGCCCCTCTTGCGCGGGGGCTTCTTCTCGGGCGCGGTCGGGGAGAGAGGCGGCGGCGCCTCGGTGAGCGTCGCCATCAGACCGTCGCCTCTTCCTGGATACCGGCGTCGATGTCCTGGTCGGCGTCAAGACCGAAGGTGTGGGCCGGGTTCCAGTGCAGGACGACCTCGGCGCCGGGGACGAGCCGGTCGTCGCGGTCGATGTTCTGGGCGTAGACCTCGAACTCGGGGCAGACGGGGCTGTCGATGACGTACTGCGTGGAGACGCCGATGAAGGACGAGTCGGCGATCTTCCCGGTGATCCGGTTGCGGCCCTCCGGAATCTCCCCGGCCTCGTCGGCGTGGGTGAGGGAGATCTTCTCCGGCCGGACGCCGACCAGCACCTTGCCGCCGGTGGTCGTGGGCCCGGCATAGCGCGCCTCGGGCAGCACCAGCTTCCCGCCGCCCGCCTTCAGCACGATCTCGCCGCCGCTCCTGGAGTCGACCTCGGCCTCGATGAGGTTGGAGGTGCCGAGGAAGTTGGCGACGAAGGTGGTGTTCGGGTTCTCGTACAGGTCGGTCGGCGAGCCGAGCTGCTCCACACGCCCGGCGTTCATCACGGCGACCGTGTCGGCCATGGTCATGGCCTCCTCCTGGTCGTGCGTGACGTGCACGAAGGTGATGCCGACCTCGGTCTGGATGCGCTTGAGCTCCAGCTGCATCTGGCGGCGCAGCTTGAGGTCGAGGGCGCCGAGCGGCTCGTCCAGCAGAAGCACCTTGGGCGTGTTGATCAGCGCCCGCGCCACGGCGACCCGCTGCTGCTGGCCACCGGACAGCTGGTGCGGCTTCTTGCGGGCCTGCTCCCCCAGCTGTACGAGTTCCAGCATGTCCTCGACCTGCTTCTTCACCGACTTGATGCCGCGTCGGCGCAGACCGAAGGCGACGTTCTCGAAGATGTCGAGGTGCGGGAAGAGGGCGTACGACTGGAAGACGGTGTTCACCGGCCGCTTGTAGGGCGGCAGCCGGGTGACCTCCTGGTCGCCGAGGTGCACGGTGCCCGTCGTGGGCTCCTCGAGACCGGCGATCATGCGCAGGGTGGTCGTCTTGCCGCAGCCGGAGGCGCCGAGCAGAGCGAAGAAGGAGCCCTGGGGGACGGTCAGGTCGAGCGGCTGTACGGCGGTGAAGCCGTTGTCGTACGTCTTGCTGATGCCGGAGAGACGGACGTCGCCGCTGCTTTCGGTGTTCTTGTTCGTCATGGTGATCACGCCCCAGTCAGCTTCGCGAACTTCTCTTCAAAGGCCGTCTCTTCCTTCGAGCTCAGGGAGCGGAAGGCGTGGGACTTCGCGGCCATGGCCTTGTCGGGGATGATCAGCGGGTTGTTCGCCGCATCCGGGTCGAGCTTCTCCAGCTCGGGCTTCACACCGTCGACCGGAGACACGTAGTTGATGTAGGCGGCGAGCTCGGCGGCCGGCTTCGGCTCGTAGTAGAAGTCGATGAGCCGCTCGGCGTTCGTCTTGTGACGCGCCTTGTTGGGGATCAGCATGTTGTCGGTCGACGTCATGTATCCGCTGTCGGGGATGATGAAGTCGATGTCCGGACTGTCCGCCTTCAGCTGTACGACGTCACCGGCCCAGGCGATACAGGCCGCGAAGTCGCCGCTGGTCAGGTCGGAGGTGTAGTCGTTGCCGGTGAAGCGGCGGATCTGCCCCTTGTCGACGGCCTTCTGGAGCCGTGCGATCGCCGCGTCGTAGTCGTCGGCGGTGAAGTGCGCCGGGTCCTTGCCCATGTCGAGCAGGGTCATGCCGATGCTG
This sequence comes from Streptomyces sp. SAI-127, assembly GCF_029894425.1. Classification (NCBI taxonomy): domain Bacteria; kingdom Bacillati; phylum Actinomycetota; class Actinomycetes; order Kitasatosporales; family Streptomycetaceae; genus Streptomyces; species Streptomyces sp. SAI-127. The sequence continues at coordinate 3,291,830 of NZ_JARXYJ010000001.1, forward strand.
TCGCGCATCTCCGACAGGAAGCCGACGCGCCCCTTGAGCTTGGCGTTGTCGAGCAGGTCGGAGACCGACTTCACCTCCACGCCGTCCAGGGCCTTCTTGTTGTAGGCGATGACGGTCGAGATGCCCTGCCACACATAGCTGTAGGCCCGACCGGGGTCCCAGTCCGGGTCACGGAACTGCGCGGACAGATTGGCGTACGCGTGCGGGAGGTTGGAGGCGTCCAGTTTCTGGACCCACCCGAGCCGGATGAGCCGGGCGGCAAGCCAGTCCGTGAGGACGATGATGTCGCGCCCGGTGTCCTGACCGGCGGCCAGCTGCGGCTTGATCTTCCCGAAGAACTCGACGTTGTCGTTGATGTCCTCGGTGTACTTCACCGAGATGCCGGTCCGTTTCCTGAACTGGTCGAGCGTGGGGTGGTGCTTCTCGCTCTCGTCCACGTCGATGTACTCGGTCCAGTTGGAGAAGTTGACGACCTTCTCCTTGGCGGAGTGGTCCTCCGCGGAGACACCGCCCTTGGTGTTGCCGGCCGCGGGGATGCCGCAGGCGCTCAGCGCCCCGAGGCCGCCGACCGTGAGCGCGCCGCCCGCGGAGGCACGCAACAGGGACCGCCGGGTCATGGCGGCCCGGCCGCTTCGGAAGCTGCGCCGCATGGCGGCCACTTGGGCCGGGGACAGGCGGTCGGGCTCGTACTGCTCCATGCGCTGGTGCCCTTTCGGGAAAGTGGGCGGCCGCGGGTCAGGCGGCCTGAGTTCGGCTATCGGTCCCCGAAGATCGTGCGGTGCCAGTCCTTCGCCGCCACCGCCGTGTTGTCGAACATGACGTGTTTGATCTGGGTGTACTCCTCGAACGAGTACGAGGACATGTCCTTGCCGAAGCCGGACGCCTTGTACCCGCCGTGCGGCATCTCGCTGATGATCGGGATGTGGTCGTTGACCCACACACACCCGGCCTTGATCTCACGGGTGGCCCGGTTCGCCCGGTAGACGTCCCGGCTCCAGGCGGAGGCGGCGAGCCCGTAGGGGGTGTCGTTGGCGAGCCGGATGCCTTCGTCGTCGCTGTCGAACGGCAGGACGACAAGAACGGGTCCGAAGATCTCGGACTGGACGATCTCGCTGTCCTGGGCGGCGTCGGCGACGAGTGTGGGCCTGTAGTACGCCCCCTTGGCGAGCTCCCCCTCGGGCACCTCGCCACCGGTCACCACGCGCGCGTAGGCACGCGCACGGTCGACGAACCCGGCGACCCGGTCCCGCTGGACGTGCGAGATGAGCGGCCCGAGATCGGTGCCGGCGGCGAACGGGTCCCCGAGCCGGACGGTCTCCATGAGCGCGGCGGTCTTCTCGACGAAGGCGTCGTACAGCGGCCGCTGCACGTACGCGCGCGTGGCGGCCGTACAGTCCTGCCCGGTGTTGATGAGCGCGCCCGCGACGGCTCCGTTGACGGCGGCTTCCAGGTCGGCGTCGTCGAAGACGACGAAGGGAGCCTTGCCGCCGAGCTCCAGGTGCAGCCGCTTGACGGTGGCGGTGGCGATCTCGGCCACGCGCCTGCCCACGGCCGTCGACCCGGTGAACGAGGTCATGGCCACGTCGGGATGGCCGACCAGACGCTCCCCGGCCTCTTTCCCGGTCCCCGTGACGATGTTGATGACACCGTCGGGAATGCCCGCCCGGGTGGCGGCCTGGGCGAAGAGCAGCGAGGTGAGCGGGGTGATCTCGGCGGGCTTGAGCACGATCGTGTTGCCCGCGGCGATCGCCGGAAGGATCTTCCAGGCGGCCATCTGAAGGGGATAGTTCCAGGGCGCGATGGACCCCACGACACCGATGGGCTCGCGCCTGACGTACGACGTGTGGTCACCGGAGTACTCCCCGGCGGACTGTCCCTGCAGATGCCGGGCGGCACCGGCGAAGAAGGCGGTGTTGTCGATCGTGCCCGGGACGTCGAACTCCCGGGTCAGCTTCAGCGGCTTCCCGCACTGGAGCGACTCCGCCCGGGCGAAGTCCTCGGCGCACTCGGCGAGCACGGCGGCGAACCGGTGCAGGGCGTCGGACCGCTCACCGGGGGTGAGGGCCGCCCAGCCAGGGAAGGCAGCGCGAGCCGCGGCGACGGCGGCGTCCACATCCTCGACGCCTGCAAGCTCGTAGGTGAAGACCTCTTCCCCACTCGCGGGATCCACGACCGCGTGCGTACGACCGGAGGTCCCCGTGGTGAGGCGCCCCCCGATGAACTGCGCGCCTTCGGCGAACCGCTCCTGGGCCGCGAACCGGTCCGGGGTGGCACTGCCCGGCTTGTGCATGTCGCTCTCCTCCGCCGTCACCCCACGACTTCCGCGGGTGGGTGGCGTAGCTCCAGCTCGATTTGAGTGCCGATCCTGACAGAGCAATGCCACTCCTACAAGGGATTCCGTTGTTGCCTTTCGGTTACGCGACGGAATCTGTCGACCAGGTGTCGAGTGGTCCTCGAAAAGAAAGGACGGAGTGTCAGTGGCAGCTGCCAGACTCGGGTGTATGGGGAAGATCACGGGGACGATCGATTCGCAGGATGCCCTGGTCAAGCTGGTCCGGGCCGGAGCGAAGATCAAGTACCTGCACTTCTGGGGACACCGCCCGCGTCCGGACGGCCGGGCCGGCGCGAGCTGTCTGAGCCAGTGGTGGCCGTCACCGTTCGTGGTGGACGGAGTGACCTATGCGACCGCCGAGCACTGGATGATGGCGGGCAAGGCGCGCCTTTTCGAAGATCAGGAGGCCGAGCGCCGCATCCTGGCGGCCGGATCCCCGGCTCAGGCCAAGAACGTGGGCCGGCTGGTCCGTCGTTTCGACGAGCAGACCTGGCTGCGCGAGCGCTTCGGGATCGTCGTCGAGGGCAGCGTCCACAAGTTCGCGGCGCACGCGGACCTTCGGGAGTTCCTCCTGAACACCGGCGACCGGGTTCTGGTGGAGGCCAGCCCGATGGACCGGGTCTGGGGCATCGGCCTCGCGGCGGACGACGAGGCGGCGGGCGACCCGGAGCGCTGGCGAGGCCCGAACCTCCTGGGCTTCGCGCTGATGGAGGCGCGACACCGCCTCAGAAACGCCTGAAGGGGACCACCGAATCCGGTGATCCCCTCCCTGTCCCTTTTCGGGTCGCTACGCCACCGAGGCGGAGGCCGCCACGACGGCGAGGGAGCCGTCGTAGTAGTCGGAGTCGTCCTCCGAGTTGATGGCGGCGGTGATGCCGATGGCGAGCAGCACGATCACGGCGACGCCGAGGATCGTCCCGATGATCCCCATGATGAATCCGGCCTGTGCCTGACCGTGGTTGGTGGCCTCGCCCCGCTCGGCCCTCTTCCGTCCCTTGATCCCGAAGACGATGGCGAGGACGCCGAGCACCAGCGAGAGGATGCCGTACATGCAGAACAGCGCGCAGGACAGGATGCCCAGCACCATCGCCGCGACCCCCATACCGTTCTGCGGGGGCATCGGCGGGGCGGGCCAACCGCCGTACCCCTGCGGGTAGTTGGGGTAGCCGTAGCCGACGGGGGCGCCGGGGCCCTCGGGCCCGATGGGCGGCGGCGGCACGGAGGCGGGCCCGCCGGGTATACCGGGTCCGGGCACGCCCTGTTCCTGGCCGGGGTAGCCGTAACCGGGAGTGGGGGCGGGTCCCGCGGCTCCGGGAGGCGGAAAGCCGTAGCCGTCGTTCGGCACGGACGTCACGGTGGGCTGATCATGCACGGGCGGCGACGGCGGCTGACCAGCACCGGGCGACGGACTCTTCTCCAGCGAAGGCCCACTCTCCGGCGGCGCCCACGGGTCCCGACTGTCCCCGCTCGACTGCGTTCCGTCCGTCATGCTCACGTCCCCCTAGATCGTTCGTGCGGCCATGTTACGGCAGGCGGTGCGGGGTCTTGGTGGGTGCGCTGTGCGGGGCTGGACCGGGCGCCTACGGGGGTGCCGGGTCAGGTTGTTGCGCGTCTGCGGGCCGGTGGGGGCTGGTCGCGCAGTTCCCCGCGGGCAGCTGCGCTGGGCTTGGGCGGGGCGCCTAGGGGGGTGCCGGGTCGGGTTGTCGGGCGGGTGCGGGTGAGTGGGGGCTGGTCGCGCAGTTCCCCGCGGGCAGCTGCGCTGGGCTTGGGCGGGGCGCCTAGGGGGGTGCCGGCTCGGTTGTCGGGCGGGTGCGGGCCGGTGGGGGCTGGTCGCGCAGTTCCCCGCGCCCCTGGGGAGTTGCAGTCACCCGCACCACGACGGACCGATCCCCACCTCACGCGCCACAACGGACCGTTCGCTGCCTGGCCCGCCACGACGGACCGTTCGCCGCACCGCGCACCCCGACGGACCGTTCGCCGCACCGCGCACCCCGACGGGCCGTTCGCCGCGTACGGCGCGAAGGGGACGGGGTGGGGGGTGTCCGCCCGCAGCGGCCGGCGTCCGTTGCCCAGTACTGCGCAATCGACAGCAACCGCCGGACCGAGGACGGATACCCCCCACCCCGGCCCCGACCCACCCACCGAACCGCACGCGCTACACCCGCCCCCACCGAAGCCGAAACGGGCCGCCGCAGGCATCAGGGGCGCGGGGAACTGCGCACAACGCCCGCCCCCACCGAACCCGCAGCAAACCCGCCCAACCGCCGGAGGCACCCGCACCCCGCCTAACATGTTCCGCATCGATCAGCCGATCACCGCGCCCGCCGCACCACCCCACCGTGCCAGGCGGCGCCCAGCAAGGGGAGGCCCCCATGACGACGACCGACCACCTGCACGCCTTCATCGCCGACCTGCCCAAGGCCGAACTCCATGTGCACCACGTCGGATCAGCCTCCCCCCGCATCGTCTCCGCACTGGCCGCCCGCCACCCCGACTCCAAGGTCCCCACGGACCCCGAGGCGCTCGTCGACTACTTCACCTTCACGGACTTCGCCCACTTCATCGACGTGTACCTGAGCGTCGTCGACCTGATCCGCACCCCCGAGGACGTACGACTCCTCACCTACGAGGTCGCCCGGGACCTCGCCCGCCAGCAGGTCCGCTACGCCGAGCTCACGATCACGCCGTTCTCCTCGACCCGCCGCGGCATCGACGAGCGCGCGTTCATGGAGGCCATAGAGGACGCCCGCAAGGCGGCGGAGTCCGAGTTCGGCACGGTTCTGCGCTGGTGCTTCGACATCCCCGGCGAGGCCGGCCTGGAGGCCGCCGAGGAGACGACCCGCCTCGCCACCGACGACCGCCTCCGCCCGGAGGGCCTCGTGAGCTTCGGCCTCGGCGGTCCCGAGATCGGCGTACCCCGCCCCCAGTTCAAGCCGTACTTCGACCGCGCGATCGCCGCGGGCCTCCACTCGGTCCCGCACGCCGGCGAGACCACCGGCCCGGAGACGGTGTGGGACGCCCTCACCCACCTCCGCGCCGAACGCATCGGCCACGGCACGAGCTCCTTCCAGGACCCGGCGCTCCTCACCCACCTCGCCGAACACCGCATCCCGCTGGAGGTGTGCCCCACCTCCAACATCGCGACCCGAGCCGTCCGCACCCTCGACGAGCACCCCATAAAGGAGTTCGTGAAGGCGGGCATCGTCGTCACGATCAACTCCGACGACCCCCCGATGTTCGGCACCGACCTGAACGGCGAGTACGCGGTGGCGGCAAGGCTCCTGAACCTCGACGAGCAGGGTCTCGCCGGGCTCGCGAAGAACGCGGTGGACGTGTCGTTCCTCGACGAGCCCGGCAAGGCGAGGATCAAGGACGAGATCGACAGCTACACCGCCACCTGGCTCGCGCCGTGACCCCGCGACCGCCGGCCCGCTGACCCCACCACAATGGGCGTATGCAGAAGCTGACGGCCGTGGCACACCGCGGCGACCCCTACCACGTCCGTGAGAACACGATCGACTCCCTGCGTGCCGCGCTCGACCGGGGCGCGGACGCGGTGGAGATCGACGTACGGCTCACCAGGGACGGCGTACCGGTGCTGCTGCACGACGAGACGCTGAAGCGACTGTGGGAGCACGACCGCCCCCTCCTCGCCCTGTCGGCGGACGAGGTACGAGGGCTGACGGACGGCAGGGTGCCGACGCTCGCGGAGGCCCTCCGGGCCACGGAGGGCCACCGCCTGATGCTCGACCTGCCCGGCACGAGAGAGGTACGGGTCGCCCGCCGCGTCGTCGACGTGGTCCGCGAGTGCGGAGCCCAGGACCGCGTCTACTACTGCGCCGACGCCACCGCCATGCTCGCCGTACGCGCGGCCGACCCGTCCGCGGAGATCGCGCTCACCTGGACGACCCTCGCGCCCCCGCGTCCCACCCTCCTGGACGCGGTGCGGCCCCGCTGGCTCAACTACCGTTTCGGCCTGATCGACCGCGGCCTCGCCGACCGTATCCACGCCGACGGCTATCTGATCTCCGTCTGGACCCCCGACACCCGCCGCTCGATGCGCCGCCTGGCCGACGTCGGCGTCGACTCGATCACGACGAACCGGGTGGACGTGCTCTGCGCACTGAGAGCACGGGCGAACGGGAGTCAGGCGGACACCTACGGCTCCGACACCCGGGACTCCTGAGGGACGGTCGCCGCGTCGGCGGGAGTCGAGCGGGTGACGTACTGCGGCACGGGGGTGTCGTCCTTGCCGGTGTCGCGGACCAGGCCGTAGCGCTTGACGCCCTGGTCGGGGCCGGTGGTGATGTCCTTCTCCGCCGCGTCCCAGCTGGACGGGAAGACGCTGAGACCGTAGTCGGCGCCGCGTTCGTTGACCGTGAGGGTGACGCTGCCGTCGAGGTAGAAGTACTCGTTCTGCCACATCTGCTGGGTGCCGGCGGGCAGGACGGCGTAGCCGACGGTGGAGTTGCCCATGCCGGTGGCGGTGCTGTCGGTCGCGCTGACGGGGTCGTCCATACGGCGGCCGCCGCCCGAGGCGACGTGGAAGAGCTCGCCCCTCAGGCCGGTCCAGGACGGCATGACCAGGCCGCCGGCCCGGTACTGCGGGGAGATCTGCCAGCGGACGAGGACATAGCCCTTGCCGGTGAGCGTGACGCTGTCCCCGCGGTGGTTCATGACGGCGTGCGCGCCGCCGGTGCTGGTGACGCCGGTCTCGGGCCGGTGCGGCAGGGCGGCGGGAGGGGTGTCGGGGTCCGGAGCCCGGTCGACGGCGTCGACGACGCTGCCGTAGAGGACGGTCTTCGCGGGTGTCGCCGACGGGGAAGGCGAAGGGGAGACCGGCGGGGTGTCCGCCACGGGTGGCGGCCGATGTGTGCTCGCCGCCGTGGGCGAGACCGCCACTTTCGGCGGCGGGGCGTCCGGGGTCTGTGTGACGACGTACGCCCCGCCCGCGACGATCGTCGCCCCCGCGGTGGCCGCGATGACGGGCTGAGTGAGGGCGCTCAGCACCTTGGCGGACCAGCTGGCGGACGCGACCGTGACGGTGGCGGCCGCGGCCGTCTTGCCGCCGAGGGCCAGCGAGAGGGTGAATCCGACCGGGAGCGGCACCAGCGCGATCCCGACGAGCAGCCGTTCCGGCGGTACGACGGCGACGGACTCGCGGGTGTCTCCGCAGTAGCCGCAGCCGCGGATGTGCCGGGCCAGCCGCTTGCGCCAGACCGAGTCGGGGCGGCCGTTCCAGCGGGCGGTCAGTTCGCGCAGGTCGGGGCAGGCTCCGTCGAGGGCGCGGACGATGCCCCGGGAGGTCTCCAGGCGCTCCTTCATCCGCTGGACGCGTACGGCGGCGTGCTGCCTGCTGATGCCGACGGCGGCGGCCAGTTCCCGTCGGGTGAGCTCGCCGGCGACCTCCAGCCACCACAGCGAGAGCAGTTGCCGGTCCTCGTCGTCGAGCCAGCGCACCGCCTCCGCGACCTCGCGCCGCTGCCCCTCCAACTGGAGCCGCAGGACGGTCAGTTCGGCGAAGTCGGCGGCTCCGCCCGTGGCCGACTCGTCCAGCGGCGCGGGGGTCCTGCGGCGGGCCCGGTCCCGTATCTGCCGCATGGCGATGGCGACCAGCCAGGACCGGAAGCTGTCCGGATCGCGGAGGCTGCCGAGGTTGTCGACGGCCCGCAGCATGGTCTCCTGGACGACGTCGTCGACATCGGCGTGGCCGTTCAGGGCGCGGCCGACGATGTTGTACACCAGCGGCAGCCAGCCTTCGACGAGCTCGTCCAGCGCCCGCCGGTCGCCGTCCTGCGCCGCCGCGATGATGTCGCGCCACTGCCGCGTGTCCACGTCGCCCTTTCCGGCCGGTGCCCCTTCGTGCGTGGAGACGGAGTGAAGGACTCCGCGATAACACTTTTCCGCCCCCTAAGGGGCCTCCCCAACAACTCCCCTAAAAAGGGCGGGAGTTACTCAGAGTTCCACCAGGGGACGAGCCCTCCTCACCGACGATCCCGTCACCTCGACAGCACCGCAGGATGATCACACACATCCCACACCCCCAGGAGCCGACTCGTGCGTGACCTTCGTCGCAGAAGCATCCTCGCCGGCGCTCTCGCCGTGCCCCTGACCGCCGGACTGCCGACCTCGTCGGCGACCGCGCACAGCGCCTGCGCACCGGACGGCAAGGCGCTGCGCGCGGCGCTCGCGGGCCTCCCCGACGCGGACGCCACCGCGGCCCTGGTCCGGGTCGGTGGCACCGGCGGGGACTGGCGCGGCAGCTCGGGCGTGCACGACCTGGTCAGCGGGCGGCCCGCCGATCCGGGCGCGCGGTTCCGGGCCGGTTCCACGACGAAGGTGGTCACGGCGGCGGCCGTACTGCGCCTGGTGGCCGAGGGACGGATCGACCTGAACACACCGGTCCAGCGCTACCTGCCCGGCCTCCTCGGCTCGCGGTTCCGGCCGGTCACCGTACGGCACCTGCTCAACCACACCAGCGGCATCCCGGCGGGCGACGGTCTCGGCACCACCTTCGAGGAGGTGTACGCCCACCGCTTCGACACGCTCACCCCTCAGCGGGTCGCCGCGTCCGCGGGCGCGAAGCAGCCGGAGTTCTGCCCGGGGAAGCAGCAGCACTACCTCAACATCAACTACACGTTCCTCGGCCTGCTGATCGAGAGGGTGACCGGGCGGCCGTACGCCGCCGAGGCCGCCCGGCTGGTGCTGGCGCCGGCCGGGATGCGGGACACGTACTTCCCGGGCACCGACCCGCGCATCATCGGCCCGCACAACCGGGGCTACCAGGCGGTGCGGAGGGCCGACGGGACGACGGAGTTCGTGGACGTCACGGAGTGGAACCAGGCGGACCGGTTCGCGGCCGGGGACATGATCTCCACGACCGCGGACCTGGAGCGGCTGCTCACCTGCCTCTTCCGGGGCCGGATCGTCGAGCGGCCGCAGCTGAAGGAGGTGTTCTCGGTCCCGTCGGGCATCACCGGCGCGAGTTACAGCGCGGGCGGCCTCCAGCGCTTCGAGTCCGACGGGAAGGTCTACTGGGTCAAGTCCGGCGGCCGGTACGGCTACAACTCGGCGATCGCCGCCACCCGCGACCTGAGCCGCACCGTCGTCTACTCGGTCAACTCCACCGACGCGAAGAGCGAGGACGCGAACCCCGTCATCGTCCGGATCATCACGGCCGCACTCAAGTAGCGGGCAGAGCAGAGGCGTTGTGCGTGGGGTCGTACGGAGTGAGCGCCTCCAGCCGCTTGATCCTCTTCCGTACGACGTACAGCGGGAGCACCCCGAACACCCCGAACGCCATGTCAATCACGCTCCACCAGAACGGGATCCCCCGGATCGGTCCGCAGATCAGGGCGAGCGGGACGATGCCGGCGCAGGCGATCATGCCGAACTCGACGACCCAGATGTTGCGGACCGGGTCGCGGTAGGGGCCGTAGAAGGCGACGGCGATCACCAGGTGGGCGAAGGCCAGCCAGTCCGTGCCGTAGAGGAGGAAGGGGTAGTCGGAGTCGGCGGTGTCGAGCCCGCGCCGGACGCGAGTGATCCAGTCCGTCAGGGCGTCCGGCGCGGGAAGGTGCCGCAGCACTTCCTCGGTCCAGCGCAGTTCGTGGACCAGCGGGAAGGCGGTGGCACCGCTGAGCACCAGGCAGACGACGAAGAAGACCAGCCATGCGCGGATGCCCCTGAGTTGGGCGGCTCTGTCGCTCATGGCAGAAGCGTACGCCTGGAATTGAACATGTTCAAAAGGCTGGTCAGGGCGCGGCGGTCTCCGCCAGCTTCTGGAACTCGCCGAGGTCGTAGTTGGCGAGTGCGGAGTCGAGGTTCGTCAGCGCGCCGAGGTGCTCGACGAACCCCTTCGGGTCGTACTCGATCTGCAGCGTCACCCGGCTCGTGGTGTCACTGAGCCGGTGGAAGGTGACCACGCCCGCGTGGTGAACCCCCTCCACCGTGTGCCAGGCGATGCGGTCCTCGGCAATGACCTCGGTGAGCTCGGCGACGAAGTTCTTGTCGGCGCCGGGCAGTTGCAGCTGCCAGGCGAAACGACGTTCGTCCAGCCGCTCCACCAGGCGTACGTGGCTCAGAAAGGTCGGCCACCGGGTCACATCGCTCCACAGGGCCCATGCGACAGCGACGGGAGCCTCGATATCGACCGTTTCCACGAGGGACGCGGACATGCGGTACCTCTCCTTCCGACCGGCCGGAGGCCGACTCGACGGTTACGGTGCGAAGCGGATACCCCCACCGGGCCGGCACACACGGTCCGGCCCAGAGCCTCACCCCGTCCGCCTCCTCCCGCAGAGGCCCGATTCACCCGTCCTCGCCAAGACCGGGGCCCGCGACCGCGTCCAGGCCGTGATCACGGCGTACGACACCGGGGCCGGGCCAAGCCGTAGCCCGGCGTGCCAGAAATCCCGTCGGAGCGGACGGGGATCGCGCGGGACGTCACGTCGAAGGAGCGGGTGGAGTACGCGAAGCGGTGGCACACGAACGCGGGGTTGTGACCGCGGTCGGATGCGGTGGCGCCCCGACTGGTACTGCGGGACGTTCGGCGGGATCGCCCGGTCCACGAACCGCACGCACCGCGGGACCGATCTTGCCGAAGAACTCGTCGTCGTCGGACAGGCCGGTCCGCGTCCGGAAGGCACCCGGCGCCGGCCGCTTCAGTTCGCCCAGGTCAGCCGCGGGCCGGTGGCGGAGTCATCGGTGACGGCCCGGTCGCTCGCGGCGCACCCGGCGAGACCGCCCAGCACCGCCCGCCGCCGACCGCGCGCAGCGGAGTCCTACAGGGGCCGACAATCGACGCGGCGTCGAGCGGAGCAGGGCGCGCGGTGCGGCGGACACCCCGTCGAGCGGACATCTGCCGAGCGGATGCCACCGCCCCCACCACCGGCGCGGGCCGCGCACGAAAAGGCAGACCCCGTAGCCGGATCAGCCCCGGGGCCCCAACTCGCCTCAGGGGCGGGTGAAACCACACGCCCCTGCTCCAGCGGAACTACGCGTCCAGCGACGTCATGACGTGCTTGATCCGCGTGTAGTCGTCGAAGCCGTAGCCCGAGAGGTCCTTGCCGTAGCCGGACTTCTTGAAGCCGCCATGAGGCATCTCGGCGACCAGCGGAATGTGCGTGTTGATCCACACGCACCCGAAGTCCAGCTTCTTCGACATCCGCATCGCGCGGCCGTGGTCCTTGGTCCACACCGAGGAGGCGAGCGCGTACTCGACCCCGTTGGCCCACGACACGGCCTGCTCCTCGTCCGAGAAGGACTGGACCGTGATGACCGGTCCGAAGACCTCCTTCTGGATGATCTCGTCGTCCTGCTTCAGCCCGGACACGACGGTCGGCGCGTAGAAGTACCCCTTCTCGCCGACCTGGTGACCGCCGGACTCGACCTTGGCGTGCGCGGGCAGCCGCTCGATGAAGCCCGAGACCTGCTTGAGCTGGTTCGGGTTGTTGAGCGGCCCGTACAGCACGTCCTCGTCGTCCGGCTGTCCGGTCTTCGTGTCGGCCGCGGCCTTCGCCAGCGCCGCGACGAACTCGTCGTGGATCGAGGACTGCACCAGCACCCGCGTGGCCGCCGTACAGTCCTGCCCGGCGTTGAAGAAGCCCGCCACCGAGATGTCCTCGACGGCCTTCGCGATGTCCGTGTCCTCGAAGACGACGACCGGGGCCTTGCCGCCCAGCTCCAGGTGCACCCGCTTCAGGTCCCTGGACGCGGACTCGGCCACGGACATCCCCGCCCGCACCGACCCCGTGATGGACGCCATCGCAGGCGTCGGGTGCTCGACCATCAGCCGCCCGGTGTCCCGGTCACCGGTGATGACGTTGAAGACGCCCTTCGGCAGGATCCCGCCGATGATCTCCGCGATCAGCACGGTCGACGCAGGCGTCGTGTCCGACGGCTTCAGCACCACGGTGTTGCCCGCCGCGATCGCCGGCGCGAACTTCCACACGGCCATCATCATCGGGTAGTTCCACGGCGCCACCTGCGCGCAGACCCCGACCGGCTCGCGCCGCACGATGGAGGTCAGCCCCTCCATGTACTCGCCGGCCGACCGCCCCTCCAGCATCCGCGCCGCGCCGGCGAAGAAGCGGATCTGGTCGACCATCGGCGGGATCTCCTCGGACCGCGTGAGCCCGATCGGCTTGCCGGTGTTCTCCACCTCGGCCGCGATGAGCTCCTCGGCCCGCTCCTCGAACGCGTCCGCGATCTTCAGGAGGGCCTTCTGCCGCTCGGCGGGGGTGACGTCACGCCAGCCCGGGAAGGCGGCGGCAGCGGCGGCCATCGCCGCGTCCACGTCCGCCTGCCCGGACAGCGGAGCGGTCGCGTACGCCTCACCGGTCGCGGGGTTGACCACCTCGGTGGTGCGCCCGTCGGCGGCGTCCCGGAACTCACCGTCGATGTAGTTGCGCAGACGACGCAGCTCGGTGCTCACTGCCGGCCTCCTGGGGGGTTGAAACTGTCCACTCACTGAGACACCCACCCTAATCGTCAGGCCCACGTTTTCAACACCCCCGATTGCGCCAAGGCTGCGAAATCCGTAGGTCTCAGTCACGTAAACAACGAATTTCATCGCCCCGACCTTGCGGAAGTGACGAGACCTCGTGCACAGTGACGTCGTGGCCAGTCGAAGCGCAGACCCCAAGGACTCCCGCGAGTCCAGGAGCGAGTCCAGGAACGGCGCCGGCCCGAATCTGGACGCCGTCTCCCTCGCCATCATCGAGCAGCTCCAGGAGGACGGCCGCCGTCCGTACGCCGCGATCGGCAAGGCCGTGGGCCTGTCGGAGGCGGCCGTGCGCCAGCGCGTCCAGAAGCTGCTCGACCAGGGCGTGATGCAGATCGTCGCCGTCACGGACCCGCTCACCGTGGGCTTCCGGCGCCAGGCGATGGTCGGCATTCATGTCGAGGGCGACGTGGAGTCCGTGGCCGACGCGCTGAGCGCCATGTCCGAATGCGAGTACGTGGTGATGACCGCCGGCTCCTTCGACCTGATGGTGGAGATCGTCTGCGAGGACGACGACCACCTCCTGGAGGTCATCAACCGCCGCATCCGGGCCATCCCCGGAGTGCGCTCCACCGAGAGCTTCGTCTATCTGAAGCTCAAGAAGCAGACCTACATGTGGGGAACCCGATAACCGTGAGGACCCGATAACCGTGAGCTCCAAGGACCTCAGCCGCACCGCGTACGACCACCTGTGGATGCACTTCACCCGCATGTCCTCGTACGAGAACTCCCCGGTCCCGACCATCGTCCGGGGCGAGGGCACCTACATCTACGACGACAAGGGCAAGCGCTACCTCGACGGTCTCGCGGGCCTGTTCGTGGTCCAGGCCGGTCACGGCCGCACGGAACTCGCCGAGGCCGCCTTCAAGCAGGCGCAGGACCTGGCGTTCTTCCCGGTGTGGTCCTACGCGCACCCGAAGGCCGTCGAGCTCGCGGAGCGCCTCGCGCAGCACGCGCCCGGCGACCTGAACAAGGTTTTCTTCACCACCGGCGGCGGCGAGGCGGTCGAGACCGCCTGGAAGCTCGCCAAGCAGTACTTCAAGCTCACCGGCAAGCCCACGAAGTACAAGGTCATCTCCCGTGCGGTCGCCTACCACGGCACCCCGCAGGGCGCCCTGTCGATCACCGGTCTGCCGGCTCTGAAGGCCCCCTTCGAGCCGCTGGTCCCGGGCGCCCACAAGGTCCCGAACACCAACATCTACCGCGCCCCGCTCTTCGCCGACGACCCCGAGGCCTTCGGCCGCTGGGCCGCCGACCAGATCGAGCAGCAGATCCTCTTCGAGGGCCCGGACACGGTCGCCGCGGTCTTCCTGGAACCCGTGCAGAACGCGGGCGGCTGCTTCCCGCCCCCGCCCGGCTACTTCCAGCGCGTCCGCGAGATCTGCGACCAGTACGACGTACTGCTCGTCTCCGACGAGGTCATCTGCGCCTTCGGCCGCCTCGGCACCATGTTCGCCTGCGACAAGTTCGACTACGTCCCGGACATGATCACCTGCGCCAAGGGCATGACCTCGGGCTACTCCCCGATCGGTGCCTGCATCATCTCCGACCGCCTCGCCGAGCCGTTCTACAAGGAGGACAACGTCTTCCTGCACGGCTACACCTTCGGCGGCCACCCGGTCTCCGCCGCCGTCGGCCTCGCCAACCTCGACCTGTTCGAGCGCGAGAACCTCAACCAGCACGTCCTCGACAACGAGAGCGCGTTCCGCTCGACCCTGGAGAAGCTGCACGACCTGCCGATCGTCGGCGACGTCCGCGGCAACGGCTTCTTCTACGGCATCGAGCTGGTCAAGGACAAGGCGACGAAGGAGTCCTTCAACGACGAGGAGACCGAGCGCGTCCTGTACGGCTTCCTCTCCAAGGCCCTCTACGACAACGGCCTGTACTGCCGTGCCGACGACCGTGGCGACCCGGTCGTCCAGCTCGCCCCGCCGCTGATCTCCGACCAGGGGACCTTCGACGAGATCGAGCAGATCCTGCGCGCGACCCTCACCGAGGCCTGGACGAAGCTCTAGCCCCCGGCGATCCAGCGGCCCGTACGGCCCGGCGTGCGCCCGTCCGAGTGACAGGCGTGCACGCCGGGCCGTGTGCTGTACGGCGTCCCGCCCCCGCCTCCTTAGCGTGCCTGGTAACCGATCGGCCCTGCTTTCGTTCCCCCGCTCGGGGGATTGCAAGGCACAACGGACCAGAACGAGGTGTACGCCCATGGAGGCCCCGCCGGACAACGACGTGCTCTGGGCACGCTCCCTGCACTTCACCCACCGCGACGGCTCACCGGCGCTGCAGGGCGTCTCCCTCGGCGTGCGCGTGGGTGAGATCCTCGCCGTGAGCGGCCCACGCGGCAGCGGCAAGACCGCACTGCTCAGATGTCTGGCGGGACTCACCCCGGCCCAGCGCGGCGAGGTCTGGTTCAACAGCGTGCCCGTGCACACGATGGGCCCGATGACCCGCGAGCGCCTGCGCCGCGACCGCTTCGGCTGGATCGACCCGGCCCCCACGCTGGTCCCGGAGCTCAACGCCTGGGAGAACGTCGCCCTCCCCCTCATGCTGCGCGGCACCGGCCGCAGGCGCGCCAGGACGGCCGCCCTGGAGTGGCTGGAGCGCCTCGACGTCGGCGACCGGACCCACAGCCGCCCGCACGAGCTGACCCAGTCCGAACGCCAGCGCGTCTGCATCGCCCGCGCCCTGGCCCCGGCCCCGTCCGTCCTGTTCGCGGACGAACCGACGGCTCCCCTGTACCGGGCGGACCGCGCGCACGTCCTGCGGACGCTCACGACGGCCGCCCGCTCCCACGGCATCACCGTGGTCCTCGCGACGCATGACACCGACACCGCAGCCCTGGCGGACCGAACGGTCACCCTCCTGGACGGACGCCGGGTGAACACCGTGCACCTGCCCCCGATGGCCGACTCGGAAGGCCGTACCGCGTGCTCGCTCTCCGTCTGACCCGCGGCGCCCGTCCCGCCGTACAGCTGCGCCGCCTCCTGGTGGCACTCGCCTCGGCGGGCACGGGCTTCCTCCTGCTGTGCGCCCTCGGCCACGCGATCAGTCACCCCGGGGACCCGTCCGGCGCCCTGCTGCGCCTGGCCTGGTGCCTGACGCCCCTGGCGGCGACGGTCCACTTCGCCCTGGCGGTCGCCCGCACCGACCCGGGCACCCGCCCCCGCCCCGGCCTCGCGGCCATCGGCCTGGGCCCGACCCGGCTGATGGCCGTATCGGCCACGACAACGGCCCTGTCCTGCACCCTCGGCTCCGTGCTGGCCCTGCTCTTCTTCCTCCACCTCCGGGGGGACCTGACAGGCCTGCCCTTCGACGGAGCGGCGGCGGACTTCCTGGCAGCGGACGCCCCGCTCCCGCTGCCGGCCGCCCTGACCCTGCTGGGTCTGGTCCCGGCGATCGCGTCGGCCACGGTGGGATGCGTCCTGCGGCCACGGGACGACAGGCCGGCCTCGGCGAGGAGGGAGGCCCGGTCGTACGGCCGCTTCGGCGCGTACGGCAGGACGGCAGCCAGGGAGACGTTCGGCTCCTACGGCCGTTTCAAGGCTCGGTCCGCCGGGGCGGCTCCCGACCCCGCACGAGGGCGCACCCCGCATGCGCGGGCCGGTGAAAGCACCCCGACAGCGCCTCCCGCCGCGGACGACCAGACCGGGGACCTCGGCCGGGAAGCCCTGCCCACTCCCCGAGAGGCCCCCAAGGGCCTCCCCTGGGGCATCGCCGTGCTCGCCGCAGGGCTGGCGGTGGAGGCCTACGCCAACCGGCAGGGGACCGCCCCCGCCGCTCCCCTCCCCGGCGGCCTGGCAGGCACCCCCTCCGTTCTCATCGGCTGGCTCCTGACCGCCGTAGGCCTGGCGGTCGCCGGTCCCGGTCTCACCCACCTCTGCGGCCGTCTCCTCCAGTCCACCCACCCCGGCGCCCTGCGCCTCCTCGCCGGCAGGGTCCTCATGTCGGAGGCCGCCCGCATCGGCCGCCCCCTGGGCATCGTCTGCGCGGTGACGTCCGGCATCTACGCCATGGCCACGCTGTACGACCCGGCAGGCCCCGACGTGGGCCCCCTGACCACCCTCGGCCTGCTCCTGGTGGCGAGCTGCACGATCGCGACGCTCCTCACCGCCGCCGTGGAGGCCAAGCAGGCGAGGTCGGACACCACGGCCGCGTTGCTCCGCCTGGGCGCCCCGGCGACCATGCTCCGCAGCGCGGCGGCCCTCCGCGCCGGCGCCCTGCTGGCCCTCTTCGGCCCGCTCACCCTGGTCGTGGCCGAGCTGGCGGCCCTGCCCCTGACCTCCTGAGAAAAAAAGTCACGGCCGCCGATGAGTTCCGCCGCACCCACCCGTCTACCCACCGAACAGCACGCACCCGATGGGAGAGACTCCGATGACCACACCGGCGTACCAGCAGATGATCTTCGTCAACCTGCCCGTGAACGACCTCGACGCCTCGAAGAAGTTCTACACGGAGCTCGGCTACACGCTCAACGAACAGTTCAGCGACGACAAAGCGGCCTCCGTCGTGATCAGCGAGACCATCGTCGCAATGCTGCTCACGAAGCCGTTCTACGCGACCTTCACCAAGAAGGAGATCGCGGACGCGACGAAGACCAGCCAGGTGCTGCTCTGTCTGAGCGCCGAGAGCCGCGCCAAGGTGGACGAGCTGGTCGAGAAGGCGGTCGCCGCGGGCGGCACGGCCAACGACGACGTCCAGGACCAGGGCTTCATGTACGGCCGTTCCTTCAACGACCTCGACGGCCACGGCTGGGAGGTCGTCTGGATGGACCCGGCGACGATCGAGGGCTGACCCACGGGCCGCAACTCCGCGTGCGAGCATGGGCGGGTGCAGACGAGCCCCGCCCATGCGGCACACCACGACGACCGTGAGATCGAGACGCTGGAGGAGTTCGACGCGGTCGTACCGGCCCGCGGCACTCTCGCCGGTTTCCGGGTCCAGGCAGTCGATCTGACGGACCGGACAAGGGAGTTGCTGGCCACCGACACCGCGGGCGCCGTCTTCCTCGGCTGCCCGATGCGGGAGAACGCCGCGGAGAAGATCCGCGCGGACGGCGCCCTGGTCTTCCCGCCCGTCCCGAACCTGCCCTTCGACCCGTACCGCGGACTGCTCTACTCCCCCGACGAGTTGTTCGACGGGCTGGAGAAGGGATACGAGCAGACCCCCGACGCGCTCGCCTACGCCTGGTTCCAGCGCACCAAGGCCGACGGCGACATATACGCGTCGATGCTGC
Organism: Streptomyces sp. SAI-127; assembly: GCF_029894425.1. Classification (NCBI taxonomy): domain Bacteria; kingdom Bacillati; phylum Actinomycetota; class Actinomycetes; order Kitasatosporales; family Streptomycetaceae; genus Streptomyces; species Streptomyces sp. SAI-127. Next base: position 3,309,899 of record NZ_JARXYJ010000001.1, read on the forward strand.
GCTCCGTCCACGACGACGCCGTCTCCGACGCCCTCGACGAACTCCTGCGCGGCACAAGGGTCGTGGGGGTGATGGGCGGGCACGCGATGGCCCGCGGCACCCGCGAATACGCCGGCGCCGCGCGCCTCGGCCGCGAACTGGCCCGCGCCGGGCTCACCGTGGCCACCGGCGGCGGCCCTGGTGCGATGGAGGCGGCCAACCTCGGCGCCTACGCCGCCCCCTTCGAGGACGCCATGCTCGACGAGGCGTGCGACATCCTCTCCGAGGCACCGTCGTTCACGCCGTCGATCACCGACTGGGCGCGCGCCGCCTTCGAGGTCCGGGCCCGCCGGCCCCGGGGCGGTCCTTCCGTCGGCATCCCGACCTGGTTCTACGGTCACGAGCCGCCGAACGCCTTCGCCTCGCACATCGCCAAGTACTTCGCCAACGCCACCCGCGAGGACGGCCTGCTCGCCCGCTGCACCGCGGGCGTGGTCTTCCTGCCGGGCGCAGCCGGCACCGTGCAGGAGATCTTCGACAACGCGACGCCCAACTACTACGAGTCGCGCGGCGAACCCACGCCGATGGTGCTCGTGAACCGCGCCCACTGGACGGAGAAGCTGCCCACCTGGCCGCTGCTCCAGGCCCTCGCGCGGGAGCGGTCAATGGAGGCCCGAATCGCCCTAGTTGACCGGATCGAGGACGCCGGGGAGGCGCTGAAACGTCTCACACCTTAATAAGCAGGCAAAGTCAACACGTGTAGGGTGCCTGCACGTTGACACTTCTTATGCTGCGCTTATAGACCTGTGAGACTCCTGGGGACGGTGATGTCACATCACCTTCCCTTCAGCCCCCCGCATTTGAGCATCCCGTGAAGGACGAACGTGGCATTTACGCCCATATCCCGCCGCACCGCCCGCGTCTCGCGCTTCCTCGGCGTCGCCGCCGCATCGACCGCGATCGTGCTCGGCGCCTCCGGCAACGCTCTTGCCTGCAACATCAATGAGTTCTCCGCCGAAGCCAAGTGCGACGGCACCAAGGGCGTCATCACCGTCACCGACGTGGACAAGGCCGGCGTCGAGGCGACGGTCTCCGTGTACCTGCAGAGCAACGGCGCCGACGCGAAGAAGGTCGGCGAGCAGAAGGTGAAGGGCTCCAAGGAGGGCACCACCATCACCTTCGAGGAGGACTGGGCGCCCAACGCGGAGTACCGCATCCACGTCGAGGCCCTGCCCTACATCAAGGGCGCGGACATCAAGCCGAACCTGACCACCCCGGCGACCGCCTGCAAGACCGAGGACACGCCGACCCCGACGCCCACGCCCACCCCGTCGGACTCCGCCGGCACTCCGGCCGAGGAATCCCCGACCCCGACCCCGTCGGCCTCGGAGGGCACCACCGCTCCGGCCACCGTCGAGAGCAACGCCCCGTCGCCCGCGGCCGGCGACTCCAACCTCGCCGAGACCGGTGCGAACTCCAACACCGGCCTGATCGCCGGGATCGCGATCGCCCTGGTCGCCATCGGCGGCGGCGCCGTGTTCTTCGGCCTGCGCCGTCGTGGGGCCAGCAGCCGCTGACGACAGTTCGTGGCCCGTCCCGGGTTCGGGGCGGGCCACACCCATGTCATCCGAAGGTCGCGCGCTCCAGCCAGAACTCCAGCAGCTCCCGCTCCCCCAGGACCTCCAACTCCGGGCTGTCCAGGGGCAGTCGACGGTAGAAAGCGAGCATGACGGCGGTCAGCGGGCCCCGCAGGGCAACGGTCGCCTTCTCGTGCCCGCGCCGCCACACGATGACGTCCTCGGTGAGCTCGATCACCCACTCGGCGTTCAGCCGAGGCGTCCCGTCGGTGGCATGCAGATGGATACTGCGCCCGGAGCCGCGCAGTTCCCTCGACTCGTCGTCCGGCATGGTCCGCTGTGCGAACTCCACGATCTGCAACCACTCGTCGATCGCGTCGGCGGCGATCTCCGGGGCCACCTCGTACGGCTGCCCGGCGGCGAGCGTGGCGTCGGCACGGTGGACGGTGAGTTCGTGTGCCATCCTGCGGGCCCAGAAGCCCGAGGTGGGTATCCCGGCCCAGGACCACACCTTGGCATCCGGCCCTGCCTCCCGAAGCGCGGCGCCGAGCATCTCCCCCGTCTCCGCGAGCCAGGCGTCCAGCGCCCCGGCGTCCTCGGGCCCTTCCCCCAACGGCACCCGGTCCTCGGGCACTTCCTCCTGGGCCCGGGTCCGCACCATCAGCTCCACCCAGCGCAGCGCGCCCCCGGTGTGCCGCACCAGCTGCTCCAGCGACCACTCCGGGCAGGTCGGCACGGTCACGGACAGGTCGACCCCGGACGTCAGTACGTCCCTCAGCAGGCCTACTTGGTGAGCGATCTCGTCGCAGTAGCGGTCGTGTGAGAGCAGGGTCATGCCCCGCACCCTATGTCCGCCCGGTCAGTCCAGCACGAGGATTTCGGCCGGGTCGAACTCCACCCCGACCGTGTCCCCGACCTCCGGCGCCTCACGAAGCGCGCACGCGGCCTCCAACCGCGGCCCGCCCTCCCCAGGGTGCAGATGTACGGCCACGTGGGTGCCCTTGAAGGTCCGCGCGGCCACCGTGCAGCGCAGGCCCTCGTCGGCCGCCATGAGCCGCACTCCCGCCGGTCGCACCAGCACGCTCCTGACCCCCTGGGCGGCTCCCGAAGGCACCGGAACCTTCCCCCACACCGTGTCCGCGAACTCCCCCGCCACCGTGCCCTCGACGACGTTCTCAAAGCCGAGGAAGCGGGCCACGAACTCGTCCGCCGGCCGCTGCCACACCTCAAGAGGCGTACCGGACTGGGCGATCCGCCCGTCCCGCATCACCACGACCCGGTCGGCCAGCGCGAAGGCCTCGCCCTGGTCGTGGGTGACCGCGAGCACCGTGGTGCCCAACCGCCCGAACAGCTCCCGCAGTTCGACGACCAGCCGCTCCCGCAGCGAGCGGTCCAGCTGTCCGAGCGGCTCGTCGAGCATCAGCAGCCGGGGCCGGGGCGCGAGCGCGCGGGCCAGCGCGACCCGCTGCTGCTCACCTCCGGAGAGCGCGCCGACAGCCCGGCGGGCGGCACCCGGAAGCCCGACGAGGTCGAGCAACTCCCGCACCCGCTCGTCCTGTTGTGCCCTCGCGGCTCCGTGCATCCGCAATCCGAAGGCCACATTCGCGCCCACGTCCCGCTGCGGGAAGAGCTGATGGTCCTGGAACATCAGACCGACCCCGCGCTTGTGCGCGGGCACCCCGCCCTGGTCACGCCCGTCGAGCAGGACCCGGCCCCGGTCGAGCGGTTGAAGGCCGGCCACCGCCCGCAGCAGTGTCGACTTGCCGCTGCCGCTGGGCCCGAGCACACACACGATCTCGTGCTCGGCGACATCGAGACCGACCTCGTCGAGCACGGCCCGCCCGCCGAACCGTACCGTCGCGTCCTCAAGGCTCAGCAGCATCAGAACTCCCCGGTCCGGTCGGTCCGCAGCCGCTCAAGGACCAGCAACGCCACCGCGCACACCACCATCAGGATCGTCGAAAGGGCCATCGCCTGGCCGTAGTTGAGATCACCGGCCCGCCCGAGCAGCCGTGCCACGGCGACCGGCAGCGTCGGGTTGTCGGGCCGTGCGATGAACACCGTCGCCCCGAACTCCCCCAGCGACACGGCGAACGCGAAGCCCGCCGCGATCAGCAACGCCCGCCGCACCATGGGCAGATCGACCTCCCGCCACACCCGCCACGGCGAGGCCCCGAGCACGGCCGCGGCCTCCCGCAGCCGGTGGTCCACGGCCCGCAGCACCGGCAGCATGGTCCGCACGACGAAGGGCACCCCGACCAGCGCCTGCGCGAGCGGCACCAGGATCCAGGACTGCCTGAGGTCCAGCGGCGGCTCGTCGAGCGAGATCAGGAACCCGAAGCCGACGGTCACCGCGGACACCCCGAGCGGCAGCATCAGCAGCGCGTCGAAGCCCCGTACGAACCGGCCCGCGTCCCGCCGCGTCAGCGCGGCCGCCGCGAGGCCCCCGATCACCACCGCGATGGCGGTGGCGGCGAGGGCGTACTCCAGTGAGTTCCCGACCGCCTCGATCGGCGCGACGAGGAAGACCCCGCCGTCGCTGTGGGTCAGCGCCCGGTAGTAGCCGAAGTCGGGAGCGTCGAGCGACCGTTGCACCAGCACCGCGAGCGGCAGCACCAGGAGTACGGCGACGCTGCCCACGACCCCGGCCAGCAGCCCCCACTCCCCCGCCCCTCGCGGCCGCCGGGCGGTGACGGACTCGTCCACGAGCCGCAGCGCGGTCTCCCGGCGCCGTACGGTCCACGCGTGCAGGGCGAGAACAGCGCCCACCGCGACGAACTGGATCAGCGTCAGCACGGCGGCCGTGGACAGGTCGAAGATCTCGGAGGTCTGCCGGTAGATCTCCACTTCGAGTGTCGAGAAGGTCGGCCCGCCGAGGATCTGCACTACGCCGAAGGAGGTGAAGGTGAAGAGGAAGACCATGAGGGCGGCGGCGGCCACTGCGGGCGCGAGCGCGGGGAGCGTGACCGTCCGCCAGGCCCTGAGCCGGGACGCGCCGAGCATCCGCGCGGCCTCCTCCTGACGCGGATCCAGCTGGGCCCACAGTCCGCCGACCGTCCGTACGACGACCGCGTAGTTGAAGAAGACGTGCGCGAGCAGGATCGCCCACACCGTGGTGTCCAGCCGTACGCCCCACAACTCGTCCAGCAACCCACCACGGCCGACGAGCGCCAGGAAGGCCGTACCGACGACGACGGTCGGCAGCACGAAGGGGACGGTGACCACGGCCCGCAGGATCTGTTTGCCGGGGAAGTCGAAGCGCGCGAAGACATACGCGCCGGGGAGCGCGACCAGGAGCGTGAGCGCCGTGGAGGCGAGCGCCTGCCAGGTGGTGAACCACAGGACGTGCCGGATGTCCGGCTGGGTGAGGACGTCGATGATCCTGCCGAACTGCCAGGTCCCGTCGGTCTCGAGTCCGCGCGCAACGATCGCCGACACGGGATAGGCGAAGAAGACGGCGAAGAACGCGACGGGCACGGCCATCAGCCCGAGCCGGGCCGCCGCGTTCTTGACGCCCTTGCGGGGCCTTACTTCAGTACGAGCGAGGTCCACGACTTGACCCAGTCGTCACGGTTGTCGGCGATCTTCGCCGGGTCCATGGTCTCGGGGTCCTTGGCCTGCGGACCGTACTGCGTGAACTCGGCCGGCACCTGGGCGCCGTCCACGACCGGGTAGACGAACATGTTGAGCGGCATGTCCTGCTGGAACTCCTTGGTGAGCAGGAAGTCCAGCAACGCCTTGCCGCCCTTGGCGTTCGCGGCGTTGCTCAGCAGTCCGGCGTACTCGATCTGCCGGAAGCAGGTGCCCTGCGCCACGCCGGTCGGGGCGGTCGTCGGCTTCGGGTCGGCGTAGATCACCTCGGCGGGCGGCGAGGAGGCGTACGACACGACGAGCGGCCGGTCGGCCTTCGCCTTCTTGCCCCCGGCGGAACCGGAGAACTCCTCGTTGTAGGCCTGCTCCCAGCCGTCGACGACCTTGACGCCGTTGGCCTTGAGCTTCTTCCAGTAGCCCTGCCATCCGTCGTCGCCGTACTTCGCCGCGCTCCCGAGGAGGAAGCCGAGGCCCGGCGAGGAGGTGGAGGCGTTCTCGGTGACGAGGAGGTTCTTGTAGGCGGGCTTGATCAGATCGTCGTACGACGTCGGCGGCTGGAGCTTGTGCTCGGTGAAGTAGGCCTTGTCGTAGTTGACGCAGATGTCGCCGGTGTCGATGGGCGTGACCTTGTCCCCGTCGACCCGGTACCCGGCCTTGATCCGATCGGCGCCCTTGGCCTCGTACGACTGGAAGAGCCCGTTGTCGAGCGCGCGGGACAGCAAGGTGTTGTCGACGCCGAAGAAGACGTCGCCCTGCGGGTTGTCCTTGGTGAGAATGGCCTTGTTGACGGCCTGCCCGGCGTCGCCGTCCTCCAGGACCTTGACCTGGTAGCCGGACTTCTTCTCGAAGTCGGCGAGGACGTTCTTGGAGACGGCCCACGAGTCGTGGCTGACGAGGGTGACGGTCTTGGAGCCGGAGCTTTCGGAGTCGTCGGACGACGACCCGCACGCGGACAGCGTGACGAGGCCGAGGCCGACGACGGCAGCAAGGAACTTCTTGTTGTTCACGGTGATGACCGAACTTCCTACCCAGAATGACCTGGGCGAGGTTCAGAGGGTCTGCGGCCCGATTGCCGCACTCTCAGCGCTGTGGCGCTCCCCTGTCGGATATGAAGATGTACGTACGTCCGTCAGACTACCGCTCGGTGGCCGCGAGCTGACCACAGGCCCCGTCGATCTCCTGTCCACGGGTGTCCCGGACCGTCACCGGCACACCATGGGCGGCGATGGCCTCGACGAAGGCCTTCTCGTCCTCGGGCCGGGAGGCGGTCCACTTGGACCCGGGAGTCGGGTTCAGCGGGATGAGGTTGACGTGCACCGGCTTGCCCTTGAGCAGGCGGCCGAGCCGGTCGCCCCGCCACGCCTGGTCGTTGATGTCCCGGATGAGCGCGTACTCGATGGACAGCCGACGCCCGCTCTTCTCGACGTACTCGAACCCGGCGTCGAGCACCTCGCGAACCTTCCACCGCGTGTTCACGGGGACGAGGGTGTCACGCAGCTCGTCGTCGGGCGCGTGCAGGGAGATCGCGAGCCGGCACTTGAAGCCTTCTTCGGAGAACCGGTGAATGGCGGGCACGAGCCCCACGGTCGACACGGTGATGCCGCGCTGGGAGAGCCCGAGCCCGTCGGGCGCGGGGTCGGTGAGCGCACGAATGGACCCGACGACCCGCTTGTAGTTGGCGAGCGGTTCGCCCATCCCCATGAAGACGATGTTGGAGAGCCGCGCGGGCCCGCCGGGCACCTCTCCGTCCCGGAGCGCCCGCATCCCGTCCACGATCTGGTGCACGATCTCGGCGGTGGACAGATTGCGGTCCAGTCCCGCCTGCCCGGTGGCACAGAAGGGGCAGTTCATGCCACAGCCCGCCTGCGAGCTGATGCACATGGTCACCCGGTCCGGGTACCGCATCAGCACCGACTCCACGAGCGTCCCGTCGAACAGCCGCCACAGCGTCTTGCGCGTGGTCCCCTGGTCGGTCGACAGATGCCGTACGACGGTCATGAGCTCGGGAAGCAACGCCTCCTGGAGCTTGCCGCGCGCGCCGGCCGGGATGTCGGTCCACTCCGCCGGGTCGTGCGCGTACCGCGCGAAGTAGTGCTGCGAGAGCTGCTTGGCACGAAACGGCTTCTCCCCGATCCCCGCCACGACCTCCTTGCGCTCGGCGGGCGTGAGATCGGCAAGGTGCCGCGGCGGCTTCTTGGCTCCGCGGGGGGCGACGAAAGTGAGTTCTCCGGGTGCAGGCATAACCCTTCCAGTGTGGCAGATCAACTGGGGGGCCCAGGCCGGAGTGGGGTGGGGGTGGTCACCTGTGGGTCAAGTATCTAGGGTCTCGCCCACCGCCGCAGTTTCGCGGTGATGCGTTCCTTCGAGAGTCGGGTCCCTGTGGTCTCGCTCGGGCTCGTCATGAACGCCGTGATCGGTGTCCATCGCTTGCGCCCCGTGCCAGTCGTCCACCTGATGGCAGGGAAGTCCGAGACCGCGGTGATGTGCTCTCTCATGATCACTCGCGTGCGCACATAGCCACGGATCGTCGCCTTACTGTTGTCGCAGGTGACACCGAGTCGATAGCCCCGGACAGCGATGAACACCAAACCGATCACGGCGGCCCACGCCACGAGCCGCGCGGACCCGTCACTGGCTTGAGTCGCATAAGCAACGCCCACCACTGCGGGGACTGCTCCGAGGCCGCTGTTCGCGATCCGGTTCAACGGCGAGGGTGACAGCTCCATGACGCTCCTCGATCGCATTTTCTCGCGTCCTGGCCGGCCTTCGGCCCTCCCCGGGACTGGGAGGGCGGCGTGCGGTGGCTGCGCCACGGTCTGGTGTGGGCGTCCCTGGGAGTGATCATCCTTGCCGCCCGGTTGATGTTCCCCGACACCCGGAAAGATCCGTCGGACACGGCGGCGACCGCCGGGCCGCCCGCCATGAAGAAGCCCCCGGTCAGGGGCACGGGAAACACGTCATGTGCTGACCGCCCCCTCCAGGCCGATGAGGGCGATCGCACAGCCGGCAGCCCCCGCCCTGAACAGGACGGGGGCCGGGAAAGCCGTAGACGCGAGGTAAGTCAGCCGGAGCCCACGAACAGGACCAGCAGCAGCCACACCACCGGAGCCGTCGGCAGGAGGGAGTCCAGGCGGTCCATGATGCCGCCGTGGCCCGGCAGCAGAGTGCCCATGTCCTTGATGCCGAGGTCCCGCTTGATCATCGACTCACCGAGGTCACCCAGCGTCGCGCTGGCCGCGACCGCGAGGCCGATGAGCAGGCCCTGCCACCAGGTGCCGTCGTCGATCAGGAACTGCATGCACAGCGCGCCCGCCACCATCGCGAACAGCACCGCTCCGACCAGACCCTCACGGGTCTTGCCGGGGCTGATGCGCGGCGCGAGCTTGTGCGTGCCGAAGCGCCAGCCGACGGCGTACGCGCCCGTGTCGCTGACGACGGTCAGGAGCAGGAACATCAGTACCCGGGCCGCCCCGTCCTCGGCTGTCAGCATCATCGCGACGAACGTGGCCAGGAACGGAACGTAGAACGCCGCGAAGACGCCCGCCGTGACGTCCTTGAGGTAGCCCTCCGGCGGTTCCGTCATCCGCCAGACGAGGACGGCGAGTGCCGTGAGCGCCATGGCGACCCAGGCCCCCTCGGCGCCCCTGACGTACCCCGTGACGACCATCGCGGCCCCGCCGAGCGCCAGCGGCACGAGCGGCGCCTTGATGCCCTTGCGCTCCTGAAGCCTGCTGGTCAGCTCCCACAGACCCACGACGACGGCGACCGCTATCACGCCGACGAACGCGGCCTTGACGAAGAACAGCGACGCGATGATCACCGCACCGAGTCCGACCCCGACGCCTATGGCGGCACCCAGATCCCGCCCCGCGCTCTTCTTCTGCGGCGCGGGCGCCGGCTGCGAGGAGTCGGGCATGGGCTCCGGATTCTGCTTCTGCGGCGCCGCCGCGTAGGGCTGCGCCGACGTCGTCTCGTCGCGGAACCTCTCGTCCCGGAACGCCTCGTCCCGGAACTGCTCGTCCCGGAACAAGGGACCGCTCAGCCGAGCGGCCCCCCGGTCGTCATCCTGGTCGCCGCCGTACGGAGGTACAGCGGGTCCGTCGGGCACGATGGGCATGGGCCGAGTGTGCTGCGCGTCATGCGCATCGTACGCGGGACCCGCCGGGGCAGCCCCCTGGACAGGCCCCTGGTCGGACGGCCCCCAGTGCCCGGCGTGTGGCGGCGTCCCCCAGGAAGAGTCGTTCATCAGACCTCGAGAAGCTCTGCTTCCTTGTGCTTGAGGAGCTCGTCCACCTGGGCGACGTACTTGTGCGTCGCGTCGTCGAGCTCCTTCTCCGCACGGCGGCCCTCGTCCTCGCCGACCTCGCCGTCCTTGACGAGCTTGTCGATCGCGTCCTTGGCCTTGCGGCGGACCGAGCGAATGGACACGCGCGAGTCCTCGGCCTTGGCCTTGGCGACCTTGATGTAGTCGCGGCGGCGCTCCTCGGTGAGCTCGGGGAACACCACCCGGATGATGTTGCCGTCGTTGCTCGGGTTGACGCCCAGGTCGGAATCGCGGATCGCCTGTTCGATGTTGCGCAGGGCGGTCTTGTCGAACGGGGTCACCACGGCCATGCGCGGCTCCGGCACGGAGAACGAAGCCAGCTGGTTGATCGGCGTCGGCGCGCCGTAGTAGTCGGCCACGATCTTGTTGAACATCGCCGGGTGCGCACGCCCGGTGCGGATCGCGGCGAAGTCCTCCTTGGCGACCACGACGGCCTTCTCCATCTTCTCCTCGGCCTCGAGGAGGGTCTCTTCGATCACCACTTGCTCCTGCGTGTCTTGAGTAGGCCCGGCTGCTGTTCCATATGCGTGGGGGCGGCGGCCGGCTGCGTCGCGTCTTCTTCCTGCACGGTTCCCGACCGGCAGGACATTGTCCATCCCCCGGTCAGGGACCGGGTGTATCCCGGGTCAGTCCCGGCTGTCCTGGTCACCCACAAGCGTGCCGATCTTCTCACCCTTGACAGCGCGGGCGATATTGCCCTCCGCCAGGAGCTCGAACACCAGGATCGGAAGCTTGTTGTCGCGGCACAGCGTGACGGCGGTGGCATCGGCGACCTTCAGGTCACGGGTGATGACCTCGCCGTATCCGAGGGCGTCGAACTTGACCGCGTCGGGGTTGGTCTTCGGGTCGGAGTCGTAGACCCCGTCCACGCCGTTCTTGCCCATGAGCAGCGCCTCGGCGTCGATCTCCAGGGCGCGCTGCGCGGCGGTGGTGTCGGTGGAGAAGTACGGCATGCCCATACCGGCGCCGAAGATGACCACGCGGCCCTTCTCCAGGTGGCGCACGGCACGCAGCGGGATGTACGGCTCGGCGACCTGGCCCATGGTGATGGCGGTCTGCACCCGGCTGTCGATGCCCTCCTTCTCCAGGAAGTCCTGGAGGGCGAGGCAGTTCATCACGGTGCCGAGCATGCCCATGTAGTCCGAGCGGGCGCGGTCCATGCCGCGCTGCTGGAGTTCGGCACCGCGGAAGAAGTTGCCGCCACCGATGACGACGGCGATCTCGGCACCGTCCCGGACGACGGCGGCGATCTCACGGGCGATCTTGTGCACCACGTCGGGGTCCACACCCAGGCCCCCGCCACCGGCGAACGCCTCTCCGGACAGCTTCAGCAGAAACCGGCCGCGCACTTTGCCGTCGTCGCTCTTCTGGGCCTTGGTGGTCATGGGGATCCCGCCTCTTTCACCTGTTGCACATACGAAGAAGGCCACTGCCGGTGGGAACTGGTTCGCATCCCATGCGCGGCAATGGCCTCCTCGTCAGATCTGCTGTCGTCCGCCACGCGCGTGCGTGGCGGCGTACCGGACGACTGCTGACGACCCTATAGGGCCCGCGCGTCGCTCGCGGTACGGACTCAGATGCCGACCTTGATGCGCGTGAAGCGCTTCAGGGTGACACCGGCCTCGTCCAGAACCTTCTGGACCGACTTCTTGTTGTCGAGCGCGTACGGCTGACCGAGCAGCGTGGCGTCCTTGAAGAAGCCGTTGAGGCGACCCTCGACGATCTTCGGCAGGGCGGCCTCGGGCTTGCCCTCGGCGCGGGTGGTCTCCTCGGCGACGCGGCGCTCGGACTCGACGACCTCGGCCGGCACGTCCTCCTTGGAGAGGTACTTCGGCGCGAAGGCGGCGATGTGCTGGGCGACACCGCGGGCGACCTCGGGGTTGGGCTTGTCCAGCTCGACGAGGACACCGATCTGCGGGGGCAGGTCGGGCATCGTGCGGTGCATGTACGCGGTCACGAAGCCGTCGGCGAACTGCGCGAAGCGGTCCAGGACGATCTTCTCGCCGAGGTTGGCGTTGGCCTCGTCCACGAACGCCTGGACGGTCTTGCCGGCCTCGATCTCGGAGGCGAGCAGGGCCTCCAGGTCGGCCGGGGAGGTCGCGGCGACGTGCTGCGCGATCTTCTCGGCGACGGCCTGGAACTTCTCGCCCTTGGCGACGAAGTCCGTCTCGCACTTGAGCTCGACGAGGACGCCGGAGGAGTTGTCGTCGGCGATGATCGAGACCACGGCGCCGTTCTCGGCGGAGCGGCCCTCGCGCTTGGCGACGCCCTTCTGGCCCTTGATCCGGAGCGCCTCGACTGCTTTCTCGACGTCGCCCGCGGCCTCGTCCAGCGCCTTCTTGCAGTCCATCATGCCGGCGCCCGTGAGCTCACGGAGCTTCTTGACGTCGGCGGCGGTGTAGTTCGCCATGAGTCTGTGAATCTTTCTCGAAGTCTGGAAGATCGAAGATCTACGGGGTCTACGGCCCCCATTCAGCCGGGGGCCGCCGACTCTCCGCTGACCTACGGGTGAACGGCGGGAGCGGAGTTCATGCCCCCGCTCCCGCCGTCACCCCTGACGCTGACGGATCAGACCTGCTCGGCGTCCGCGGCCGGAGCGGCCTCGGCGGCGGGGGCCTCGGCAGCGGGCGCCTCGGCCGGGGCCTCGGCCTCGGCAGCGGGGGCCTCAGCAAGAGCCTCGGTGGCCTCCGCGGCCGGAGCGGCCTCGGCGGCGGGAGCCTCCTCGGCCTTCTTCTCGCCACCCTCGAGCAGGTCGCGCTCCCACTCGGCGAGCGGCTCGCCCGCGGCCTTCTCGCCCTTGTCACCGGTGGCGACGCGCGAGCGGGAGATAAGCCCCTCGGCGACGGCGTCGGCGATCACACGGGTGAGCAGGGTGACGGAGCGGATCGCGTCGTCGTTGCCCGGGATCTTGTAGTCGACCTCGTCGGGGTCGCAGTTGGTGTCGAGGATGGCGACGACCGGGATGTTGAGCTTCCGGGCCTCGCCGACCGCGATGTGCTCCTTCTTGGTGTCCACGATCCAGACGGCGCTGGGCACCTTCTGCATCTCGCGGATACCACCGAGGGTCTTCTCCAGCTTGGCCTTCTCGCGCGAGAGCACGAGAAGCTCCTTCTTGGTCAGACCCGACGCGGCGACGTCCTCGAAGTCGATCTGCTCGAGCTCCTTGAGGCGCTGCAGACGCTTGTAGACGGTCGAGAAGTTGGTGAGCATGCCGCCCAGCCAGCGCTGGTTGACGTAGGGCATGCCGACGCGGGTGGCCTGCTCGGCGATGGCCTCCTGCGCCTGCTTCTTCGTGCCGACGAACATGACCGTGCCGCCGTGGGCGACGGTCTCCTTGACGAACTCGTAGGCGCGGTCGATGTACGACAGCGACTGGAGCAGGTCGATGATGTAGATGCCGTTGCGCTCCGTGAAGATGAACCGCTTCATCTTCGGGTTCCAACGACGGGTCTGGTGACCGAAGTGGACGCCGCTTTCCAGCAGCTCCCGCATCGTGACGACGGCCATGGCCGTTCTCCTTGGTGTTCTCGGTTGTGCCGCGCGCGCCGGATGGCACTCGCGCCTGACGCCCGCGATGCGCCTTGCCACTAGGGACCGAGAGGCGCTGACACCGGCTGTTTGAGGGCCTGATGTCGGGGCGTGCGAAGTCGACCCGGTGACCCGGATCGCCAGAAGAAGTGTACGGGACCCGCGGGGTACCGGGTGACGCCGCTGTCCACAACCCGGGAGTAGTCCACAGGTCCCGGCCAGGACCGGGGCGGGTGCGGGACGGTCTCCGCATGCGAGCGAAGCGATACGGACGATGCGGTACGTGGCTGGTGCTGGGGTTTCTGCTGCTGCTGGCGGCGCCGGCGCCCCCACCCCGGCCGCCCTTTCTCACCCCGGCGGCCACGGACACCTCGGTCCCGGCGATCGGCCGCGCCTGGCCCGTGGGCGCCCGTCCGACGGTGCTGCGCGGCTGGGAGCCCCCGGCGACGGTGTACGGCCGCGGACACCGGGGCGTGGACCTGGCGGCCCCTCCCGGAAGCCCGGTACGAGCGGTGGCGCCGGGCCGGGTGTCCTTCGCGGGGCGGGTGGCGGGGAGGGGCGTGGTCTCGGTGGAACTGGCCGGGACGGATCTTCGAACAACGTACGAGCCGGTGACGGCGTCGGTGGAGAAGGGCGCCGAGCTGGCGGCGGGCGAGGTGGTGGGCACGGTCGAACCGACGGGCTCCCACTGCACGAGCACGTGCGTGCACTGGGGCCTACGGAGGGGCGAGGCCTACCTGGATCCGCTGTCCCTGCTCCCGCCATGGCTGCTGCACAGAGGTCCTTCGAGACTGCTCCCGGTACTGGGCGTCCCGCTGCCCTGACCGCGGGCAGCAGCCGCTCGGGGCGGCTCCCGACCCACGGAGGCGGCAGGCCGCAAAACGCGGGCAGGCGAAACCCACGCCCGCCCGGCCTCAGCCCCGCACACCCCGCAGCGCCATGGACACCGCGGCCTCGGTGATCACGGACGGCTCCTCCGCGGCCCCCAGCTCGATCCTGCGCACAGCCGCGTCCACGACCCCCTGCACCAGCATCGCCGCCAGCCGGGGCTGTTCATGCCCCATCTCGCCGAGCGCCTCGACGATCATCGCGACCAGCCCCCCGTGCGCCGCCCGGATCTTCTCCCGGGCCCCTGCGTCCAGCTCGCTCGCGGAGATCGCCACGACAGCCCGGTGCCGCCGGTCCCCCACCAGCGCCAGCTGCTGCCGCACATACGCCTCGACCCTGGCCTCAGGGTCCTCCGCCGCGGCCATCGCCGCCGAGACCTCCGCGGCCCAGACGGGGAAGTCGACCGCGCACAGTTCCTCGACCACGGCGGCCCGCGACCGGAAGTACTCGTACACGGACGACCGCGCGAGCCCCGTCCGCTCGGCGAGGGCCGGGAAGGTCAGCGCCTCCGTCCCGCCCTCGGACAGCAAAGAGCGAGCCGCGTCCAGCAGGGCGGCTCGCTGCATCGACCGGTGCTCGGCCACGGAGGCCGCTCGAATCCTTGGCACGTCAACCACTGTACGGACGCGCCACCGCGGACGGGAGTCACTCCACCCGACCGGCCGTGACCGAGAGGTCGTCCGGCCAGGTCAGCGACCGAAACTGGCCAGCTTCGCCCGCAGTTGCAGCACGGACTTGGTGTGGATCTGGCTGACCCGGCTCTCGGTCACCCCCAGCACGTTCCCGATCTCCGCGAGGGTGAGCCCCTCGTAGTAGTACAGGGTGACGACGGTCTTCTCCCGCTCGGGCAGCGTGTTGATGGCCCGCGCCAGGAACCGTCTGAGCTCGCGGTCCTCGGCGACCTCCACGGGATTGTCCGCGGCGGTGTCCTCCAGGGTGTCCATGAGGCTCAGCCGGTCGCCGCCCTCGCCCCCGACATGCAGCAGCTCCTCCAGCGCCACCACGTTGGCCAGCGACAACTGGCTGAAGACCGCATGGAGATCGTCCACCGCGATCCCCAGCTCGCCGGCGACCTCCCCCTCGCTGGGCGTCCGCCTGAGCCGCGCCTCCAGCGTCGCGTACGCCCGCTCGACGTTGCGCGCCTTCTGCCGCACGGATCGCGGAATCCAGTCCAGCGCCCGCAGTTCGTCGATCATCGCGCCCCGGATCCGGGTGATCGCGTACGTCTCGAACTTGATCTCCCGGTCGATGTCGAACTTCTCGATCGCGTCGATGAGTCCGAAGACCCCCGAGGACACGAAGTCCGCCTGCTCGACATTGGGCGGCAGCCCGACGCTCACCCGCCCGGCCACGTACTTCACGAGCGGCGAGTAGTGCAGGATCAGCTGCTCGCGCAGCCGCTCGTCTCCCGTCGCTTTGTACGACCGCCACAGCTCGTCGAGCGTCGAGGGAGCGGGCGGCCGCACGCTGCCACCGTCACGGGCGGCTGGGGGGATCGCCGCCCGGTCGGATCCGGAAGTGTGCTGGGGCATTCGTCGCCTTGTGCCGTTCTGCCGTGAAGTACGCGATGTACGTGAAGTGCGTCGGAATCCCCGTGAGCGTAGCGTGACTGAGGAGTCGCAGTGCGCAAACAACGTGGCCGGGTGCATGCGCAGATGCGTTCCGGCGACCGCTCTCCCGGGGCACGGGCATCACCCTGTGTGATCACCAGAACACTCCAACTGCGGGAAACCGCAAGGGCTTCGGGCTTCGCCCGGACGGCCGAACACGCTCGGTCAACACGGGCCGCGACCGCCCCGGACGGAGATCATCGCCTGGCGTGTCAACTTCCAGCTGTCGCCGTGTCGTTCGACGTAACCAAGTGCACGGAGTTCGTACAGTCTCGCGATGGCGTCGTCCGGCGTCGTCTGCGCACCGCGCGCGATCTCCTCCACTCCGGCCTCCCGTCGTCCGGGCAGCGCGGACAGCACCCTCCGTGCCGCCGGGGCCAGCAGGTCGCGCGGCAGCACGGGCCCGCGCCGGTCGGGGGCCAGCTCCCCCATGTCGCCGACCAGCTCCACGACTTCCGCCGCGTCGGTGACCAGCGTGGCGTCCCCGCGCAGCAGCTCGTGCACTCCGGCCGACAGGCTGCTGGTGGCCGGCCCGGGCACTCCTATCGTGTGACGGCCCAAGCGCTGTGCCGCACGGGCGGTGACCAGCGAGCCGCTGCGGTGGGCGGCCTCGACGACGACGGTGCCGCGGGTGAGGGCGGCGATCACCCTGTTGCGCAGCACGAATCTGCTGGGCGTCGGATGATCGCCGGGCGGCAACTCGCCGATCACCAGACCCTGTTCCGCGATCCTGGTGATCAACTGGGTGTGTCCGCGTGGGTAGGGACGGTCGACTCCGCAGGCCAGGACGGCCACGGTGGCGCCGCCTGCGCCGAGAGCACCGCGGTGGGCGGCGCCGTCGACGCCGTACGCCCCGCCGGACACGACGACCCAGCCGCGCTCGGCGAGCCCGGTGCCGAGGGTGGCCGCCATGTGAGCCCCGTACTCGGTACAGGCACGGGCCCCCACTAGGGCGACGGACCTCAACGCCCACATCCGCAGGCTGGGCAGACCCCGCACCCACAGTCCGATCGGTCGCGCGTCCGCGAGATCGTCGAGCTGCCCCGGCCACTCGCCGCTCCCGGGAACGACGAAGCGCGCACCGGCCTCGTACGCGACGGCCAGATCACGGCGGGGCTCGGCCACCCGGGCCCGGGCCCGCAACCCGCTCCACCGCTTCTCGCTCACCCCGGGCAACGGCTCCCCGGCCCCCCGCAACCGCGCGGCCACCTCCCCCACACCCCACTCCCGAATCCACCGCCCGCCGACCTCGTCCCCGGGCTCGACGACCCGAGCGAGGAAGACGCGGTCGAGCAGCTCGCCGTCGGGTTCCTCGCCGGTCATGCCGGCGCCCCGATGGCCATGGGCACTCCCCGGGGCACTCCGGTGCGCAGTTGCAGCGCCAGGGCGACGTCCGTCGCGTCCGGACGGTCGTGTCCGGCGAGGTCCGCGACCGTCCAGGCGACACGCAGTACGCGGTCGAGCCCTCGGGCGGTCAGGACGCCCCGCTCCAGATTGCGCTCGGCCTCGTCCATCGCCCCGGACACGGCGTGCCAGCGACTTCGCAGCTCGCGCCCGGGCACCTCGCTGTTGGTCCGCCACGGCGTGCCGGCGAAGCGCATCGCCGCCCGTTCCCTGGCCGCCCGTACCCGGTCGGCGACCACGGCGGTCGACTCGCCCCGGGCACCGCGTCCGGCAAGCTGGTCACGTGTGACCCGGTCCACCTGCACCCGCAGGTCGACCCGGTCGAGCAGCGGACCGGAGAGCCGGGCCTGGTAGCGCCGGATCGCCGAGGGCGGACACTCGCAGAAGTCGTCGGTCTGCGAGAAGCGACCGCAGGGGCACGGATTCGCCGCGAGCACCATCAGGAATTTCGCCGGAAACCGCACCACGCCCGCGCTGCGCGCGATCACCACGTGCCCCGCCTCCAGCGGCTGCCGCAGCGCGTCGAGGGCCTGGGTGTTGAACTCGGGTGTCTCGTCCAGAAAGAGGACGCCTCGATGAGACAGCGACACCGCCCCGGGACGGGCGATACCGGGTCCGCCGCCGACGAGGGCCTGCATGGTGGCCGAGTGGTGCGGAGCGCAGTAGGGCGCGGCATCGATCAGGGGCTTGCCCGGCGGTAGCAGACCCGCCACCGAGTGCACCGCCGTCACCTCGAGCGACTCCTCCCGGGCCAGCCGGGGCAGGACCGCGGGCAGCCGCTCCGCGAGCATCGTCTTGCCCGCGCCGGGCGGGCCCTCCAGGAACAGGTGATGGCCACCGGCCGCCGCCACCTCCACCGCGGTCCGCGCCGAGATCTGACCGACGACATCGGCCAGGTCGTGACCGTGGTCCTGCTGCGCGGCTCCGGAGCTGTGCATGCCGGTGGCGGCTCCCGTCCCCGGCACGCGCAGGCCGGCCAGCAGCGGATCGGGGCGGCCCGGCTCGTCGGGCGCCTCGTCGGGCACCGGCTCGTCCGCGAGGACCGCGATCAGCTGCCGCAGAGTGCGCACGCCGAGCACGGAGACCCCGGGCACCAGCGAAGCCTCGGCGGCGGCACACTCCGGCACCACGACCTGCTCATAGCCGGCGTCCGCGGCGGCCAGTACCGCGGGCAGGATGCCCCTCACGGGCCGCACCCGGCCGTCCAGCCCCAGCTCTCCGATCATCACGATGTCGGCGAGCACGCGCGGGTCGATCCGCTCGGAGGCACCCAGCACGGCGCACGCGACGGCAAGGTCGAATCCCGACCCCGCCTTCGGCACCGATGCCGGACTGAGGCCCACGGTGAGCTTCTTCTGGGGCCATTCACCACCCGAGTTCACGACGGCCGCCCGAACCCGGTCCCGGCTCTCCGTCAAGCTCTTGTCCGGCAACCCCACCAGCGTGAACGCCGCCACCCCGGGCTCCAGGTCCGCCTGGACCTCGACCACGACTCCCTCGACGCCCACCAGCGCCACCGAGCACGTGCGAGCGAAACCCATCTCAGGCCACCCCCCGCGCATGCTCGACCACGGGTGCGCCGCGCTGCGGCAGGACCACACCCACCAGGTCGATGCGGACGCCTCCCGGTGGCGCGCCTCCGTGGGCGTGGATCCAGCAGGCGGCGAGGCCTCGCAGGCGCTCCGCCTTCTCGGGGGTCACCGCGGCCATGGGGTGCTCGAAGGCGCCCGTGCGCCGTGTCTTGACCTCGCAGACGACCAGGACCTCGCCGTCCCGCGCCACGATGTCGATCTCACCCGTCCTGCCACAGCGCCAGTTGCGCTCCAGGACCGTCATCCCGGCCTCGGTCAGCCGCCTCGCGGCCAGACTCTCGCCGTACTTGCCGAGTGCACTGCGTGCGTTCATGTCGGCACCACCTCCGGCGCCAACGATCACGCAGCCCCGTCCACCGAGTTGATCTTGGTGGACTACTCACCGGTTGTGGAAAACCGGGTCACCCACAGGTGTCACCCGCCCGGCAACTCCAGATCGCTCTTGTTCAGCTCCTCGATGTTCACGTCCTTGAACGTCAATACCCGGACCTGTTTCACGAAGCGAGCCGGCCGATACATGTCCCACACCCACGCATCCGCCATGGACACCTCGAAGAACACCTCACCCTGGACCGAGTGCACCTGCATCTCGTAGTCGTTGGTCAGGTAGAAGCGCCGCTCGGTCTCGATCACGTATTTGAACAGACCGACGACATCGCGGTACTCCCGGTAGAGCTTGAGCTCCATCTCGGTCTCGTACTTCTCGAGGTCCTCGGCGCTCATGGCATGTTCCCCTTCAGCCGTGCGATCCCACCATTGTGCGCCAGTCCCGTCAGCCCCTAGACGATTTCGGTGTCCAGGGTCACGGGCCCGGCCGGGGGACCTTCGTCGAGCAGCCTGCGCAGCAGCTCGGCGAGTCTGGTCGGATACACCGTCTCATGTGCCTGGCTCAGTTCCTGACACGTCCACCAGCGCGCTCCGGCGACACTGCGCCGCTCGAGCTCGGTCAGGGCCGTGGCCCGGGTGGCCGTCACCGTCGTACGGGCCAGGTAGTACCACTCGTCCTGGTCCCAGCGACGGCCCGCGAACGGGAACGAGCATGTCCGCCGCCAGAGCACCGGCCCGAGATCCACCTCGGTGATGCCGGTCTCCTCGGCGAGTTCCCTCAGCGCGGCCTCTTCACGGGTCTCCTCGCCCTCCAGTCCGCCGCCGGGCGTGAACCACCAGTCGTCGGCCGGATCGTCCGGTTCGTGCCCGTGCAGCAGCAGGATGCGGTCCTCGGGATCGAGCAGGACCACCCGGGCCACCTTGCGCAGTCCGCCTTCGGGCGAGTCGCCGTGCCCGGCCGACGCCTCAGCGGGCACCGACGGGCTCCGTCCGGACGCGGGAGCGCCCGCCGAAGAGCTTGGCGACGGGCCCGTACGCCCCGCCGCCCAGCACAAGCACCGCGCCGGCGACGATCAGGATGAAGATCGTGCGCAGCGGTCCGGGCGTGGAGAGCGCGCCGAGCGGTTCGAAGCCGGTGGGGCGCTCCAGCATGCCCTTCATGGGCCAGACGACGGCGTCCACCCGAGCGGTGACGGCCGAGCGTGCGACGGTGCCCTGGGCGGCGTCGGTGAGGTGGGCGGAGGAGTCCAGCGAGCCCTGACGCTCGTCGCCGAGCAGGAACAGGCGGTCTGCGGGCACCTTCACCGTCGGGATGGACTTGTCCTCGACCACGCCTCCCTTGAGATAGCTCTCGTCGATCTTCTTACCGTTGACGGTCAGCTTCCCGTCGGTGCAGCAGGAGACGGTGTCCCCGCCGACCGCGACGACCCGCTTGACCACCGAGGCGCCGGTCACCCAGCTCGTGTCGGTGAAGACGACGACATCGCCCCGGCGTATCTCGTCGCCGTCGACGCGCTGCGCCAGCACCCGGTCGCCCGCGTCGATCGTGGGCGTCATCGAGCCGGTGGGCACGGTGTACGGCCGGTACACCACCGCTCCCCAGGCGAATCCCCCGAGAAACAGCACCAGGCCCAGTGCGACGGCCAGTCCGGACAGTCGCTGTCCGGTCCGGCCGCCCACCGGGCCCGTGCTGGTGCCGCCGCGCTGCGGGGCCGTACGTGTAGTGCTCTCGCCACCCATGGACCCGCACCCTACCCGGCGGTACCTGGCCGGGGCAGCCCCTCCTCCCCGGCCGGGGTCACCCGCTCCGCAAAGCTTTCGCCAGGTCGCGCGGCACCCCCGGTGACCAGGGTGTGATCAGCGGGTCCGCTCCGCGGTGATCTTCCTGCGCCGCCACAACGCCACCGGCACCACACCGACGAGGGCGATCCCCTGCGGCGCGAACGTCAGGGCGGCGGAGGCCGACGACCCGTTGTTGATGCCGGCCTGGTCGAAGGTGTCGGGCTTGGGCAGCGTGCCCCAGCGGTTGAGCGGCCAGGCCTTCACGACGGCGCGCCCGACGACATCGTCGACCGGGACCATGCCGTGGTGCTTGTCCGACTGGTTGTAGCGGGAGTCACGGGAGTTCTGCCGGTGGTCGCCCATCACCCAGATGTAGCCCTTGGGGACCTTCACCGTGAACTGGCCGCCCTGGTCGTCCTGGCTGCACGGGGTGTTGCCGGGGTAGACGTACGACGCCTCGCTCAGCGCCTTGCCGTTGACCTTCAGCGGGCCGGTGCCCTCGCAGGAGACCGTGTCACCACCCACGCCGACGACGCGCTTGATGAGGTCCTTCTCCTCGGCGGAGGGCATCAGGCCGATCCAGGACAGGAACGTCTGTACGGCGTTCGGGTCCGCGGTCGGCTCGCCCGCCAGCCAGTTGTCGGGGTCGTGGAAGACGACCACCTCGCCGCGCTCGGGCTCGGAGCCGAACCACGGGGTGAGCTTGTCGACCAGGACGCGGTCGCCCTCCTGGAGGGTGTTCTGCATCGAGTCGGACGGGATCGAGAAGGCCTGCACCAGAAACGTCTTGATCAGCAGCGCCAGCACGAGCGCGATGCCGATCAGGATGGGCAGTTCCTTCCAGAAGGAGCGCTGCTTCTTGGCCTTGGGGGCGGAGTCGCCCGGCCCCCCTCCCTTGACCTCCGTCGTCATGCCGTCCTCGGTCGCCCCGGAGTCATTCCCGGAGGTCACGGCGCTGTCCGCGGCCGGGTCGGCTGCTTCCACGGGGCGTCCGCGGTGCTCCTCGCCGTCGTGCCCGGATCGTGCGCCAACCGCCACATCCCCCACGCCAACTCCTTACTCTGTGCCGCCGCCTGCCCCAGATTCGGCGCAGGCCCACCACTCCCATAACGAGCGGGAGTTCCGCAGGGCTCGGGAGTTGGATCGCTTCGTTCGGATCCTCGGGAGCAACCCTAAGCGACGCCTGGGAGCCTGAGGTCGTCCCTGGTGCCGAGTCGGCCACGGAAGAGTAAGTTTTCGGTTCGTTCAGTGTCGTCCAGTGCCCAAAGGGCCAGGCGATGACCATGGCCCGTCCGACCACCGAGTCCAGGGAGACGGTGCCGCCGTAGTCGGTGTCCTGGTGCGAGCGGGAGTCCGCGGAGTTGGCGCGGTGGTCCCCCATCACCCACAGCCGCCCCTGCGGGACGGTGATGTCGAACTGCTGGGTGGACGGAGCGTTTCCGGGATACAGGTAGTCGGTCTCGCTCAGGGGGACGCCGTTGACGGTGACCCGCCCCTGGGTGTCGCAGCACTTGACGCGGTCGCCACCGACCCCGACGACCCGCTTGATGAGGTCCTTCTCGTTGTCGGACGGCAGCAGGCCGATGAAGGTCAGGCCCTCCTTGACCTGCTTGACGACGATGGGGTCGTCCTTCTTCGTCGTGGTCTGCTCGTCCTGGAGCCAGCCGCCGGGGTCCTTGAACACGACGACGTCCCCGCGCTGCGGCTCGGAGCCGAACCACGGGGTGAACTTGTCGACCAGGACCCGGTCGCCGATCCGGATCGTCTGTTCCATCGAGCCGGACGGAATCACGAACGCCTGGACGAGGAAGGTCTTCAGGACCAGGGCTATGAGGACGGCCACGCCGACCAGGAGGGGTATCTCCTTGACCGCGCCGCGCCTCCTGCGCCGCTTGACCTTGCGCTGGAGCTTGCGCCGCTCCGCGCGCGAACGGCCGCCCGTGGAGCCGGCGGAACGCCGGACGCCGGTGGGCAGCAGATTGTCGGCGGCGGAACTCGACACACCGCGTGGTTTGCCGCGGTTACCCATGCGCGCCCTCCGCTGCGGGCACGCGCGCGTAGGCGGCGGAACGGTGCAGACGGGTGGCGTGGCCGGCGGGCCAGATGATCCAGTCGGCCCGTCCGAGAACATCCTCGACGGGGATCATGCCGCCGCCCGGTGAGCCGAGATGGTCCCGGGAGTCGCTGGAGACGCTGCGATGGTCACCGAGGACGAACAGCGCGCCGTCGGGCACCTCGACCTCGAAGGACACCGAGGACGGGCTGTCGCCCGGGTACAGGAAGCCCGACTCGTCGACCGACCGGCCGTTCACCTCGATCCTCCCCACCTTGTCGCAGCAGACCACGTGGTCTCCCCCCACACCCACAACGCGCTTGATGTAGTCCCCGTCCCCGAAATACCCGGTTCCGTCGAACACGACCACATCTCCCCGCCGCGGCTCGGCACCGAAACGGTACGCCAACCTATTTACGAGAACGCGGTCCCCGATCCTCAATCCGTTTTCCATGGATCCGCTGGGAATCTGGAATGGTCTGACCACGAACGTACTGATCAGCAGAAGAAAGACCAGGCAGAGCAGCAGGGCCAGGGAGATCCGGCCCCCCGGCAGTCCCTCGGTGATCCTCGACACCAACGCGAAACGCGACCGTCCCTCCGCGGCCCCTGGTTCGGGGCGGGAGGAGCGGTCGCGCTCCGTCGGCTGTGCTTCGGTGTCCATCGGAGCCAGATGCTATCCGGCCCCGCTGTGACCTCCGAAAAGCGCTCAGTTGTCGCGCTTCTCCTTGATCTTCGCGGCCTTGCCGCGGAGCTCGCGCAGGTAGTACAGCTTCGCGCGACGCACGTCACCGCGGGTGACCAGCTCGATCTTCTCGACGATCGGGGTGTGCACCGGGAAGGTGCGCTCGACGCCGACGGAGAACGAGACCTTGCGGACCGTGAAGGTCTCGCGGACACCGGCGCCCTGGCGACGGATCACCACGCCCTTGAACTGCTGCACACGGGAGCGGTTGCCCTCGATGACGCGGACGTGGACGTTGACGGTGTCACCCGGGCGGAAGGCCGGGATGTCGGTGCGCAGCGACGCGGAGTCGACGGAGTCGAGCAGTTGAGACATTTCGTCTGCTTTCTTCGCCCATGCCACAGGTCATCGGCGGTAGTTAGTGTTTCGTGAGGAGGCTGTCCGTGCCGGGGCGGGCGTCGTGTCCCCCTGTGGCAGGGGCGCACGCCGGACGACGCACAACAGCGGCCTATTCTTCCACGGCTTCCGGCCTGCGCCAAAATCGGCCGTACGGCTCCCCCGCCGGGTCCGGCGCCCAGCCCAGGATGGAGAGCATCTCGCGGTCCTTCTTGTTGAAGGCCCCGGGGTCACAGCGCTCGATGAGGTCGGGCCGGTTGGCCGCCGTACGCCGGAGTGCCTCGTCGCGGCGCCAGCGGGCGATCTTGCCGTGGTGCCCGCTGAGCAGCACGTCCGGGATGCCGCGGCCGCGCCACTCGGGCGGCTTGGTGTAGACGGGTCCTTCGAGCAGGTTCGCCATGGCTCCGGGCGCGAAGGAGTCGTCCCGGTGCGACTCGGCGTTGCCCAGTACACCGGGCAGCAGCCGGGCCACGGCCTCGGTGATCACCAGTACGGCGGCTTCGCCCCCGGCGAGGACGTAGTCGCCGATGGACACCTCGTGGACGGGCATCCGGGTGGCGTACTCGTCGATCACCCGGCGGTCGATGCCCTCGTAGCGCGCCGGAGTGAAGATCAGCCAGGGACGCTCGGAGAGCTCCACGGCGAGTTCCTGGGTGAAGGGGCGGCCGCTCGGGGTGGGGACGATGAGCGCGGGCGCCCGGGAGCCCGTCTCGTAGCCGTCCGCGAGCACGCAGTCCAGCGCGTCCCCCCAGGGGTCGGTCTTCATGACCATGCCCGGGCCGCCGCCGTACGGGGTGTCGTCGACGGTGTTGTGCCGGTCGTAGGTCCACTCGCGCAGATCGTGGACGTGCACGTCCAGCTGCCCACGCGCGCGTGCCTTGCCGACCAGCGAGACGTTCAGGGGTTCGAGGTACTCGGGGAAGATCGTGACGACGTCGAGCCGCATCAGGACTCGTCCTCGGAGTCACGGGAGGACGCGATCTCGGCGCGGTCGTCGATCAGGCCGGGCGGTGGTGTGATGACCGCCTTCTGCTCCGCCAGGTCGATCTCGGCGACGATCTCCTCGACGAACGGGATCATCACCTCGCTGCCGTCGGGCCGCTCGACGATGAAGAGGTCCTGGGAGGGCAGGTGCGAGATCTCGGTGATCCGGCCGACCTCGACGCCGTCCGCGGTGACCACGTCGAGGTCCATCAGCTGGTGGTCGTAGTACTCGTCCTCCTCCTCCGGCAGCTCCTCCGGGTCGACCTCGGCGATCAGGAGGGTGTTGCGGAGGGCCTCGGCGGCGGTGCGGTCCTTCACGCCCTCGAAGCGCAGGAGGAGACGGCCGCTGTGGACGCGGCCGGTCTCGATGGTGAGCGGCCCCGTGGAGGGCGGATCGGTGGCCAGGACGGCGCCGGGGGCGAGCCTGAGTTCGGGCTCGTCGGTTCGTACCTCGACGGTGACGTCGCCCTTGATGCCGTGGGCGCGGCCGATCCGTGCGACTACCAGCTGCACTGTGCTTGCTCTCCTGTCATACGACTACGGGCCGGGGACGGCCCGATGGCCCTCCCCGGCCCGAGCCGGTGCTGCGTTTGACGTCAGCGGACGTGGTCGACGTCGACGAGGTCGACGCGGACACCGCGGCCGCCGATGGCACCCACGACGGTGCGCAGGGCACGCGCGGTGCGGCCGTTGCGGCCGATCACCTTGCCGAGGTCGTCGGGGTGGACCCGGACCTCGAGAACGCGCCCGCGGCGCAGGTTGCGAGAGGCGACCTGCACATCGTCAGGGTTGTCGACGATGCCCTTCACGAGGTGCTCGAGAGCCTCCTCGAGCATGCTCAGGCCTCGGTCGACC
This sequence comes from Streptomyces sp. SAI-127, assembly GCF_029894425.1. NCBI lineage: Bacteria > Bacillati > Actinomycetota > Actinomycetes > Kitasatosporales > Streptomycetaceae > Streptomyces > Streptomyces sp. SAI-127. The sequence continues at coordinate 3,335,474 of NZ_JARXYJ010000001.1, forward strand.
CGGACTCGGCCGAGGCCTCGTCCTTCTTCTCGGTCTTCTTCTTCTGGGTGATGGCCTCACCCTTGCCCTCGTCGTCGCCACCAAGGGCCTCGAACAGGGGACGCGCGGCCTTCTCGGCCGGCTGGAGCAGCGGAGCCGGGGCGGGCTCGCCCTTGAACTTCTGCCAGTCGCCGGTCTTCTTCAGGATGGCGAGAACGGGCTCGGTCGGCTGGGCGCCGACACCGAGCCAGTACGCCACACGGTCGGCGTCGACCTCGATGCGCGAGGGGTTCTGCACCGGGTGGTACAGGCCGATCTCCTCGATCGCACGGCCATCACGGCGAGTGCGGGAGTCGGCGACGACGATGCGGTAGTGAGGCGAACGGATCTTGCCCAGACGCTTCAGCTTGATCTTGACTGCCACGGGAGTGGGTTCTCCTGGATTTGACGTGGTTGGGCACGGCGAGACTGCCGCGTGGGGTTGCGGTACCCGAGTGCCCGATGGACGCGTCAGCCGGAGGCGAGAGGGTTCCTGTGCGGCTGTCGAGTACAGCTAGCCATTGTGCCACACCCCGCGGCTCACGTCGGACCGAGGCCGCGCACGTGCACGCCCGAGGGGCACCCGGCGTTCCAGGTGCCCTCGGGCAGACCGCGGCTGCCACGAGCAGCCGCGGTCTCAGCTCGCTGCCGCGCCCACGATCTCGGGGATGCGGAACGGCTTGCCGCACCCCCCGCAGACGATCGGCGCCTGGGCCAGGACGGAGGGGACGACCCTCACATTGCGGCCGCAGTCGCAGACCGCTTTGACCCGGACCCCGCCTCCGGAGGAGCCGTGACGGGCCGCCGGTCCCCGGAAGGAGCGGGCGGTGTCGGCGGAGGTCGCCGCCGTGTGGGCCTTGAGGGCGCGCTGGAGCTGATCGATGGTCGGGCGATACCGACGCTTTGCCTCGGGGGTGAGCGTGACCAGTGAGAAGCCGCTGCTCGGGTGCGGCTCCTCGGGGTGGTCCAGGCCCATCTCCTCGGCGATCGCGAGGAATCTGCGGTTGTGGTAGCGGCCGGCGCGGGAGGTGTCGCGGATGCCTCGCGCGGCGGCGATGCCGTGGACTGCCTCGTGAAGCAGTCGCTCGAAGGAGAGCTCGTGACCGCACGCGGACGACGACTCCCCGATCAGGGACTCTGGCGCGGCAAGGTCAGGCAGTTCGGGGTGGTACCGCTGAATGTCGGCCCACGCCTCTGCCAGCTCTGCGGCGAGAACAGGTGGTGTCTGTGTCGTGCTCACGTAATGACAACGAGCCGGAGTGCCCCTGTGTTCCTATTCCGGGGCATCCCAAATATTTTGCACGTACCCGTCAGTTGCCGCTGATGCGTGGAGACGAGGGCGGGTGCGCTGATCTGCGGAGAAGCCTCGCAGCTCATACCAAGCTGGTGCGTAGTGTGAGGTACGCCCCGGCGCGTAGATCGTGTCCACGCGCCGGTGCGGTTGTGATCCGCAGATGCGCAAGAGGCGTTTCGGCCGCTCTCGCACCGGAAGGGCTCTGCCTCAGTAAGCGCGCGCGACGACCGCGACGTTACCGGGCGCGTCGTCGGCACTCGGCACCGACCCGTCCTCCGCGACCAGACACCGTACGGTCACCCCGTGCTCGGCCAGCCTGGCCTCGCCGTCTTCGCCGAGGGTGGCCCACGGGATCCGCGCCCAGCCGCCGGCGACAGCGGCCTCGACGGCTTCGTCGAACGTCGACACCTCGGTCGTACGGGACTCGCGGCGCTCGCGGGACTGGGCCAGCAGCAGCGCCTGGTCCTCCTCGAGGACGGCCGGGAGCAGTCGTACGAGATCCTCGACGGCGATCGCTTCCTTGCCTCCCGGAATCCGCCGGGCCACCATCGCGGTGCCGTTCTCCAGGTCACGGGGCCCGATCTCGACGCGGACCGGTACGCCCTTGAGCTCCCAGTCGACCGCGCGGCGGCCGAAGGGGGTGTCGGTGCGGTCGTCGACGTGGACGCGGATGCCCGCCGCCTTCAACCGGGCGCCGATCTCGCGGACCTTGGCCAGAACCGGCTCGTCGCCCTTGATCGCGAGGACGACGACCTGGGTCTGCGCGAGCCGCGGCGGGACGCGGAGGCCGTTGTCGTCGCCGTGCATCATCACCAGGGCGCCGATCATGCGGGTGGTCGAGCCCCAGGAGGTCTGCCAGACGAGTTCCTGTGTGCCGTCCTTGGACAGGTACGAGGTGTTGAAGGCCTTGGCGAAGTTCTGGCCCAACTCGTGGCTGGTGGCCATCTGGAGGGCCTTGCCGTCGCCCATCATGCCTTCGAGCGTGAGGGTGTTGACGGCGCCGGCGAAGCGCTCCTTGACCGTCTTGCGGCCGGGGACGACGTCCATGGCGAGGACATTGGTCATGAAGTCCTCGTAGACCTGCCGGTGGATGTGCGAGGCGAAGGCACGCGCGTCCTCCTCGGTCGCGTGCGCGGTGTGGCCCTCCTGCCACAGGAACTCCGTCGTCCGCAGGAAGAGCCGGGGACGAAGTTCCCAACGCACCACGTTCGCCCACTGGTTGATCAGCAGCGGCAGGTCGCGGTAGCTCTGCACCCACTTCGAGAAGTAGTCGTTGATGATCATCTCGGAGGTGGGGCGGACGACCGCGGGCTCCTCGAGTTCCTTGCCGCCGCCGTGGGTGACCACCGCGAGCTCGGGCGCGAACCCCTCGACATGGTCGGCCTCCCGGGTGAGGTACGACTGCGGGATCAGCAGCGGGAAGTACGCGTTCTGGGTTCCCGTCTCCTTGATGCGGGCGTCCATCTCGGCCTGCATCCGCTCCCACAGTCCGTACCCGTACGGTCGGATGACCATGGTGCCGCGCACCGGACCGTTGTCGGCCAGTTCGGCCTTGGTGATCAGATCCTGGTACCAGCGCGGGAAGTCGTCCGCCCGGGGTGTGAGAACAGGTGCCTTTGCCATGGCGCGATGTTACGGGCGCACATTGCCGGGATGTGAATTCTTTTCACCGGCACATGCCAACCCGCAAGCAGGGCCCTTCTGCCTCTGGACGAGCGGTCGAGTGCGGAGTTACCTGGCATACGGGGGAAGTGCGAGCGCACGTCACGGGGGCTACGGAATCGGGCACAGAGGGCAACTCTCGGCGGATTGGGGCGCTTATCCATGACACCTACGCTCGTGCGGCAGCACCTGTCTCATACGGGAGAGCGATCCCGTGCGGACCTCGGTGCACGCGCGCGTGACTGGTCCGAAATCCAGGAGCGGATGCTGGTTCCGCTGTACGAGGCCGTCTACGAGCGACTGGAAGTGGGCCCCGCGACGCGGGTGTTGGGTCTCGGCTGCGGCAGCGGGCTGGCCCTGCTGATGGCGGCCTCCAGAGGCGCGGCGGTCGCCGGTGTCGAGCCCTCCTGCCCGGAACGGCTGGCGCTCGCGCGGCAGCGGCTGCTGGCGGAGACGTGGGGCACGCGCGCGCGTGCCGGCACCCGGCTCGTCGAGGGAGCCCCCGGGGACACCGCCGACGCCGGCACTCCCCCGTACACCCTCGTGACCGCCTTCGAGCCGATCGGGTGTCTCGCGGGCGACTCGGAGGGGCTCGGTGAACTTCTCGCCTCGGCGACACCGCTCGCCGAGCGGGGAGCGCCCGTGGCGCTCGCCGGCTGGGGTCCGCCGGAGCGGTGCGCCACGTCGTCCGTGCTGCGCGTGGCCACCAAGCTGGCGGATCCGCTGCGCAGCACGGGCAGTTGGCGCCCGGCCCTGCGCGACGACCTGGAGGAGGTCGCCCAGCGGGCGGGCCTGAGGCCCGACGGCTCGGGGCGGGTGGCCTGCCCCTTCGGGTACGCCGACCTCGACAGCGCGCTCAGGGGACTGCTGTCGACCGGCATCTTCGACGCGGCCATCGAGGCGACCGACCAGGCGCAGGTGGACAAGGAGGTGACGGAAGCCCTGCATCCGTATCAGCGCCGGGACGGCACGGTGTGGATGCCGAACGTCTTCCGGTACCTGATCGCGAGGGTTCCCTAGGCCTCCGCGTCCTTCTTCAGTCTCGTGATCCCGGCGATCCGGTACGCGTCGGTCTCCTCCAGCGTCTCGCTCGCCAGCAGGGCCTCGGCCAGCGCGTCCAGTTGCCCCCGGTGCTCGGTGAGCTTGCGGAGGGCCTCCGCGTAGCAGTCGTCGACGATCCGCCGCATCTCGCTGTCGATCACATCGAGGGTCTGGGGCGCGGCGGCGAGGCCGTACGCCTGCTGGGCGTCGCTGGGGAGGGCGGACAGGCGTCCCACCCGCTCGCTCATCCCCCACCGCGCGACCATCCCGCGCGCGATGTTCGTGACCTGTTCGAGGTCGTTCTCGGCACCGGTCGTGACGACGCCGTAGACGACCTGTTCCGCGGCCATGCCGCCGAGCGCGCCGATGATCCGTCCGCGCAGGTACTCCTCGGAGAGGGCGTACCGCTCCACCTCGGGTGTCGACATGGTCACCCCGAGCGCCCGGCCGCGCGGCACGATCGTCACCTTGCGGACCGGGTCGGCGCCGGGCTGCAGCATGCCGAGGAGGGCGTGCCCGCTCTCGTGGTACGCGGTACGGCGCCGGTCCTCCTCCGGCATCACCAGCGTGCGCTCGGCCCCGAGCTGCACCTTCTCCAGGGCCTCCGACAGGTCGGACTGCGTCACCTGCTCCTGCTTGCGCTTGACGGCGAGCAGCGCGGCCTCGTTGGCGAGATTGGCCAGATCCGCTCCTGTCATGCCCGGGGTCGTGCGGGCCACCCGGGCCAGGTCCACCTCGGGCGCGAGCGGGATCTCGCGGGTGTGGATGGCGAGGATCGCCTCGCGTCCGGCGCGGTCCGGCGGGGAGACGTTGACCACCCGGTCGAAGCGGCCGGGCCTGGTCAGGGCCGGGTCCAGGATGTCGGCGCGGTTGGTCGCCGCGATGACGACGACGCCCTCGGACCCCGAGAAGCCGTCCATCTCGGTGAGGATCTGGTTCAGCGTCTGCTCCCGCTCGTCGTGACCGCCCACCGAGGCGCCGCCGCTGCGGACCCGCCCGATGGTGTCGATCTCGTCGATGAAGATGATCGACGGCGCCACCTTGCGGGCCTCGGCGAACAGCTCACGGACCCGGGACGCGCCGACACCGACGATCATCTCGATGAACTCGGAGGCGGAGGCGGAGAAGAACGGCACGCCCGCCTCGCCCGCCACGGCGCGCGCCAGCAGGGTCTTGCCGGTGCCGGGCGAACCGGCGAGCAGCACACCGCGGGGCATCTTCGCGCCCATCCTGCGGTAGACGTCGGGGTGCTCCAGGAAGTCGACGACGTCGTCCAGCTCGCCCTTGACCTCGTCGATGCCGGCCACGTCGGCGAAGGTGGTGCGCTGGGTGCCGGGCCGCAGGCCCACCGGCTTGGGCGGCGCCTTGCGCCCGAGCATGCCGCCCGCACCACCCACCCCGCCGCCGCCGAGCCGCCGGGCGAAGAAGATCCACACGGCGACCAGGATCACGATCGGCACCAGCGAGAGCAGCAGGTTGGCCAGCAGACCGCGCTGCTGCACGACCGGTCGCGCGGTCACCGTGACGTCGTGGCTGCTCAGGTTCTTCCAGAGGGCGTCGTCGGCGAAGGCCGGGCGCTGGGTCCTGAACTTGGTGTAGTCGCCGCCGCCGTCGGGGTCGTCCCGGGACTGCTTGAGCTGGCCCTGGATCGCGTCGCCCTTGGAGTAGATCTTGTCGACGTTGCCCGCGTCGACCTGTCTGCTGAACTCCGTGTAGGAGATCGTCGGCTCGTCGCCCCCGCCGAGGTAGTTCAGCCCGACGTACACCAGCAGGAAGACGATCACGGCGGTGACGGCCAGTCCCCACCAGCGGCCGCGCGGCCGCCTGCCCCCGGGGGGCCGTGGTCCGTCGTCCGGTGTGCCCTCGGTGCGCCAGGGCTGGTCGGGGGCTTTGCGCGCCGGAGCGGCATTGCTCATATCTGGACGTTACGGCAGACCTCGGACCTCGGCACGCGCTGAGGGCGCCCTCCGGCAGGGAGGACGCCCTCGAAGTCGTACGGAACTCAGCCCATGAACTTCTTGAACTCGTCCGGCAGCTCGAAGTCCTGCGGGGCCTGCTGGCCGGGCACGCCGAAGGCGCTGCCCGCCTGGGCGGCCCTGCGCTCGGCCTCCTCCTGCTCCTGCTGCTTGCGCTTCATCGGGTTGCCGGAGCGCTGCTTGCCCTTGGCCTTCTTCGGCTGCTTCTTGGCGCGGCCGGGGCCGCCGCCCATGCCCGGGACACCCGGCATGCCCGGCATCCCGCCGCCCTGGGCCATGCGCGACATCATCTTGCGGGCCTCGAAGAACCGCTCGACGAGGTTCTTGACCGCGCTGACCTCGACGCCGGAACCCTTGGCGATACGGGCGCGGCGCGAGCCGTTGATGATCGTGGCGTCGGCGCGCTCGGCCGGGGTCATCGACTTGATGATGGCGGCCGTGCGGTCGACGTCCCGCTCGTCGAGGTTGTTGATCTGGTCCTTGATCTGGCCCATGCCCGGGAGCATGCCGAGCAGCTTGGAGATGCTGCCCATCTTCCGGACCTGCTCCATCTGGGCCAGGAAGTCGTCCAGGGTGAAGTCCTGGCCCTTCTTGGACGCCAGCTTGGAGGCCATCTTCTCGGCCTCTTCCTGACTGAACGTCTTCTCCGCCTGCTCGATCAGGGTGAGCAGGTCACCCATGTCGAGGATGCGGGAGGCCATCCGGTCAGGGTGGAAGGCGTCGAAGTCCTCGAGCTTCTCGCCGTTCGACGCGAACATGATCGGCTTGCCGGTGATCTGCCGGATCGACAGGGCCGCACCACCGCGGGCGTCACCGTCGAGCTTGGAGAGCACCACGCCGTCGAAGCCGACGCCGTCGCGGAAGGACTCGGCGGTGTTGACCGCGTCCTGGCCGATCATCGCGTCGACGACGAAGAGGATCTCGTCGGGCGAGACGGCGTCGCGGATGTCCGCGGCCTGCTGCATCAGTTCCTGGTCGATACCCAAGCGGCCGGCGGTGTCCACGATCACGATGTCGTGGACCTTGGACTTCGCGAACTCGATGGAGTCCTTGGCGACCTTGACCGGGTCACCGACGCCGTTGCCCGGCTCGGGCGCGTAGACCGCGACACCGGCGCGCTCGGCGACGACGCTGAGCTGGTTGACGGCGTTGGGACGCTGGAGGTCGGCGGCGACGAGCAGCGGCGAGTGGCCCTGCTCCTTCAGCCAGTGGCCGAGCTTGCCCGCGAGGGTGGTCTTACCGGCACCCTGGAGACCCGCCAGCATGATCACGGTGGGCGGGTTCTTGGCGAACCGCAGCCGCCGGGTCTCGCCGCCGAGGATCGTGACGAGCTCCTCGTTCACGATCTTCAGGACCTGCTGCGCGGGGTTCAGCGCCCGCGAGACATCGGCACCGAGGGCACGCTCCTTGACGTTCTTGATGAACGTCCGGACGACCGGGAGGGCCACGTCCGCTTCCAGGAGGGCGATCCGGATCTCGCGCGCGGTGGCGTCGATGTCCGCCTCGGAGAGCCGTCCCTTGCCGCGCAGGTTCTTGAAAGTCGCTGAGAGGCGATCGGAAAGAGTATCGAACACGGCGCTCGCGGTCCTCGGGGTCGGTGGCAGCTGGGAATCGCCCTCCAGGGTATCCCGGCGACACACGTAGCCGGGATCCCCCGGTCAGCCCCGCAAGGTCTCCTCCAGCTTCCGGGCCACGGAAGCCGCTTCGCCGGCCCCGAGCGGGGCGCCCTTGGCGTCGGTGACGTAGAAGGCGTCCACCGCGTTGGCGCCCAGCGTCGACACGTGCGCGCTGCGCATCCGCACCCCGGCGTCCTCCAGCGCGCGTCCGATGCGGAACAGCAGTCCCGGGGCGTCCTGGGCCCGCACCTCGATCACCGTCGCGTGCCGGGAGGCCGCCGGAGCGACCGTCACGCGGGCGGCGGGCGCGATGACGCCCCGGCGCCTCGGATACGCGGCGTCGCGCTCGGCCAGGCGCCCGGCGACGTCCAGCGAGCCGTCCAGGGCCCGTACGAGATCGGCGCGCAGCCGGGCGGCCTGGGGCAGCGAGCCGTACTGGGCGGCGACCCGCCAGTTCAGCAGGAGCACGGAGCCCTCGACACCGTCGGGCAGGTCCAGGGCCCGCAGCTCCGCCGTGCGGACGGTCAGCCGGTGCACGGCCAGCACTCCGGCGACGGCGGGCAGTACGCGCGGCTGGTCCGGTACGGCGATGAGGAGCTCCACGCCGAGCGGCTCGGGGTCCCCGGCGGGCTGGCCCTCCGCGACAGCCGGCGACTCGGTCTGCGCGCGCAGGGACAGCACCGGGCTGCCGGTCGCCACCGCCTCGATGGCGAGCCGTTCCTGCTCGGCGGTGGGCGCGGCGGCCTCCGGCTCGTCGAGGTCGTCCCCGGCGAGCACGGCGGCCACCCTCTTGACCAGGTCGGCGACGAGCGAGCCCCGCCAGGACGACCAGGCGGCCGGCCCGGTGGCCAGGGCGTCCGCCTCGGTCAGCGCGTGCAGCAGCTCCAGCGTGCCCTGCGATCCGACCGCCTCGGCGACCGAACGCACGGTGGCCGGGTCCTCCAGGTCACGCCGGGTGGCGGTGTCCACGAGCAGCAGGTGATGCCGTACGAGCGTCGCGAGTACGGCGACGTCGTCGCGGTCGAATCCGATGCGCGCGGCGACGTCCTTCGCGATGATCTCGCCGGCCACCGAGTGGTCGCCGGGCCAGCCCTTGCCGATGTCGTGCAGCAGTGCGGCGACGAGCAGCAGGTCGGGACGGTGGACGCGCCGGGTGAACTCCGAGGCGCGGACGGCCGTCTCGATCAGGTGCCGGTCGACGGTCCAGATGTGCACGGCGTTGCGCTGGGGACGGCACCGCACCCGCTCCCAGTCGGGCAGCATCCGGGTGATCAGCCCCTCGGCCTCCAGTGCCTCCCAGACGTCGATGGTGGGCTGGCCCGAGCCGAGCAGAGTCACGAGCTGCTCGCGCGCCTCGGCCGGCCAGGGCGTGGGCAGCGGGCGCACGCCGACCGCCATGCGCCGTACGGCGTGCAGGGAGAGCGGGAGTCCGGCCTGTGCGGCGGCGGCCGCGGCACGCAGCGGGAGCACGGGGTCGCGATCGGGGCGCGCGGCGCGGGCGAGCACCACCTCGCCGTCCTGCTCGACGACCCCCTCCGCGAGCGGTGACCTCTCGGCCACCGGCTTGCCGCCCCCGAGCATGGCGCGCAGCCGCGGCCGCACGGCACGCGACCTGAGGACGCGTCCCACCTCGCGCCAGGTGACGTCACTGGCGTACGAGATGACCCGCGCGGCTTCGTAGACCTGGCGCAGCAGGGTGTCGGCGTCGAGCAGGCCGAGCTCGGCGGCGACCTGGTCCTGTTCCTGGAGCGCGAGCCGGTCGGTCGCGCGGCCCGTCGTCAGATGCAGGGCGTCCCGGACGTCGAGCAGTCGGCGCCGGGCGTCGTCGAGGCCCTCCCGCGGGGCGTCGGCCAGCCATGAGGCGGCGACGGCACGCAGGGCGGTGGCGTCCCTCAGGCCGCCACGGGCCTCTTTGAGATCGGGTTCGAGCAGGTACTGCAGTTCGCCCTGGCGCTCGGCACGCTCGGCGCACAGTTCCTGGAGCTCGGGAAGGCGCTTGGGGGCCTGGTTGCGCCAGTCGGCGAGGACCGCCGTCCGCAGGCCCGCCGTCAGCCCCAGATCGCCGGCGATGTGGCGGGCGTCCAGGAGGCCGAGCTGGACTTTCAGATCCTCCGCGGCCGTCTTGCGGGCCTCCGCGGGTGTGCGCACGGAGTGGTCGAGGGCGAGACCGAGGTCCCACACGGGGTACCAGATGCGGTCGGCCAGCGCGGCGACCGCGCCGGAGTCGCTGCCGTCGTGCAGCAGGACCAGGTCCAGGTCGCTGCGCGGGGACAGCTCGCCGCGGCCGTAGCCGCCGACGGCGATCAGGGAGACCCCGCGCAGTGCCTCGGCGCCCGCGGTGAACAGCCCGGAGAGCCAGTCGTCCGTCAGGTCGGCGAGGGCCGAACGGCGCGGCGGCCCGGACCGCGCCCCCTCTTGGAGGAGGCGCAGCCGGGCCGCCGCGTAGCCGCTGGGTCCCGAGTCCTCTACGTCCTTGTGCACGTCCGTGCTCGTCACCCAGCAGCTCCTGTTCTGTTCTTCCGTCAGAGCGCGTCCGGGCCGCGCTCGCCCGTCCGGACCCGTACGGCGGTCTCGACCGGCAGGGACCAGACCTTGCCGTCACCGATCTTGCCAGTGCGGGCCGCCTTGACGATGACGTCGATCAGCTGCTCGGCGTCGTCGTCCTCGGCGAGGACCTCGATGCGGATCTTCGGGACCAGGTCGACGGTGTACTCGGCACCGCGGTAGACCTCGGTGTGGCCCCGCTGACGACCGTAGCCGCTCGCCTCGGTGACCGTCAGGCCGTGGACCCCGAAGGCCTGGAGGGCTTCCTTGATCTCGTCGAGCCGGTGGGGCTTGACGACGGCGGTGATGAGCTTCATGCGTCCACCTTCTTGCCCGCGTCGTCGGCCGGGGCCGTGACGGAGGTCCGGGCGGCGCCGCCACCGGCACCGCTGAAGTCGTATGCGGTCTCGGCGTGCTCGGCCTGGTCGATGCCCGAGACCTCCTCGTCCTCACTGACCCGCATGCCGATCGTCTTGTCGAGCAGGAAGGCCAGGATCGCGGAGGCGATCAGGGAGTAGGCGAGGACCGCGAAGACACCGGCACACTGCTTCCAGAGCTGGTCCGCGTTGCCGCCGTAGAAGAGGCCCTTGACGTCGGACTGGCCCTTGCCGCTGGCGAAGAAGCCGATCAGCAGGGAGCCGATGACACCGCCGACCATGTGGACACCGACGACGTCCAGGGAGTCGTCGTAGTTGAACCGGTACTTCAGGCCGACGGCCGCGGCGCAGGCGACACCGGCGATGGCGCCGATGCAGATCGCGCCGATCGGGGTGATCGCACCACCGGACGGGGTGATGGCGACCAGACCGGCGACCGCGCCGGAGGCGGCGCCCAGCGTGGTGAACGCGCCGTGGCGGATCTTCTCGTAGACGAGCCAGGCGAGCATGGCGGCCGCGGTGGCGATCTGCGTGTTGACGAACATCAGCGAGCCGACGCCGTCGTCGTTGCCGAGCCACGAGCCGGCGTTGAAGCCGAACCAGCCGAACCACAGCAGGCCGGCGCCGAGCATGACCAGCGGGAGGCTGTGCGGGCGCATCGGGTCACGCTTGAAGCCGACGCGCTTGCCGATGACCAGGATCACACCGAGTGCCGCGGCACCCGCGTTGATGTGGACCGCGGTACCACCGGCGAAGTCGATCACACCGAGCTCGAAGGCCCAGCCGCCGGTGCCCCAGACCCAGTGCGCGACCGGGAAGTACACGACCGTCGCCCACAGCGCCACGAAGAGCGCCCAGGCGGAGAACTTCACGCGGTCGGCGATCGCGCCGCTTATCAGGGCGGGCGTGATGATGGCGAACATCATCTGGAAGACGGCGAAGGCGAGGACCGGGATCGTGTACCCGGACCAGATGTCGCCCTTGTCAATGCCGGTCCATCCGAAGAAGTCGGATTCCCAGCCGATGAGCGAACCGTGGTCCGTTCCGAACGCCATGGAGAAGCCGTACAGCACCCACAGGATCGTGACGATACCCATGCTGATGAAGCTCATCATCAGCATGTTGAGGGTGCTCTTGACGCGGACCATGCCTCCGTAGAAGAAGGCGAGACCCGGCGTCATGATCAGCACCAGAGCGGAACAGATCAACATGAAGCCTGTGTTGGCCACAGACAGTTTGTCTGCGGCGAGCGTGATGGCGGTTGGTGCCATCGGCGTCTCCTCGTCGTAGGTACGGCCCCGTGCGGGCGAAGCCAGAGCGGAATGAGGGGTGGGCCGGTTATGCGCCATGAGATTGGCGCAGCGCCGTTTCGGTGGAAGCCCCTCGTTGTTTCACCGCCGTGACGAAGACGCCTTGTGTGTTACGCGTCGATGAACTGGCAGATATGGGCCGCGTCGATCGTTATCGTGGCGCAACCTTCGCCCAAGGAGTCAAACCGGCCGCGGTCGGCCTTCCGATGACCTGGCATGGGGGAGCCGAGTCGGGCAGTTCGGGAGGGCCGGCCGCGGCCGGGGTTCTGGGGATTCAGACGGCTTCCGCGGTCTCCGGGAGTTCCACGGCGAGCTTGTCGGTGAGATCCACGACCTCGGCGAGATCACCGAAATCGCGTACAGCCGTGTCGACCGTCTTTCGAATACGAGTGTTGACGCGCTCGGAGCGGACCTTCTTGGCGATGTGCATGGCCTGTTCCACCAGTACGGTGCTCTGCTCGGGCTCGCGCCGGAGCAGGTGCACCGTGGCCATGCCGACGAGATTGAGTGCGTACGACCGCTGGTGCTCGCCGTCCTTGGAGAAGAGCTCCACCGCCCGCTGCATGAGGGGCTCGGCCAGGGAGGCGTAGGTGGGGCTGCGCCCGGCCACGTAGGCCAGGTCCCGGTAGGAGTGGGAGTTCTCGCCGTACAGCTCGGCCTCCGAGAAGAACCGGATCCAGTCGGGGTCCGGCTCGTCCCACTCGTCGGCGTCGGCGAAAACGTCCTCGGCCATCCGGACCGCCCTCTTGCACTTGCCGGGCTGCCCCATGTTGGCGTAGGCGCGTGCCTCCATCGCATACAGCATCGACTGGGTGCGGGGGCTCGCACAGTCCCGGCTGCCGTACTGCGCGAGGTGGATCAGCTCCAGGGCGTCCTCGGGCCGCCCGAGGTGGATCATCTGACGGCTCATGCTGGACAGGACATAGGAGCCGAGCGGCTTGTCGCCTGCCTCCTTGGCCGCGTGCAGGGCGAGGACGAAGTACTTCTGCGCGGTGGGCTGCAGTCCCACGTCGTACGACATCCAGCCCGCGAGTTCCGCCAGTTCGGCGGCGACCTTGAACAGCCTGCGGGTGGTGGTCTCGGGCTGGGGCTCCTGGAGGAGGTCCGTCACCTCGTGCAACTGACCGACGACCGCCTTGCGGCGCAGGCCGCCGCCGCACTGGGCGTCCCACTGGCGGAACATCTCGGTCGTCGACTCGAGGAGGTCGAGCTCGGGCCGGGAGAGACGGCCGACGCGCCGGGACGCGGCGGGGTCGGGTTCCCGGTGCGGGGTGGCGGCGGGCCCGGGGACGAGCCAGCGCTGCATGGGCTCGATGAGGGACGGGCCCGCGGACAGGACCAGCGAGGTCCCGAGGAAGCCGCGCCGCGCCAGCATGAGGTCGCTGCGCGAGAACTCGCTGAGCAGGGCCACGGTCTGCGGGCCCGTCCAGGGCAGGTCGACCCCGGTCGCGGACGGTGACTGGCGGGCGGCGCGCAGTCCGAGGTCCTCGACGGAGACGACGCATCCGAACCGCTCGGAGAACAGCTCGGACAGGATCCTGGGGATGGGTTCGCGGGGGTTCTCGCCGTCCAGCCAGCGGCGCACCCGCGAGGTGTCGGTGGAGATGTGGTTGGCCCCCAACTGGCGGGCCCTGCGGTTGACCTGGCGGGCGAGCTCGCCCTTCGACCAGCCGCTGCGCTCGAACCAGGAGGTGAGCAACTCGTTGGGGCGTTTGTCGGCCTGGGAGGAGCTTTGCGCGGCGCTCCCGGCGCCCGTCCCGCTTCCGCTGTTGCCGCCCACTGGAACGCCCCCATCCCTGAGACCACTTGTCGCCGAGTGCGCCAAGCCTTATCAGAATGCCGGTAAATACGGCCGTTCGTCCGGCAGTTGTCAGCCTTCGAACGAGGAGCCGACTTGCCACCGGCATACCCACAAGTGCATGTGCCCCCAGGACTCGTGCACTCAAAGTAATCCTACGATCACGCGTCCAGCCATGGCGATCCCGGAAACGCCACCATTCGCCACCCCTTCGAATGAACCTACGGTCGCCTCCACACGATTCACTTGACATAGACCGAGCAGGGGTAGGCGGAGCGGTGCACTCAGGGGCGCACATGACCCAGCGCACCACCCGGGGCACCTCCGAGCGCCGACATCGCCCGGAAGAAGCAACGGAGAGTGACTGGCCGCGTCCGTCGCGTAACCACCGGCGCGCTGGACCCGTTGGAGGGGGCATGGGCTTCACGATCGGCGGCATTCGGGAGATCCGTTCCGGTACCCGCAGGCGCGGCCGCTCCTCGGAGTGCACCACCGTGGCCGAGTTCACCGGACTCTGGGGCTGGGACGTCGTCCCGGGCGCGCGCGCTTCTGCCGGCGCCTGCTCCTGCGGCCGCGCGGACTGCCTTTACCCCGGCGCCCACCCCCTCGACTTCGCACCCCCGGTCCCGGCCGGGGCCACCCTCGACGACGTGACCAAGGCGTGGTCCGAGTTCCCCGGCGCCTCGGTGATGCTGCCCGTCGGCCGTGCCTTCGACGTCATCGAGGTCGCCGAGCCGGCCGGGCGCCGCGCCCTGGTCCGCCTGGAGCGCATGGGCCTCCCCCTCGGCCCGGTGACCGCGACCCCCGAGGGCCGCGCCCAGTTCTTCGTCGCCCCCGGCGCCGCGTCCGACCTGAGCGAGCTCCTCTACCGCATGGGCTGGGACGACGCCGCCTCCCTCGACCTGCGCGGCCTGGGCTCCGGCAGCCACATCACGGCTCCGCCCTCGGACCGCGGCGGCCTGGGTCCGGTCCAGTGGCTGCGCCCGCCTTCCCTGGACACGGCGACCAAGCCGCCGGCGGCCCGTCTGCTGCTGGGGACGCTGGCCTACGTGGCACACCGGTCACGGGCATAGACGAACTCGGCGAAGCGCCCGCTCCCCACTGCATCCGGGGGCGGGCGCTTCTTCGCGTTCCACCGCTTCTCACTCGCCGCGTGTACGGCGTCTCACGCGCCGGCCGTATGGCGCCTCAGTCGCCGATCAGCGCATCCACGAACGCCTCCGGCTCGAACGGCGCCAGGTCGTCGGCGCCCTCTCCGAGGCCGATCAGCTTGACCGGCACGCCCAGTTCACGCTGGACCGCGACCACGATGCCGCCCTTGGCCGTGCCGTCCAGCTTGGTCAGGACGATGCCGGTGATGTCGACGACCTCGGCGAAGACGCGGGCCTGCACCAGGCCGTTCTGGCCGGTGGTGGCGTCCAGGACCAGCAGCACCTCGTCGAGCGGGGCGTGCTTCTCGACGACCCGCTTGACCTTGCCGAGCTCATCCATGAGACCGGTCTTGGTGTGCAGCCGCCCCGCGGTGTCGATGAGGACCACGTCGACCCCCATCTCCTTGCCCTCCTTCACCGCGTCGAAGGCGACGGAGGCGGGGTCGCCGCCCTCGGGTCCGCGCACGGTGTGGGCGCCCACCCGCTCGCCCCAGGTCTGGAGCTGGTCGGCGGCCGCGGCACGGAAGGTGTCCGCGGCACCCAGGACCACGCTCCGTCCGTCGGCCACGAGCACGCGCGCGAGCTTGCCGGTGGTGGTGGTCTTGCCGGTGCCGTTGACGCCGACGACCATCACGATGCCCGGCTTGCGCTCCGCTGGCTCGGTCTTCACCGTGCGGTCGACCTGGGTGCCGACCAGCTTGAGCAGTTCCTCGCGCAGCAGCCCGCGCAGTTCGTCCGGGGTGCGCGTGCCGAGCACCTTCACCCGCTCGCGCAGCCCGTCGACCAGCTCCTGGGTGGGGGCCACTCCGACGTCGGCGGTGAGGAGGGTGTCCTCGATCTCCTCCCAGGTGTCGTCGTCGAGGTGCTCGCGCGACAGGAGCGTGAGCAGCCCCTTGCCGAGCGCGTTCTGCGAGCGGGAGAGCCGGGAGCGCAGACGGACCAGGCGGCCGGCGGTGGGCTCCGGGACTTCGATCTCGGTCGGGGGGAGCTCTTCTACGACGGGCGGCGCCGAGCCGTCCGGAAGGTCGACCTCCTCTATGGTCCGGCGCGGTTCGTCGCGCGGCGTCTCGGCCTCGTCGCCGACGTGCGGCTCGGCCGGAGGGGCGGTGATGTCGGGCGCGGCGGGAGGCGGCGGGGGCAGCGGCTTCTTGCGCCGACTGCCGACGACGAGCCCGCCGAGCACACCGAGCACGACCACGGCGATGACTACAGCAAGGATGACGGTTTCCATAACGCACCCAGTATCAGCCATGGGTCACGGCCGAACCCAGCTCGTGTTTTCACACGGGCAAAATAGCCACAAAATGGCTTTTAGTAGGACTAATGTGCGATGACTGCCCATGAGCGGTCTCGAAACCCACGGCCTCGAACAGATCCCCGAGGCCGAGCGCACCGCGAAGACACGTGAGCTCTTCCCCACCTGGGTCGCCGCCCTCGACTTCTGGCAGACCCTGGTCGTCGGCGTCACCGCGCCGATCGTGTCGTACGGCCTGGTCGGGCTGATCTCAATCGCCGGCAAGCGCGGCGGCGCGCCCGGCATGGCGCTGTCCCGGGCGGTGTTCGGACAGCGGGGCAATCTGCTGCCCGGGGCGCTGATCTGGGTCGCCCGCTGGGGCTGGGAGACGATCAACGCGGTGACCGGTGCCTACGCGCTGATCGTCGTGACGCTGCTGCTCTATCAAGGCCGTGCAGAGGTGCGCCACGTGGGCATCCTGGCTGTTCGGCGCCTTCTCCGTCCTCGTGCTCGCCCGTCTGGTCGTCGACACGGACTGGGGTGAGGTCTTCGGGCGGGGCGCGGGACCGGCGTCGGCGATGATCACGGCCGTCGGTCTGGTCGCCGCGGGCGGGATCAGCTGGGTGCCCTCCTCCCCCGACTTCACGCGCCATCTGCCGGGTACGGCCTCCTCGGCCGCGATCGTACGCAACACGGTGGGCGGCGCCGGCGTCGTCGTCCTGCCGCTGCTCCTCATGGGCATGGTCATGGCGTCCGCGACCCCGGACCTGGCCTCCGCCCCCGACCCGGTCTCCTTTCTGGGCGAGATCCTTCCGCTCTGGCTCGCCGTCCCCTACCCCCTGATCGCCCTGGCCGGCACGCTGCTGATCAACTCGATGTCCATGTACTCCGCGGGCTTCACCGCGCAGACCCTCGGCTTCCGTGTCCCGCGGCACTGGGCGGTCTCGGCCAACGCGGTGATCTCGCTGGTCCTCGGCGGCATCCTCATGCTGGCCGCGAAAGCTTCATGGGCACGTTCGTGGCCTTCCTCTCCCTTCTCGCGGTGGCCTTCTCGGCCTGGGCCGGGGTCTTCGGCGCGGACCTGCTGCGCCGTACGTCGTACGACGGCGAGGCGCTGCTCGACACGACACGGACGAGCGCCTACTGGTACCGGGGCGGCTTCAGCCCGGCGGCCCTCACCGCGTGGGCGGCCGGGCTCGGCGCCGGGCTGCTGTTCACCACCTCCGACTGGTTCACCGGCCCGCTCGCCTCGAACAACCCGATGGGCGAGTACGGC
Organism: Streptomyces sp. SAI-127; assembly: GCF_029894425.1. NCBI lineage: Bacteria > Bacillati > Actinomycetota > Actinomycetes > Kitasatosporales > Streptomycetaceae > Streptomyces > Streptomyces sp. SAI-127. Next base: position 3,352,771 of record NZ_JARXYJ010000001.1, read on the forward strand.
CTCGGCTGGGCGGCGACGATCGTGATCTCGGGGCTGCTGTACACGGTCATGCCGAAGCCGGCGGTCGTCGAACCGGCCGGGCGGACGACTGAACGAGTCGACGCCGCAACCTGATCCGCGACTCGGCGCCCGCTCTCGTGCCGGGCGGCGCGGGCCCCGGAGCGCACCCGACCGCATCGGTCCTCGGCCTTCTGCGACGGGTTCGGGTGGCGCCTCCCGGCTGTGGATCACGCGTGCCGTGGAGGACAGCCCGCCCCGACTGGGGACGGACCAGTGCGCCGCACCACAGCAGGGCCTGCCGGCGCCGCGTGTTCCCCTTGATGCCCGTGACATCGGCGGCCCGGGATCCGCCCTACGGCCCGCGCGTGCCGCCGCCATGGCAATCTGACGCCTCGTCAGCTACCGTCCCCGCACCACCCGCCCGGTGAAGGGAGACCCCCATGCCCGTCACGGTCGTCCGTTTCAACCTCGTCGAGCCCGGCGCGACGCCCGCCTCTCTCAGCGCCCGCTACCGGGCCGCCCTGGACATGGCCGCGTACGCCGACGAGCACGGGATCACCACCGTGCAGACCGAGGAGCACCACGGTGTCGACAACAACTGGCTGCCGTCGCCGTTCGCCTTCGCCGGCGCGGTGTTCGGCGCCACGCGGAGGATCGCGGTCACCGTCTCCGCCGTGATCGGCCCGCTGCACGACCCTCTCCGCCTGGCCGAGGAGATCGCCGTACTGGATCTGCTGAGCGGCGGACGACTGGTGACGGTCGCCGGGATCGGGTACCGACCCGAGGAGTACGCCCTGTTCGACGTGGAGTGGAAGCGGCGGGGCCGGCTGCAGGACGAGCTGCTGGAGACCCTGCTGAAGGCCTGGACCGGCGAGGAGTTCGAGTACCGGGGTCGTACGGTACGGATCACCCCGCGCCCCTTCACCGACCCGCACCCCCTCCTCCTGGTCGGCGGCTCCTCCCGGGCCGCCGCCCGCCGGGCCGCCCGTCTGGGCCTGCCGTTCTTCCCCAGCGCCCACCTCCCGGAACTGGAGGCGTACTACAAGGAGCGGCTCGTCGAGTACGGCACCGAGGGCTGGACCATGATGCCGACGGCCGAGACACCGTTGCTGCACATCGCCGAGAACCCGGACGAGGCGTGGGCGCGTCACGGAGAACACTTCCTCCACGAGGCCCGGACCTACGCCTCCTGGCAGTCCGGCGACATCCGCTCGGCGGTCCGGTCGGCGGCGGCGAGCGTGGAGGAGCTGCGCGCGGAGGGCGTGTACCGGATCCTGACGCCGGACGAGTGCGTGGAGCAGGGCCTCGACAACCTCGTCCTGCATCCGCTGGCGGGCGGGATGCCGGTGGAGGAGGGGTGGCGGAGTCTGCGGTTGTTCGCGGAACGGGTGCTTCCGGCACTGAACGGCTGAGCCGGGCGATATCCGGTGGTCGACGAGGACTCGGCGATGCTCCACTGAGCCCATGAGTCTGTTGGTGGACGTGTTCGTCCGGGAGCCGGACGGCAAGCGGCGGATACTTGACGTGCCGGACGGCGTGTACCGGTCCGGCGGCTTCGAGTCCTGGCGTACGACGGTGTGGGGTTCGGAGTTCGTGCGCTCGCTCGGTGCGCGCTTCCTGCCCGTACTGGCCGACCAGGACCTCTATGTCGAGGCCGAGGACGTGCCGGAGTTCCGGCGAGAGATCGCCCTGCTGCACTCCCGTCTCGACGAGGTCGCTCACGGCACGCAGCGGCCACGGACGGTCGAGGAACACCGCGACGACATCGAGATCCGGCTGCGGATCATCGAGGAGAGCTCCCGCAAGGCCCTGGAGATCGGCGGAGGCGTCCTCATCTGGTGACCCACACGCACAACACCGCCGCCCCCGGTCCAGGCGGTTGCCGGACCGGGGGCGGCGGAGGGTACGGGGAGAAGGGCAGCGGGGTGTTGGCCCTTCTCCCCGGGCTCGCGGGGCCGTCAGCCCATCTCCTCCAGCGCCTTGCCCTTCGTCTCCTTGACGTACTTGAGGACGAACGGGATGGAGAGCGCGGCGAAGACCGTGTAGATCACGTAGGTCACGGAGAGGTTCCAGTCGGCCAGCGACGGGAAGCTCGCGGTGATGGCCCAGTTGGCGATCCACTGCGCGGACGCGGCCACGCCGAGCGCGGCGGCGCGGATCCGGTTCGGGAACATCTCGCCGAGGAAGACCCAGACGACCACACCCCAGGACAGGGCGAAGAAGAGGACGAAGACGTGCGCGGCGATCAGCGCGGTCCAGCCCTGCGCGGCCGGCAGCTTGCCGCCGACCAGGTCGAAGGAGAACGCCCAGGCCTCCAGCGCCAGACCGATCACCATGCCGACCGAACCGATCAGGGCGAGCGGCCGGCGGCCGACGCGGTCCACGAAGATCATCGCGATCACGGTGCCGACGATGTTGATGATCGACGTCGTGAAGGAGTAGAAGAACGAGTCCGTCGGGTCGACGCCGACCGACTGCCACAGCGTCGAGGAGTAGTAGAACGCGACGTTGATGCCGACGAACTGCTGGAAGACCGAGAGGCCGATACCGACCCAGACGATCGGCTTGAAGAAGAAGCTCCCGCCGAGCAGGTCCTTGAAGGTCGACTTGTGCTCGCTCTTCATGGCGTTCTCGATCTCGGCCACGCGCGTGTCGAGGTCGATCCTGTCGCCCTCGACCTCCTTGAGGATCTCCCGGGCACGCTCGTGCTTGCCGACGGAGATCAGAAAGCGCGGGGACTCGGGGATGGCGAAGGAGAGCAGGCCGTAGAGGACGGCCGGGATCACCATGACGCCGAGCATGACCTGCCAGGCCTCGAGGCCCATCAGCTTGCCGCGCTGGTCACCGCCGGCCGCGTTCAGCAGGCCCCAGTTGACCAGCTGCGAGATGGCGATGCCGATGACGATCGCGGCCTGCTGGAAGGACCCGAGACGACCGCGGTAGGCCGGTGGGGCGACCTCGGCGATGTAGGCGGGGCCGATGACCGAGGCCATACCGATGGCGAAGCCGCCGACGATCCGCCAGAACGCCAGGTCGTACAGGGCGAAGGGCAGCGCCGAGCCGACGGCGCTGACCGTGAAGAGAACGGCCGAGATCTGCATGCACCGGATACGGCCGATGCGGTCCGCGATACGTCCCGCGGTCGCCGCGCCGATCGCACAGCCGATCAGGGCGATGGCGATGACCTGCGCCAGGGCCGCGGATCCGATGTCGTAGCGGCCCCGGATGGCCTCGACGGCGCCGTTGATCACGGAGCTGTCGTAGCCGAAGAGGAAACCGCCCATCGCGGCCGCCGCCGCGATGAAGATGACGTGCCCGAGATGATCGGGGTGAGCCGCCTGGGCTCCTGACTTGGACGCCTGCTCTGTGCTGGTCACGTGTACTCCTCGGGCCACCGGCAACGCTGCCGGCTGGGGGCGACCCTTCCAGATAGGTGGTACCTGAAGGTAAAAACAACATTGCCGAGACTATGCCTTCAAGTTTCGAAGTCAAGAGGGCAACCGGTGTGAGATAGGAGGCATGCGTGACCGATGCGCGTTCAAGTCTTGAAGCATTGAAGGAGGGCTAGCGAAGCCGCTGTGAAATCACCTTCGACACACCGTCGCCCTGCATGGAGACGCCGTACAGCGCGTCGGCGACCTCCATGGTCCGCTTCTGGTGCGTGATCACGATGAGCTGCGAGGCCTCCTGCAGCTCCTGCATGATGCGGATCAGCCGCTGCAGGTTGGTGTCGTCGAGGGCGGCCTCGACCTCGTCCATGACGTAGAAGGGGCTGGGCCGGGCCTTGAAGATCGACACCAGCAGCGCCACGGCGGTGAGCGAGCGCTCGCCACCGGAGAGCAACGACAGCCGCTTGACCTTCTTGCCGGGCGGACGTGCCTCGACGTCCACTCCGGTGGTGAGCATGTTGTCGGGGTCGGTCAGGATGAGCCGCCCCTCACCGCCCGGGAAGAGCCGGCTGAAGACACCCTCGAATTCCCGGGCCGTGTCCCGGTAGGCCTCGGTGAAGACCTGTTCGACGCGTTCATCGACCTCCTTCACCACCTGAAGCAGGTCGGTGCGGGTCTTCTTCAGGTCCTCCAGCTGCTCACTGAGGAACTTGTGCCGCTCCTCCAGCGCCGCGAACTCCTCCAGGGCGAGCGGATTGACCTTGCCGAGCTGCTGATACGCCCGCTCGGCCGCCTTGAGCCGCTTCTCCTGCTCGGCCCGGTGGAACTGCTTCGGCTGGTTGCGCGGATGCTCCGGATCGTCGGGCAGTTCCTCGCCCTCGGCGGGCGGGGAGGGCGGTACCGGCTGGTGGGGGCCGTACTCGTCGATGAGCCCCGCCGGTTCGACACCCAGTTCCTCCAGCGCCTTGGTCTCCAGCTGCTCGATCCGCATCCGCTTCTCTGCGCCGAGCACCTCGCCGCGGTGGACGGAGTCGGTCAGCTTGTCGAGCTCGGACTTGAGATCGCGCCCGGTGTTCCGCGCGGCGGTCAACTCCCGTTCCCTGAGCGCCTTGGCGGCGTCGGCGGCGGTCCGCTCCTCGTCCGCGCGCGCGAGGGACACCTCGACGTGCGCGAGCAGCTGCCGCGCACCGGAGGCGACAGCCTCGGCCACGGCGGCCTCGTGCCGCAACCGGGCCCGCCGCTGTTCGGCACGCGCGCGTGCGTCCCGCTCCGCACGGGCGGCACGGTCGAGGGAGTCGGCCCGTCCGGCCAGCCCCTTGACCCGCTCCTCATGTGTACGGACCTGGAGGCGGGCCTCCATCTCGGTCTGGCGGGCGTTGGCGCCGTCGGCGGCGAGACGGTCCCGTACCGAGGTGTCGGGCTCCTCCTCCACCGGCATCTCCTCGGCGACGGCGAGCCGTTCGGCGAGTTCCTCGACCTCTTCGAGCGCCTTCTCCAGGGCGTCCTGTGCTCGCGCGGCAGCCGCGGCGGACCGCTCCGCCTCGCCGGCGGCACCTTTCGCCTGGCCGGCGAGGCGGCCGAGCTGCTGGGCGACGGCCGACTTCTCCCGGTCCGCGGCGCGGCGGCGCTCTCCGAGCTCCTCCACTCGGGCCGTGCACTCCTTGCGGTGTGCCACCGCCGCGTGCTGGGCCTCGCCGAGTTCCTCGCACTGCACGGCCAGCTCTTCGAGTTCGGCGGCGGCCTGGTCGACGGATGCCTGTACTTCGAGGAGGCTGGGGGCGCCCGCGGAGCCGCCGTGCGCGAAGTGGGCGCCGAGCAGGTCGCCTTCGGCGGTGACGGCGGTGAGGTGGGGGTTGGCGTAGACGAGGTCTTCGGCATCTTCGAGGGTGCCGACGACGACGATGCCGTGGAGCAGGCGGCGGACGGCCGGCATGAGGTCGGACGGGCCGCGGACGAGATCTGCCGCGTGGTGCCGTGCGGCGTCCGCGGGTGCGTCGTGGCCGGCCGCGCCCCCAAAGGGCGCGTCTTCTGGGGCCCCTGCCAAGAGGAGTGATGCTCGGCCTGCGTCCTGCTTCCGCAGCAGCCTGATCGCGTCGGCCGCCGCCGAAGGCGAGGTCACCGCCAGGGCGTCCGCCGCCGCGCCGAACGCCGCCGCCAGTGCCACCTCGTGCCCCGGTCTCACCGTCAGCAACTCCGCCGCCGGACCCAGCAGTCCGGTGAGACGATCCTTCGCGCCCAGCAGCGCTCCCGTCCCGTCCTTCCTCCGCAGTCCCATCGCCAGCGCCTCATGCCGGGCCTGCGTCGCCGCGCGTTTGCGTTCCGCCGCCGTGACCGCCTCTCGGGCCACCGTCAGGGCTGCCTCCGCCTCGGCAAGCCGGCGCTTCGCCGCGTCGTGCCGCTCCGCCAGTTCCGCGTCGCCCGCGTCCAGGCCGTCCACCTCGGCTTTCAGCGCCTCGTACTCCTCCTGCGCGGCGACCGCGCGCTCCTGGGACTCGTCCCGGGCGGCGGCGAGGCGGTCGATCTCGGCCTGGGCGGAGGCGGCGCGGGAACGGGCCGCGTTGACCTGGCCACCCAGCCGGGCGAGGCCCTCGCGGCGGTCGGCGATGGCGCGGGCGACGTCCTTCAGTCGCCGTTCCTCCTGGGTGAGGTCCCGCTCCAGTTCGGCGCGGTGCGCGACCGTGTCCTCCAGGGCGTGCTCGGCCGCCTCCAGGGCCGCCTCCAGCTCGGCCTCCTGCTCGCGGATGCGGGCGGCCTCGCGCTCCATGTCCTCGGGGTCACGCCCCCGCCGTTCCTCGGGCGGCGCCGAGGTCGCGCTCTTCACGCGTGCGTCGGCCAGCGAGACCGTGCCGCGCACCCGCTCGGCGAGCTGGGACAGCTCGTACCAGGTCTGCTGGGCCCGCTGGAGCCGGGGTGTGAGCTGCCGGACCTCGTCCTCCAGAAGAGCCTCGCGCTGGAGGGCCTTCTTCAGCTCCTGCTCGGCGGCTTCCTTGCGTCCCTTCAGCGCGGCCTCGTCCGCGACCTCGGTCTGCAGCGCCTGCCGCAGTCGTACGAGATCGTCGGCGAGCAGCCGGAGGCGGGCGTCTCTCAGGTCGGCCTGGATGACGGCGGCCCGGCGGGCGACCGCGGCCTGCCGGCCGAGCGGCTTGAGCTGGCGCCGGAGTTCGTCGGTCAGGTCCTGCACGCGCGCGAGGTTGGCCTGCATCGCGTCCAGCTTGCGGAGGGCCTTCTCCTTGCGCTTGCGGTGCTTGAGGACTCCGGCGGCCTCCTCGATGAAGGCCCGGCGGCCCGTCGGATCGGCGTGCAGCACGGAGTCGAGCTGCCCCTGGCCGACGATGACGTGCATCTCGCGGCCGATGCCGGAGTCGGAGAGCAGATCCTGGATGTCGAGGAGGCGGCAGGTGTCGCCGTTGATCTGGTACTCGCTGCCGCCGTTGCGGAACATGATCCGCGTGATGGTGACCTCGGCGTACTCGATGGGCAGGGCGCCGTCGGAGTTGTCGATGGTCAGTGACACCTCGGCGCGGCCCAGCGGCGGGCGGCCGGTGGTGCCGGCGAAGATGACGTCCTCCATCTTGCCGCCGCGCAACGACTTGGCACCCTGCTCGCCCATGACCCAGCTGAGCGCGTCCACGACGTTGGACTTGCCTGAGCCGTTCGGCCCCACGACACAGGTGATCCCCGGCTCGAACCGGAGCGTGGTCGCCGAGGCGAACGACTTGAACCCTCGGAGGGTCAGCGCCTTGAGGTGCACGCCGCTGGACTCTACCTTCCGGGGGTGTCTCACTCCATGAACGCGGTGTTGCCCGCGGTTTCACCGTTGAACGTGCAGGGCACACCAAACGTTAAGAGAGTGAAAGGGTGCACGGGGGCAAGAAAGAAGGGACGCCGAAGCGTCCCTTGCAAACTCTGACAACTTAGCGGTTGATACAGGCCGCCCAACCACTGCGTGAGCTGTCGTGGAGCGATGCAGTGATCAGGTGAGCGCAGGCTCCGCCTGGTGTGCGTCGATGCTCTCCATGAGACTTTCGTGAGAAGCGGCAGCCGCGAGCGCGTCGTTCTCGGCCTGAATCCGTACGAGCTCGGATTCCAGATCCTGTACGCGCTGCTGGAGCCGTCGCATCTCGGCGAGGAGTCGAGGGTCGGAGCCGCCGACGTAACCGAGAAGCGCCTTTGCCATGATGGATGGTCCTCCACACTGAGTGACCGACCGAAGCGGTGTGGGTCGTGAGGGATTCGCACCCGCGGTGCTTGACACTCTTGAGTTCATGCTGCTGTTCATCCATGCCAAACAGCTAAGGTGCGCGGGGTGCTTTCAGCGTCTCACCAAAAAGTTTGACGGTCAACACGATCACGCCCCGTATTGGCGGACAACCCGGTCCGGCGCGACCTGAGACGGCGGCGCTGCGGCTCCCTCGGGGCCCTCGGGACGTGACGATCACTCTTAGGCGCGGAGCTTGCCACGGCACGGCCTTCTTGGCAACCACCAGCGACTTTCTGCTTCGGGCAGGTGCCAGTGGCATGTCCCTCCGCTTCCGCCTGGGCCGTTTTACAGAAACGGCTCATCGGATGGCGAAGCCGTCGTAACCCCCACGAGGTGTGTCCCAGATCTCGGTGACGCCGTCTACGCGGCCGGGCGTGTCGTCACCCAGAAGCCAGTCGAGAAGTCCCTGGCATCCCTTTCGCGGTCCCTCGGCGACCACTTGCACGCGTCCGTCGTCCAGATTGAGAGCAAAACCACTCAGGCCGCCGATCTCCAGGGCCTTGGCCCGCGTGAACCAGCGGAAACCCACACCTTGGACGCGTCCGCGCACCCAGGCGACCAGTCGTACATCCTCGCTCATGGGTGCAACCTAACCGGCCAATGTCTCTCTGGGCACTCCCTCCCCAGGCGCCATGCGGTACTGTCCGCTGCCAATGAATCTCATACGAAACTCACTCGATCGTGTGGGTTTTGTGACTTTGGTTGACCGGGGGGACGCGTCGACCTCACGAACGAGGACTAGGAAGGCAAGCACATGGGACGCCACCGACGCTCCGCCGCCGGCCGCGCCGCCACGGGCCGCGCCACGGGGGTAACAGCGACACACGGCTCCTACGGGAGCGGTTACGACCCACAGGACTCGTACAACTTCGCCTCGGCGGGCGCCGCGACCTACCCCGGCCAGGAGGACCCCGACCCCTACGCGCGCAGTGACGCCTACCTGTTCGCGTCGGAGGAGGAGTACGCGCTCTACCGGGGCGAGGGCTACACGCCCGCCGACGGTTCCCGGCGCAGCGGGTCGCACCGCCGGCGCAAGCGGAACCTCGTGACGCCGGTCAAGAGCGGTCTGCTCGGGGTCTCGGCGGCCGTCGCGATCGGCACGGTCGCGGTCGCCACCGGTGTGGTGCCCGGCCTGGACAACTACAAGCTCGGCGGCGGCAGCACCACCGGCGGCGATGTGCAGGCGGCGGGCTCGCCCACCAACACCCCGGCCGAGCAGGGCGGCACCTCCGGCAGCGCCGACAGCCGTGAGGACGGCAGCTCGACGAGCCGGAATGGCGACCGCGCCTCCTCGCCCTCGTCCTCGCCGTCCCCGTCGGCCTCGACGGCCACTCCGACCGAGAAGCCGACGAAGAAGCCTGCGGCCCCGCCGAGCAAGAAGCCGAAGGCGACGCCTCCCCAGAAGGAGAAGGAGCCGGCGAAGAAGGAGACCGCCGCGCCCGTGGAGGTCTCGACCGAGGCCGCCGCGGCGGCCGAGGTACTCAGGCTCGTCAATGCCGAGCGGGCGAACGTGGGCTGCAGCCCCGTCGCCGCCAACAGCGCGCTGGCCGATCTCGCCGAGGCCTTCAGCAAGGCCATGGCCGACCAGGGCTTCTTCGACCACACCGACCCGAGCGGCGCCACGCCGTGGGACCGGGCCGCGCAGGCCGGGATAACCAGCCTCGGCGGCGAGAACATAGCCCGGGGCCAGTCCGACCCGGCGGCGGTCATGGAGGCCTGGATGAACAGCCCCGGCCACAAGGCCAACATACTGAACTGTGACTTCAAGACGCTGGGCGTGGGTGTGGTCTTCGGTTCGGGCGGCCCCTGGTGGACGCAGGACTTCGGCTACTAGAGGACACCGAGACGCGTCGCACTAACTTGTAGTTAGTGCCACCTGTTGGTTAGTGCTGCTTTCCAGTACGCTCGTGATATGGACACCACGCAGCAGCCCCTGGAGGCACGGGACCTCCCGTACGACGTGTTCGCCAAGGCCTGCCCCTCGCGCGGCACGCTGGAGCATGTGACGGGCCGCTGGGGCGGACTCACGCTCGGCGCCCTGTACGAGGGCTCGCTGCGCTTCAACGAGCTGCGCCGCCGGGTCGACGGCGTGAGCGAGAAGATGCTCTCGCAGACGCTCCAGGCGCTGGAGCGCGACGGCCTGGTGCACCGCGAGGCCCAGCCCACCAACCCGCCCCGGGTCGACTACGAACTGACCCCGCTGGGCCGCGAGGTCGCCGAGCGGCTGCTGGGCCTCATCCACTTCGTCGAGGGCCGCATGGACGACGTCCTGGCCGCCCGCGAGCGTTACGACGTGACGCGCGGCGCCCGCTGACACCTCGGGCAGAAGTAGCTGGACCGGTTCATCCACGGCCGCCGGCGCATCGGCGTACCGCACCGCTTGCACGGCAGCCCCTCCCGGCCGTACGCGTCGAGGGACCGGTCGAAGTAACCGGACTCGCCGTTGACGTTGACGTACAGGCTGTCGAAGCTGGTGCCGCCGACCGCGAGGGCCTCGTTCATCACGTCCCGGACGTGGCCCAGGAGTTCGGCCGTGCGCGGGCGCGTGAAGTTCGCGGTGGGGCGCTCGTAGTGGATGCGGGAGCGCCAAAGGGCCTCGTCCGCGTAGATGTTGCCGACTCCGCTGATCAACGACTGGTCGAGCAGAGCCCGTTTGATGGTGCTGCGCTTGCGGCGCAGGGCCTGGTGGAAGGCCTCGTCGTCGAAGAGCGGGTCGAGAGGGTCGCGCGCGATGTGCGCGATCACGTCGGGCAGACCGTCGGGGGTGTTGTCGTGCAACGACAGCCCGCCGAAGGTCCGTTGGTCGACGAAGCGCAGCTCGGTGTCCACCTCGTCCGCGAACCTCACCCGGATCCTGAGGTGCTTCTCGTCGGGGGCGGCATGCGGCTGGACTAGCAGCTGGCCGCTCATGCCGAGGTGCGCCAGGATCGACTGGTCCGTGTCCTCCAGGGGCAGCCAGAGGTACTTCCCGCGGCGGCTCGGGGTGCCGACGCGGCGGCCCTTGAGACGGTGCGCGAAGTCGTCGGCACCGGCGAGGTGACGGCGGACCGCACGCGGATGCAGCACCTCGGCCTCGGCGACCGTACGGTGGGCGACCCACCGCGCGAGGCCCCGCCGTACGACCTCGACCTCGGGCAACTCGGGCATGGGGCTCCCCCGTCACGGACCGGTGTATGACCGAGCGCCCGCCCCGGAGTTCGGGGGCAGGCGCTCGGCTGCGCTGTTCGTCCAGACGCGCTGGGGCTTCCAGGCGTCAGGCGGAGACGGACGACGGACCTTCGTCGTCGTCCTTGGCGGCTTCGACGACCTCGACGGCCTCGACGGCCTTCTCGGCCACCGCCTTGGCGCGCTCGTCCGCGGCGGCCCGGATGGACCTCCAGGCGGACTCCGCGGCCTGCTGCTCCGCCTCCTTCTTGCTGCGGCCGGTGCCGGTGCCGTACGAGACGCCTCCGACGCGGGCGGCAGCAGTGAAGGTCTTCTCGTGATCGGGGCCGGTCTCCGTGACCAGGTACTCGGGCACGCCGAGCCCTTCGGTCGCGGTGAGCTCCTGGAGACTGGTCTTCCAGTCCAGGCCGGCACCGAGGTTGGAGGACTTCTCGATCAGGGGGTCGAACAGGCGGTGCACCAGTTCGGAGGCCGCTTCGAGACCCTGGTCGAGATAGACCGCGCCGATCACCGCTTCCAGGGTGTCGGCGAGGATGGACGCCTTGTCCCGGCCGCCTGTGCCCTCTTCACCACGGCCGAGCCGGATGAAGGAGCCCAGGTCGAGCCCGCGGCTGACCTCCGCCAGTGCGCGTGAGTTGACCACCGCGGCCCGCAACTTGGCCAGTTGGCCTTCGGGCAGGTCGGGGTGGGTGGTGTACAGCGTGTCCGTGACCACGAGGCCGAGCACGGAGTCCCCGAGGAACTCCAGCCGCTCGTTGGTCGGCAGACCGCCGTTCTCGTACGCGTACGAACGGTGGGTCAGCGCACGCACCAGAAGGGCGGACTCGAGTTTGTACCCGAGCCGCCCTTCCAACAGCGTGTGGGACGAGGCCTGGTTGTCGCCCGAGTTCTTCTTCGGCGTGGACACAGTGCCTCTCACCAGCCGCTCAGACCTCGAGGACCTGGCGCTTGTTGTAGGTGCCACAAGCAGGGCACGCGATGTGCTGCAGCTTGGGCTCGTGGCAGCGCTCGCACGCAACCAGGGTGGGGACCGCAGCCTTCCACTGCGACCGGCGGTGGCGCGTGTTGCTGCGCGACATCTTCCGCTTCGGAACAGCCACGGCTACTTCTCCTGCTTCTCGTCGACGCCAGGTTCGGCGCCGCTCATCTCGTCCTTCTCGCCGTCTTCGAGTGAACCGGCGAGTCCCTGCAGTGCCGCCCAACGGATGTCGACGGCGTCGTGGTGGTGGTCCGGGTCGTCCGTGAGCCGCGCCCCGCACTCGGAGCACAGGCCCAGACAGTCGTCCTGGCACACCGGCTGCATCGGCAGTGCGAGCACCACCGCATCGCGCAGCACGGGTTCGAGGTCGAACAGGCCGTCCTCGATGAAGAGCCTGTCCTCGTCTTCCTCGGCGTCGTCGGCCGGTTCCGCTTTCACGCGGCCACGGTCGTCGGCGTCAGGGTACGAGAACATCTCCTGGAAATCCGCTTCGAGCACCAGCTCAAGCGGCTCCAGACACCTTACGCACTCCCCCTCGGCCTGTGCACGGGCGGTGCCTGTGACAAGCACCCCTTCCATGACCGACTCGAGGCGGAGCTCGAGCACGACCGGGGCGCCTTCCGGCACTCCGATCACTCCCTGGATACCGAGGTCCTTGGGAGCGTCGATCTCACGGGTCAGGCGCTGCAGCGCGCCAGGACGCCGCCCCAGCTCGTGTGTGTCGAACACGAGAGGGTTGCGGTGGTCGAGGCGGGCGTTCAGGGCCATTCCTGCTTTCGATCTTCGAGCTCAGAGGGTCGCCGCCCTTCGGTGCTCCCGGGCAGCGTTGATCGCGGACGTACGCGCGACCGAAGAGCCAGGATACTGGACCTTTCGCTCACGGCCCAATCCGGTGGTCCCTTACTGGCCGCGACCCTGTTCGTACGCCCTCAACTGCTCCGGCGTGATCATGCCGGTGTCGAAGAGGCTGGTCTCGTCCAGGGCGTAGCTCTGCTGCGACTGGTGGGGCTGCTGGGCCTGCTGGGCCTGGTTCGCGTCGTACTGCTGCTGGTCGTAGCCCTGGTAGGCATAGGGGTCGGCCTGCTGGTAGCCGTACGGGTCCTGCTGGGCGTAGGAATCTGGCTGCTGCTGATAGGCCGCGTAGGCGTCGCTCTGCTGCTGGTAGCCGTACGCCGGCTGCTGGGCGTAGTCGGGCTGCTGGGCCTGCTGCTCGGAGTGGCCGCGGGCCTGGGTCCGGGCGTCCTGCTCCGCGAGGGCGGTGAGGTCGGCCAGGTAGTCGGCGTCGCTGGAGTGCTGGACGGTGGACGTGTCGTCGGCGAGGGCGCCGAGGTCGTCCGTGGCGATACGGCCGTGCAGCTTCTGGCGGCCACGGCCGACGGCCTCCAGGGTCTTGGCGAGGACCGCCTCGAAGGCGCCGAGCTTGACGTCGACGTAGGAGTCGGCGTCCTTGCGCAGGGTCTCGGGGTCGTGGCTGCGCTCGGGGGCGTCCTCGTCCTCGTAGCCGTTCTCGTCGAGGCCCGGGCCGGTGCCGAGCAGCTTCTCGCGGCCGCGGCCGACCGAGCCGAGCGTCTTGGTGAGGACGACCTCGAAGTTGGCGAGCTTGGAGTCGACGTAGTCGTCGGCCTCCGCGCGGACCTCCTCGGCCTCCTGCCGGGCCTCGTTCAGGATCCGGTCGGCCTCGGCCTGGGAGCGGCGGGCGACCTCGGTGTCGGAGATCAGGGAGCCGCGCTCGGCGTGCGCCTGCCCGATGATCCGCTCCGCCTCCTGGCGGGCCTGCTCGACCAGCTGCTCGCGGTCGCCGATCAGTTCCTGGGCCTGCGCGAGGGAACCGGGCAGGGCCTGGCGCAGCTCTTCGAGCATCGCGAGCAGTTCGGCGCGGTTGACCATCACCGAGGCCGACATGGGCATCGACCGGGCACCGGAGACCGTGGAGACGATCTCGTCGAGCTTCTTCTGCACGTCCACCTGTGCTCGCCACTCTCTACAGCTGTGTTGGAGACGGACGGGACGACTGTAGTCCCATCAGTCCTTGCGCAGGCGCTTGTTGAGTGCCTCCAGGACCAGCGGCGGGACCAGGTGGGAGACGTCTCCGCCCCAGGTCGCGACCTCCTTGACGAGCGAGGAGGACAGGAAGCTGTAGGTGGGGTTGGTCGGGACGAAGAGGGTCTCGACGCCCGAGAGGCCGTTGTTCATCTGGGCCATCTGGAGCTCGTAGTCGAAGTCGCTGACCGCGCGCAGGCCCTTGACGATGGCCGGGATGTCGCGCTCCTTGCAGTAGTCGACGAGGAGGCCGTGGAAGGCCTCCACGATCACGTTGCCGTACTCGGCGGTGACCTCTCGGATCAGGTCGATCCGCTCGTCGATCTCGAAGAGGCCCTTCTTGGACTTGTTGATCATCACCGCGACGTAGACCTCGTCGTACAGTCTGGAGGCGCGGGAGATGATGTCGAGATGTCCGTTGGTGATCGGGTCGAACGACCCGGGACAGACGGCGCGGCGCACTTGAGATCCCTCGCTCTCCGGTCCGGTCATCGTGCGTCTTCGCACGTAGAGGCGGCGCGACCGTACCAAAACGTTCCCTCGCCGTAGCGACGGGCCTTGACCGCGTCGAAACCGGGCGGCCACTGGAATTCTCCGCCTCTGGTGCTGCGCTCCACGGTGACCAGGGCCTGCGGCGCTAGCCAGTGTTCCGTGCGGAGTGTGAGGAGAATCTCGCGAAGATCGTGATCTGTGACTCGGTAGGGCGGGTCGAGGAAGACGATGTCGTACGGCTCTGTCGGCGCCGGTTGTTGAATGATCTGTTCCGCTTTGCCTGCCCGTACCTCGGCGCCGGGGAGGCCGAGGTTCTTGACGTTCTCGCGGATCGTGCGGGCGGCTCTCGCGTCGGCCTCGACCAGGAGGGTGTGGCTCGCGCCGCGGGAGAGGGCTTCCAGGCCTACCGCCCCTGAGCCCGCGTACAGGTCGAGGACCCGTTCGCCGTCCAGGGGGCCGCCCAGGAGGGACTGCCAGGTGGAGAAGAGACCTTCGCGCGCGCGGTCCGAGGTGGGACGGGTGCCGTTGCCCGGCGGGACGGCCAGGCGGCGTCCGCCGGCTCTGCCCGCGATCACGCGAGTCATCTTCGGTCCTTGTTCGGGGAATGGTTACGGATCCAGTTTCTCAGCCCTTTTCCAGGTACTGCTCCCTCTCCTCGTCCAGGAGCGCGTCCAAGGCTGTGCGCAGGCCGGGAAGCCCCTTCAGCTCGGGATCTGCCTCCACCACCGCCGTCGCCTCCTGCCTCGCCTCCGCGATGATCTCCTCGTCCTCGATCACGGCGAGGACCCGCAAGGAGGTCCGGGCACCGGACTGGGCCTGGCCCAGCACGTCGCCCTCCCTGCGCTGCTCCAGGTCGATGCGGGACAGCTCGAAGCCGTCCAGAGTCGACGCCACCGCGGTCAGGCGCTGGCGGGCCGGGCTCGCCTCCGGCATCTCCGAGACCAGGAGACAGAGACCCGCCGCCGAACCCCGGCCCACTCGGCCTCGCAGCTGGTGGAGCTGGGAGACGCCGAAGCGGTCGGCGTCCATGATGACCATCGCCGTGGCGTTCGGGACGTTGACGCCGACCTCGATGACCGTGGTGGCGACCAGGACGTGCGTCTCGCCCGCGGCGAAGCGGCGCATGACCGCGTCCTTGTCGTCGGGGTGCATACGGCCGTGCAGCACCTCGACCCTCAGGCCGCTCAGGGGGCCCTTGGCCAGCTGGTCGGCGATGTCCAGGACGGCGAGCGGCGGGCGCTTCTCGGCCTCGTCCTCCGCGGACTTCCTGGCCTTCTTCGGGTCCTCCTCCTCGTCGCCGATGCGGGGGCAGACGACGTAGGCCTGGTGGCCGTTCTCCACCTCCTCGCGGACCCGCTCCCAGGCCCGGGTGAGGAAGTGCGGCTTGTCGGCGGCGGGGACGACATGGCTGGCGATGGGTGAGCGGCCGGCCGGGAGCTGGTCCAGGACGGAGGTCTCCAGGTCACCGAAGACCGTCATCGCGACCGTGCGCGGGATGGGCGTGGCCGTCATGACGAGGAGGTGGGGCGGCTGCTTGCCCTTGCCGCGCAGGGCGTCCCGCTGCTCGACCCCGAACCGGTGCTGTTCGTCGACCACGACCAGGCCCAGGTCGTGGAACTGCACCTTGTCCTCGATCAGCGCATGGGTCCCGATCACGATCCCGGCTTCACCGGTGACCAGATCGAGCATCGCCTGCCTGCGCGCGGCCGTCCCCATCGAACCCGTGAGCAGCACGACCTTGGTGCCGTGCTCGGACCCGCCCAGCATGCCGCCCTCGGCCAGCTCTCCCATCATCTCCACGATCGACCGGTGGTGCTGCTGGGCCAGCACCTCGGTGGGGGCCAGCATGGCCGCCTGCCCGCCGGCGTCGACCACGGCGAGCATGGCGCGCAGGGCCACCATCGTCTTTCCCGATCCGACCTCGCCCTGCAGCAGCCGGTGCATCGGATGGTCCGTCGCCAAGTCGTCGAAGATCTCCTTGGAGACCTTCTGCTGCCCGTCCGTGAGGGTGAAGGGCAGTCGGTCGTCAAAGGCCGAGAGGAGGCCGTCCGGAGCGGGTTTCCGCGGTACCGCAGGGAGTTGGGCGTCCGCGTGGCGGCGGCGGGCCAGGGCCACCTGGAGGACGAAGGCCTCGTCCCACTTGAGGCGGGCGTGGGCGTCGGCGATGTCGGCCTTGGTGTGCGGGCGGTGGATCTTGAGGAGTGCCTCGGGGAGGGGGACCAGGCCGCGACCCTCGCGGAGGGACTCCGGAAGGGGGTCGACCGCCTCCTGGGCGCTCGGCAGCACCGTCTGGATCGCCTTGCCGATCTTCCAGGACTCCAGTTTGGCGGTGGCGGGATAGATGGGGATCAGGGCGCCCGCCCAGGTCTCCACCGCCTCCACTGCATCGTCGTCGGCCCCGCGCAGCAACTCGTAGGCCGGATGTGCCAGTTGGAGGCGGCGGTTGAAGAGGGAGACCTTGCCGGCGAACATCGCGCGGGTGCCCGGCAGGAGCTCCTTGTGGGGTTTGTGAACGCCGTGGCCGAAGAAGACCAGTTGGAGGCGGCCGCTGCCGTCCGTGATGGTGACTTCCAGGCGCTGTCCCTTGCCGCGCGGCGCCTTGGCGGAGGCGAAGGTGTGCAGGCGGGCGTCGGCGACCTGGGCGACGACGGTGACATGCTCGTCCATCGGCAGGTCGGCGAGGTGGGTCAGCTGCCCCCGCTCCTCGTATCTGCGCGGGTAGTGGTGCAGGAGGTCGCCGACGGAGTGCAGGCCGAGATGCTCGGCCATCACCTTCGCGGTGGCGGGGCCGAGCACCTTCTTCAACGGTTCTTCCAGTGCGGGCACGAGATCCATTGCACACCACACCACTGACATTGCCGTATACATACTGGGAAACCCCTGGTCAGACGGCTGGTTGGGGACTTAGGATGGCGCGCTCCGGCCATCCCCGCGGATCCCCGCCCCACCCGGGACCGCCCGACCCCGCGCCGCGCGAACGTTCCTCCCACCGGCGCCGCGACGATGGATTCCCAGACCTCACAGACACCCCAGGTACCTCAGCAACCTCATACGTTCCAGGTCGACCTGCGCGGTCTGGTGGACCTCCTCTCCCATCACCTCTACTCCAGCCCCAAGGTCTATCTCCGCGAACTGCTCCAGAACGCGGTGGACGCGATCACGGCCCGGCGGGCCGAACAGCCGGACGCCCCGGCCCGAGTGCGGTTGTACGCCGAGAACGGCGCCCTGAGGGTCGAGGACTCCGGGGTCGGGCTCACCGAGGCGGACGTGCACAGCCTGCTGGCCACGATCGGGCGCAGTTCCAAGCGGGCCGAGGGACTTCAGGAGGTCCGCTCCGACTTCCTCGGCCAGTTCGGCATCGGTCTGCTCGCCTGTTTCGTCGTCGCCGAGCGGATCCGGGTGGTCAGCCGCAGCGCCCGTACGCCGGACGCCCCGCCCGTGGAGTGGACGGCGAGCGACGACGGTTCGTACCGGGTGCGGACGCTGCCGTCCGACGCGCGTCCGGAGCCGGGGACCACCGTGCACCTGGTCGCGCGGGCGGGCGCCGGCGAGTGGCTCACGCCGGAGCGGGTCCTCCGGCTCGCGCGGGACTTCGGTTCCCTGCTGCCGTACGACGTCCGGGTCGGCGACGAGGCGGTCACCGACCTGCCCGCCCCCTGGGACCGGCCCTACCCCTCCCCCGCCACCCGCAGGGTGGCGCTGGCCCGGCACTGTCACGAGCTGTTCGGCTTCACCCCACTGGACTCGATCGAGCTGAACGTGCCGCTCGCCGGGATCCGGGGCGTGGCCTACGTCCTTCCGTCGGCGGTCAGCCCCGCCCAGCGGGCGACTCACCGCGTCCATCTCAAGGGCATGTTGCTGACCGAGCGGGCCGAACAGCTGCTGCCGGACTGGGCGTTCTTCGTGCGCTGCGTCCTGGACACCGACAGTCTGCGCCCTACGGCCTCGCGCGAGTCGCTGTACGAGGACGAGACGCTGGCCGCCGTACGGGAGGCGCTCGGGGAAAGGATCCGGTCCTGGCTGACGGGCCTCGCCGCCGGGGATCCGGAACGGCTCGCGGCCTTCCTGTCCGTGCACCACCTGGGCGTGAAGTCGCTCGCGCGGCACGACACGGACATGCTGCGCACGATGCTGCCGTGGCTGCCGTTCGAGACGACCGACGGGCGGCTGTCGCTGGAGGAGTTCGCGCGGCGGCACCCGGTGGTGCACTTCACGCGGACCGTCGAGGAGTACCGGCAGGTCGCGCCGATCGCCTCCGCGCAGGGCGTCGGGGTGGTCAACGGCGGTTACACGTACGACAGCGACCTGGTCGAGGCACTGCCCTCGGTGCGGCCGGGAACGGTCGTCTCCGAGCTGGACGCGGACACCGTCACCGCCCACATGGACCTGGTCGACCCGGCCGAGGAGCTGGCGCTCGCCGGTTTCCTGGCTGCCGCGCGGGCCAGGCTCGATCCGCTGGGCTGCGACGTGGTCCTGCGTGCGTTCCGGCCGCTGTCCGTGCCCGCGCTGCACCTGGACGACCGGGACGCCCGGCACGAGCAGGCCCGGGCCGAGGCCGAGGACCGGGCCGACGACCTGTGGGCGGGCATCCTCGGCTCGCTGCGCGGCAGCGCCCCACGCGCGCGTCTCGTGCTGAACCATCTCAACCCGCTGGTACGGCGGATCGGTTCGCTCGGCGATCCGGAACTGATCGGCACCGCCACCGAGTCCCTGTACGGGCAGGCCCTGCTGATGGCCCAGCGCCCGCTCAGGCCCGCGGACTCGGCCTTGCTGAACCGGGCCTTCATGGGCCTGCTGGAGTGGGCCACGAACGGCGAGGAGGACCCGTGATGAGCGGGAGCGACGGGATGGACGGCAACCACGGGGTCACGGGCTTCGACGCGCTGCGCCGGGCGATGGCGGAGAACGCCGAGGAGCCGGAGGGGCCCGCCCGCAACGCGCGCGCGGAGCAGCTGCTCGCCGAGGCCGAGAAGCTGAACATCCCGCTCGCGGTGATCGAGGCGCTCGGACACCAGCTGAAGGTCTACAACTACAGCTCCGAGAAGGCCAAGATGTTCGTCCCCTTCGCGCGGCTGCTGCGCATGTGGGACGAGCGGCCCGAGGACTTCGACGAGTACGAGGCGCACTCCCTGCACTGGGTCTTCAAGTGGATGACGACCGGCATGCTCGACCAGCCGCACATCCCGCTCGCCGCCATGGAGAAGTGGCTCGGCGAGATGGAGCACCGCTACCGGCTGGCCGGGCACTCCGAACGGGCCGTGCGCAGCGCCGAGTACAGCGTGGCCGCGCATGTCGGGGACCTGGCGCGGGCCGAGCGCGCGTATGCCGCGTGGCTGGCCGCCGACCGGGACGCCATGGCGGACTGTCACGCCTGCGAGCTGCACGAGCAGGGCTGGTGGCAGTCGCAGCGCGGGCGGGACGAGGAGGCGCTCGAGCTGTGGGCGCCGGTTCTGGAGGGCGAGTTCACCTGCGCCCACGAGCCGCACGCGGTCCTCGCCTCCTCGCTGACGCCGCTGCTGCGGCTGGGCCGCCTCGACGAGGCGCGCGCCAACCATCTGCGGGGCTTCCGGCTGGTGCGGTCCATGGAGAGCATGCGCAGCGCCTACGCGGACCATGTCGAGTTCTGCGCCCTCAGCGGCAACGAGGCGCGCGGTCTGGAGCTGCTCGCGGAGCGTCCCGCGTACTTCACGGACGACGGTCATCCGCGCAGCAGGCTGGACTTCACGGCCGTGGTGGCTCTGCTCATGGACCGGCTGACCGAGCTGGGCCTGGGTGACCGGCCGGTGCCGGGACCCGCGGGCCGGTCCTGGACCGCGGCCGAACTCGCCGCCCACGCGCGCGCGGAGGCCCTCGCGCTGGCCGCCCGCTTCGACGAGCGCAACGGCACGGCCCATGTCAGCGAGCGGGCACGCGCGCGCATGGCTCAGCGCCCGCTGGTGGAACGGCTGCCGCTGGGAGTGCGGGCGGTTCGGACGGCCGCCGCTGCCGTGGTCGCGCCACCGGTCCCGGTGGCTGACCAGGAGCCCGGTCTGCCCGCGCTGATCGCCGAGGCACGGCGGCTGTCGGACACCCTCCAGCCGAACGCCGTCGAGGCGTGGGCCGCCGTCGCGCGGGCCGCGCGGGGCGTCGAGCTGGACCCGCGCGACCGGGCGGAGATCGCCGACCACGAGGCGATGGACCTGGGTCCCGAGGGAACCGAACTGTTCGAGCGGGCCGCCGCGTTGTACACGGAGGCGGGCGATCCCGGCGAGTCGCTCGCGGCACGCGCGCGTGCCGCCTACATACGTGCGCTGGCGGGCGAGGTGGACGAGGCGCTCACCGTGGTCGCCGGGCTGTACGACGAGGTCCTCGCGCTCTACTCCGTGGACGACACGGGCGTACGGCAGACGGCGTCGGTGCTGATGTCACGGGCGCGCATCCTGATGCGGCGGGTGCACGAGGCCGAGGAGGACGCGGTCCTCTCGGAGGCGGAGCAGGCCGTGCGGGAGGTGCTCGCCCTCGTCGAGGGACGGACCGGGGACGACGTGCGGCTCGCCGCGCGGGTCGCCGAGGCGCAGGCGATGCTGGCGGAGCTGGCCTCGCGGGTCGGGGACGTGGAGGCGGCCGCCGAGCTGTTCACGTGGGCCGCGGCCGGGTTCGTGGAGGCGGGGCTGCCGTGGTTCGCGGTGGAGTACGAGGCCCGGCTGGCCGGGCTCCTGCACCACCTGGGCGATCCGGCGGGGAGCGAGCGGGCGCTGCGGGCGGCCCTGGAGCACGGCGGTCCGCAACTGGAGGCGATCGGGCGGGCCCAGCTGCATCTCCAGCTCGCCGAGGTCGTCGGCGGCCGGGGGCTCGACGAGGAGGCGGCCGAGCACGCCCTTGAGGCCGCTCACTGGGCCGACGAGGCCGGCGAGGGACCGACGCTGGGGGCCCTGGCCCGGCACCAGCTGGGCGGGTTCCTGCTGCGGCAGGGCCGGTGGGCCGAGGCCGCCGAGGTGCTGGAGTCGGCGCTGCCCGACCTGAGCGCCGAGACGCACGGCGACGGGGCGGTCGTACAGACGCAGTGGTGGCTCGGTGACTGTCTGAGCGAGCTGGGCGAGCACCGGGAGGCGGCCGAACGGCGTCTGCAGGCCGCCGAGATCGCCCGGCACTGGCCCGAGCAGCACGACCACGCGACGCTCGCCCACCTCGCCGCCGAGTCCCTCGGGGCCGCGGGTCTGCCCGCCGAGGCGGACCGGGCGTACGCGCGCGCGGGCGGCCTGTGGCGTGACCTCGGCAATGTCCACGGGCTGATCCGTTCCGTGCGCGCCCGCGCGTGGCTCGCGCTGCGTGCCGAGGACGGGGCGGACGCGGCACGGGAGCTGATGACGGAGGCGGTCCGGGAGTGCGAGATCGCGCTGGGTGAGACGCAGGCCGAGGAGGAGGCGTGGCAGCGGTTGGTCGGCGAACTCGGGCACACTCACCGGCAGTTCGGGGACCTGCTGGCCCGTTCCGTGCCCGAGGACGCCGAGGACGACTCGATCCGGGCGGTGCTGGAGGAGTCGCTGGCCCAGGTGGTGGAGGCGATCGTGGTGTTCGCCTCGCTCGGGGACGACGCCCTGGACGCCCGGACCGGTGCCGAGCTCGCGGCGGGCTGGCTGGCGGCGGACCTGAGCCGGCCGGCGGAGGCGGCGGCACGCGCGCGTGCGGTGCTCGACGCCTATGGCGGCACGGACGGCTCCGGCGAGGCTCGTGACGACGAGACGGCACGGACCCGGCGGGCCGAGGCCGAGCAGATGCTGGGGCTCATGGAGGAGCAGGAGGGCTGATCGCCCAGGGGTGCTATTCGACCCCGATGAGCAGCACGGCTCCCTGCCGTCCGCCCCGGTACACCACGGTGTCGACGGCGAGGTACGACTCCCGTACGCGCGTCTCCAGGTGGTCGGCGACCGCCTCGGGGGCCTCGTCGCCGAGGACGAGGGTGACCAGTTCGCCTCCGGCCGAGAGCATGCGGTCGAGGACGGTCTCGGCCGTGACGGTGACGTCCGAGCCGATCACGGCCACGTCCCCGTCGATGAGGCCGAGGACGTCACCGGCCTGGCAGATGCCGGCCATGGTCCAGGACTGGCGTTCGGCGACGGCGACCTCGGCGTAGCGGGTCGCGCCGGCCGCCGAGGTCATCTGCACGACGTCCTCGTCGAACCGGCGCTCCGGCTCGTGCACGGCGAGCGCCGCGATGCCCTGGACCGCGGAGCGCGTGGGGATCAGCGCGACGCGGATGCCCTCCGCGCGAGCCTGCTCGGCCGCGGCGGCCGCGGTGTGGCGCAGGTCGGCGTCATTGGGCAGCAGCACGACCTCGCGCGCGTGGGCACGCCGTACGGCCTCCACGAGCTCCCCGCTCGCGGGCGGCTCCCCGGGGCGGGCGAGGACGGTGGTCGCGCCGGCCTCGGTGTACAGACCGGCCAGGCCCTCGCCGGGCACGACGGCGACGACGGCCCGCTGGGCGCGCTCGCGGGGCTGCCGTTCGCCGCCGGTGGTGTGCACGTCACCGAGTCCGAAGTGCGTGATGCGGATCCGGTACGGCCGCCCGGCCTCGATGCCCGCCTCCACGGCGGCGCCGGCGTCGTCGACGTGCACATGGACGTTCCACAGGCCGTCGCCGCCGACCACCACGAGCGAGTCCCCGAGCCTGTCGAGCCGCTCCCGCAGCCGCGCGACGGCCGTGTCGCCGGCCTCCAGGAGGTAGATCACCTCGAAGGCGGGGCCGCCGGTGCCCAGGGCGTCGGCGCACTCGTCGGGGGCGTCCGCGGAGACTTCGGCGGAGCCTGCTTCCGAGGACGTGCTCATCACCGGTACCGCCCTGGGCGCCTCCCCCGTGAACGTCTCCACCAGCGCCCCCAGCACCGCCACCAGTCCTCGCCCGCCGGCGTCCACCACGCCGGCCCGTTCCAGGACGGCCAGCTGACCGGGTGTCGCGGCGAGGGCGGTGCGCGCGCCGTCGTAGGCGGCCCGGGCGACCGTTCCGCAGTCGCCCTCCGCTGCCCCGGCGGCGTCGGCGGCGGCCGAGGCGACCGTGAGGACCGTGCCCTCGACCGGGTGGGCCACGGCCTGGCGGGCGGAGTCGGCCGCGTGCCGCAGGGCGAGCCGGAGTCCCTCGCCGTCCGTGTGAGCCGTCTCACCGTCGGCGGCCAGCACCTGGGCCATGCCCCGCAGCAGCTGGGCGAGGATCGTGCCCGAGTTGCCGCGGGCGCCTATGAGGGCTCCGTGCGCCATCGCGCGCGCGGCGTCGGCCAGTGCAGGTTTCCCCGAGCCATGGGCGTCGTGACCCTCGAACACGGCTTCGACGGCCGCGGCCGCGGATTCCGCCGTCAGATACAGGTTCGTGCCGGTGTCCCCGTCGGCGACGGGGTAGACGTTGATCGCGTCGATCTCCTCGCGCGCCCGGCCCAGCGCCCGCAGCGCGAGACCGCACCAGGTGCGCACCGCGAGAGCATCGAAGAATGTCTGCGGCACGTGTGCCACCTGCGCCTCCTCGGGCTGCTGGACTGGACGCAGCGTAGACCCCGGACGGGTGTCCACCGGAAGAGGGCCGGGAGCGAGTGCCTGGTCAGCCATGGTAGTTTCGTTCTACTGGCGCAGTCGTTGTATGCTGCTCCGGTTGCCCGATCCCGATCGGGCCATTCCCCCTGGCAGTGCCACTCAGATCTCTGATCCTACGATCTCGATCCTTCGGCTTGCCGGGATCCGACCGTAAGTGCATCTGAAGTCTTTGGAGTGACCCGTGGCTGCCAACTGCGACGTCTGCGGCAAGGGGCCGGGCTTCGGCAACAACATCTCGTTTTCGCACCGCCGTACGTCCCGTCGCTGGAACCCGAACATCCAGCGACGCCGTATCGTGGTCGGCGGGACGCCGAAGCGCGTGAACGCTTGCACCTCGTGCATCAAGGCCGGCAAGGTCTCGCGCTGACGCACAGCTAAGCGCGCGGCCACTGCTGGTTCGCTGCACTGAGCCGGTCCACCGAGAGGTGGGCCGGCTTTTTGCCGTGTCCACGCACTACGCGTCCACGTACTAGGCGCCCTCGTACCGGCGGAACCGCCATCCATGATCCACGGGACCGATCCCGTCGCCGAGAGCGAAGCCGGCGGCGATCGCCCCGGTGACGTACTCCTTGGCGGCCGCCACCGCCTCCGGCACGGACTGTCCCTTCGCGAGCTGCGAGGCGATCGCGGAGGCCAGGGTGCAGCCCGTTCCGTGCGTGTGCCGGTTGTCGTAGCGGGGCGCGCGCAGCCAGTGCTCCTCACGGCCGTCGGTGAGCAGGTCGACGGCGTCGCCGGTCAGATGGCCGCCCTTGATGAGCACCCACGTCGGTCCGTACGACAGGACCGCCTCGGCGGCTTCTCGCATACGGGACTCCGAATCGACCCGGACGCCGGTGAGCTGTGCCACCTCGTCGAGGTTCGGGGTGGCGACGGTGGCGACCGGGAGCAGCTTCGTGCGTACGGACTCCAGGGCGGACGAGGCCAGCAGCGGGTCCCCGTGCTTGGAGACGCCGACCGGGTCGACCACGGCCGGGGCGTCCGTGGCTCCGAGCAACTCGGCCACCGCCTCGACGAGTTCGGCCGAGGCGAGCATCCCGGTCTTCACGGCCTGGACGCCGATGTCGTCCACGACACTGCGGTACTGGGCCCGCACCGCCTCGACCGGCAGCTCCCAGGCACCCTGTACGCCAAGGGAGTTCTGCGCGGTGACGGCCGTGACGACACTCATGCCGTGCACGCCGAGCGCGAGCATGGTCTTCAGGTCGGCCTGGATCCCGGCGCCTCCGCCGGAGTCGGAGCCGGCCACCGTGAGCACCAGGGGCTTCACGACTCGATGTCCCCGCCGAAGTGGTCCCAGCCGCCCTTGCTCGTCCAGGGCGCCCCGTCGACCGTCACCTGGGGCAGGGCCGAGGGGTTGAGGACCTCGCCGATCACCTTCCAGCGGGCCGGGAGCTTCACGTCCGGCGAGAAGGTCGCCACGATCGCGTGGTCCTCTCCCCCGCTCAGCACCCACTGCATGGGGTCGACACCGACGGCCTGCCCGATGTCGTTCATCTGGGTGGGGATGTCGATCGCGCCGGAACGGATGTCGATGCGGACCTTGCTGGCCTCGGCGATGTGTCCGAGGTCGGCGATCAGCCCGTCGCTCACGTCGCACATCGCGGTCGCGCCGAGCGCCGCGGCGGCCGGGCCCGCGTGGTACGGCGGCTCGGGGCGCCGGTGCGCCTCCACGAACGCGCGCGGCGAGCGGAAGCCGCGGGAGAGCACCGCGTATCCGGCCGCGGACCAGCCCAGCCAGCCGGTCACCGCGACGAGGTCACCGGGCTGGGCGCCGGCCCGGGTCACCGGCTCCTGGCCCCGCAGATCGCCGAGGGCGGTGATGGAGACCATGATCGTGTCTCCCCGTACGACGTCCCCGCCGACCACCGACGCGCCCGCGACCTGGCACTCGTCGCGCAGACCGTCCATGAGCTCCGAGGCCCAGGTGACGGGGAGTTCGGCGGGCACGACCAGGCCGAGCAGCAGCGCGGTCGGCACGGCACCCATGGCGGCGATGTCCGCGAGGTTCTGCGCGGCCGCCTTGCGGCCGACGTCGTAGGCCGTGGACCAGTCGCGGCGGAAGTGCCGGCCCTCCAGAAGGATGTCGGTGCTCGCCACGACCCTGCGGTCGGGGGCGGCGACCACCGCGGCGTCGTCGCCGGGACCCACCCGGACCGCCGGGGTGGTGGTGAGACGGGAGGTGAGCTCCCTGATGAGCCCGAACTCGCCGAGCTCACCAACAGTGCCCTTCATTGCCCTTACGCCCCTTCTGTGCCGTGCCGTGCCCGGTCGCGCGTCATCAGTGTCCTCGATACGGTCGAGGGGACCGTCAGCTTCTTCGGTGTTCGTCGTCTCCGCACCCCGGCACATGCGTCCACGCCCCCGCGGGTCTCCCCGCGACGAGCGGCGACGCGATACCGTGGCGTTCCTTTTCCCCACATGATCCTCGTGGCCGCCCTGGAGGTTCCGTGGTACAGGCGTACATCCTGATCCAGACGGAGGTCGGCAAAGCGTCGACCGTCGCCGAGACGATCAGCAAGATTCCTGGAGTCATCCAGGCCGAGGACGTGACAGGACCGTATGACGTGATCGTCCGTGCACAAGCCGACACCGTGGACGACCTGGGCCGCCTGGTGGTCGCCAAGGTCCAGCAGGTGGATGGCATCACCCGTACCCTGACCTGCCCGGTCGTCCATCTGTAGCCCCCGTCTACCCTTGGCCGGTGAACTTCTTCCGTCACCGGCCTCTCGGTCTGCCCGCGTTCGCCCTGCTGATCACGGTCGCGGGCTGCTCCTCCGCAGACGACAGCGCGTCGGCGGCGGTTCCCTCGCCGGGGGCGGGCGTCACGAAGCTCTGCCGAGAACTGGACCGGGTACTGCCGTCCAAGGTCGACGACCAGGACCGTCGGGATCCCGAGCCCGCGTCCGCGCTGACCGCGGGCTGGGGTGACCCGGCGATCATACTGCGGTGCGGTGTCGAGCGGCCCTCGAAGATGGACGATCCGGAGGCCGACGGGGTCGAGGTGAACGGGGTCGGCTGGCTGCTGGAGAAGCAGGACGACGGGTCGTTCCGCTTCACCACGACCTTGCGGAAGGCGTACGTCGAGGTGACGATCCCCGAGGACCGCACCGGCGACGGCATGGGACCGCTGGTGGACCTGGCGTCCGCCGTGAAGAAGGCGATCCCCGAGGGGATCGCCGACTAGTCGCCGACCGGCTAACGAAGCCCCGTCGACCGGCGCAGCGCCGCCTCGATCAGCCTGTCCACCAGCTCCGGGTAACTGATCCCGCTCTTCTCCCACATCTGCGGGTACATCGAGATCGGCGTGAAGCCCGGAAGCGTGTTGATCTCGTTGATCACGAAGTCGCCGTCCTCGGTGAGGAAGAAGTCCGCGCGGACCAGGCCCTCGCAGGAGGCCGCGTCGAAGGCGTCGACCGCGAGCTTCTGGACCTCGGCCGTCTCCTCGGGCGTGAGCGGCGCCGGCACGATGCCCGGGGTCGAGTCGATGTACTTCGCCTCGAAGTCGTAGTACGCGTGCTCCTGCGGCGGGGGGATCTCGGCCGGGACCGACGCGCGCGGGCCGTCCTCGAACTCCAGGACACCGCACTCGATCTCGCGGCCCCGCAGCGCCGCTTCCACCAGGATCTTCGGGTCGTGGCTCTGTGCCTCGGCGATCGCCTCGTCCAGGCCGGACAGGTCGTCGACCTTGGTGATGCCGATCGACGAGCCCGCGCGCGCGGGCTTCACGAACAGCGGCCAGCCGTGTTCGCCCGCGAAGTCGACGATCTTCTTGCGGGCCGCGGACTCGTCCCGCTCCCACTCGCGCGGCCTGATCACCACGTACGGGCCGACCTCGAGCCCGAAGGAGGTGAACACCCGCTTCATGTACTCCTTGTCCTGGCCGACGGCCGAGGCGAGCACACCGGAGCCGACGTACGGGACGCCGGAGAGCTCCAGGAGGCCCTGCAGGGTGCCGTCCTCGCCGTAGGGGCCGTGCAGGACGGGGAAGACGACGTCGACCTCACCGAGCGCTTTGGGCACCGATCCCGGCTCGCTGTAGACGACTTCACGGTTCGCGGGGTCGACGGGGAGCACCACGCCGCCCTCGCTCGACTCGGCGAGTTCCTCGACACTCGGCGTACGGCGCTCGGTGATCGCCATGCGTTCCGGTTCGTCGGCGGTGAGCGCCCAACGGCCGTCCCGGGTGATACCGATCGGCAGGACGTCGTACTTGGTCCGGTCGATGGCCCGCAGTACGGCGCCGGCGGTGACCACGGAGATCCCGTGTTCGGAGCTGCGCCCGCCGAACACGACGGCCACGCGCGGCTTGCGAGGCGGCTGCTGAGGGCTCTGGGGGAGGTTCTCGGTGCTCATATCGCGTTGAGAGTACCCGTTGGTAGTGCCCCGATACAGCGTGCGCCCCTGCGGCGAACGAGGCAAAAACGCGGTCGTAGCTCAGTGTCGCTCGGGTTTCGCGCTGCGCGACATCAGCTCCTTGACGGCGACCACCGGGGCCTTGCCCTCGTGCACGATGCCGACGACGGTCTCGGTGATCGGCATGTCGACGCCGTGCCTGCGGGCCAGATCCAGCACGGACTCACAGGACTTGACGCCCTCCGCGGTCTGCTTGGTGACCTCGATGGTCTCCTGGAGGGTCATGCCCTTGCCGAGGTTGGTGCCGAAGGTGTGGTTGCGCGACAGCGGCGAGGAGCAGGTCGCCACCAGGTCGCCGAGACCGGCGAGTCCGGAGAACGTCAGCGGGTCGGCGCCCATGGCGAGTCCGAGCCGGGTCGTCTCCGCGAGACCGCGCGTGATCAGCGAGCCCTTGGCGTTGTCACCGAGGCCCATGCCGTCCGCGATGCCGACGGCGAGGCCGATGACGTTCTTCACGGCGCCGCCGAGTTCGCAGCCCACCACGTCGGTGTTGGTGTACGGGCGGAAGTACGGCGTGTGGCAGGAGGACTGGAGCCGCTGGGCGACCGCCTCGTCGGTGCAGGCGACCACGGCGGCGGCCGGCATCCGGGCGGCGATCTCCCGCGCGAGGTTGGGTCCGGTGACCACGGCGATGCGGTCGGCGCCGACCTTCGCGACGTCCTCGATCACCTCGCTCATCCGCATGGCGGAGCCGAGCTCGACGCCCTTCATGAGGGAGACGAGGACGGTGTCGGGCGCGAGCAGGGGGGTCCACTCGGCGAGGTTGGCGCGCAGGGTCTGCGAGGGGATCGCGAGGACGGTCAACTCCGCGTCGCGCGCGGCCTCCGCGGCGTCCGACGTGGCCCGGAGGTTCTCCGGGAGTTCGACGCCGGGGAGGTAGTCCGGGTTCGTCCGCGTGGAGTTGACGGCTTCCGCGAGTTCGGGACGCCGCGCCCACAGGGTGACCTCGCACCCCGCGTCGGCGAGCACCATGCCGAACGCGGTGCCCCATGAACCGGTACCGAAGACGGCCGCCTTGACGGGCTTGCTCACTTGCTCTTCTCCCCCTCGTGACCGTTCTGGGCCTGGGTCCGGCGCCGCTGCTCGATCCGCTCGCGGCGCGGGTCGTACGCCGTCTCGGGTGCCTTCTCGCCGCGGATCAGCTCCAGCTGGGCGGTGACGGCGGCCATGATGACCTCGGTGGCCTCCTTCAGGAGGTCCGGGGTCATCTCCTTGCCGTAGAACGGCGACAGGTCCACGGGCGGCCCCGCGAGGACCTGCGAGGTCTTGCGCGGAAACACGTGGAGCTTCTTCGCGTACGGCGGCAGCAGTTCGTTGGCGCCCCACTGCGCCACGGGAATCACCGGGCACTTGGTCTGGAGGGCTACCCGCGCGGCACCGGTCTTGCCGATCATGGGCCACTGGTCGGGGTCCCGGGTGATGGTGCCCTCGGGGTAGAACGCGACGCATTCGCCGCGTTCCACGGCCTCGATGGCGGCCCTGAAGGCACTGAGCGCGTCCGTGGTCTCGCGGTAGACGGGAATCTGCCCCGTGCCGCGCATCATGGCGCCGATGAATCCCTTGTTGAAAAGACCGCTCTTCGCGAGGAATCGCGGGACGCGGCCGGTGTTGTACTGGAAGTGCGCGTACGCGAAGGGATCGATGTGCGAATTGTGGTTGACCGCGGTGATAAATCCGCCGTCGGCCGGAATATGCTCCATTCCGCGCCAGTCCCGCTTGATCAGAACCACGAGCGGCGGTTTGGCGATCACCGCTGCCAGGCGGTACCAGAAGCCGATTCTGCGGCGGGGCACGCGGACACCTTCCTCTTGGGCCTGGGGGGCCGCACAAGTGTCGCCCCAGGCCGCCGGTCTGTCGAGAACACCGTACGCCCCGCCACCGACACCGCCAGATGGGCCGGCGTGACGACTGAGTGACAATGGCCGCCACAAGAGAAGGACGGAACACTCGTGCAGTGGACGTTGGTCA
The DNA here is from genome assembly GCF_029894425.1 of Streptomyces sp. SAI-127. Taxonomy (NCBI): domain Bacteria; kingdom Bacillati; phylum Actinomycetota; class Actinomycetes; order Kitasatosporales; family Streptomycetaceae; genus Streptomyces; species Streptomyces sp. SAI-127. Next base: position 3,383,036 of record NZ_JARXYJ010000001.1, read on the forward strand.
TCCCGTTGAAGCCCTTGGCGCGGGCCAAGAGCAGGCTCTCGGACACCGCCGACGACGGGGTGCGCCCGGGGCTGGCCCTCGCCTTCGCCCAGGACACCGTGGCGGCGGCGCTGGCCTGCCCCGCTGTCGGTGATGTGGCGGTCGTCACGGATGACGTCCTGGCGGGCCGCGAGCTGGCGGCCCTGGGCGCCCGGATCGTCCCCGACGAGCCACGGGGCGGCCTGAACGCGGCCCTGTCGCATGCGGCTGCCGTCGTACGGTCCACGCGTCCCGAAAGCGCCCTCGCGGCCCTGAACGCCGATCTTCCGGCGCTACGGCCCCTGGAATTGGCCCGGGTCCTCGACGCCGCCGCGGAATTCCCGCGCGCTTTTCTCGCGGACGCCGCGACAATCGGCACCACTTTGCTGACGGCCCGGGAAGACGCGGAATTGCGCCCCGCCTTCGGGCTGGATTCCCGCGCACGCCATCGCGCCTCGGGAGCGACGGAACTCCCCCTCACCGAGGTGGATTCCGTACGGCAGGACGTGGACACCGGCGAGGACCTGCGGGCCGCGCTCGCCCTCGGGGTGGGACCCCGGACGGCCGCCGCCGCCGCGCGGTTGCTGATTCCCGGGCAGTAGGCTGCGGCCATGCAGGCGACCGCGTACACGTATGACCCCGAAAGCCGCAGCGGGCAGGTACTTCTCGACGACGGCACCCCGGTCCCCTTCGACGCACCGGCGTTCGACGCGGGCGGTCTGAGGCTGCTGCGTCCCGGACAGCGCGTGCGCGTCGAGATGGACGGGGACAAGGTCACCCTGGTGACCCTCCAGACCTTCTGAACCCCCTGTGCACACGCCGCGGGCCGGACTCCGATGCGGAGTCCGGCCCGTCGCGTGAGTGCCCTGTGCCCTTACCTCTTGCGGGCCGTGGCCTTCTTGGCGGTGGTGGTGCGAGACGTCGACTTCCTGGCGGGGGCCTTCTTGGCGGTCGCCTTCTTCGCCGGGGCCTTCTTGGCCGTCGCCTTCTTGGCGGTGGTCTTCTTCGCGGCGGTGGTCTTGGCGGTCGCCGTGCTCTTGGCGGGCGCCTTCTTCGCCGTGGTCTTCTTCGCGGTGGCCGTCGTCTTCTTGGCCGTCGTCTTCCTCGCGGTGGTCTTCTTCGCGGCGGCGGTCTTGGCGGTGGCCTTCTTCGCGGCCGCCTTCTTGACCGTGGCCGAAGCCCCGCCGGTCAGGCTGCCCTTGGGCGCCTTCTTGACCGCGACGTCGTTCTTCGGGAGCTTCTTCGTGCCGCTCACCAGGTCCTTGAAGCCCTGGCCCGCGCGGAAGCGCGGAACGGAGGTCTTCTTGACCCGAACCCGCTCGCCCGTCTGGGGGTTACGGGCGTAACGGGCCGGCCGGTCGACCTTCTCGAACGAACCGAAGCCGGTGACCGAGACCCGGTCGCCCGCGACCGTCGCGCGGACGATGGCGTCCAGGACCGCGTCGACCGCGTCGGCGGCCTGCTGGCGGCCGCCCACCTTGTCGGCAATCGCTTCTACGAGCTGCGCCTTGTTCACGTCTTCCCCTTCGGAGACATTGCCAGAACGAAAGTGTTCAAGCTTTTTCGCACGTTAGGCAGATATATACCGCAAATCAAACACGAAACGGGCTTATCACCCTTGTGCCGCAACGAACTCGGCTGCTCTGGACTTGTTCAGCGTTCCTCTTCCGGGATTCGACCCGCGTCGAGGTCGGCCATGAACCCCTCCAGACGCCTTGTCGCTTCGACGACGTCGTGCTTGGCCGCGGCCGTAATGACCAGCAGCTTCCGGGTCAGCGCCATCCGTACGCCCTCCGGGACTTGCAGTGCGCGCACCCTTGCGTGCGCTTCCTTGAGTTGGTCCGCGACTGCCGCATAGAGCTCGAGTTGGCCGTCGTGTTCCATGCACAGATTGTGCCATCTGGGGCGAGTTGTCGCCTGCTAGGGGTGCAACTGCCGCCTCAAACGGCCTTCCGGGCACATCCGGAAGCCACGGCTACAAGGGACGCGTACCCCGACAACACCCGTCGTAACGTGGGAAGTTGAACGGGCGTGTCGCACCGCGCGAGGCCGTCCGGGCGCAGACACGGCCGTACCCCCGATCGGGCTGATCGGGGGTACGGCGGGGGTGTTGAGGTGGCCGAAACTCGACCTGTTCAGTTGCTCCGAAGGAGGGTTTTGGGTGCTCCGGCCGACCCTGAGGTCAGCTCTGCAGCGTCCGCGGCTTGTACGAGGGCCGCTTGGCCTCGTACGCGGCGATGTCGGCCTCGTTCTGGAGGGTGATGGAGATGTCGTCCAGGCCGTTCAGCAGCCGCCAACGGGCGTTCTCGTCGAGCTCGAAGGCGGCGGTGATGCCCTCGGCACGCACCTCACGGGCCTCAAGGTCCACAGTGACCTCAGCAGTCGCGTCCTTCTCGGTGAGCTCCTGCAGCGCGTCCACGATCTTCTGCTCCACGATCACCGTGAGCAGGCCGTTCTTGAGCGAGTTGCCGCGGAAGATGTCGGCGAAGCGCGAGGAGATGACGGCCTTGAAGCCGTAGTTCTGCAGCGCCCACACCGCGTGCTCACGGGAGGATCCGGTGCCGAAGTCGGGGCCGGCGACCAGGACCGTGGCGCCCTTGCGCTCGGGCTGGTTGAGGATGAATTTCTCGTCCTTGCGCCAGGCCTCGAACAGTCCGTCCTCGAACCCGTCCCGCGTCACCTTCTTGAGCCAGTGAGCAGGGATGATCTGGTCGGTGTCGACGTTGGAGCGGCGCAGCGGGACGGCCCGGCCGGTGTGCGTGGTGAATGCTTCCATGACTCTCAGACTCCAGCGGCGACAGGGGCGTCGGACAGGTCGGCGGGCGAAGCCAGGTGGCCAAGGACGGCGGTCGCGGCCGCGACCTGCGGCGACACCAGGTGCGTACGACCGCCCTTGCCCTGTCGGCCCTCGAAGTTGCGGTTGGAGGTGGACGCGGAGCGCTCACCGGGGGCCAGCTGGTCCGGGTTCATGCCCAGACACATCGAGCAGCCCGCGTGCCGCCATTCGGCGCCGGCCTCCTTGAAGACGACGTCCAGGCCCTCGGAGACGGCCTGCAGCCCCACGCGCGCGGAGCCGGGGACGACCAGCATCCGTACGCCGTCGGCGACTTTGCGGCCCTTGACGAGCTCGGCGGCGGCGCGCAGGTCCTCGATACGACCGTTGGTGCACGAACCTACGAAGACGGTGTCCACCTTGATGGAGCGCAGCGGCTGCCCGGCCTCCAACCCCATGTATTCCAGGGCCTTTTCGGCGGCGAGGCGCTCCGAAGCGTCTTCGTACGAAGCAGGATCGGGGACGTCCGCCGAAAGCGGCGCACCCTGACCGGGGTTGGTGCCCCAGGTGACGAACGGTGCCAGCTCGTCGGCCTTGATGACGACCTCGGCGTCGAACTCCGCGTCCTCGTCCGTCTTCAGGGTCTTCCAGTACGCGACGGCCGCGTCCCAGTCCTCGCCCTTGGGCGCGTGCGGGCGGCCCTCGAGGTAGTCGAAGGTGGTCTGGTCGGGGGCGATCATGCCCGCGCGGGCGCCGGCCTCGATCGACATGTTGCAGATGGTCATCCGGGCCTCCATCGAGAGCTTCTCGATGGCGGAGCCACGGTACTCCAGGACGTAGCCCTGGCCGCCGCCGGTGCCGATCCTGGCGATGATCGCCAGGATCAGGTCCTTGGCGGTGACGCCGTCGGGCAGTTCGCCGTCGACCGTGATGGCCATGGTCTTGGGGCGGACCAGCGGCAGCGTCTGGGTGGCCAGGACGTGCTCGACCTGGGAGGTGCCGATGCCGAACGCCAGGCCGCCGAAGGCACCGTGCGTGGAGGTGTGGGAGTCGCCGCAGACCACGGTCATGCCGGGCTGGGTCAGTCCGAGCTGCGGACCCACCACGTGCACGACGCCCTGCTCGACGTCGCCCAGCGGGTGCAGACGCACCCCGAAGTCGGCGCAGTTCTTGCGCAGCGTCTCCAGCTGGACGCGCGAGACCGGGTCGGCGATCGGCTTGTCGATGTCGAGGGTCGGGGTGTTGTGGTCCTCGGTGGCGATGGTCAGGTCGAGCCGGCGCACCTGGCGACCGCTCTTGCGCAGACCGTCGAAGGCCTGCGGGCTGGTCACCTCGTGCAGCAGGTGCAGATCGATGAAGAGGAGGTCGGGCTCGCCCTCGGCGCGCCGGACGACATGGTCGTCCCAGACCTTCTCCGCGAGTGTCCTACCCATCGCTTTCCCTCCGGCCGGCAAACGTCCACCGGCCCAACTAGAGATCTTGAGGAGACGGCACCCGGCCCCAGTTCACGGGCGCCCGTCACCCGGCCCGTACGGTCACCGGGCCGCTGTGTCTACAAGGGTTGCGCGTCTCACGAAAAAAGGAACTTGCGTTTCACAGAGTGAGACGTGAGTATCGTTTCATGGACAACAGTAGCGGCGTCGGCGTTCTGGACAAGGCAGCCCTTGTCCTGAGCGCTCTGGAGTCCGGTCCGGCCACCCTCGCGGGCTTGGTCGCGGCGACCGGACTGGCACGACCCACGGCCCACCGGCTGGCCGTGGCTCTGGAACACCACCGCATGGTGGCACGCGACATGCAGGGCCGTTTCATTCTGGGCCCGCGCCTCGCCGAGCTGGCCGCGGCCGCCGGCGAGGACCGCCTCCTCGCGACGGCCGGCCCGGTGCTCACGCATCTGCGGGACATCACCGGCGAGAGCGCACAGCTCTACCGCCGCCAGGGCGACATGCGTATCTGCGTCGCCGCGGCGGAGCGCCTGTCGGGTCTCAGGGACACGGTCCCGGTCGGCTCGACGCTCACCATGAAGGCGGGCTCCTCGGCCCAGATCCTGATGGCCTGGGAGGAGCCGGAGCGCCTGCACCGCGGCCTCCAGGGCGCCCGCTTCACGGCCACGGCTCTGTCGGGCGTACGACGCCGCGGCTGGGCCCAGTCCATCGGCGAGCGTGAGCCGGGTGTCGCGTCCGTGTCCGCGCCCGTACGCGGCCCCTCCAACCGCGTGGTGGCCGCCGTCTCGGTCTCCGGCCCCATCGAGCGCCTGACCCGCCACCCGGGCCGCATGCACGCCCAGGCGGTCATCGACGCCGCCGCCCGCCTCTCCGAGGCACTGCGCCGTACGGGCTGAGCAGACTCCGTCGGAACGAGACCAGCCTCAACGCCGCGGCAGGTCTTGCACCGACGGGGAGGCGTCCGCCGACTCCCCGGACCTGTAGGCGAAGCGTTCCTTCGCGTACCGCCCGCGCGCAGCGACCGGCACCTGCCCATGCGCCACCGCGAGTCCGAACGCCGGCATGTCCGCGTAGATCGACTCGCAGGACCCCTCCGGCACCACGTACGCCTCGTGCCACAGCCCCACGCGCTGCCGTGTCCTCCCCGCCTTCTCCTTCGACTCCCAGTACTGGACGACGTAGTACGTCCGCGGTGAGGCCGTCAGCAGCACATGCGAGCGCAGCCCCCGCTCCGGAGCCTTCTGCAGCTCCCGCAGCATCCGCGGCATGGCCAGGAAGACCGGGACCCACGACCACGTCCCTCTCCGCGGACGCGGTGGTGCGGCCTGCGGCAACCTTCTTCCCGAACATGGGACCCCTCGTTGGCGAGCAGCACTATCCGACTGCGGCATGTTTGGATAGTGCCGGTATCCGAGAGGGGGTGCACGAGATGCGGCTTGCCGAACTCAGCGAGCACAGCGGTGTGTCCACCGCGACGATCAAGTACTACCTGCGCGAAGGGCTGTTGCCACCGGGCCGCCAGATCAACGCCACGACGGCCGAGTACGACGAGGAGCATCTACGGCGGCTGAGACTGGTGCGCGCGATGATCCAGGTGGGCCGGGTGCCGGTGGCGAAGGTGCGCGAGGTGCTCGGACATGTGGACGACGACTCCCTGGGCCGCTCGATCCGTCTCGGCGCGGCGCTGTGGGCACTGCCGCAGGTGCCTGAGCCCGACGAGGACGACGAGTACGTCCGGGCCGCGCACCAGGAGGTCACCGCACTCCTGGACCGGCTCGGCTGGGAGAACGCCAAGCAGCTCACGACCATCTCCCCCGCGTACCGCTCGCTGGTGGTGGCGGTGGCCGCGTTCCGCCGGCTCGGCTACGACTGGGGGGCCGAACAGCTCGCGCCGTACGCCGAGTTGATGCACCGGACAGCCGTCCTCGACCTGGACAACCTGGAGACGCACCCGTCGGAGGCCGAGCGGGTCGAGTTCGCGCTGCTGGGGGCGATCCTCAACGAGCCGCTGCTGCAGTCGCTGCACCGGCTGGCGCAGGAGGAGGAGTCGACGCGGCGGTACGGCTTCGAATGAGCCCCGGACACGGCGAAGGCCCTCCACCGAAGTGAAGGGCCTTCCTCTACGTACCCCCGACCGGATTCGAACCGGCGCTACCGCCTTGAGAGGGCGGCGTGCTAGGCCGCTACACAACGGGGGCGTGGAGCCTGCGTTTCCGCAGGTCCGAGCTGGTCTACCTGGACTCGAACCAAGAATGACGGTACCAGAAACCGTAGTGTTGCCAATTACACCATAGACCAAGGTGATTCAGAGTAAATCGTACCCCCGACCGGATTCGAACCGGCGCTACCGCCTTGAGAGGGCGGCGTGCTAGGCCGCTACACAACGGGGGCCCTAGCGATCCTGCATGAGCGTCAGCGGGTGCGACCCTGACTGACCCTCCGGGAAGGATCTGTACCCCCGACCGGATTCGAACCGGCGCTACTGCCTTGAGAGGGCAGCGTGCTAGGCCGCTACACAACGGGGGCTTCGCGGAATTGATCTCCGCCTTTGCAGATGAGCTCTGCGAGCTGGCCTACCTGGACTCGAACCAAGACTAACTGAACCAGAATCAGTCGTGCTGCCAATTACACCATAGGCCACTGGAACTCAAGCCCCTACGGGGATCTTGTTCTAGTTTCGCTCCTCCGGATCCCGGCCTTTCGGCCCGCTCCCCGGCGGCGCAGGAAGAACATTACCCGAAGGTGGACGGGGCTCCAAAACGGGTATCCGCGCCGAGGATCGCGGGGAGTTCGGCGAGCGAGGCGATGCGCCGAGGTCCGGCGGGGGTGGGGACATGGGCGTGCACACCGCCGTCGCGGTCGATCCAGACCGACAGCAGTCCGGCCTCGGCGGCACCCCTGCCGTCGATCTCCGGGTGGTCGCCGACGTACGCCACCTGGTGCGGGGCCAGCTCCAGGGCGTCGCAGGCCGCGAGGAATGCTCCGGCCTCGGGCTTGGAGACGCCCAGTTCGGCGGCGCACAGGATGACCTCGAAGCGGTCGTGGACGCCGAGTACGCGCAGCTTGTGGTCCTGGACGTGGATGCTGGAGTTGGAGAGCACCGCGTGCCGGTGACTGGCGGCGAGGGCGTCCAGGGCGGGCAGCACGTCGGGGAAGAGGGCCCAGGCGGTCTCGTAGTGCGCGATGTACCGCTGGAACCAGGCGTCCGCCTCCGCGTCGGTCAGCTCCTCGCCCAGGAACACCCGCACCCGGTCCCGCCGCTGCCCCTGGAAGTCGACCTCCCCCGCCGAGAACCGCGCCCACTGGGTGTCGGTGACCGCCCGCCACCGCACGATGGCCTGCTCGACGCTCTCGTACGCCTCCAGCAGCCCCTCGGCCGTCAGATGCAGACGCATTCCGATGCGGTCGGCCCCCGTGTAGTCGAAGAGGGTGTCGTCCACGTCCCAGACCACGGCCCGAATGCTCATGATCCGACGGTAACCCGGCGTCCGGGGCCGCGTCCGGCGATTGCGGCCCCTCAGGACTCGGGCGAGCGGCGAGGGGTGGACTGGCACACTGGGCTCATGACCGAGTACCGCGTCCAGTTCACCGTCGAGGCCCGGGCGACGTACGACGCTCTGCCCGGAGAGCGTCGAGCCCAGTTGGACAAGGCCGTGCGGATACTGGCTCGTGACCCGTTCCGCAAGACGTCGACCGCGCAGCTCGGGCCCGATGAGCACCTGCGCAAGGCCTATGTGGCGCCCGGCGTGATGCTGGAGTACATGGTGGCCGGCGCGATCATGGTCGTCGTGGTGCTGGAACTCTTCGACGAGAGCGCCTACCTGGTCGACGAGAGCGACGCGGTCTGAGACCGGCCGAGGGGCGGCAGCCGGAGTTGCCGGTTGCCGCCCCTCGCGCGTGCGTGCGTTATGCCGTCAGCTTCGCCAGCGCCGCGTCGATGCGGGCCAGCGTCGTCTCCTTGCCCAGGATCTCCAGGGACTCGAAGAGGGGCAGGCCGACCGTGCGGCCGGTGACGGCCACGCGGACCGGGGCCTGGGCCTTGCCGAGCTTGAGGCCGTGGGTCTCGCCGGCGGCCAGCACGGCCTCCTTGAGGGACTCCGGCGAGGCCCAGTCCGCGGACTCCAGCTTCTCGCGGGCCGTGCGCAGAAGGGCGTCCGAGCCCTCCTTCATCGCCTTGGTCCACGAGGGCTCGTCGAAGACCGGCTCCGGCAGGAACAGGAAGTCGACGTTGTCGGTGATCTCGGAGAGGACCTTGAGGCGGGTCTGGGCGTGCGGAGCGATCGCCTGCCACTTCGTCTCGTCGAAGTCCTCCGGGGACCAGGGGGCGAAGGGCGCCTTCAGCCACGGGGCGCAGCGCTCCGTGAAGTCCTTCACGTCCAGGAGACGGATGTGGTCGGCGTTGATCGCCTCGCACTTCTTCAGGTCGAAGCGCGCCGGGTTGGGGTTCACGTCCGCGATGTCGAAGGCCGCGACCAGCTCGTCGGTGGTGAAGATGTCCTTGTCCGCCGAGAGCGACCAGCCCAGCAGGGACAGGTAGTTGAGCAGGCCCTCGGACAGGAAGCCGCGCTCCCGGTAGAGGTTGAGCGAGGCCTGCGGGTCACGCTTGGAGAGCTTCTTGTTGCCCTCGCCCATCACGTACGGCAGGTGCCCGAAGGCGGGCACGGCCTTCGCCACACCCAGCTCGATCAGCGCCTTGTACAGGGCGACCTGGCGCGGGGTGGAGGACAGCAGGTCCTCGCCGCGCAGGACGTGCGTGATCTCCATCAGCGCGTCGTCGACCGGGTTCACGAGCGTGTAGAGGGGCGCCCCGTTGGCTCGTACGATCCCGTAGTCCGGCACGTTCTCCGGGGTGAACGTCAGCTCGCCGCGGACCAGGTCCGTGAAGGTGATCGTCTCGTCGGGCATACGGAAGCGGACGATGGGCGTACGGCCCTCGGCGACATACGTGGAGACCTGCTCGTCGGTCAGGTCGCGGCAGTGGCCGTCGTAGCCGGACGGCTTGCCGGCCGCGCGAGCCGCCTCGCGGCGGGTGTCCAGCTCCTGCTGGGAGCAGTAGCAGTGGTACGCGTGACCGGCGTCCAGGAGCTTGGCGGCGACGTCCTTGTAGAGGTCCATCCGCTGCGACTGCCGGTACGGCGCGTGCGGGCCGCCGACCTCGGGGCCCTCGTCCCAGTCGAAGCCCAGCCAGCGCATCGAGTCGAGCAGCTGGTTGTAGGACTCCTCGGAGTCGCGGGCCGCGTCGGTGTCCTCGATGCGGAAGACGAACGTGCCCTGGTGGTGCCGGGCGAACGCCCAGTTGAACAGGGCGGTGCGGACCAGGCCCACGTGGGGGTTACCGGTGGGCGAGGGGCAGAAACGTACGCGGACGGGTGCGCTAGCCACGCTTGACAACCTTGTTGGTGAGAGTGCCGATGCCTTCGATGGTGACGGCGACCTCGTCGCCGACGGTGAGCGGCCCGACGCCTGCCGGGGTGCCCGTGAGGATCACGTCGCCGGGGAGCAGCGTCATGGCCTCGGAGATGTTGACGATCAGATCCTCGATCGGGTGGATCATCTCGCTGGTTCGGCCGAGCTGGCGTTGTTCGCCGTTGACGGTGAGCTGGATCGTCAGGTCGGAGGCCGTCTCCAGGTCCAGGTCCGTCTCCACCCAGGGGCCCAGCGGGCAGGAGGTGTCGAAGCCCTTGGCCCGCGCCCACTGCTTCTCGCGCTTCTGGACGTCCCGGGCGGTGATGTCGTTCGCGCAGGTGTAGCCGAAGATCACGTCCTTGACGCGCTCGCGCGGCACCTCGCGGCACATACGGCCGATGACGACGGCGAGTTCGGCCTCGTGGTGGACGTCCGCCGAGAAGGAGGGGTACTGGATCTCGTCGCCGGGGCCGATCACCGAGGTGGAGGGCTTGAAGAAGGCGAAGGGGACGTCCGGGACCTCGTTGCCGAGTTCCTTCGCGTGGTCGGCGTAGTTACGGCCGTACGCCACGACCTTGTTGGGGAGCACCGGGGGCAGCAGCCGGACCTTGCTGAGCGGGACCTTCGTACCGGAGAGCTCGAAGTCCGCGAACGGGATGCCCTTGATGATGTCGAGGACGAGCTCGTCCGGCCTGTCGCCCTCGACCGCGCCGAAGGCGACGTTCCCGTCGATGGAGAATCTGGCGATGCGCACGGGATCTGGGCGCCCCTCTACTCGGCCGGCTGGAGTCTGACGCTCCAGGCTAACGCGGGGAGGGGTGCCCCGAGGCTCTGGGACAGGCCCGTGCCTCGCGCGATGCGCCCGGGCCACCTGCCCGAAGGGTGGTGATCCGGGCACGCTACGGTTACTTGGCGGCGGAGACCGGGATCTCCATCAGGACCGTCCGCCGGGGGTTGGCGGTCTGGGCCGGGAGGGCGAGCGAGTGCTCCGGCTGCTCCGGGATCTGCAGTGCGTCGGCGTCCTCGAGGTGCGCCAGCGTCGTGCGCCGCGGGTTGGCAATGTTGCGGAACATCATCGTCGTCTTCACGGTTGTACTCGACCTCGGCAGTGGTGGTTTGGACAGATGGAGCCTTCTTGTAAAGCCTCAGGCTAAACATTCCATTCCCCTCCGAAGCCGCAAAGAGCTCATGATCGGCGTGTGAGTTTGCTCACTGACCTGTGGGCAAACCGGACAATTCACGGCCTTAACTCACCCCAACGAAACGGACATTGGCTCCCTGAAGCCATCATTCCGCTCCTGATCATGGCGACTGGGACACCCACCCCCGCAGGGGGACTCGCGGGCTTATGCCCGTTATGGCCGAGAACGTTTCCCACACCCGGTGACACGGCCCTCACGTGGTGTCACGTAGGTCACGGTCTGACCCTCGGACCTTGTTGGAGATCCGGCACTGTGCTGGAATTCCACGGACCGCCGCGGGATCGAGCCGGCGCACAGGGGGCGCAGAGAAGCGCCGAGCGGCGGTGAGAAGGGGGAGCAGCGCCGGTCACTCAGACCACCCGGGGTGCGTATTCAGGGCGCTCCCCACAACGCCGACACCGTGCTCCGCCGTCCTGCGGAGGAGCGCCTGGTCCAGAGGTTGCGACGCTAGTGCAGGGACGTTTCAAGAGGGATGGCAGCGCTTCGGCCGAGCCGGAGCAGCACGGCGGGACTGGCCCCAATGTCGGCAGTTCCTCCCCCCAGCACGCCCAGAACCCGGGCCCGGCCGTCGACGGCGGTTCCGGCCCCGGGCGCCTCGGCACGTCGGCGTCCTCGGGCCCGGCGGCCGCGGCCAAGCCGCCGGTGAAGCCGCCGAAGGGCCCGAACGGCCCGGGATCGCGGGTCGCCCTGCGCAACTGGCGCATCTCCACGCGCCTGGTGTCGCTGCTCGCGCTTCCCGTCGTGGCGGCCACCTCGCTGGGTGCGCTCCGCATCAACGACTCGATGGACGACATCCAGCAGCTCGACAACATGAAGCTGCTGACGGAGATGACGAAGCAGGCCACCGAGCTGGCCGCGGCCCTCCAGGAGGAGCGCGACCAGTCGGCCGGTCCGCTGGCGCACAACTCCACGGCGAGCAACATCACGGTCAAGGGCTACCGGGACAAGACCGACCGGGCCGCGACCAACTTCGTCAACGCCGCCGAGGACATCGACACCGCCGGCAAGGACAGCAACCTCCAGGGCGTCCGCGACAGCCTCGTCGGCCTGGTCCGCGACCTGGACACGCTGAGCAAGATCCGCAGCGACGCCTACGAGACCAAGGGCAACGCGACGCAGACGGTGGAGTCCTACCACCGCCTGATCACCCACCTGCTCGACCTGTCGCAGGACATGGCCCAGGCGACGAGCAACCCGGAGATGATCCAGAGCACGCGTGCCCTGGCGGCCTTCTCCTCCGCCAAGGAGTACGCGTCCAGCCAGCGCGCGATCCTCGCGGCGGCGCTGCCCGCGAACAAGAGCACGCTGGGCAGCCTCTCCGAGACCGACCGGCTGTACGGCCAGGGTGCGCTCGACAGTGAGGCGTCCGACCTCAACACCTTCCGGAGCATCTACGGCGACAACAACGCCGAGGAGCTCCTGCAGCCCATCGAGGACGGCAACTCGAACATCGAGGCCGCCGACCAGTACGCCGGCCGTGCCTTCGGCCGCCAGGGTGGCCTCGCCGACCTGGACAAGCGCTCCTACAAGGACTGGGTCGACGACAGCTCGACCAAGATCCAGGAGATGGGCCGCATCGAGCACACGCTGCTCGAGGACATGGAGCAGAAGGCCCGCGAGCTGCGCAGCGCCACCGAGCGCGACGCGATCATCGCCGGTGCGCTGATCCTGCTCGTGCTCGGTGTCTCGCTGGTCGGCGCCTTCGTCGTGGCCCGGTCCATGATCCGCTCGCTGCGCCGCCTCCAGGAGACCGCCACCAAGGTCGCCCAGGACCGGCTGCCCGAGCTGGTCAAGCAGCTGTCCGAGTCCGACCCGCAGGACGTCGACACGTCCGTGGAGTCGGTCGGTGTGCACTCCCGGGACGAGATCGGCCGGGTGGCCGCGGCCTTCGACGACGTGCACCGCGAGGCGGTCCGCCTCGCCGCCGAGCAGGCCCTGCTGCGGGGCAACGTCAACGCGATGTTCACCAACCTCTCGCGCCGCTCCCAGGGCCTCATCCAGCGTCAGCTCTCGCTCATCTCCGAACTGGAGTCCCGCGAGGCCGACCCGGACCAGCTGTCCTCGCTCTTCAAGCTCGACCACCTCGCGACCCGCATGCGCCGTAACGGTGAGAACCTCCTCGTCCTCGCGGGCGAGGAGCCCGGCCGCCGCTGGACCCGTCCGGTCCCGCTCGTCGACGTGCTCCGTGCCGCCGCGTCCGAGGTGGAGCAGTACGAGCGCATCGAGCTGGCCGCCGTGCCGACCACCGAGGTGGCCGGCCGCGTGGTCAACGACCTCGTGCACCTGCTCGCCGAGCTGCTGGAGAACGCGACCTCGTTCTCCTCGCCGCAGACCAAGGTCAAGGTCACCGGTCACGCGCTGCCCGACGGCCGGGTGCTGATCGAGATCCACGACACCGGCATCGGCCTCTCCCCCGAGGACCTCGCCGCGATCAACGAGCGGCTCGCCTCGCCGCCCACCGTGGACGTCTCCGTCTCCCGACGCATGGGCCTGTTCGTGGTCGGCCGGCTGTCGCAGCGCCACGGCATCCGCATCCAGCTGCGCCCGTCCGACTCCGGTGGTACGACCGCGCTGGTCATGCTGCCCGTGGATGTCGCCCAGGGCGGCAAGAAGCCCCAGCCCCAGCCCAAGCCCGGTCAGGCTGCCCCCGCCGCGGCTCAGGCCGCCGCCGGTGTGGCCGCGGCCCGTCGTGGCGGCGGCAACGGCCAGGGTGGTGCCCTCGGCGGTGCGCCCGGTGGCGCGGGCGGTGGCGCTCTCGGTGCCGGTGCCCCCTCGGGCGGACGGCTCAGCCCCGGTCAGGGACCGCGGGCCGCACTGCCCGGCAGTGGCCAGGGCGGTCGTCCCGGTGCGCCGGGCGGACCGCGAGGACCGCAGGGTCCGGCTACGCCCCCGCAGGGCCGGCCCGCTCCCGCCGGTGCCGGGTTCGGCGGCCAGGCACCGGGTGCTCCGCAGGGCCTCCAGGCCGCGGGCACGGGTGGTCCTGGTCAGGACGCCTTCAACGGTCAGGACGCTTTCGGCGGCGGCCAGGACGCCTTCGGTGGCCGGGGCTCCGTGCCTCCGCAGCCGCAGGCCCCGAACGCCGGCCAGGCTCCCGAGCCGGGCGGCCGGCGCCGTCGGCCGCAGCTGCCGGGCCGCGGTGGTCCGCGGGCCGAGCTGCCGGGCGGCAACCAGCAGCCCCGCACGCCGAGCTGGAGCGACGAGAACGCGCAGCCGCCGGTGCCGCGCGCCTCGCTCGACGTTCCGCGCGGCCACGACGAGCAGGATCCGGCCGCCACCTCGCGCATGCCGCGGATCGACGACCACCGGGGTCCGGCGAGCACCTCCGAGTTCCCGCGGCCGGACTTCGACGCGCCGCAGAACACCGGCCAGTTCCCGAGGCCGGGTGCGAACGGTCCGCAGGGCGACTTCCCCCGTCCCGGCGCGGTCGGCCCGCAGAACACCGGCCAGTTCCCGCGGCCGGGATCCAACGGTCCCCAGGACACGGGCGAGTACGTCCGCTCGGACGTCTTCGGCACTCCGTCCGGGCAGAACGACGGTTCGCAGACGGGGCAGTTCGCGACTCCGCAGGCGTACGACAGCGGCTCGACGGGCCAGTTCGCGATGCCGGGCTATGACGGCAGCTCCACCGGGCAGCATTCCCTGCCAGGCCGTCAGGACCCCGCCTCCACGGGCCAGTTCGAGCGCCCCCAGGCCAACGGCGCCGACTTCGGCGCCCCGCGGCCGCCCATCCCGCCGCGTCCGCAGCAGCGGCCGGTCCGCCAGGAGCCGGAGGCGCTGCCGCCGGCAGGTCCCGGTGACGGCCGGACGCCGCTGTACGACACGCTGGAGACCAACTGGTTCCACGGCAGCCAGCAGCAGGGACAGGGACAGCCGGCCAACGGCAACGGCTCCTCCCCGGCTCAGGCCCCGCGGCAGCAGGCTCCCGCGGCCCCACAGAGTTCTGCCGGCGCTCCGCAACGGCCCGCGGCTTCCGCGGCCTGGCGCAGTTCGCCCAACGACGACCTCGTCCGGCAGGCGGAACGTGTCCGCCAGCCGGCCGCGGGCGGTGTCACCACCTCCGGTCTGCCGCGCCGGGTGCCCAGGGCGAACCTCGTCCCGGGTACTGCTCAGCAGCAACAGCACCAAAGCGGTCCGGCTGTCTCGCGTGCGCCTGACGACGTGCGCGGCCGGCTGACCAATCTCCGTCGGGGTATCGCGCAAGGTCGTCAGGTCGGCGGCAACGGCCAGACGGGCAGCTTCCCGAACCCCACTCACCAGCAGGAGCGTTAGTTGAGCCCGATGAGCCAGGCGGCACAGAACCTCAACTGGTTGATCACCAACTTCGTGGACAACACCCCAGGGGTGTCCCA
Organism: Streptomyces sp. SAI-127; assembly: GCF_029894425.1. Classification (NCBI taxonomy): domain Bacteria; kingdom Bacillati; phylum Actinomycetota; class Actinomycetes; order Kitasatosporales; family Streptomycetaceae; genus Streptomyces; species Streptomyces sp. SAI-127. The sequence continues at coordinate 3,398,226 of NZ_JARXYJ010000001.1, forward strand.
CACCGTCGTCGTGTCCGCCGACGGCCTCCTTCTGGCGATGTCCGAGGGCTTCCCGCGCGACCGTGCCGATCAGCTTGCGGCCGTCGCTTCGGGGCTGACCTCGCTCACGGCGGGTGCCTCGCGGATCTTCGAGGGCGGCAGCGTGGCACAGACCGTCGTGGAGATGGAACGAGGATTCCTCTTCCTCATGTCCGTCTCGGACGGTTCCTCGCTCGCGGTCCTCGCCCACCCGGAATGCGACATCGGCCTCGTCGGATACGAGATGGCACTGCTCGTCGACCGCGCGGGCGCAGTGCTCACGCCCGACCTGCGAGCCGAGCTCCAAGGCAGTCTGCTCCACTGACCCGCCCGGATCCACCCGTCTCACCAAATCACCGTCCGGCCGCCACAATCCCCCCACCGGCCTCTTCAGACGGCTTGCCCTACCGACTTGCTGTCCCGCCCGGAGGATTCATGACCCCGCCCACCGCCTCTCATGATCCGTACGCGGAGCCGTACGAGGATGAGGGCGACCAGCCGCTGGTACGTCCGTACGCGATGACCGGCGGCCGGACCCGGCCGCGCTACCAGCTCGCCATCGAGGCTCTGATCAGCACCACGGCCGATCCGGCGGCGCTGATGGGGCTCCTCCCCGAGCACCAGCGCATCTGCCACCTGTGCCGTGAGGTGAAGTCGGTCGCCGAGGTCTCGGCGCTGCTCGCCATGCCGCTCGGTGTGGCCAGGATCCTCGTCGCGGACCTCGCCGAGGCCGGACTGGTGGCCATCCACCAGCCGGGCGGCGACGAGAACAACGGCGGCGCTCCCGATGTGACGCTGCTCGAAAGGGTGCTCAGTGGACTTCGCAAGCTCTGACGCGGGGCGGGCCACGACCTCCGCGAAGATCGTGGTGGCGGGTGGCTTCGGCGTGGGCAAGACCACGTTCGTCGGCGCGGTCTCCGAGATCAACCCGCTGCGCACAGAGGCCGTCATGACGTCCGCGAGCGCGGGCATCGACGACCTCACCCACACCGGGGACAAGACGACCACCACGGTCGCCATGGACTTCGGCCGTATCACGCTCGACCAGGACCTGATCCTGTACCTCTTCGGTACGCCCGGTCAGGACCGCTTCTGGTTCATGTGGGACGACCTGGTCCGCGGCGCCATCGGCGCGGTGGTGCTGGTCGACACCCGGCGTCTGGCCGACTGCTTCCCCGCGGTCGACTACTTCGAGAACAGCGGTCTGCCCTTCGTCGTGGCCCTCAACGGCTTCGACGGGCACCAGCCGTACGCCCCCGAGGAGGTGCGCGAGGCCCTGCAGATCGGGCCGGACGCACCGATCATCACGACGGACGCCCGGCACCGGTCGGACGCCAAGAGTGCCCTGATCACGCTGGTCGAGCACGCCCTCATGGCACGTCTGCGGTAACGCCCCGAAGGCGTGTCGATCAGCTCCCAAATCAAAAGCGTCATACGGCAGTTGTCGTAGATGTCACGGAGCCGGCTGTGGTCTTTGACACGGCCGGCCCCGGCGTTCATAACGTTTCGGCAGAGGAATCGGGTGGTACGGCCACGCGTGGTTGCCAACCGGTCTCGCTGCGCTCACAACGGCCCCGTCTTTTGGCGGGGCTCGTTCTTTATGACCGTTTTATCTGGGGCTTACATCACGCGGAATCCGCGCGTACCACTGTTTGGTGGTGCGCAGGCCGTCGTGCTGGAATGCGTGAACTGCCCAATAGTCAAAGACGTACTCATCAGTCGATGACACTGGGCTCTGAGAGACTGCGGCACAACGTAGGTGCCGACCCCTCCGAGAGGTTGTTGGTCGAGTGAGGCGAAGCAAGAACGGTCCCGAGCCGTCGGCCCGGGGCAACTTCACCCCGCCGCCGCGCGGAGCGGCGCCCGCCCCTGTGCCCGGTCCGGACTCGACGGCCGCGCCGTCGTCCAGCGGTGGCCGGTTCTCCCCGCGCAACTGGCGGGTGCCCACCCGGCTGAACGCGATCCTGCTCATACCCGTGATAGTCGGCCTCGTCATGGGCGGCTTCCAGGTCAAGAGCTCGATCGACACCTGGCGTGAGGCCGAGGACGCGGAGAACACCGCGCGTCTGGTGCGGGCCTCCCTCAGCTACGCCGACGCCCTCTACCAAGAGCGCGACAGCACCGCCGCCCCCCTGCTGAGCGGCGAGGGCCAGGACAACGCCACGGTCGTCGCCGCCCGTAAGAAGACCGATCAGGCCGCGGACGCCTTCGACGAGGCCGCCCAGAACATGCCGCAGAAGGCGGGCCTCCAGCGCCGCCTCACGCTGTTCCGGGACGGCGAGGGAGGGCTCCAGACGCTGCGCGCTGGCGCCTACACCTCCTCCAAGCTCACCGGCGTGAAGACCGAAGAGGGCTACACCCAGATCGCGCACCCGCTGACGGAGTTCGCCAACGAGCTCGGCCTCGGCACCGGCAACATCACCAGCTACGGCCGGACCGTCTACGCCATCGAGCTCACCAAGGCGGCCCTGTCGCTGCAGCGCTCCATCGGCATGCACCTGCTGATCAAGCCCGGCCCCGGGCTGAGCAGCTTCGCCAGCCAGAAGGTCGCCCTCTCCTCGTACGCGTATCTGGAGGGCATCGCCGTCGAGGAGTACGTCGGCGGTGGCACCGCGGCCGACGCGGCGAAGCTCGACACCGCGAAGAAGCAGATCCAGGCGGAGGGCGCGGCGCTGGCCAAGGAGGCCGCCGCCAAGAACCCGAACTACGTCCCGCCGCCGTCCAACCCCGTGGACATGGTCTCCGGCCTCGCCCAGCTGCCGTCGATGGACGAGAGCGCCCGTGAGGCGCTCGCCAAGGACGGCATCACCGCCGAGAACTGGTGGGCGGTCAACACCCTCAAGTACAACGCCTACCGCCAGATCGAGACCGACCTGGCCGACACCGCGGTGAACGAGGCCGCGAGCATCGCCGACGAGGCCAAGCGCGACGCGTTCATCGTGGGTGCCGCCGTCGTGGTCGCCCTGCTCCTCGCGTTCATCCTGGCCGGCGCGGTCGCCCGCCAGATGTCCCGCTCGATGCGCCAGCTGCGCAACGCCGCCTTCGGTATCGCCGAGCAGCGTCTGCCGATGCTGGTCGACCAGCTCTCGCGCACCGACCCCGGCCGCGTCGACACCCGGGTCGCCCCGATCCCGATCAACACCAAGGACGAGATCGGCGAGGTCGCCCGCGCCTTCGACCAGGTCCACCGCGAGGCCGTACGACTCGCCTCCGAGCAGGCCCTGCTGCGGGGCAACATCAACGCGATCTTCACCAACCTGTCCCGGCGCAACCAGTCGCTGATCGAGGGCCAGCTGACCCTCATCACCGACCTGGAGAACAACGAGGCCGACCCGGACCAGCTGGAGAACCTCTTCCGCCTGGACCACCTCGCGACCCGTATGCGCCGCAACGGCGAGAACCTCCTGGTCCTCGCCGGCGAGGAGCCCGGCCGCCGCTGGGACCAGCCGGTCCCGCTGGTCGACGTGCTGCGTGCCGCCTCCTCCGAGGTGGAGCAGTACGAGCGCATCGAGCTGTCCGGCGTCCCTGAGGCCGAGATCCACGGCCGCGCGGTCACCGACCTCGTGCACCTGCTCGCCGAGCTGCTGGAGAACGCCACCACGTTCTCCTCGCCGCAGACCAAGGTCCGCGTCACCGCGACCCGGCTGCCCGACGGCCGCATCATGATCGAGATCCACGACAAGGGCATCGGCCTGACCGCCGAGGACTTCGCGGACATCAACCACAAGCTGGCCAACCCGCCGACCGTGGACGCCGCGATCTCCCAGCGCATGGGCCTGTTCGTGGTCGGCCGGCTGTCCGACCGGCACGGCATCCGCGTCCAGCTGCGCCCCTCCGGGGAGCAGGCCGGCACCACCTCGCTGGTCATGCTGCCGGACGCGATCACCCACGGCGGCGGCGGCGAGCACCAGCCGGACCGTGACGAGTTCACGGTCTCGCAGATCATCCCGGAGCAGAACTTCGGCGGCGAGAACTTCAACAACGGCCTGCCGATGCGTACGGCCGCGGAGCTCGGCTTCGACGACAGCCGCTACTCCGAGGTCCCCGACGACATACGCGAGCTGGACCCGGTCGGCCGCTCCCTGATGCGCGAGGAGCGCCGCGCGGCCCTGGAGTCCCAGAACGGCGGTGAGCCGTCCGCCCTCCAGGGTCCGAACCCGGCGTACACCGAGGCGTTCGACGGTCCCCAGAGCGCCCCGCAGACCGGTTACGACAACGGCCGGGGCGGCTTCCCGGAGCAGCAGCCCGCCTCGTACGACCAGCAGACGTCGTACGAGGAGGCGCAGCAGGCGCCGTACGAGGAGCAGCGGCAGACGGCGTACGAGGAGCCGAAGCGCCCGGCGTACGACGAGCCGTACTTCGCGCAGAACGGCGGCCTGCCGCAGAACGACACCTTCTCCCCCGGCGGCGGCTACCCGGAGCCCTCCTATGCGGAGCCGGTCCAGGAGGAGCCCGCGGCGGTGCACGCCGCCGCACCGGAGACCTTCTCGGGATTCGAGGAGCGCCGCTACCAGGATGACTGGCCGCAGCCGGACGGTTACCAGAACGGCTACCCGGACCAGTACGCTCCGGAAGCGGAATCTGTGCAGGCCGCTGACGTGAGTGAGCGCGACCGCGTAGGCTTCGAACGTCCGGGGCCGGCCCCCGCCACCGTGGGTCACGAGCTGACCGACGCCGGGCTCCCCCGCCGTGGCTCCACCGGAAGCAGCGCCAACGGCTCGAACGGCACGCGGCACGCGACCCAGGAGCCGTCGCCCTCCGCGCCGGAGAGCAACGGCGGTGGCGAATCCTGGCGCTCGGCCAACGACGCGCGGTGGCAGCAGGCCTCCCAGCTCCGGAAGCCCAAGGCGGGCGGGGTCACCTCCTCCGGTCTGCCGCGGCGGGTGCCCAAGGCCAACCTGGTCGAGGGAGCCGCCGAATCCACCCCCCAGGGGGGCCCTTCGGTCTCCCGTGCTCCCGAGGACGTCCGGGGCAGGCTGAGCAATCTGCGTCGCGGTGTCCAGCGGGGCCGGAACGCAGGCAGTGAAACGAACGGTCAGGGCTTCGGTTCTGACAGCACCTACAACCAGGAGCGTTAGTGTGAGCCCGATGAGCCAGGCGGCGCAGAACCTGAACTGGTTGATCACCAACTTCGTGGACAACACCCCGGGGGTGTCCCACACCGTGGTGGTCTCCGCCGACGGACTCCTTCTGGCGATGTCCGAAGGCTTTCCGCGTGACCGTGCCGACCAGCTTGCGGCCGTCGCCTCCGGTCTGACCTCGCTGACCGCGGGTGCCTCGCGCATCTTCGAGGGCGGCGCCGTGAATCAGACGGTTGTGGAGATGGAGCGGGGATTCCTGTTCATCATGTCCGTATCCGACGGTTCCTCGCTCGCGGTCCTCGCGCACCCCGAGGCGGACATCGGTCTCATTGGGTACGAGATGGCCCTCCTGGTGGACCGAGCCGGTTCGGTCCTGACGCCCGATCTGCGTGCGGAGCTCCAGGGCAGCCTGCTCAACTGACAGACAGACGGTGCGTTTTGGCGTCCCGGGGCCGTAAGGTTTCGGGACGCGGCTCCACACAGCGTGATGGGTGCCCCGGCACAGTCGGAGGAGGAGAGAAAGTGGCAACACCCCCAGGTGGTTCATCTGGCAATTGGTCGTACGGCCCTGGCCAGGGTCAGAACGACGGTTCCCAGAACCCGAACCGCTACAACTTCCCCTCCGCACCCAGCCAGCGGCGTCAGCAGCCGTATGCGCCCCAGGGCCCGCAGGGTCCCGGGCCGTCGCCGTACGACCAGCCGCCCGCCCCGCGCATCCAGCCCGTGCAGCCGCAGCGACGCAACCCTGAGCCTTCACCCGCGGGAGGCGCCAGCAATCCCCTGGTGCGCCCGTACGCCATGACGGGCGGCCGTACCCGCCCGCGCTACCAGCTCGCCATCGAGGCGCTGGTGCACACGACCGCGCAGCCGCACCAGATGCAGGGCCAGTTGCCCGAGCATCAGCGGATCTGCAACCTCTGCCGGGAGATCAAGTCGGTAGCCGAGATCTCGGCGCTGCTGACCATCCCCCTCGGCGTGGCCAGGATCCTCGTCGCCGACTTGGCGGAGGCGGGCCTGGTCGCCATCCATCAGCCCGGCGGCGACGAGAACGCCGGCGGCCAGCCAGACGTGACACTGCTCGAAAGGGTGCTCAGTGGACTTCGCAAGCTCTAGCGGCGGTCCTTCCCGCTCCACCACCTCGGCGAAGATCGTGGTGGCGGGTGGCTTCGGCGTGGGCAAGACCACGTTCGTCGGGGCCGTTTCGGAGATCAACCCGCTGCGCACAGAGGCCGTGATGACATCCGCGTCGGCGGGCATCGACGACCTCACCCACACCGGGGACAAGACGACCACCACGGTCGCCATGGACTTCGGCCGCATCACCCTGGACCAGGACCTGATCCTGTACCTCTTCGGTACGCCCGGTCAGGACCGCTTCTGGTTCATGTGGGACGACCTGGTCCGCGGCGCCATCGGTGCGATCGTCCTCGTCGACACGAGGCGCCTTGCCGACTGTTTCCCGGCTGTCGACTACTTCGAGAACTCCGGGCTTCCTTTTGTGATCGCCCTCAACGGGTTCGACGGCCAGCAGCCGTACAACCCGGACGAGGTCCGGGAAGCTCTGCAGATCGGGCCGGACACTCCGATCATCACGACGGACGCGCGGCACCGGGCAGATGCGAAGTCCGCTCTCATCACGTTGGTCGAGCACGCGTTGATGGCTCGCTTGCGGTAACGGCTACGGGGCTGCCTCGGACGGTTGTGTGCCGTCTGCGGCAGCCCTTCGGCTTGTCGCGCAGTTCCCCGCGCCCCTTCGGGGCACGTCTAAGGGCCCCTCTCATCGAGAGGGGCCCTTAGACGTGCTTACGGCTCAGTGCCAGCTGTGCGGGGCCCGGAAGCCGCCCTCGCGCTCCAGGCGGCGCCAGCCGGCCTTGGGGCGGACTCGGTGGGTCGGGGTGGACGACGGGGCGGCCGCCGCGCGAGCCAGGAGGATCGCCGTGATGGCGGCGACTTCCTCGGGCTCGGCGTGGCCCTTCTCGACGCGGATGTCAGGGGTGCTCATAGGTCACAGTCTCCGTGAGAGAGGTTTCCGCGAGGGTGTCGCGGAGGGTCCGCGGGGTTACTGCGGAGGGTTGCCGTGCTTACGGGAGGGCAGGTCGGCGTGCTTCGACTGGAGCATCGCCAGGGACCGGATCAGCACCTCGCGGGTTTCCGCCGGGTCGATCACGTCGTCCACCAGGCCGCGCTCCGCCGCGTAGTACGGGTGCATCAGCTCGGACTTGTACTCCTTGACCATGCGGGCCCGCATGGCCTCGGGGTCCTCGGCCTCGGCGATCTGACGCCTGAAGATGACGTTGGCGGCACCTTCGGCACCCATCACCGCGATCTCGTTCGTCGGCCAGGCGTAGGTGAGGTCCGCGCCGATGGACTGGCTGTCCATGACGATGTAGGCCCCGCCGTACGCCTTGCGCAGGATCAGGGAGATCCTCGGCACGGTGGCGTTGCAGTACGCGTACAGCAGCTTGGCGCCGTGGCGGATGATTCCGCCGTGCTCCTGGTCGACACCCGGAAGGAACCCGGGGACGTCCAGGAAAGTGACGATCGGGATGTTAAAAGCGTCACACATCTGGACAAAGCGCGCAGCTTTTTCCGACGCCTCGATGTCCAGGACACCGGCGAGCGAGGAGGGCTGGTTGGCCACGATGCCGACGACCTGGCCGTCCATCCGGGCCAGCGCGCAGATGATGTTGCGGGCCCAGCGCTCGTGGACCTCCAGGTAGTCGCCGTCGTCGACGATCTCCTCGATGACCTTGGTCATGTCGTACGGCCTGTTGCCGTCCGCCGGGACCAGGTCGAGCAGCACGTCGCCGCGCCGGTCCGCCGCGTCCGTGGACTCCGCCCGCGGCGGGTTCTCCCGGTTGTTCTGCGGGAGCATCGACAGCAGGTAGCGCACCTCGGCGAGGCACGTCTCCTCGTCGTCGTAGGCGAAGTGGCAGACACCGGACGTCTCGGCGTGCACGTCCGCGCCGCCGAGGCCGTTCTGGGTGATCTCCTCGCCCGTCACCGCCTTCACCACGTCCGGTCCGGTGATGAACATCTGGGACGTCTCGCGGACCATGAAGACGAAGTCCGTCAGGGCGGGCGAGTAGGCCGCGCCGCCGGCGCACGGGCCGAGCATGACGCTGATCTGCGGGATGACGCCCGATGCCCGGGTGTTGCGCTGGAAGATGCCGCCGTAGCCGGCGAGGGCGGAGACGCCCTCCTGGATACGGGCGCCCGCGCCGTCGTTCAGGGAGACCAGAGGCGCGCCCGCCGCGATGGCCATGTCCATGATCTTGTGGATCTTCGTGGCGTGGGCCTCGCCCAGCGCGCCGCCGAAGATGCGGAAGTCATGGGCGTAGACGAAGACCGTGCGGCCCTCCACCGTGCCCCAGCCGGTGATGACACCGTCGGTGTACGGCTTCTTGGCCTCCAGGCCGAACCCGGTCGCCCGGTGCCGGCGCAGCTGCTCGACCTCCTGGAAGGAACCCGCGTCGAGGAGCAGCTCGATGCGCTCCCGTGCGGTCAGCTTGCCCTTGGCGTGCTGCGCCTCGGTCGCCTTCTCGCTGGGGCCGGCCAGGGCCGCCGCACGGATCCCGTGCAGTTCGGCCACCCGCCCGTGCGCGTCCGTCGGCTCACCTGTGGGCTCACCCGTCGGCTCACCCTTCGTCTCACCCGGCGCCTCATCCAAAACGGTCATGTAGTGACCTTACGAAGACCCGCGAGGAATGCGAGCCGTCGACTCCTCACAGTCTCCGGCCCGTTTTCCTGGTGCCACTGAACAGAACCCGGGAGCCATGCAGGCGTTCCGACTGCTCAGGGGGCCTGCCGCTTGTAGAGGTCCAACAAAGTCAGTGCGTGAGAGTCACCTCACATTCATGCGTGGCGCATACCTCCCCCGGGGTGACGCGCAGGTGCAGCAGGCGGCCCGTGGCACGTATGTCGATCGTGTCGTCGGCGCGCACGACCGAGCGCACGGGGCGGTTCCAGACGATCTCCAGCGGTTCGCCCGAACGGGGTGGCTCGGCCACGGAGAGAGTAGCGGTACGACCCCTGCGGCGGACCAGCACGCTCGCCCCGGCCGACGCGGTGAGCGGACCCGCGGTGCCGGCCCGCCAGAAGTTCGCGGCGGTCAGGCCCAGGCGGTCGACGCGGACCGCCTGGCACACGCTGTCGTTGGCGAGGACCGACAGCCAGTGGCGGTCGGCGGCGCGAGCGGCGACGGCGTGACGGGAGGCCCCGGGCATCAGGACATAGACGTACGAGGCGTCCACGGGGTCGGTGCCGTGGTCGAGCCAGAGGGTCTGCCAGCGCCGGGTGCGCTGTTCGGTCGTACTGGAAGTGTTGATGTCGGACCAGGCGCCGGTGCGGTCCTCGCGCAGGGCGCGCAGGGCGCCGGGGACGAGCCAGCCTCCGTGCCCCTCCAGATGCGCCCAGCCCCGGCCCCGTACGAAGGACTGTGTCCCGCCCTCCCCCAGGTTGCGGTTGTCGACGACGGTCTCGACGGGGACGCCGTCGGTGCAGGTGATGCCCGCTCCGAGGCAGATCACCGCGTCCGCGACGCAGAACCACGACTTGCGGGCCTGAAGAGTCGACTCCAGTCCCTTCAGGTGCTGGCCGATCGCCGCGTACTCGCCGTCGGTCGTGCCGCCGACCCAGCGGACGTCCGGCTTGGGCTCGCCCCACTCGCCGCCGGCCCGGTCGGGAAGGCGTTTCGTGGAGACCGTCGTGCCGGGGAGGCGGTACCAGTCGACGGTCGGCCAGTACCAGTCCGTGTACTGATCGGCCCGGCCGTCGGCCCACCAGGAGAGCATTCCGGCGCCGGTGTGCCAGCCGCGGGGGTTCTCGCCGTTGCCGCATTCGTAGGCGGCGATGCGGGCGCTGGCCATGGCGATGTTCGCGACGAATCCGGGGCGGCGGTGGACGGCCCTGTCCATGGCGGCGAAGAGTGTGTGCCCGACAGGTTCGGGGGTGGCGGGGACGGGTGACGCGGCCACCGCGTGCAGCCGGGCGAGGTCGGCCACGTCGAACTGGGGCGCCGTCAGGATCGGTGCGACGGTGTCCCGCTCGATCCAGCCCTTCACCAGGCCGTGCCAGCGCGACCGCTCCTCCTCGCTCGCCCCGCCCGCCAGCAGCGCGATGGCGGCGACGATTCCCTGGCCGTGGAAGTGGTCGCCGCGCATGACGTGGCGGTCGTCGTCCTTGAGGTGACCGCGGCTGATGGCACGGCCGTTGACGCTGTCCATCACCAGCCCGTCGTGGATCAGCGGGGCGTAGGCGCGCTCGACACTGTCGAGGACGGTCTGCCGGTGCGGGTCGGTCACCTCCCACTCGGACCCCGCGAGGAGGGCGAAGAGGCGGCCGAGGCCGTCGAGCAGGACCTGTCCGTAGGTGCCGGAGTAGGCGACCCAGGTGTGCTGGACGAAGGAGCCGTCGGCGTAGAGGCCATCGCCCTTCGCGACGTACGGGAAGACCGGCGAGAGGGCGTCTCGGGCGAGGGCTATCCGGTCGGGGGCCCTGCCGAGGATGCCGCGCAGGACGACGGAGCGGCACAGGTCGACGCGGTTGGCGCCGGTGGAGGTGCCGGAGTAGTCGGTGAGCGTCGCGTCGGGGATGAAGTGGTCGACGGCGGCGCAGGCCGCTGTGACGCGATCCGGGCCGAGGTGGTCGTACAGGGCGGCCGTGGTGTCCATGAGGAGGCGGGGGCTGCCGATCTGCCACTCCCACCAGTTGCCGTAGCGGGTGGTGGAGGGGTTGTAGACGGTGGCGGAGAGGTGGTCGAGGCCGCGGAGGACGTCCGCGAGGAGGGACTCGTCGCCGGTCGAGCCGGTGCCCGGCTGGACGTAAGCCCGGGTCATGGTCCACAGGCGGCCGTAGCTCCGGGTGATGCCGGCCGGGGGATCGTAGGGGTGGCCCGGCCAGAGGGAGGTGGGGGTCGGGGCCATGGTGGCGCGGAAGCCGCGGGCGAGTTCGCCGGTCTCGGCGAGGCGGGCGACGTACGGCTGCGCCGCCGGGTCGTAGCCGGTACCGAGGGCGATGGCGAGCCAGCGTCGGCGGAGGGTGTCGTACGGGTCGGCTGCGGCGGCGCGGGCGGGCGGGGCGGCGGTGGCCAGGAGCGCCGCCGCGAGTAAGACGGCTCTGCGGGTGGGTCGCACGAGGGCTCTGCGCTGCGGGTTCATACCGGGGCATCTACCACCGCGGGGCGATCGGGCCAACACTTCGCGGATGACGTTGAAACCTGTACGGAATAGGTCTACGGTCGTTCGCGTTGAGTGGTTCAACGTTCAACATCCTCACTTCAAGGAGCTACGTCATGACGAACATCGACCTGACCGCGCTGACCGGCGACTACACGATCGACGCCTCCCACTCCACGATCGGCTTCACCGTGCGTCACGCCATGGTCACCAACGTCAAGGGCAAGTTCGACGAGTTCAGCGGCTCGCTGCACCTGGACGGCGGCGACCCGTCCGCGTCGACGGCCTCCATCGACGTCAAGATGGACAGCATCGACACCGGGTCGGCGGACCGTGACGGGCACCTCAAGAGCGCGGACTTCTTCAAGATCGAGGAGTTCCCGACGATGACCTTCCGCTCCACCAAGGCGGAAGCACTCGGCGACGAGGACTACCGCATCACCGGTGATCTGACCATCCTCGGCACCACCAAGCCGGTCACCATCGACCTCGAGTTCAACGGCGCCGCGAAGGACCCGTTCGGCAACGAGCGCGTGGGCTTCGAGGGCAAGGCGGAGATCAAGCGCTCCGACTGGGGCCTGACCTGGAACACGACCCTGGAGACGGGCGGCGTCCTGGTCTCCGACAAGATCAAGCTGAACTTCGACATCTCCGCTATCAAGAACGCGTGACCCCGTCGCCGGGGCTCAGCAGGTGCGCCGGTACGGGAGGTCCGGGAGATACGTCTTCCAGGCCGTCTCGGACAGACCGGAGCCGGCGCGTCGGCAGACCTCGGTGATCAGATGGCCCGGATTCAGGGCGTACCGCAGCACGGGGACGTTGGTGCCGGAGCCGTAGAGCCTGCCGTCGGGGCCGAACGCGAGTGCGCAGCTGCAGGCTGCCGGCCGATCCGGCGACAGCGAGCGTACGTCCGTCGTGGGAGAAGGCGAGCGCGGTGACCGCGCCGGTGGCGTCCGCCAACGGGACGGACGTGGTGCCGTCCAGCACACCGAGGCGCGCCCGCGCGGCGCCGTCCCAGAGGGTGAGCCGGTCCAGGACGTCGCCTACGGCCGGCCGGGTGCCGATGGGGCCGAAGGCCGCGGTGCTGATCAGGCCCTCGCCGAGCACGCGCGGCTCCATGCGCCCGGCGCGCAGGTCGGCGACCAGTCCCTCCTGGGTCACCGGGCCGATCCCGTCGGGGCCGGAGGGCAAGCGGGCCGGTTCTGTCGACGGGCCCACGGAGCCGCGGCCGGCCGGGTCGGCTGACCAGCCGGTGAAGCCGCGCCCCGTCCGGTCGGCTGCCGGACCGATGGCATCGGGACTGACCGGGCCGGCTGACGAGCCGGTGAAGCCACAGCTTGTCGAGCCGGTCGCCGGACCGGTGGAGTCGGGGTTCCTTGAGTCGGGGGCGGGCCGGTTGCAATCGGGGCTGGTCAGGTCTGTCGACGGGCCCGTGGAGCCGTGCCCCCGTCCGGTCACCCAGCAGGCCCACGAGACCTGCCTCACCCGGTCGCCCCACACCCCGACGAACCCCGCCCCACCCCCTCACCCGACGGTGCGGTGAAGTCCGTGCGGCGGCGGACCGGCCGGCCGTCGGCCTGGGACTCGCCATCCGCCTGGTCCCGGCGACCCGCTTCGGCTGTCCAAAACCGGTGGCTCATCCTCCGCGGCCGCGGTCAGCCTGCCTCCGTGTCCAGCCCCGAAGCGTCCAGACTCCGGCCACCGGCTCTCCGGTGGCTGCCCGTGATGTCGGTCTGACGATTCGTCATCACCGCTGCCCGGACGGCCGGGTCCGTGTGCCGTGTCGCTGTGTGCGACTTCTTCCACGACTTCGGGTTGCGGAGTTTCTTCATGCCGTTCGCTCTGTTTCTGCTGGGCGTCGCGGTGTTCGCGCAGGGGACGTCCGAGTTCATGCTGTCCGGTCTGATGCCGGACATCGCCCGGGAGTTGGGCGTCTCGGTGGGGGACGCGGGATTGCTGACCTCGGGTTTCGCCGTGGGGATGGTGGTCGGGGCGCCCTTGATGGCGGGGTTCGCCCGGCGGTGGCCGTGGCGTCTGGCGCTGCCGGGGTTTCTGGGTGTGTTCCTGTGTGTGCATGTCGTCGGGGCGACGACCGGCAGTTTCCCGGTGCTGCTCGGCACCCGGGTGGTCGGTGCGCTCGCCAACGCCGGGTTCCTGGCCGTCGCCCTGGTGGCCGCGGTCGGGATGGTCGCACCGGACGCCAAGGGACGGGCCACCTCGACGCTGCTGGGCGGGGTCACGCTCGCGTGTGTCGTCGGGGTGCCGGCGGGGGCGCTGCTGGGGCAGGTCTGGGGGTGGCGCTCGGCGTTCTGGGCGGTGGCCGCGCTGTCCGTACCCGCTGTGGTGGGGGTGATGCGGTCGGTGCCGGACAGGGGCGCCGAGCTGGAGCGGCCGGCTCACGAGACCGCCGCCGTCGCGGGCAGCAGGGCGCGCCCGGTGAGACGGCGGCGGGTGTCCGCGGTGCGCTGGGTTCCGGCCAGGGTGAGGGTCAGGGCCACCGCGAGGACGAGGACGTCGGTGTGCAGTCCGGCGACCGCCTCCAGCCAGAGGGCGAGGGACCAGCAGAGCAGCACGGCACAAACTCATACGCAACGCGTACGAATCCGTCCGCATTCGACGGGGCGTCGTGCGGCTGAACCGGCGGCTCCGGAAGGAGCGCGGTGACGGCAGCCTCCCCCCGAGCCAACTGGAGGTACTCGGGCATCTGCACCGGCACGGGTCCGCCACCCCCGGCGAGGTCGCGGCGGCGCTGCGGCAGCGGCCGCAGTCGCTCACCCGGGTCTTCGCCGAACTGGAGGCTGAGGGGCTGATGGCGCGCGAGGCCGGGACCGTGGACCGGCGTCAGTCCGTGCTGTCCCTCACGGAGCCGGGGCGGCTGGCGCTGGAGCGGGACATGGGCGAGCGGGACGCCTGGCTGGCGGGGGCGCTGGCGTCCCTGAGCCCGACCGAGCGTGGGGTGCTGGAGCTGGCCGCGGAGTTGATGGAGCGGGTCGCCGACACGGAGACGCCTGCGGCTGGCTGAATCGCACCCCTTGTGCGCGAGTTCACAGGATTCCCATAATCCATCAACAGATTTGACCGGCCCATGTCAGAACTTGGGCGTTTCTTTGGTGTCCAGACTTGGCATGAACTCGTCAAAGCCACCCCCCACCTGGAAGAGGCATCACCTTGAAGAAACTCCTCACGGCCCTCAAGAGATGTCTGGCGGTCGGAGCCGTCGCGCTCGCGATCGCCGGCCTCCAGCCCGTGTCGGCCGCACAGGCCGCGCCCTCGCCCGTGGTCGGCGGCAGCCGTGCCGCGCAGGGCGAGTTCCCGTTCATGGTGCGCCTGTCCATGGGGTGCGGCGGGGCGCTGTACACCCAGCAGATCGTGCTCACCGCCGCGCACTGTGTGAACGGCACCGGAGCGAACACCAGCATCACCGCCACCGCCGGGGTCGCGGACCTCCAGTCCACCAGTGGGCGGGTGCAGGTCAGGTCGACGTACGTGTACCGGGCGCCCGGGTACAACGGTGACGGCAAGGACTGGGCGCTCATCAAGCTCGCCGCGCCGATCAACCTTCCCACGCTGAAGATCGCGACGACGACGCAGTACAACACCGGGACCTTCACGGTCGCGGGGTGGGGTGCGGCCACCGAGGGCGGTGCCCAGCAGCGGTATCTGCTGAAGGCCACCGTGCCGTTCGTGAGCGACGCCACCTGCCGGGGATACAGCGGGTACAGCGGGCTCATCGCGAACGAGGAGATCTGCGCGGGGTATGCCTCGGGCGGGGTCGACACCTGCCAGGGGGACTCCGGCGGACCCATGTTCCGGCGGGACTCGGCGAACGCGTGGATCCAGGTCGGCATCGTGAGCTGGGGCATAGGGTGCGCTCGGGCGAATGCGCCCGGGGTCTACACCGAGGTGTCCACGTTCGCCTCGGCGATCGCTTCGGCGGCCGCGTCGCTGTGAGGTGAGGCGGGTCGCGTACGGTCTTCCGCGGGTCCGGTGCGTCGAGTGCCGGGCCCGCGGTCTTCGCCCCCGCCGCCCCTGCCCGTCCCATCCCCCGGCAGATGAATGAGCCCGAGCGGTCAGAAGCCGCCTCCGCCGAAGTCCCCTCCTCCGCCGAAATCGCCACCGCCCCCGAAGCCGCCGAAGTCCCCGGAGTCGAAGTCCGAGCCGGAGAGGTCGCCGCCCTCGTGGCCGCCGCCGAAATCGCCGTAACCGGAGCCGTAGTCGGCCGCGTAGGCGGGGGTGGCCATCATGCTGCCGAGGACCGTGCCGACCAGCAGGCCGGGGAGGAGGCCGCCGCCGAAGTAGCCACCGGCCCAGGGGCCGTAGGCGGGGCCCGCGTCCCAGTAGGGGCGGCGGCCCTGGTCGGTGTCGACCTCGCGCATCACCGGGTCCCGGCCGTCGGCCAGCCGGGTGGCGTCCGCGGCGCAGACCGGGACCTCGCGCGCGGCCCCGCCCGGCGGCGTCCAGGTGGCGTCGGTGACGGAGGGACCGTGGCGGGGGTCGAAGAAGCAGGGGACCCGGCGCTCGGGAAGCGCCCGGCCCTCGCGGCGCGCCGCGAGCTGGGCCAGCGCGAAGCGGCCGTCCTCCAGGGCCCGGGTGACCGCTCGCACGTCCTCGGGTCTCGTCGCCGCCCCCATGAGCGACTTCGCCTGCTCGTACGCGTCCAGGGCCCGCTCGTAGTCCGCGCGCATCGTGTCGTCGGCGCCCGCCTCGGCCGGGTGGAAGTCCAGCCGGTCCAGTTCCTCGCCGAACGCCGTGATGTCCTCGTCCACCACCACCCGCAGCTTCTCCAGCGCGGCCCGCTGCTCCTCCGCGTGCCGGCGCCGGTTGCGCCGCACCAGGGTGTACGCGCCCGCCCCACCGGCCACGAGCACCGCGCCGACCGTGATCAGTGCCGTGCTGGAGACCCCGCCCCCGTCGTCGGAGGTCCCCCAGGTCGACGGGGCCGAGCCGCCCATGTTGGTGACCGCGGCGGCGGTGAAGTCGGTCAGCTGGGCGCGGGTGTCCTCGCCCTCGACGGTCGTCACCAGGTTCCGTACGGCCGCGCCCGGCAGGACCGAGGCGTCGGCGCGGGCGTCGAAGGCGTCGCCCAGGCGGACCGCGTACAGGCCGGTGACGCCGGTCGCGGTGCGCAGCTTCGTGAAGAGGTCCTGCTTCGGGTAGTCGGCGGGCAGCACCGCGACGAACAGCGGCTTGTCCGCCTTCGTGATCCGGTCCGCCAGGGCGTCCGCGTCCTTGGCGGACAGCTGGGCCGCAGCGGCCGGATCGACGTAGACGGGGTTCTCGCGGAGGGCCTGGCCGATGGCCGAGACGCTCGTGGCACTCGTCGTGGTCGTCGTGGCGGAGACGGGCGGGGCGCCCGCCGCCAGGACGGCCAGGACCGCGAGCACCAGGGCGATGAGCAGACCTGGAAGGCTCCGGATCCGTACTACGGCCTGCGCGGCGGCCTTCATACTTCGAAGCTACCCGAAACCTCCCGGAACCGACCCCTCGGGCGGTCATCTGTGTGAAGCCGCCGTAGCCGCTGATGTCGTAGCTGCCGGTGAGGACCTGGTCTCCCTCGGGAGCGTCGTCCCGGGGCTCTGCATTGCGTCCCGCGCGAGTTGCAGGACCGCAACGCGACCGGTGCGCAACGGTGGTCGTGCGGTGGTTCCGCCCGTGATGTGCTCGCAGGGCTGCACGAGGGGGGCGAGTCGATGAGGCGGAGTGTCTTCGCGGTGGCCGGTGTGGTCGTCGCCGTAGGGCTGCTGAGCGGGTGCGGGGCGGAGATCCTGCCGCTGGTCGCGGTGCGGGTGGACGACGGCGGGACGGCGGAGGTCGTGCTGCGGCCGTGCGGTGACGATCCGATCCAGGGGCTCTCGCTCGAAGGGGCCCCGGCCGGGGACGAGTCCGGGCGGAATCTGTCCGGGTGGCGGGTGCCCGGCAAGCGGCGGGGCGGCGATGCCGAGTTCCCGCTCTTCTCGCCGCCGGCCACCTGGCACGCCCGAGCGGTCGGAGAGCAGCGGCCCGTGCGGTCGTACACCTATGAGCTCGCCTTCGGGAAGGCGGAGTTCAACTACGAGTACACGGGCACCGTCACGTTTCGCGCGAGCGACCTCGCCGCTCTGGGACCCGGTCAGGTCTGGGCCGACGGCCGGGCGATGAGCCTCGGCGAGTTCGAGGAGCTCGCCGAGGACTCGTGTTGAGCGGGGGCTACTCCGCCGGCTCCACCCCGGCCCGCAGCAGCCCGTAGGTGTAGGCGTCCTCCAGGGCCTGCCACGACGCCGCGATCACGTTCTCCGCGACGCCCACCGTCGACCACTCCCCCGTGCCGTCCGACGTGGAGATCAGGACCCGGGTGGTGGACTGGGTGCCGTGGACGCCTTCGAGGATGCGGACCTTGTAGTCGACGAGGTCGAGCTTGGCGAGCTGGGGGTAGATCTTCTCCAGGGCCACGCGCAGGGCGCGGTCGAGGGCGTTGACCGGGCCGTTGCCCTCCGCCGTGGCGACGATGCGCTCGCCCTTGGCGAACAGCTTGACCGTGGCCTCGTTGGCGTGGGTGCCGTCGGGGCGGTCCTCCACGATCGCGCGCCAGGACTCGACCCCGAAGTACTTCAGGGGCTTGCCCTGGACCTCGGCGCGGAGGAGGAGTTCGAAGGAGGCGTCGGCGGCCTCGTACGTGTAGCCCTTGAGCTCGCGCTCCTTGACGCGCTCCACGACCCGGCCGACCAGCTCGCGGTCGCCGCCGAGGTCGATGCCGAGTTCCTTGCCCTTGAGCTCGATCGAGGCGCGGCCCGCCATGTCGGAGACCAGCATCCGCATGGTGTTGCCGACCTGCTCGGGGTCGATGTGCTGGTACAGGTCCGGGTCGACCTTGATCGCGGAGGCGTGCAGGCCCGCCTTGTGGGCGAAGGCCGAGACGCCGACGTAGGGCTGGTGGGTGGAGGGGGTGAGGTTGACGACCTCGGCGATCGCGTGCGAGATCCGGGTCATCTCGCGCAGCTTGCCGTCGGGGAGGACCTTCTTGCCGTACTTGAGCTCCAGGGCCGCGACGACCGGGAAGAGGTTGGCGTTGCCGACCCGCTCGCCGTAGCCGTTCGCCGTGCACTGGACGTGGGTCGCGCCCGCGTCCACGGCGGCGAGGGTGTTGGCGACCGCGCAGCCGGTGTCGTCCTGGGCGTGGATGCCGAGCCGGGCGCCGGTGTCCGCGAGGACGGTCGCGACGACGGCCTGGACCTGGGCCGGGAGCATGCCGCCGTTGGTGTCGCAGAGGATGACGACGGAGGCGCCGGCCTCCGAGGCCGCCCGTACGACGGCCTTCGCGTACTCCGGGTTCGCGCGGTAGCCGTCGAAGAAGTGCTCGCAGTCGACGAAGACACGGCGGCCCTGGTCCTTCAGGAAGGACACCGTGTCGCGGACCATCTCCAGGTTCTCGTCCAACGTCGTCCTGAGCGCCAGCTCGACGTGCCGGTCGTGCGACTTGGCGACCAGGGTGATCACGTCTGCGCCGGAGTCCAGGAGGGCCTTGACCTGCGGGTCCTCGGACGCCTTCGCGCCCGCCCGGCGGGTCGCGCCGAAGGCGACGAGCTGGGCGTGCCTGAAGTCGATCTCCTGGCGGGCGCGGGCGAAGAACTCGGTGTCCCGTGGATTGGCGCCGGGCCAGCCGCCCTCGATGAAGCCCACGCCGAAGTCGTCCAGGTGCCGTGCGATGGCCAGCTTGTCCGCGACGGTGAGGTTGATGCCCTCCCGCTGGGCGCCGTCGCGCAGAGTGGTGTCGAAGACGTGGAACTGATCGTCGAGCTCGCTGGGTTCGGTCATGGTCTCAAGGCTCCTGAGGATTGGATCTCGGTCGTACCGGAATGACCGGCTCCACCGCCCCCACATACTCCCTCGCGCTCTCGCTTCCGGCTGCGGGTGGGCCAGAAATGCGAAAAACCCCTCGCGGGTGCGAGAGGTCTGCGCGCGGGTCGAGGACGACGGTGTCCGCCCGTACCTGGTCGTACGTGGCGGTCACTGCGGACCGGCGCGCCTGCTGCCAATAATCATGGCGAACGAGAGCACGGAGGCAGTCTGGCACAGACCGCCCCCGTGCTCACCCTCCGTCTCAGGATGCGAGCACTGTGCTGATCAGCGCAGGTGCCGTACGAACACGTCCCGCTCCTCGTTGGCGTCCCCGCCCGGGATCAGCGTCCCGTCCCAGGAGACGTGGACGATCCGCCGGGCCCCGTCCGCGATGCCGCCCGGTCCGACCTGGGCGGACACCGGGGCGCCGGCGCGGTCGGGGGTGACCAGGGTGGTCGTGTCCTTCTTCAGGTCCCGCAGGTACACGGGGTTGCGGGTGCCGCCGGGCAGTCCGTCGACCCGGCCCGTGAAGGTGACGTACCGGCCGTTCGCGCTGACGGCGGGGGCCCGGGTGTAGACGTGGGAAGGGGCGTCGCCGGGCGAGTGGAGGCGCCGGTTGGTGCCCGTGGTGACGGTGTGCACGAACACGTTCCAACTGGCATCGGTGTCGTTCGGCACCAGGTGGGTGTCCGCGGACTCGAAGACGACCGTCCGTCCGTCGCCGCTGATGGACGGCTGCGTCGACTCCCGCTGGGTCTGCGAGCCGTCGTAGGAGCGGTCGATCTGGGTGCGCTCGTGAGTGGTGCGGTCGTACATCCAGACGTCGCCCCAGTCGTCGCCGCGCGGGCCGTTGGCGTAGGTGTACTGGTAGACGACCCGCTTGCCGTCGTCGCTGACCGTCGGCCCGGAGGCGTCGCGCGGCTCCCAGGTGGGCTTCGGGTGGCTGATCCGCTCGGTGGTGCCCGCGATGCGGTCACGCAGGAAGACCACGCCGCCCCCGCCGGTCTCCCGGAGCGTGAAGACGGCGTAGCGGGCGTCGGCGCTGACGGAGACCTGGCCGATCGGCCCCTCGAAGCCCTCGGGGACCTCGATGCCGAACTTCTCCTCCTTGCCCGTCCGCGCGTCGTGGAGCACGACGTCGTTCTGGTGGTAGACGTAGCGGCCGTCGTTCAGGACCGCCACGATGCTTCCGAAGCCCGAGAAACGGAGCTTGCCGGTGCTCAGGTCGCGGATGTACATGCCGCCGTGCGGGACGTTCGGGTCCAGGTCCTCGGCGGTCGAGTCGAAGCCGACGTAGCGGCCGTTGCGGCTGATGACGGCGTCGTACGAGGCGCCGCCTCCCGCCCTGCCCTCCGGTGTGACGCTGACCGGTTCGGTGTGCGGGGCCCTGGGGGCGGCGCTCACCGTGGGTGCGGTGAGCGCCGCCGCCGCGAGGGCGGCCGCGAGCACGAAGAATCGCTTGGTGATGTGCATGGTGGTCCCCCGTTGTGGTGTTGCCTGTCATTCGTGGTGGTTGTCGCCTGCTACCGCACTGTCCGCGATTCCCCGCCGGATGGCTGAAGCCTTGGACATGTTCCCCCTTGTGTTCCCCGTTGGCGCATGACCCCCGGCCCCGCGCCGAGGGCTCCCTTCGAGGCAAACGCACCAGCGACCACAGGGTCAATCGCCCTTATTGCGTACAACCCGGACGGAAGGTCGCGCGTCCGCGAGGAGGCTCGCCTCCGGCAACTCCCGTACGTGGCCGAGAATCGTCCCCCGGTGCGGGGTGCGGGGTGCGGTGGCGGGTGGTCATGCGGTGGCCTGCGGACGTACGGCGTCCGGGACGAGCCGCGTCTCGTAGCGGCTGGTGCAGTCGGCGGCCACGATGGCGACCTCGGCGCCGCAGACGCAGACGTGGTTGATCCCGGCCCGGCCGTCCGGCCCGCAGCAGCCGATCAGGCGGTACAGATCGGGGTGCGGGACAAGGTCCACGACGTCGTCCGGGTGCAACACGTAGGTGCCGCGGGGCCCGGCGGCGACCAGGAAGCCACGCTCGTCGGACATCCACATGCCGCCGGGCACGATCCCGTCGTACTCCTCCTCCTCGTCGGGACCGATCGGCTCGAACGGCGCCCCGAAGGGTTGCGGATCGACGACGTACGTCCCGCGCGGGACGCTCGGCGGGCCGTGACGTCGGCCGTCCGGGTCCGGCAGTCCGTCCCACCCGGGGTACTCGGGCATCTCGTCGAGCCGCCGGACCGGCTCGGTCAGCCGGCTTCCGCAGGCCACGCAACTCAGCACGTTCACCCGTACGTTCTACCGAACCGTGGCTCGCGGTTCGCCCCATCACCGAGAACGAGGCTCACACGAGGCTGTCGTCGGCGGGGACCGGGACCCAGCGGGCCTCGGTGGTGTCGTAGCGCAGGGTTCCGCTGCCGAACCCGGTCAGATCCAGGTCGCGCAGGGCGTCCAAGGCGGAGTCGTCCAGCTCCCGGCCGAGGAGGATCCGTACGCCGGTCTCGGTGTCCTGAAGGACGACGGCGCGCTCGCGTCCGGGATCCGGCTCACGGGGCGTGCGGCGCAGCGCCTCCTTCAGTTTGCCGTAGACGTCGTCGGCGAACCGCGCGCCGATGCCGCCGAGGAAGGCCTGGAGGGGCAGAGCCACCAGGAACAGCCAGTGCACCTCGGCCATCGCCCGGCGTACCGGCCAGACCTTGACGCGTACGGTGAAGCCGAGGGCCGCGAGAGCGTCGACGAGGCCCGACTCGGCGCCGGGGGCCTCGCGCGCGCCGACATAGACGTCCGCGGACCGCGGTGCTTCCTCAGCCATCGTGTTCCTCTCCCAAACGGATCAGCCAGACGGACTCCGGCGCCCTCAGCAGTGCCCGGGCCGCCCTGTCCGGGCCGAACGACACGGCCTCGACCGACCAGCGGACGTCGAACCGACGCCGGGCGACCTGTTCGCCGGACCGCATGTCCCAGATCTCCATGCCTCCGCGGTCGGCGGTCGCCAGCCGCGTGCCGTCGCGGTTGAACGCCACGCGCGCCACGGCTGTCCGCCCGCCGAGCCGGTGCAGTTCGACCCCCGACCGGGCGTCCAGCACCCTCGCCCCGCCCTGGGCGAGGGCGAGCCGTGCGCCGAGCGGGCTGACGGCGACGTCGTGGACCGCGACGCCTCTTCCGGCCTCCAGAACATGGTCACCGGTCACGACGCTCCACATCCGGGCCCCCTTGGGTCCCGCGGTGGCGAACCGCAGGCCGTCCGGTGACCACGCCAGCCGGTGGGGCATGGCGTCCAGGCGCAGCCGCCGACGGCGGGCCGTCGGGTCCGTGGTGTCCCAGACGTAGGCCGCCGGGGCCACGGTCGCGAAGACCACCCGGTGTCCGACCGGGCTGAAACTCACCGCGCACACCGCGTCGGGCAACCGCATCTGCCGTAGCTCGACGCCCTTGGCGACGCTCCAGATCCGTGCCGTCGCGTCCTGGGCCGTCGCCAGCTGGCCCCCGTTGGGCGTCAGCGCCAGGCAGGTCACCGCGCTGTCCGCGCGGACGCCCATCAGCCGGGCGGCGCGGGTGAGCGGTGCCGCCCGCGCGTCGTCCCGGCGCAGGGTGGCCACGACATGTCCGCCCAGGTCGAAGACGTCGGCGCCGCCGGTCTGGTAGCCGACGGCCACCCGGCTGCCGTCCTGGCTGAAGGCGAAGGACCGCACACCGGGCTGCCAGGACAGCGGCACGTCACCCGGGCGCACCGGTTCGGGTACGCGCCCCACCGACGGCGGCATCGAGGGCCGCGGGGGCACGGGAACCGGCGCCGGTTCGCGCCACAGGGGCTCGGTCCAGCTGAGCGTGGGCTCACGCGGGGACGGGGTCTCTCTTCGGACGCGGCTCTGGTCACCGCCGGTCGGTACGGGTCTCGTCGGCTCGGAACGCGGGAGGACGACCGGCGGCCCGGACCGCGCATGCGGCGCGGACGGGTCGGGCGGTTCGGTGCGTGGATCCCGAGGGTGACCGGCTCGGACCGACTCCGACCTCGCCTCCGGGACGGCGGAGCCCGCCAAGTCGGCGCCGTCGGGGGTGGGCACGCCAGGGCGGTCGGCCCGCACCCTCTCCGACGCCGGCGGAGCGACAGCGCCCGCCTCATCGGTTCCCTCGGGAGGCTGGGCACGCGAGTCCACACCAGGGTGCTCACCCCCCACCGACTCCGACCTCGCCTCCCCGTCGGCGGAGCCGGTCTCGTCGGTGGGGTCCTCGGGGGGTGTCTCGCGTACCCGTTCCTCCGCCTGGCGGGCCGCCGCGACCAGGCCGTCCGGATCGGGGGTGGCCGGGGAGAGTGCGGCCAGGCGTGCTCCCACCGCCAGTACCGCCTGCCACTGTCCGGCACGGTGCAGATCCGCGATCTCGGTGCGCAGCCCGGCGACAGCCTGCTCGTGCCGTGCCCGCCGCAGGCGCTCCGCGGCGTCCCGGTAGTCCGGCTCGGTGGCCACGACGGCACCCAGGTGCTCGACGGCCGCGTCCCAGTGGCCGTGGTCCGCCGCCCCGGTCCCCGCCGCGTAGAGCGAGGCGAGCCGTCGCCCGCGCACGCCTCGTTCAGCTTCGCCTTGCCGCTCTGGTAGGTGGGGTTCTGAGTGACCACCGCGCGGAACGCGGCCACGGCGTCGTCCCAGCGCTCGGTGTAGAGCGCGGCGAGTCCCTGGACGTACAGGTCATGCAGTTCTCCCGTGTCCCTGCGCGCGGCGGGCGCGGTGCGGAAGTCGAAGAGGAGTCCGTCCAGAGAGCGCATGTAGAGGACCGGGGTCCCCCATTCCAGCGTGCCGCGCAGCGCGAGTCGAATGGCCTGCCGGGCGTCGGTGACCGCCGCGTCGACCGGCATCCGGTGCGCCAGCCCCTCATAGAAGGTACGGCTGAACTCCTCCGCCGCCCGGTCCGAGATCGGGAACTGCATGGCGAGTGCCGCCGGCAGGCCCCGCTGCATCAGCGCGCCCGCCACACTGGAGAACGGGTCGGCTGCGCTGGAGCGGCCCGTCTCACAGGCGTTGAGGACCACGAGCCGCAGCGACGGCCTGCCCTCCAGCACCATGGCGAGGTTCTCCGCGCCGAGGTCGTAGGTCCCGCCCTCCTCCGCGCTGAGCCGCAGGGTCCCCTCCTGGGCCACGGCGTCGAAGCCCCCGTGGCCGATGAAGTGGAAGACGTGCCACTGGGCGTCCCCGCCGCGGCGCAGGGCGCTGCGGAGATCGCGCCAGGTGTCGCCGGCCGTCCAGCCGAGCTCGATCAGGCCCTCACGCTCCAGTCCGGCGAGCGCGCTGCCGAGGCGCTGCTTTTCGGACCGTACGGCGAGCGGCTCCTGGTCGTCGGGGGCGGCGGCCATGCACAGGATGCGCAGGGGCGGCCGCACTTTCAACGGCCGTAGCGGCGCGGCCACTTGTGGGTGGCGGATGAGTGTGGTGGTGGGGCAGACGTAGTCGTTCTGTCCCTCGTCGAAGAGGAACTCCCAGGGCAACCGGGCCAGTTCGGGCGGCCGCACACGCAGGATCACCCTGAGTCGGCGCTCCTCGTGCCCGGCCCGGTGGCGTGCCGCGGCTAGCAGCGCGCGGCCGGTACCGGGCAGGAGCGCATCGAAGAGCAGCCGGCCCAGCTCCTGGATCGGCCGTTCCTCCGGGGCCACGCTGCGCCGGACCTGCGCGGAGGAGGCGAGGACCGCTTCCGGAACCCGGGCCGCGAGGGCACGCAGTTCATCGGCGCTCACGGCGACCCGCGTGAGACCGGACGTCTCGCTGCCGTCCGGGGCACGCCACGTCACTTCGTAGCTCTGCCCGGCCCCCCTGCCGATCTCCACCTGGAAGTCGAGTGCTTCCATCCAGCACCCCCGTCGGAATGCCCCGCATGCGAGGCTTATCCACCATGCCACGCCGGGCAGTTGGACGGGAGGGGAATGCGGACGAGGGCCCGCCCGGAAGTCCTCCGAACGGGCCCGTGTGACGTCTGCGGGGATCAGCCCAGCTTGTGCATCCAGCCGTGCTTGTCCTCCCTGACACCGCGCTGGATGCCGAGCAGCGCCTCGCGCAGCTTCAGGGTGACCTCGCCGGGCGTGCCGTCGCCGTGGGTCCAGGCGTCCGTCCTGGTCTTGACGTGGCCGATCGGCGTGACGACCGCGGCGGTGCCGCAGGCGAAGACCTCGGTGAGGGCGCCGGACGCGGCGTCGGTGCGCCACTGGTCCAGGGTGACGACACCTTCCTCGGCGGTGTAACCGAGGTCGCGGGCGACCTGGAGGAGGGAGTCGCGGGTGATGCCCTCGAGGATCGAGCCCGTGAGCGACGGCGTGACGATCCGGTCGCCGTAGACGAAGGCGATGTTCATGGAGCCGGACTCCTCGACCTTGGTGCGGGTCACCGCGTCGAGGTAGACGACCTGGTCGCAGCCGTTAGCGGCGGCCTCGGCCTGCGGGAGGAGGGAGGCCGCGTAGTTGCCGCCGGTCTTGGCGTCGCCGGTGCCGCCGGGGACCGCGCGGACGTGGTCCTCGGAGACCCAGATGGTGACCGGCTTGACCCCGCCGGCGAAGTACGCGCCGGACGGGGAGGCGATCAGCATGAAGAGGTACTCGTTGGCCGGGTGGACGCCGAGCGCGGCCTCCGTGGCGAACATGAAGGGCCGCAGGTAGAGGGCCTCCTCGCCGCCGTGCGGCGGGACCCAGTCGGCGTCCTGGCCGATCAGCGCGTCGAGGGCCTCGATGAACAGCTCCTCGGGCAGCTCGGCCATCGCCATCCGGCGGGCGGAGTTGCGGAAGCGCCGGGCGTTGGCCTCCGGCCGGAACACGGCGACCGAGCCGTCGGCCTGACGGTAGGCCTTCAGGCCCTCGAAGATCTCCTGGCCGTAGTGCAGGACGTGGGTGGAGGGATCCAGCGAGATGGGGCCGTAGGGGACGAGCTGCGCGTCGTGCCAGCCGCGGCCCTCGGTCCACTTGATCGTCACCATGTGGTCGGTGAAGTGGCGGCCGAACCCGGGATTGGCCAGGATCGCCGCGCGCTCCGCGTCGGAAAGTGGCGAGGCCGAGGGCTTGAGCTCGATCGTGGGCGTCGTCATGAGTGGTTGTCCTTCACCGGTTGTAGTGACGGGCCGCGCTCACGCCCTTTTACTGTCAGTGACCAGTGCTAGGACGTCCGAGCATTCCCTCATTCCGCGGCTCCGCGTTCGATTATCGCAAGCGGGGAGTCGAGGAAGAAACGGCGTGAAATGCGACCCTGGGGATGATGGTGGCACCCGGCGGGGGACATGCGAAAGCCGCCGGGTACGAGTGACCCGGCGGCTTCGAATGGTCTTTCGAGTGGCGCGCCCGGTCAGCCGGCTACTCGTACGGCCAGCGCGTCGCCGATCTCCGACGTGCTGCGGGCGGGCTTGCCGGTGCGCTCGGCGAGGTCGGCGGTGACCGCCTCGTCGATGCGGGCGGCCTCGGCCTCGAAGCCGAGGTGGCGCAGGAGCAGGGCGACGGACAGGACCGTGGCGGTGGGGTCGGCCTTGCCCTGACCCGCGATGTCCGGCGCCGATCCGTGGACCGGCTCGAACATCGAGGGGAACTCGCCGGACGGGTTGATGTTTCCGCTCGCGGCGACACCGATGCCGCCGGAGACGGCCGCGGCGAGGTCGGTGATGATGTCGCCGAAGAGGTTGTCGGTGACGATCACGTCGAACCGGGCCGGGTCGGTGACCAGGTAGATCGTGGCCGCGTCGACGTGGATGTAGTCGGTGGTGACCTCGGGGAACTCCTCGGCCACCTTGTTGAAGATGTTCGTCCACAGGTGCCCGGCGAAGGTCAGCACGTTGTTCTTGTGGACCAGAGTGAGCTTCTTGCGCGGACGGGCCTGGGCGCGGGCGAAGGCGTCACGGACCACGCGCTCGACACCGAAGGCCGTGTTCACGGAGACCTCGGTGGCGACCTCGTGCTCGGTGCCCTTGCGGATGGTGCCGCCGTTGCCGGTGTACGGGCCCTCGGTGCCCTCACGGACGACGACGAAGTCGATGGCCGGCTCTCCCTTGAGGGGCGTGTCGACACCCGGGAGCAGCTTCGACGGACGCAGGTTCACGTGATGGTCGAAGGCGAAGCGGAGCTTGAGCAGGAAGCCGCGCTCCAGCACGCCGGAGGGGACCGACGGGTCACCGATGGCGCCCAGCAGGATCGCGTCGTGCTTCTTCAGCGCGTCGAGGTCCGCGTCGGTGAGGGTCTCACCGGTGTCGTGGTAGCGGCGGGCGCCGAAGTCGAAGTCCTTGGTCTCCAGCTTCACATCCTGCGGAAGGACGGCGGAGAGGACCTTCAGACCTTCGGCCACGACCTCCTGGCCGATGCCGTCACCGGGAATCACTGCGAGATTGATGCTGCGAGACATGCGGGAACCCTACCCCTCGTCCCATGGGATGACATGGCCTGTCCGCGATACGGACACGACACGAGCGCGACACGGACACGGCCGCACGGACGGGCGTCAGTCCTTCGACTCACGTTCACCTGGAGGTATGGCGGTTGTCGGTGTCCGCTGGGAAGTTCACAGCCATGGACCTCCCCGACTTCGGCATTCCGCCCCAGCTCGCGCGCCGGATGACCATGGCCGAGCAGCACGAGTACCTGCGGACGAAGCTGTCCCGGCGGCGCACGCTGGTGACGGCGGGCGCGGTCGCGGGCGGCCTGCTGACCGGCTGCGCGGGCAACGGCCCTTCGAGCCCGGCCACCACCCCCTCCCCCACGGCCGCGGTGCACGGCTCCGCCGTCTCCCCCTTCGGCCGCCATCTCGCCTTCGGCGCCGACCCGGGGACGCAGATGCGGATCTCGTGGCAGGTCCCGCTCGCGGTGAAGAGGCCGTACGTCCGCGTCGGCCTGAAGCCCGACGATCTGAGCCGGAAGATCGAGGCCGAGCTCCGCGACCTGCACACCCCGGGGCAGACCGGCGTACGTCTCGCCCTCGACCAGTACTACCTGCACGCGGCCCTGGACGGCCTGCGCCCCGGCACGACGTACTACTACGGCGTCGGCCACGACGGCTTCGACCCGGCGGACGCGAGCCGCCGCTCGACCATCAGCAGCTTCCGTACGGCCCCGGCGAGCCCCGGGAAGTTCGTCTTCACCGCCTTCGGCGACCAGGGCGTCGGCACCGCCGCGGCCGCCAACGACAACCTCCTGCTGCGCCAGAAGCCCGCCTTCCACCTCCACGCCGGCGACATCTGCTACGCCGACAGCAACGGCCGGGGCCTGACGTCGGACGGCTACGACCCGGGCTTCTGGGACCTGTTCCTCAAGCAGAACGAGGAGGTCGCGCGGAGCGTGCCGTGGATGGTGACGACCGGCAACCACGACATGGAGGCCTGGTACTCGCCCGACGGCTACGGCGGCCAGCTCGCCCGCTGGTCCCTCCCGGACAGCGGCTTCGACCCGCGCTCGGCACCGGGTGTGTACTCCTTCGTCTACGGCAACGTCGGCGTCGTGGCACTGGACGCGAACGACGTGTCGTACGAGATCCAGGCCAACTTCGGCCACACGGGCGGGAGGCAGACGAAGTGGCTGGAGAAGAGGCTGGCCGAGCTGCGCGCGGCCAAGGGGATCGACTTCGTCGTCGTCTATTTCCACCACTGCGCGTACTCGACGTCCTCGCACGCCTCCGACGGCGGAGTGCGCGCCGAGTGGCTGCCGCTGTTCGAGAAGCACCAGGTGGATCTGGTGATCAACGGGCACAACCACGTGTACGAGCGGACGGACGCGATCCGCGGCGGCGAGGTGGGCCGGCGGGTGCCGGTCGGCGGCGCCACGGATCCGACGCGGGACGGGATCGTGTACGTGACGGCCGGCGGGGGCGGCCGGGATCTGTACGGCTTCCCGGCGGGCGTGAAGGAGAGCTACGAGGGACGCGTGCACGACCACGAGTCCGTCGAGACCTTCCAGTGGACGAAGTCCGAGCAGCCCCGGAAGGAGACGGTGGAGTGGTCGCGGGTGCGCTACCGCGGGTTCTCGCTGCTCTCGGTGGAGGCGGAGAGCGGGGCGCGGCCGCGGCTGACGGTGTCGGCGCTCGCGCAGAGCGGGGAGCGCGTCGACCATTTCGAGGTGCGGCGCGGGGCCTGACGGGCCCGCGCCACACCTCGATCGGGTGCGGCTCCCGGCTTCGAGGGTCGGTCAGTGACCGGTCGAGCCGCCGTTGTCACGGCGGTCGAGGGCGCGCTGCAGGGCTGCGGCGGCGTTCTTGCGGTCGGACTCGCTGGTGCGGGAGGTGTGACGGACTCGACGGCGGGCGGTCGTCTCGGCCATGAGAAATCGACTCCTTCGAATTCCAGGGAAGGGGACAACGAGACGCCGGAGGGGGCGGGGAGCGGCGGGCCGCAGGGGTTGCCTGCATGAGGCCCGGCTCACGACCGCCATTCGCTTGATCGAGCGATACGTTCGGCTCCTACAAAGCTAAGGGAGGAGGGCCGGTCTGTCTCCACAATTACTCGGACTTCCTACTATCTGAGACGGCGGAGTGGATCACCCACCGCTGACCTGCGGTTTCTCTGTACAGACACGGAAGGGGCCGGGCAACAGCCCGGCCCCTTCCGATGGCTGACGGCCGTCAGCCCATGTGCGGGTACCCGTAGTCGGTGGGCGGGACCAGCGTCTCCTTGATGGCGCGGGTCAGCGTCCAGCGCTGGAGGTTCTGCGGGGCGCCGGCCTTGTCGTTGGTGCCGGAGGCGCGGCCGCCGCCGAAGGGCTGCTGGCCGACGACGGCGCCGGTGGACTTGTCGTTGATGTAGAAGTTGCCGGCCGCGTAGCGCAGCTTCTCCATCGTGTACGCCGCCGCCGCGCGGTCGGACGAGATCACCGAGCCCGTCAGCGCGTAGTCGGACGCCGACTCCATCTGGGTCAGCATCTCCTCGTACGTGTCGTCCTCGTAGACGTACACCGCGAGGAAGGGGCCGAAGTACTCGGTGGTGAAGACCTCGTTCGCCGGGTCCGTGCACTCGACGACGGTCGGGCGGACGAAGTAGCCGACCGAGTCGTCGTAGGAGCCGCCCGCGACGATCGTGCAGGTGGGGTCCGACTGCGCGCGGTCGATCGCCGCCTTGTTCTTGGCGAAGGCGCGCTCGTCGATGACCGCGCCGATGAAGTTGGACAGGTCGGTGACGTCACCCATGGCGATGCCGTCCACCTCGGCGGCGAACTCCTCACGGAAACCGCTGTTCCAGATCGACGCCGGGATGTAGGCGCGGGAGGTCGCCGAACACTTCTGGCCCTGGTACTCGAACGCACCGCGGGTCAGCGCGGTCTTGAGGATCGCGGGGTCGGCGCTCGGGTGGGCGACGACGAAGTCCTTGCCGCCGGTCTCGCCGACCAGGCGCGGGTAGGTGCGGTACTTCTCGATGTTGGCCCCGACCGTCTTCCACAGGTGCTGGAAGGTCTTCGTCGAACCGGTGAAGTGGATGCCCGCGAGGTCCCGGTGCTCCAGGGCCACCTTGGAGACCTCGATGCCGTCGCCGGTGACGAGGTTGATGACGCCCTTGGGCAGACCGGCCTCCTCGAGGAGCCGCATGAGCAGCACGGCGGCGTGGGTCTGCGTCGGGGACGGCTTCCAGACCACGACATTGCCCATCAGCGCGGGCGCGGTCGGCAGGTTGCCCGCGATCGCCGTGAAGTTGAACGGCGTGATCGCGTAGACGAAGCCCTCGAGCGGGCGGTGGTCGAGGCGGTTCCACACGCCGGGGGCGTTGGCCGGGGGCTGCTCGGCGAGCAGGTCACGTGCGTACTTGACGTTGAAGCGCCAGAAGTCGATCAGCTCGCAGGGCGTGTCGATCTCGGCCTGCTGGGCGGTCTTGGACTGGCCGAGCATGGTCGAGGCGGCCAGCGTCTCGCGCCAGGGGCCGGAGAGCAGTTCGGCGGCGCACAGGATGATCGCGGCGCGGTCGTCGAAGGACATCGCGCGCCAGGCGGGGGCGGCGGCGAGCGCCGCGTCGATGGCGTCCTGGGCGTCCTGCTGGGTGGCGTTGCGGTAAGTGCCCAGCACGGCCTTGTGGTTGTGCGGCTGCACGACCTGGAAGGCCTCGCCGCCGCCCAGCCGCTTCTCGCCGCCGATGGTCATCGGCAGGTCGACCGGGTTCTCGGCCAGCTCCTTGAGCCTGGCCTCCAGCCGGGCCCGCTCGGGCGAGCCGGGGGCGTAGCCGTGCACCGGCTCGTTGACGGGGGTGGGGACCTGGGTCACAGCGTCCATGGGTTCCGTAACTCCTTGCACTTGAGCGGGTGTTCGGGCTCAGCCCTTGCTGATCATGCTTCGCAGGAAGAAGCGCAGGTTCGCCGGCTTCGCCGCGAGCCGCCTCATGCTGCGCCTTCCCGGGGGACAACCCCCGGACCCCCGGCGGGAAGAGATCTGTGCGTGCCTCATCCATCACCCCCGGGTGATCATGCTGCGGGCGAAAAAGCGCAGATTGGCCGGCTTCTCCGCGAGCCGCCTCATGAAGTAGCCGTACCAGTCGGTGCCGTAGGCCGTGTAGACGCGCATGCGGTGGCCCTCGGCGGCGAGCCGCAGGTGTTCGTCGCCGCGGATGCCGTAGAGCATCTGGAACTCGTACTCGTCGGGCTTGCGGCCGGCGTGCCGGGCGAGTTCCTGGGCGATGGAGATCAGGCGCGGGTCGTGGGAGCCGACCATCGGGTATCCCTCGCCCTCCATCAGGATGCGCAGGACCCGGACGTACGCCTTGTCGATCTCGTGTTTCTGCTGGTAGGCGACCTCGGCGGGCTCCTTGTACGCGCCCTTCACGAGCCGCACCCGGCTGCCCGCGTCGGCGAGCCGGCGGGCGTCGGCCTCGGTGCGGAAGAGGTAGGCCTGGATCACACAGCCGGTCTGCGGGAAGTCCTTCCGCAGCTCCTCGTGGATGGCGAACATCGAGTCGAGGGTGGTGTGGTCCTCGGCGTCGAGCGTGACGGTCGTACCGATGGCGGCGGCCGCCTCGACGACGGGCCGGACGTTCGCGAGGGCCAGTTCGTGCCCGCCGGGCAGCGCCTGGCCGAACATCGACAGCTTCACCGACATCTCGGCCCTGGTACCCAGTTCGAGTGTCCTGAGCCGTTCGATGAGCGCCAGATAGGCGTCCCGGGCGGCTTCCGCCTGCTCCGGGTTGGTGATGTCCTCGCCGACGACGTCCATCGTCAGCTCCAGACCGCGGTCGGTCAGCTCGCGGACGATCGGCACGATCTCGTCGACCGTCTCGCCCGGGATGAAGCGGTCGACGACCTGCTTGGTCACCGGGGCCGCCGAGATCAGGCGTCGCATCCGGTCGCTGCGCGACGCGGCAAGAATCACGGGACCCAGCACGGGGCACCTCCACAGACCAGCAGATAGAACCACCGT
The DNA here is from genome assembly GCF_029894425.1 of Streptomyces sp. SAI-127. Taxonomy (NCBI): domain Bacteria; kingdom Bacillati; phylum Actinomycetota; class Actinomycetes; order Kitasatosporales; family Streptomycetaceae; genus Streptomyces; species Streptomyces sp. SAI-127. The sequence continues at coordinate 3,430,644 of NZ_JARXYJ010000001.1, forward strand.
GAAATCTAAGGATCCCCCCGATCGTCGACCATCGACAGCTGTCACGCATCCGTGCCGCAGATCTCAGACAGATGTATGAAGGACCGCGGAATTGCGGGAGAATGCCCCTGTGACGTCCGATGCCGCATCGTTCAGCCGCGCAGGTGACTACCAGGAGCTGGTCGACGAGATCTCGGAGCTTCTGGGCGTGCCGGCGACCCTGGAGAACCGCGACTTCGAGCTGATCGCCTTCGGTGCGTACGACAGTGAGGGCGACCTCGATCCGTCGGCGCTGGACCCCGTCCGCACCCGCTCGATCCTGACCCGGCGCTCCACGGCCACGGTCCGGACGTGGTTCGAGGGCTTCGGCATCACCCGGGCGAGCGGGCCGGTGCGGATTCCGCCCACTCCGGAGGCGGGGGTCTATCGCGGGCGGATCTGTCTGCCCGTACGTCATCGGGGGGTCGTCCTCGGTTACGTCTGGCTCCTGGACTCCGACCCCGGCCCGACCGACCGGCAGCTGGACGCGGCGATGCGGGTGACGGCCCGCATCGGCGCACTGCTCGCGGACGAGGCGCAGCACGGGGCCGACCTGAGCCGGGAGCTGCGGGCGGTGCTGACCGCCGAGCGCGGCTGGCAGGGCGACATGGCGGTGGCGGCCCTGCGCACGGCGCTGGGCTCCCGCGCCGACGGCCCGTACACCATGGTGTGCGTCGCCCCATGGCCGTCCGCCGACCCGGACGACGCCCCGTCGGCCCGCACGGTCCCCCACGCGACGGCGTTGTGCACGGTGCCGTGGGGCGCGACGGGCCAGGCCCTTGCGGTGCTGGTACGCCTACGGGCGACGGACACGCTGACACCGGCGAGCTCGGCGGCGGGGCGGCTGCTGGAGCGGGCGGCAGCCCCCACTGCGGCGGCCCGCGGTTCGACGGGTGACGCGGCAGCCTCAGGTGCGACGCGGGACGCCGCAGCCCCCGGCGTGACGGGCGACACCGCGGCCCCGAGCGCGGCGAGCAGTACGGCAGCCTCCAGCGCGACGCGGGACACTCCAGCCCCAGGCGCGACACGCAGTACGGCAGCCCCAGGCCCGACACGGGACGCCCTCGCCCCAGGCGCCGTGGCCGCCGGGGTCGCCGGCGCTCGTGTGGGCCTTGCCGAGCTGGCCGTCGCTTGGCAGGAGGCGTCGGCCGCGGCCCGGGCCGCGCTCGCGGAACCCCGGTTCGGGCCGGTCGCGGACTGGTCGCACATCGGCCCGTACCGGCTGCTGACCGCGCTGCCCCCGGAGACGGTCCACGACCCCGTCGTACGCCCCCTCCTCTCCCCCGCCCACCGCGAACTCGCCCGCACCGCCGAGGTCTACCTCGACTGCGCGGGCCAGGCCGGCCGCACCGCCGCGGAACTGGGCATCCACCGCCAGACCCTCTACTACCGCCTCTCCCGCGTCGAACAGCTCACCGGCCTCGACCTGGACGACGGCGAGGACCGGCTGTTGCTGCACATGGCGCTCAAGGGTGCGCGCCTTTGAGGGGTGTTGGGCGCGCTGGTGGACACGAGAATGACCGCCATGCCCCTGCTGATGATCGACCTCGACAACACCCTCGTCGACCGGGACGCCGCCTTCCGCGTGGCGGCGGCCGCCTTTCTCGCCGAACACGGCCTGCCCGAAGGGGACTTGGACTGGCTGATGACCCTCGACGCGAGCGGCCGCACACCACGGCGGGAGGTCGCGCGGACGCTGTCCGAGCGGTACGGCGGCATCGACGCCCAGGGCTTCCTCGACCGGGGCGCGGCCGACCGGATCACCCTGTCCGACCCGGTCCGTGAGGCGCTCGTCGAGGCCCGCGCCGGCGGCTGGTCCTGCGTGATCGTGAGCAACGGGCGGACCGTCCAGCAGGAGACGAAGATCCGTAACACCGGTCTCGACGGGCTCGTCCACGGCTGGGTGATCTCCGAGGCGGCCGGGCACCGGAAGCCCGAGCCGGAGATCTTCCACGCGGCGGCCGCCGTCGCCGGAGCCCCGCTCGACGGCTCGTAAATGATCGGCGGCTCAGCCCCCGCGGACATCCATGGACGGGACCACCCCCCGGCCCACCCTCACCACCCCGGACACCGCGTCCGCCATCCGGTGCGCGACCAGCGGTCGGGAACAATTACTGAAAATGATTATCATCATGCTACGGTCAGCGCACCGACTCTTGACCACCCCTTTACCCGGAGGGTCCCGTGCGCCTGCCCGCCCGCCACCTGATCCCGGCCGCCCTGGCGTCCGTCCTGCTCACCGGTTGTTTCTCGAGTGCGTCCACCGGGGGTGACGGCGACGGCAAGCGCCTTCGGGTCGCGATGATGCAGCCCCCGCGCTCCGGCCTGTCCCCGCTCTCCGACGACGCGTTCAAGCTGTCCCGCTGGTCGACCGCGGAGACCCTGGTCAAGCTGAACGCGGACGGTGACGCCGAGCCCGCGCTCGCGACCAAGTGGCAGCAGTCGGGCCGTACTTGGACCTTCGAGATACGCGACGGCGTCACCTTCCACGACGGCACCGAGCTCGACGCCGACACCGTCGTACGGTCGCTCTCCAGAGCCGCCTCCGCCGCCCCCAAGCCCCGCATCCTGGACGGCGTCGAGCTGACGGCGAAGGCCGTGGACGCCGGCACCGTCACGGTCACCACCACCGACGAGGACCCGCTGGTACCGCAGCGGCTCAGCTCGCCCCAGCTGTCGATCCTGGCCGCGAAGGCCTACGCCGGGAAGACCGTGAACCCGGTCGGCGCAGGCACCGGCCCCTTCGAGCTGACGAAGGTGAACGGCACCTCCTCCGCCACCCTCGACCGCTACGACGGCTACTGGGGCGCCAAGGCCAAGTCCCCCGGAATCGACGTGAGGTTCGTGCCCGACGGCACCGCCCGCGCGGCCGCCCTGCGCAGCGGTGAGGCCGACATCGTGGAGGCCGTCCCCGTCTCCCAGGCCGCACTGCTCGACAAGGACCTGATCACCGAGGTCCCGATGCCGCGCACCAACACGCTGTACCTCAACACCGAGAAGGGTGTCTTCAAGGACGCCTCGCTGCGCGCCGCCGCCCGCGAGGCGATCGACGCCGAGTCGATCGTGAACGGCGTGTACGAGGGACGGGCCGACGTGGCCGAGGGGCTGCTCGGGCCCGCGCTGCCGTGGGCAGCCGAGCTGCGCCGGCAGGTCGGGCACGCCAAGGCCGGCAAGCCGAACGGGCAGACCGTCACCATCGGCACCTTCACCGACCGCGCCGAGCTTCCCGAGGTCGCGGCCGCGCTCCAACAGCAGCTGCAGAAGGCCGGGTTCAAGGTGAAGCTGGACGTCCGCGAGTACGCCAACATCGAATCCGACGCGCTGGCGGGCGAGTTCGACGCCTTCATCCTGTCCCGGGCCACCGTCCTCGACTCGGGCGATCCGGCCGCCTATCTCTACAGCGACTTCGCCTCCGACGGCTCCTTCAACATCGCCCAGCTCACGGACTCCGACGTGGACGCGAAGCTCAGCAAGGCCGGGGCGACCGGTGCCGGTGAGCCGCGCCGCGCGGCGATCATCGCCGCCGAGGCCGCCGTACTCGCCACCGATGCCGCCGTGCCCATGCTCCACGAGCGGGTCATCCAGGGCGACGCCGCCGCGGTGGTCGGCGCGGCCCACGACCCGCGTGAGCGGGAGCTGGTCACGGCCGCCACCCACGTCAAGTGAGGCCCACCCCGGCCGGGGCGACCCGGGCCCTGAGTCTGGTCGCGGTCGTCACCGCCGTAGGCCTGCTGCCGTGGTTGTCCGGCAGGGACCCCGCGCTGACCGTCCTGCGCGCCCGTTCCGCCGAGCAGGAGCCGACGAAGGAGGCCCTGGACGCCGTACGACAGGACCTCGGGCTGGACGCCGGTCCCCTTTCCCTGCTGTGTAGTTGGGCCGACGGCCTGCTGCGCGGGGACCTCGGCACCTCATGGGTGTCGGGGACGGACGTCCTGCCGTCGGTTCTCTCCGGGCTCCAGGTCTCGCTCGCGCTGATGGGCGCGGCCTTGGCGGTGGCGGTGCTGCTGGCCTGCGCGCTGGTCGCGCCCGTACTGGTGCGGGGGCGCCGGTCGGCCGGTGCGTGGGCCGCGATGCTGGCCGCCGTGCCCGAATTCCTGCTGGCCACCGTGGTGTTGCTGGTGTGCGGGGTGTGGCTGGGGTGGCTGCCGACGTCCGGCTGGCAGGGCCCCGAGTACATGGTGCTGCCCGCACTCGCCCTCGGCGTTCCGGCGGGTGGGCTGCTCGGGCGGCTGGTCGCGGACCCGCTGCCCGCCGTGCTGGACGAACGATGGGTGGAGCTGTGGCGGGGTGCCGGGGTGAGCAGGTCGCTCATCGCCACGGCGGCCCTCAAGCGTGTACTCCCGCCCTTGGTACCGCAGTTCGGCATGGCGGCCGTCGGGTTGACCGGCGGTGCGGTCGCGGTGGAGACCGTTCTGGCCGTGCCGGGCATCGGACGTACCGCACTGGGTGCGGCCAAGTCCCAGGATCTCCCGCTGCTCCAGGGCGCGGTGCTCGCCCTGCTGCTGCTCGGGCCGGCGACCGGCGCCCTGGCCGCTCTGGTGCGGCGTCGGCTGCTGGGTCCGGCCCTGCGCGACGCCTCGCTCGTGCTCCCGCCGGCCCGCCCGGTCCGCACCCACCCGGCGGTCCCGGCCGCCCTCTTCGCCGTCCTCGCCGTGGCCATCGGCTGGGGCCTCCTTCGTGACCCGTACGCCGTGAACACGACGGACCGCCTCGCCGCTCCCTCCTGGACGCACCCGCTCGGCACCGACGGCCTCGGCCGGGACGTACTGGCCCGGCTCGGCCACGGCGCCGCCCCCACCGTCGGCACGGCGGCGGCCGTATGCCTGCTGAGCCTGCTGGCCGGACTGGCGCTGGGCTTCCTGCCGGGCGTCGCGGCGGGCGCGGCGGACATCGCCAACGCCCTGCCGCCGGTGATCGTCGGCATCCTGGTCGCCGCCGCGGCCGGACCCGGCACCGGCGGCGCGGCCCTCGCGGTCGCCCTCATCTCCTGGCCCCCGCCGGCCGCGCACGCGGCGGCACTCGTGCAGGAGGTCCGGGCGTCCGCCTTCCTCACCGCCCAACGGGCCATCGGCGCACCGCCCTTGTGGATCCTGACCCGGCACGTCCTGCCCTCGGTGGCCGCCCCCGTCGCCCGCCATGCCCTCCTGCGGCTGCCCGGCATCGCCCTCGCCCTGGCCTCCCTGGGCTTCCTCGGTCTGGGCGCCCAGCCGCCCGCGCCGGAATGGGGACTGCTCCTCGACGAGTCCCGCGCCTACGTGGAACGCGCCCCGTGGGCCGCCCTCGCCCCGGCCGTGGCCCTCGCCCTGCTGGCCGGCCTCGCGGTCTCGGGGGCGTCGTACACGCAGGGGCGCGGTCCGAGAAGTACACGACAGGAGGCCGGAGTTGGAGTCTGAAGTACTGCTGTCGGTAGGCGATCTGCGGATCGCCTTCGCCGGAGTGGAGGCGGTGCGCGGGGTGTCCTTCGACATCCGGGCGCGCGAGGTGTTCGCCCTGGTCGGCGAGTCGGGCGCGGGCAAGAGCCTGACCGCGCGGGCGCTGCTCGGCATGCTGCCGAGGGAGGCCACGACGACGGGCACGGTCCGCCCCGACCTGTCCCGGGCACGGGGCCGCCGGATCGCCCTGGTCCCGCAGGACGCCCTCTCGGCACTGTCCCCCGTCCACCCGGTCGGCGACCAACTCGCCGCCGCCGTACGGTCGGTACGGCGGGTGGGCCGACGGGAGGCGCGCGCCCTCGCGGTGGCCGCGCTGGACCGGGTGGGCATCCCCGACGCCGCCCGCCGGGCCCGTGCCCACCCGCACGAGTACTCCGGCGGTATGCGCCAGCGGGCGGTCGTCGCGATGGCCACGATCAACGAGCCGGACATCCTGGTCGCCGACGAACCCACCACCGCCCTGGACACCGACCATCGCGAGCTGGTGCTCCAACTCCTGGCGGAGCAGAGGGAGTCGAAGGGCACGGCGCTGGTACTGGTCACCCACGACATGGACGCGGTACGGCGGCACGCGCACCGGGTGCTGGTGATGTACGCCGGCCGCGCGGTGGAGACGGGCCCGGCACGCGAGGTCCTGGCGCATCCCCGGGCCCCGTACACCGCGGGCCTTCTCGCGTCCCTCCCGGAGAACGCGCGGGGACGCCGTCTCGTCGCCCTTCCCGGCTCGCCGCCGGCCCCGGGCACCCTCCCCCCGGGCTGCGCCTTCGCCCCGCGCTGCGCCCTGGCGACGGACGTGTGCCACCACAGGGAACCGGAACCGCGGCAGCCGGACGACCGGACGGTCGCCTGTCACCACTGGGAGAAAGTGTGAGCACACCCCTTCTCGACGTCCGCGACCTGGTCGTGCGCCACGGCACGGTCACGGCGGTGGATCACGTGTCCTTCTCGCTGTCGGAAGGCGAGACCCTCGCGCTCGACGGCCCGAGCGGCTGCGGCAAGTCGTCCACCGCCCATGCCGTACTCCAGTTGCGCCGCCCGTCCGGCGGTGAAGTCCGCTTCGAGGGCCGGGAGTTGACCGCACTGTCCGACCGCGAGCTGCGCCCGCTGCGCCCCCGGATGCAGCCCGTCTTCCAGGACCCGTACGGCTCCCTGAGCCCCCGCCACCGCATCCGGGACGCGGTGGCGGAACCGCTGAGGCTCAAGGGGCTGAGGCCCACGCGCGCCCGGATCGCCGGACTCCTCGACCGGGTCGGCCTGGACCCGTCGTACGGCGACCGCCGCCCGCACGAGCTGTCCGGCGGTCAGTGTCAACGCGTGGGCATAGCACGGGCGTTGGCGTGCGAACCGAGGCTGCTGGTGCTGGACGAGCCGGTGTCGGCACTGGACCCCTCCGTCCGGGCCGGGATCCTCAATCTCCTCGCCGATCTCCAGGACGAGCTGGGGCTCGGCTACCTGTTCATCTGCCACGACCGGGCGGTCGTACGGCATTTCGCGGACCGTGTCCTGGAGATGCGGGAGGGGCGCATCACGCGCGCGTGGCGGCCTCGATGACCTGCCGCAGGCCCTCGGTGAGGGTGTCCGCGTCGGGCGCGCTCCTGGGGTCGAAGGCCCACTGGCCGATGAGTCCGGTCATCAGCGCCAGATAGAACCGGCCGAGGGTGTCGGCGGTCTCGTCCGTCACCTCCTCCTCCGGCACGCCCATGAGCATGGCGACCAGGCCCCGGCCACCCTCGCGCTGTGCGCGCACCAACTGGTCGCGCACCTCAGGCAGTTGGTCACCCATACCCATGACCTCCAGGCTGAGCCGCCACAGCGAGCCGGGCTCCCGCATGGTGTCGACGATGCTGGCCCACACCTCCCGGAAGCGCTCCAGCGAGCCGGGCGCACCGGTGAAACCGTCGCCCCCCTCGAAGGACACGTCCTCCACCAGCGCGATGTACGCCTGCCCCAGCAGCGCGTCCTTCGAGCCGTAGTGATAGCCGATGGACGCCAGGTTCGTCCCGGACTCCTTGACGATGTCCCGCGCGGTCGTCCGCAGGAACCCCTTCTCCAGCAGGCAGCGCTTGGCGCCTTCGAGCAGATCCTCGCGATGTCCCATGCGCTCAGCCTATCTAGACAAGCGATTTATACAAGCGTCATAGACAAGCGTTTAAGACGACCGTATAGTCGCCGTCATGACGAACCCGACGAGCACCACCACCCCGTCCGGCCGCGCCGGCCGCCGTGAATGGACCGCCCTCGCCGTCCTGATGCTTCCGCTGCTCCTGGTCTCGATGGACGTCTCCGTCCTCTACTTCGCGATCCCGGCGATCAGCGCGGACCTGGAGCCGAGCGGCACCCAGCAGCTGTGGATCTTCGACATCTACGCCTTCGTCCTGGCCGGACTGCTGATGACGATGGGCTCCGTGGGCGACCGCATCGGCCGCCGCAGGCTCCTGCTGATCGGCGCGGTGGCCTTCGGCACCGCCTCGCTGATCGCCGCTTACGCGAACAGCGCGGAGACCCTCATCGCGGCCCGGGCGGTCCTCGGCATCGGCGGCGCGACCCTGATGCCGTCGACGATGGCGCTGATCCGCACGATGTTCGCCGACCCCGGACAGCGCGCGAAGGCGATCGGCATGTGGTCCGGCGTGATGACGGCCGGGATCGCGCTCGGTTCGGTGATGAGCGGTGTGCTGGTCGAGTACTTCTGGTGGGGCTCGGTCTTCCTGGTCAACCTGCCCGCGATGGTGCTGCTCCTGGTCCTCGGCCCGATCCTGCTGCCCGAGTCGAAGGCCGCCTCGCCCGGCCGGTTCGACTGGCTGAGCGTCCCCCTGTCGATGGCCGCGGTGCTGCCCGTCGTCTACGGCCTGAAGGAGATCCCGTCCGAGGGCTGGAACGTCCGTTACGTCGTCTCGATCACCGTCGGTCTGCTCTTCGCGGTCCTCTTCGTGCACCGCCAGCGCACCACGGCCTCCCCGATGATCTCCCCGGCGCTGTTCCGCGGCCGCGGTTTCGGGCCCTCCGTCGCGCTCAACCTCATCTCCTCGTTCGCGATGATGGGCTCGGCCTACTTCACCACGCAGTACCTGCAGTCGGTGCTCGGCAAGAGCGCGCTGGAGGCGGCCCTGTGGGCGCTGCTGCCCTCGGTGCCTATCGGCGCCGCGGCCCCGATCGCGACCTCCCTGGTCCAGAAGGGCGTCGACCGCGCCCACGTCGTCACCGCCGGCTTCGCGATCGGCGCGGTCGGCTACGCGCTGCTCGCGTTCACCGGCACGGACTCGATGTGGCCGGCCCTGACCGCGTGCGGTGTCCTCGCCGTCGGCGTCGTCACCGTGATCTCGCAGATCACGGACCTCGCGATGAGCAGCGCCCCGCTGGAGCGGGCCGGCTCGGCGTCCTCCCTGATGGAGACCGGCGCGGAGTTCGGCGGCGCCCTCGGCATGGCGGTCCTCGGCTCCATCGGTACGGCGGTCTACCGCCACGAGATGCCGGATGCGGCGCCGGATGCGGCGCGGGAGACGCTGGGCGGGGCGCTCGCGGTGGCCGACCGGTTCCCGGGCCTCGCGACGGCGGCCCGGGAGGCGTTCACCAGCGGAATGCAGGGCGCGGCGATCGCGGGGGCGGTGGTGCTGGTCGGGGCGGCGGGCCTGGCGGCGCTGACGCTGCGAGGAGTCGACGTGCGCAAGGAGGCGCCGGAGCCGGAACCGGAGAAGTCACTCGCGTGAGCTCGCAGGAGAAAGAGGCTGGGCGGACCGGGACTTCCCGATCCGCCCAGCCCTCTGCCGTGAAGCGTCAGACCAGGTTCACCGCACGGGCCGACGTCGCCCCGATCTCCTCGGCCACCTCGGTCAGCACACCCGCGGGCACCGTGTCGTCGACGGTGAGGACCGCGAGCGCCTCGCCACCGGCGATCGCCCGCGACACCTGCATACCGGCGATGTTGATACCGGCCTCGCCGAAGATACGGCCGACCGTGCCGACGACGCCGGGACGGTCCTCGTACTTGAGGACGACCATGTGGTCGGCGAGGGCCAGGTCGACGTCGTACTCACCGACCGCGACGATCTTCTGGAGGTGCTTGGGGCCGGCCAGCGTGCCGGAGACCGACACCTCCTCGCCGCTGCCGAGCGTGCCGCGCACGGTGACGACGTTGCGGTGGTCGGCCGACTCCGAGCTGGTCGTCAGCCGCACCTCGACGCCGCGCTCCTGGGCGAACAGCGGCGCGTTGACGTACGACACCGTCTCGGCGACGACGTCCTCGAAGACACCCTTGAGGGCGGACAGCTCCAGCACCTTCACGTCGTGCTGGGTGATCTCGCCGTACACCTCGACGTCGAGGCGGACCGCGACCTCACCGGCGAGCGCGGTGAAGATCCGGCCGAGGCGCTCGGCGAGGGGCAGGCCCGGCTTGACGTCCTCGGCGATGACGCCGCCCTGGACGTTCACCGCGTCGGGCACGAGCTCACCGGCGAGGGCGAGGCGCACCGAGCGGGCGACGGCGATACCGGCCTTCTCCTGGGCCTCGTCGGTGGAGGCACCGAGGTGCGGGGTGGCGACGACCTGGTCGAACTCGAACAGCGGGGAGTCCGTGCAGGGTTCCTTCGCGTACACGTCGAGACCGGCACCGGCGACCCGGCCCTCCTTGAGGGCGGAGTACAGCGCCTCCTCGTCGACGATCCCGCCGCGCGCGGCGTTGACGATCCGCACGCTCGGCTTGACCTTGCGCAGCGCCTCGTCGCCGATGAGACCGACGGTCTCGGGCGTCTTGGGCAGGTGGACGGTGATGAAGTCGGAGACCTCGAGCAGCTCGTCCAGGGAGAGCACCTTGACGCCCATCTGGGCGGCGCGGGCGGGCTGGATGTAGGGGTCGTAGGCGACGACCTTCATGCCGAAGCCGGACATGCGCTGGGCGACCAGCGCACCGATCCGGCCCAGACCCACGACACCGAGGGTCTTCTCGGCGAGCTCCACGCCCGTGTACTTGCTGCGCTTCCACTCGCCGTTCTTCAGCGCGGCGTTGGCCTGCGGAATGTGGCGGGCGGTGGCGACGAGGAGACCGCAGGCCAGTTCGGCGGCGGTCACGATGTTCGAGGTGGGGGCGTTGACGACCATCACGCCGGCCTTGGTGGCGGCGGAGACGTCGACGTTGTCCAGGCCGACGCCGGCTCGTGCGACGACCTTCAGCTTGTTCGCGGCGGCGATCGCCTCGGCGTCCACCTTGGTGGCGGAGCGGATCAGGATCGCGTCGACTTCGGCGATGGCCGGGAGCAGTTCGGCGCGGTCCGCTCCGTTGCAGTGCCGGATCTCGAAGTCGGGGCCAAGCGCGTCCACAGTCGCGGGCGACAGCTCTTCAGCGATGAGTACGACGGGTTTCGAGCTCACGTGAGTCCTCACAAGTCCAATGCGGACGGCCGTCCCGACGGCCGCAGGCGGTGGAGGGGTGCTTGCCGCGTTGGAGACGCACGACGCTGTGGGCCTGACGCGTATGTAGTACGGCAGTGTAGTGGCGTCGAGACGGTCGCCCCGCGCCTCTGCGGAAGGATCACCCGTCCGTGATGCGACGGGTTGGACAACGGGGCCGGAGCTGTCTGCTCCGGCCCCCTGGCCTGAGACTTACGCCTCCTCGTCGACCCAGCTCATCAGCTTGCGCAGCTGCTTGCCGGTGGTCTCCAGCAGGTGCTCGGAGTCCGCGGTCTTGTACTCGTTGTACTTCTTCAGACCGCCGTGGTACTCGGCCATCCACTCACGGGCGAAGGTGCCGTCCTGGATCTCGGCGAGGACCTTCTTCATCTCGGCCTTGGTGGCGTCGGTGATGATCCGCGGGCCGGTGACGTAGTCGCCCCACTCGGCGGTCTCGGAGATCGACCAGCGCATCTTCTCCAGGCCGCCCTCGTACATGAGGTCGACGATGAGCTTCAGCTCGTGCAGGCACTCGAAGTACGCGATCTCCGGCTGGTAGCCGGCCTCGGTCAGCGTCTCGAAACCGGCCTTGACCAGCGCGGCCGTACCACCGCAGAGAACGGCCTGCTCACCGAACAGGTCGGTCTCGGTCTCCTCGGTGAAGGTCGTCTTGATGACGCCGGCGCGGGTGCCGCCGATGCCCTTGGCGTACGACAGCGCGAGCGCGAAGGCGTTGCCGGTCGCGTCCTGCTCGACGGCCGCGATACACGGAACGCCGCGGCCCTCCTCGTACTGGCGGCGGACCAGGTGGCCCGGGCCCTTGGGGGCGACCATGCAGACGTCGACGCCCGCCGGGGGCTTGATGAAGTCGAAGCGGATGTTCAGGCCGTGGCCGAAGAACAGCGCGTCGCCGTCGTTCAGGCTGTCCTTGATGGACTCCTCGTAGACCTGGGCCTGGATCGGGTCCGGGACCAGGATCATGATGACGTCGGCCTCGGCGGCGGCCTCGGACGGCGTCACCACGCGCAGGCCCTGCTCCTCGGCCTTGGCCTTGGACTTGGAGCCCTCGTGCAGACCGACACGCACGTCGACACCCGAGTCACGGAGCGACAGCGCGTGGGCGTGGCCCTGGCTGCCGTAACCGATGACCGCGACCTTGCGGCCCTGGATGATGGACAGGTCGGCGTCGGCGTCGTAGAACAGCTCGGCCACTTTGGGTTCTCTCCTTGGTCTGCAGGTGTTGCTTCCCACCGTATGACGGCGGGCTGAGATGAAGTTTCCGGGTCTCGGCATACGGGCGGCCGCAACCGCCCGTACCCGGCCCTACGCGCTGCGGTCGAGCGCGCGCAGCGAGCGGTCCGTGATCGAACGGGCGCCGCGGCCGATCGCGATGGTGCCCGACTGGACCAGCTCCTTGATGCCGAAGGGCTCCAGCATCTTCAGCATCGCGGACAGCTTCTCGCCGCTGCCGGTGGCCTCGATGGTGACGGCCTCCGGGGAGACGTCGACGGTCTTGGCGCGGAACAGCTGGACGATCTCGACGATCTGGGAGCGCGTCTCGTTGTCGGCGCGCACCTTCACCAGAACGAGTTCGCGCTGAACGGCCGAGCCGGGTTCCAGCTCGACGATCTTCAGCACGTTGACGAGCTTGTTGAGCTGCTTGGTCACCTGCTCCAGCGGCAGTTCCTCGATCACGTTGACCACGATGGTGATCCGGGAGATCTCGGGGTGCTCGGTGACACCGACCGCGAGCGAGTCGATGTTGAAGCCGCGCCGGGAGAACAGGGCGGCGATCCGGGCGAGGATGCCCGGGGTGTTCTCCACCAGGACGGAGAGCGTGTGCTTGGACATGATCTTTTACGTCTCTCTCGCTCAGTCGTCTTCGTTGTCGCCGAAGTCGGGGCGGACGTCCCGGGCGGCCAGGATGGTGTCGTTCGAGGTGCCGGCGGCGACCATCGGCCAGACCATCGCGTCCTCATGGACGATGAAGTCGACGACGACGGGGCGGTCGTTGATGGAGTTCGCCTCTTCGATGACCTTGTCCAGGTCCTCCGGGCGCTCACAGCGCAGGCCCACGCAGCCCATGGCCTCGGACAGCTTCACGAAGTCCGGCACGCGCGTGCCCTTGGCGTTCGGGTTGACGTCCTCCGGACCGCTGTGCAGCACGGTGTTGGAGTAGCGCTGGTTGTAGAAGAGGGTCTGCCACTGGCGGACCATCCCGAGGGCGCCGTTGTTGATGATGGCGACCTTGATGGGGATGTTGTTCAGGGCGCAGGTGGTCAGTTCCTGGTTGGTCATCTGGAAGCAGCCGTCGCCGTCGATCGCCCAGACCGTGTTGCCCGGCATTCCGGCCTTGGCGCCCATCGCGGCCGGGACCGCGTAGCCCATGGTTCCGGCGCCGCCGGAGTTCAGCCAGGTGGCGGGCTTCTCGTACTGGATGAAGTGCGCGGACCACATCTGGTGCTGGCCGACGCCCGCAGCGAAGATCGTGCCCTCGGGGGCGAGCTGCCCGACCCTCTCGATGACCTGCTGCGGGGAGAGCGAGCCGTCGGCGGGCAGGTCGTAGCCGAGCGGGTAGGTCTCGCGCCAGCGGGACAGGTCCTTCCACCAGGCGCTGTAGTCGCCCTTGTGGCCCTCGCTGTGTTCCTTCTGGACGGCCTGGACCAGGTCGGCGATGACCTCGCGGGCGTCCCCGACGATCGGCACGTCGGCGGCGCGGTTCTTGCCGATCTCGGCCGGGTCGATGTCGGCGTGGACGATCTTGGCGTGCGGGGCGAAGCTGTCCAGCTTGCCGGTGACGCGGTCGTCGAAACGGGTACCGAGGGCGACGATCAGGTCGGCCTTCTGCAGCGCGGTGACGGCGGTGACCGAACCGTGCATGCCCGGCATCCCCACGTGCAGCGGGTGGCTGTCGGGGAATGCGCCGAGCCCCATCAGGGTGGTGGTGACGGGGGCTCCGGTGAGTTCTGCGAGGACCTTCAGCTCGGCGGTGGCGCCGGCCTTGATGACACCGCCGCCGACGTAGAGGACGGGCCGCTTGGCCTGGGTGATCAGCTTGGCGCCTTCGCGGATCTGCTTGGCGTGCGGCTTGGTCACCGGGCGGTAGCCGGGCAGGTCCATGACGGGCGGCCAGGAGAACGTCGTCTTCGCCTGGAGGGCGTCCTTGGCGATGTCGACCAGGACCGGGCCGGGGCGGCCGGTGGAGGCGATGTGGAAGGCCTGCGCGATGACCCGCGGGATGTCCTCGGCCTTGGTGACGAGGAAGTTGTGCTTGGTGATCGGCATCGTGATGCCGACGATGTCCGCCTCCTGGAAGGCGTCCGTGCCGATCGCCTTGGAGGCCACCTGCCCGGTGATCGCCACGAGCGGCACCGAGTCCATGTGGGCGTCCGCGATCGGGGTGACGAGGTTGGTGGCACCGGGACCCGAGGTCGCCATGCAGACACCGACCTTGCCGGTGGCCTGCGCGTAACCGGTGGCCGCGTGGCCCGCGCCCTGCTCGTGACGGACCAGGACGTGCCGCACCCGGGTGGAGTCCATCAGCGGGTCGTACGCCGGAAGGATGGCACCGCCGGGAATGCCGAATACCGTCTCGGCGCCGACCTCCTCGAGAGAGCGGATGAGGGACTGCGCGCCCGTGACGTGCTCGGGGGCGGACTGCTGTCCTCCGGATCGGGGCCGCGGCTGCGGATGGGCCCCGGTGGCCTGCTCGGTCATCGTCATTCTCTTCTCGATGCTGAGGGTTTTTGCGAAGTTTGTGCGGTGTTCGACTGGTGCTGGTGCAACAAAAAACCCCTCGTGCCATAAGGCAAGCGAGGGGAGCGCGCCGGGTGGGGTCGCTGAGCGATCGAGGGCTCAGCGTCAGCCGACGCGCTTTCCAAGTACGAGAATTCGGGTGCGCATGGCACTGACCCTCCCCCCGGCACGCATGTGGTGTCAAGTGGGTGGGACGGGAGTCTCATTATGTGAGCGGAGGGCCGTGCCGCCTCCGAGAACCGCGGTCACCCCACTGGTGTACACCTCCGCGCCGCCCCCCGCGAACGCGGGTTCGGCGGGGCCGTGCGGCACCGGATAGTGGCCCGAGGCCAGCGCCCTGCGCAGCCGGTACTCGTCCAGCGGTCCGGAGAAGGCCATGCCCTGCCCGTGGGTGCAGCCCATCGCCCGCAGGGCGACGACCTGTTCCGGGAGGTCCACGCCGTCGGCCACGGACTGGAGTCCGAGGTCTCCGGCGATCCTCAGCAACCCGCTGGTGATCTTGTGCAGTCTGGCGGACTCCACGACGCCCTCGACCAGGCTGCGGTCGAGCTTCAGCACGTCCACGGGGAGTCTGCGCAGCGCGGTGATCGCCGCGTAGCCGCTGCCGAAGCCGTCCAGGGCGATCCGGACACCGACGCGACGGATCGCGGTGAGCCGGCGCTCCAGCTCGTCCAGGGAGACCCGGGGATCGGCGTCGGAGAGCTCGATGACCAGGGAGCCCGACGGCAGCCCGTGCCGGGTCAGCAGCCCCTCCACCGAGCCCAGGGGCAGCGAGCGGTCCAGCAGCCGCTGGGCGCTCATCCGGACCGCCACGGGCACGGTGAGCCCGGTCGCGGCCCGCTCGGCGGCCTGTTCGACGGCCTCCTCCAGGATCCAGCGGCCCAGCTCCTGCGTCTTGTCGCTGTCCTCGGCCACCCGCAGGAACTCGGCGGGCGTGAACAGCACTCCCTGGGAGGAGCGCCAGCGAGCCTGGGCGGAGACCGAGGTGATCCGGCCGTCCTCCAGACAGACGACGGGCTGGTGCAGCAGGGCGAACTCGCCGTCGTGCAGCGCGGCACGCAGGCGCGTGGCCAGCTCCGCCTTCCGTACGACGTCCTGCTGCATCTGGGGCGCGTAGAGCTCGACGCGGCCCTTGCCGCCCGCCTTGGCGCGGTACATCGCGAGGTCCGCGTTGCGCAGGAGCTCGCCGGCCCCGAGGCCGGGTTCGGCGAAGGCGACGCCGATGGAGGCGGCGACCCGGACATCGTTGCCGTCGATGAGGTACGGCTGCGAGAGCGTGACCCTGAGGCGGTCGGCGAGCTCCAGGATGTGACCCTCGCGGGCGGTGCGGTCGCGGGTGCCGTCCCCGACGATCAGCGCGGCGAACTCGTCCCCGCCGAGCCGGGAGGCGGTGTCCCCGTAACGGACGGAGTCCTGGAGTCTGCGGGCGGCCTGGACGAGCAGCTCGTCCCCGGCCTGGTGCCCGATCGTGTCGTTGACGGCCTTGAAGCCGTCCAGGTCGATGAAGAGGACGGCCGTGCCGCGGTCGGAGGAACGGCGGCCGGACAGGGCCTGCTGGACGCGCCGGGTGAACAGGGCGCGGTTGGGCAGGTCGGTCAGCGGGTCGTGCTCTGCGTTGTGCTGGAGCTGCGCCTGCAGGCGCACTCTTTCGGTCACGTCCCGGCTGTTGAAGATGAGGCCACCGTGGTGACGGTTGACGGTGGACTCGACATTGAGCCAGCCGCCGTCGCCGGACCGGAAGCGGCACTCGATGCGGGTGGTGGGCTCTTCGAGTGGGCTGGCGGCGAGGAAACGGCGCACCTCGTGCACCACGCAGCCCAGATCCTCCGGGTGGATGAGACCGGCCAGTTCCGTGCCGACGAGCTCCTCGGCGGAGCGGCCGTAGACCCCCGCGGCGGCCGGGGAGACGTACCGGAGGATGCCGTTCGGTGCGGCGATCATGATGACGTCGCTCGAGCCCTGCACCAGGGAGCGGAAGTGGTTCTCCTTCTGCGCGAGTTCCTGGGTGAGCGTGATGTTGTCGAGCAGCATGATGCCCTGGCGCACCACGAGGGCGAGCACGACGGTGCCGCCGGTGAGGAGCACCACGCGGTCCACGCTGCGGCCGTTGAGGACGTTGTAGAGGATCCCCAGCGTGCAGACGGCGGCGGCGAGGTACGGGGTGAGGGCGGCCAGCGACCCGGTGATGGGCCGGGTGGCCGGATACCGGCTGTGGTCACCGCCCTGAGCGCCCGGCGCTCCCGGCGCTCCCTGCGCGGACGGGCGGCGCTGGATCCCGAACCGCGGCCTGGGAAGGTGTTCGTGCACCACGCGCGTGCGCACGGCCGGTCGCCGGTCGCCGTCCGGGTGCCGGGGCGCGGCCCAGGGGGCGTAGGCGAGGAGCAGGGAGCCGGCGAACCAGCCGGCGTCCAGCAACTGGCCGGAGCGGTAGTTGTTGTGGAGCAGTGGCGAGGTGAACAGGGCGTCGCACATCACGGTCAGCGCGAGCGCGCCGATCGCGGTGTTCACCGCGGTGCGGTTGACCGCCGAGCGCCGGAAGTGCAACGCGAGGACCATGCTGACGAGGGCGATGTCCAGCAGCGGATACGCCAGGGACAGCGCGGTGTGCGCGACGCTGGGCCCCTCCGACTTGGCGGCCTGGGCGAGAGCGAGGCTCCATGAGAGCGTGAGGAGCGAGCCGCCGATCAGCCAGGAGTCCAGGCCGAGACAGACCCAGCCCGCCTTCGTCACCGGACGCTTGGCCAGGACCAGCAGACCCACGATGGCGGGCGGCGCGAAGCACAGGAAGAACAGGTCGGCGTAGCTGGGGTTGGGTACCTCCCGGCCCAGGACGACCTCGTACCACCCCCAGATCAGGTTGCCGAGCGACGCCATGGTTGAGGAGAGCGCGAAGAGCAGCCAGGCCTGCCGGAAGCGCACCCGACGGTCGCGGGCGTGGAGGAAGCACGACACGGCGGCGGCGCCCGCCGCGGCGCTCAGCCCGAAGTCGCCCATGATCAGGGCGACTTCGCGCGAGCCCCAGCCGAGCGCGGAACCGACGGCGTATCCCGCGCACACCAGGGCGAGGAGGAGTTGGTGCACCAGGCTCGACCCGCCACGGAGGACAGGCGGCCGGGAGGGCAGCAGCACCCCCCTCGCGGGCCGGGCCCGCAGCGCTCCGTCGAGGGTGGTCGTGGGAGAGGGGGGCGCGCTCACCGGGTCCTCCCGGTCCGCGCCGCTCCGGGGTCCCGGGGGTCCGGGTGCGCCGGCTGCGCATGCCTCCTGCGACTGCTGTGCCTGCGGTGATGAGGGCTGTGGTGACCGCCGTGACCGGCGTGGTGGCCGCGTCTGCGCGCGGCTGTGTGCCAGGGTCGGAGCCGGCGGCCCCGCCGCGTCGGATCGTTGGTCCATAGGCCGTGCATCGCCCGTCGCCCCCCTCACAGTCTGCAATGTCCATCCCCGGCGCCGAGCGGTGCGCGGCGCTGCCCCTGTCGGGACGATACACCAGTCTCGTCACTCAGGGACATAGTTCCTCTACGCTCCGTGACGACCAGCGGCGATGCGGGCACCGCCCGCGTCCGGAAGATTGCGGAGGGTACCGGAAACGGATTGCCCGCCTGTTACTCCGTGGTCCGAGCGTTCTCGGAACCCGTCGTAAGGATCACGTTGCGCAAGGGCTCCTGGTTCACATAGCGGTTCAGCTGGTCCACCAACAGGCGCTTGGCGCGCGGCAGGAACGCGGAGGTGGGTCCTCCGACATGCGGACTGACCAGTACGCCCGGCGCCTGCCACAGGGGGTGTCCCCGGGGCAGCGGCTCGGGGTCGGTGACGTCGAGGGCGGCGGTGATGCGGCCGGTCTCCAGTTCGGCGAGCAGCGCCTTGGTGTCGACGACCGGGCCGCGGGCGACGTTCACGAGGAGCGCGCCGTCCTTCATACGGGCCAGGAAGTCGGCGTCGGCCAGGTGCCGCGTGGTCTCGTCGAGGGGCGTGGACAGGATGACGACGTCCGCCTCGGGGAGCAGGGCGGGCAGTTCGGCGAGCGGGTGCACCGGGCCGCGCTCCGTGGTGCGCGCGGAGCGCGCGACGCGCGCCACCCGCGCGACCTCGAACGGTACGAGCCGGTCCTCGATGGCGGACCCGATCGAGCCGTAGCCGACGATGAGGACGTTCTTGTCGGCGAGCGAGGGCCGGAACCCGCCGCGCCACTCCCCCTTGTCCTGGGCCCGCACGAAGTCGGGGATCCCACGCAGTGAGGCGAGGACCAGGGTGAGCGTGAGCTCGGCGGTGCTCGCCTCGTGCACACCGCGCGCGTTGCACAACCGCACGCCGGGACGCAGATGCCTCAGGCCCGGTGTCACGTTGTCGACGCCGGCCGACAGCGTCTGTACGACCTCGACGGAGCTCAGGTGGGGCATCGGCCGCAGAACGACATCCAGCGGCTTCATGTACGGGACGACGTAGTACACGCAGTCGGCCGGGTCCGCCGGGAAGTCCACCTCGCCGTTCCAGAAGTGGTAGTCGGGGCCCTCGGGAAGCCCCTCGATGTCGTCGGGCGGGATGGGAAGCCACACGTCAGCACTCATGCTCAGGAGGCTATGTCAGGCGGCTGGGGGCCCAGAGGTTAGGTTGGGGGCCGGAAGAGGGAGGGTCACGAGCAGGTGGAGCGCAGGAAGATCGGCGCGGCGGCGCTCGCGGTGGGAGCCGTCGGACTCGGGTGCATGCCGATGAGCTGGGCCTACAGCGGGTCGCGGCAGCGGGGCGACGAGTCGGTCAGGGCCGTACACCGGGCGCTCGATCTGGGCTCGACGCTGCTGGACACGGCCGACATGTACGGCCCGTTCACCAACGAGCTACTGCTCGGCCGGGTGTTGAAGGAGCGTCGCGAGGACGCCTTCGTGTCGACCAAGGTCGGTCTGCTGGTGGGCGAGCAGCACATCGTGGCCAACGGCCGCCCCGGCTATGTGAAACGGGCCTGTGACGCCTCCCTGCGGCGGCTCCAGACCGATGTGATCGACCTCTACCAGCTGCACCGCGAGGATCCCGAGGTCCCGGTCGAGGAGACCTGGGGCGCGATGGCGGAGCTCGTACAGGCCGGAAAGGTACGGTCGTTGGGGCTCTGCGCGATGGGAGCGCGAGGCGGTCGCCGCTCCGGCAGGCGGTTGTACGACGCGACGATCCGGCAGTTGCAGCGGGTCCAGCAGGTCTTCCCGGTGAGCGCGGTGGAGGCGGAGCTGTCGGTGTGGTCGCCGGAGGCACTGGGGACGCTGCTGCCGTGGTGCGCGACGCGCGGCATCGGCTTCCTGGCGGCGATGCCCCTCGGCAACGGCTTCCTGACCGGCACCCTGATCCCAGGCGAGGGCTTCGAACCGGACGACGTCCGTGCCCGCCACCCCCGCTTCACCGCCGAGATGACGGCCGCGAACCAGCCGATCGTCTCCGGCCTGCGCCGCATCGCGGCCCGGCACGGGGAGGGTGTCACCCCGGCACAGGTGGCGCTGGCGTGGGTACTGGCCCAGGGCACTCACGTGGTCCCGGTACCCGGGACCAAGCAGGAGCGCTGGGTGACGGAGAACGCGGCGGCGGCCGACCTCCGCCTGACCGGCCAGGACCTCACCGAGGTGGCGGAACTGCCTCCGGCACAGGGGTCGTGGGACTAGGGGCCTGCCGGCGGCGCCCGAGCCTCGGGCCGGCAGACTCTCCAGCGGCGCCAGGCCCGTGGCCCAGCGCGCCGACCGACGGCGCTCCACCCGTGGCCCGGCACCCCCGATAGCGCCCGGCGGCCCACCGACCAGACCCCCAGCGGCGCACGACACATGGACCCGGTAAGCCCACCGACTGCGCAGGGACCCGCGGAACCAGCAGACCCTCAGCGACACCCGCGCCGCGGACCGACAAGCCTGCGGCCGCACGACTCAGCAGACCCACCGGCCGCCCGGCCGCCGCAAGGCCGGCCGACCCGCCGCCGGCACCCGAGCCGCCGGACCGGCGGGAGCGGGTGTGCGCATCGGGTCCGGGAGATCGGGAACCTGGGAGGCGCGAGCGGTGTATGACAGGTAGAACCCGCCGCTTCGAAGGGACCATGATCGTGCATCGTCGAGCTGTGACGGCCGTGCTGGCCGCGACCACGCTCCTGCTGACGGCCGGCTGCTCCTCCGACGGTGGAGGAGGGGGCGGCTCGCCGGACGGCGGCGGTGACAGCGCATCGTCGAGCGGTCCGGCCTCGGGGTCCTCCCCCACCCAGCAGGCCGCGGAGGCGACCCCGCCGGCGAAGGGCTCGGTGAAGGTGGTGCGCACGGTCGCCGAGGACCTCAAGACCCCCTGGGGCCTCGCCCCGCTCCCCGACGGCGACCTGCTCGTCTCCTCACGGGACGAGGGCACGATCACCCGGGTCGACGGACAGTCCGGCAAGAAGACGGAGCTGGGGCAGGTCTCCGGGGTCTCCGCGGCCGGCGAAGGCGGCCTCCTGGGCATCGCGCTGTCCCCGGACTACGCCTCGGACCACATGGTCTACGCCTACTTCACCTCCGACTCGGACAACCGCGTCGTGCGGATGGTCTACGACGAGCAGAAGGCGTCCGGTGAGCAACTGGGCGCACCCGACACCGTCTTCAAGGGCATCCCCAAGGGCTTCATCCACAACGGCGGCCGGATCGCGTTCGGCCCGGACGGCATGCTGTACGCGGGCACGGGTGAGAGCGGCAACACCGGCCTTTCCCAGGACCGCAAGTCCCTGGGCGGCAAGATCCTGCGCCTGACCCCTGAGGGCGACCCCGCCCCGGGCAATCCGTTCCCGGACTCCCCCGTGTACTCCTACGGCCACCGCAATGTGCAGGGCCTCGCCTGGGACTCCAAACAGCGCTTGTTCGCCTCGGAGTTCGGCCAGGACACCTGGGACGAACTGAACGCGATCAAGCCGGGCGACAACTACGGCTGGCCGACCGCCGAGGGCAAGTCCGACGACAAGACCTTCCACAACCCGATAGCGCAGTGGCAGACCGACGACGCCTCCCCCAGCGGTATCGCCGTAGCCGACGGCTCCGTCTGGATGGCCGGGCTGAAGGGCCAGCGACTGTGGCGCATCCCGCTGAAGGGCACGGCGGCCTCCGCCGACCCGCAGTCCTTCCTGAAGGGGGAGTACGGCCGGCTGCGCACGGTGGTCTCCGCGGGCGGCGACAAGCTGTGGCTCGTCACCAGCAACACCGACGGCCGCGGCAGCCCCAAGGAGGGGGACGACAAGATCCTGGAGATACAGGTCAGCTAGTCGGAGCCGTCATTCCGGCGCGCTCTGCGAGGGCTTCTCGGTGTCGTCGTCCGGCTTGGACCGGCGGACGACGACCTTCCCGGACGTGAGATCTATCGGTCCGCGTCCGGGGTCGCCGTCGCCGACGTCCTCGCGGGTCAGCTCCAGCCGGTTCTGCTCGTCTCGGGTTTGCTTGCGGCCGGGTGCGAACAGTTCCTCGAACATGTTGAACATGCAGTCTCCCCTGCCGGTCTCCTACACCGTACGCCTCACTCTGTGATCGGCACGTGGAGAGCCTCCGCCGGGAACAGCCCCAGCCGGTGCGCCACCGCCGCCGCCTCTCCCCGTCCGGAGACGCCGAGCTTGGCCAGGATGTTGGAGACATGGACGCTGGCCGTCTTCGGGGAGATGAAGAGTTCCTCGGCGATCAGGCGGTTGGTGCGGCCGAGGGCGACCAGGCGCAGGACGTCACGTTCACGGCCGGTGAGGCCGAGGGAGCGGACCGGGTCCTCCCGGCCGGGGGCCGGGGCAGGGGTCAGGTTGAGGCGGGCGCGCTGGGCGAGGAGCGTGACGGCGTCGGCGAGGGGCCGGGCGCCGAGGTGCTCGGCGGCGGCGTGGGCGAGGCGCAGGAGTTCGGTGGGCCGGTCGCGGTCGGGCTGCTCGGCGCCGTCGGGTGCCGACAGCAGGGCCTGGGCGAGCCGGTGGCGGACGCGGGCGAGGTCGTAGGGGCGTTCCAAGGGTTCGAGGGCGGTGACGGCCTCGTACCAGTGATCCGGGGTGTCGGCGCTCTCGGTGCGCAGCAGTTCGGCGCGGACCCAGCGTTCGTGGGCCAGCCAGACGGGTGCGTTGGTGGCAAGGGGCCTGGCGGCCTCCCTGATGCGGTGGAGGATCTTCGCGCGGCCCTGCTCGGCGACGGGCAGGCCGAGGGCGTCGGCCTCCATGGTGGCGGCGGTGAGCAGCAGGGGCCAGGCATAGCGCTGGGTGCCGGGCGGGAAGCCGGCGTCCAGGACGCGTTCGAGTTCGGCGCGGGCGTCCAGGAGGCGGCCCTCGGCGGCGGCGATGCCGATGGACAGTTCGGTGAGGGGGAGTTCGTGCTGAGGGGCTCTGTCATGGGTACCGAAGTAACCGCGCGCGGCAGTGAGTTGGCGTGCCGCCTCGGGCAGGTCGCCGCGGGCGAGGGCGAGTGCCGCGCGGTTGCCGGCGTGGAAGCCGCGGGGCTGGGCGCTCCGGCCGACGAGTTCGGCCCTGGTGGCGGATTCCGCGGCCCGGTCCCAGCGGCCCAGCGAGTAGAGGGACTCGGCGAGGTTGCCCCAGATCCAGGCCTCCTTGTCGGACAGGCCGAACTTCCGGGCGTAGCCGAGCCCCTCCTCCAGGATCGGCACGGCTTCCCGGGAGCGCCCGATGGCTTCGAGGGCGTTCGGCAGATTCACGTAGACACGGCTGGCGACGGCGGAGATGCCGTCCTCGACGGTCTGCCGCAGGATCTCGAACATCTCGGCGAGCCCGGTCTCGACGCCACCGGACTCGACGATAAGACCCGCGTGGGTGAGCCGGGCGTTCATCTCGATCTCGCGGGCGCCGACCATGCGCGCGTACTCCACGGCACTTTCGGCGGCCGTGAGGGCCTCGGGGCCGGGAACGTGAACCATGGACCAGTGGGCGACGTTCGCCAGGACATCGGCATGCACCTCGGAGGGCGGCAGACCGCAGACGAGATCCTTGGCGGTCGCCAGTTCCGCCCAGCCGTCGCCGCGGGCCAGTCCCTGGACGAGATGAGAGCGCTGGACCCAGAACCAGGCCGCGCGCAGGGGGTCCCCGTCGTCCTCCAGGAGGTGCAGCGCCCGCTTGGTGATCTTCAGGGCGCGTTCGCGTTCGCCGCCCAGGCGGCCGGCGACGGCGGCCTCGGCCATCAGGTCGAGGTAGCGCAGCGCGGTGGTGGCCGGGTCACAGCCGCAGGGAGGGTAGACCTCGGTGTAGTCGACGGGGCGCAGGGCGGCCGTGACGTCCTCGGGGGCGGTGTCCCACAGCTCCATCGCGCGTTCCAGGAGCCGGAGTTGTTCGGAGTAGGCGTGCCGGCGGCGGGCGGTGACGGAGGCGTCCAGGACGGCGGGCAGGGCCTTGGCCGGGTCGTGGGCGTGGTACCAGTAACTGGCCAGACGCATGACCCGCGAGTCGGCGGGGACGAGCGCGGGATCGGCCTCCAGGGCTTCGGCGTAGCGGCGGTTGAGGCGGGAGCGTTCGCCGGGCAGCAGGTCGTCGGCGACGGCCTCGCGGACCAGGGAGTGCCGGAAGCGGTAGCCGTCGCCGTCGGGTGCCGGAAGGAGGATGTTGGCGTTCACCGCGACCCGCAGCGCCTCGATGAGGTCGTCCTCCGCGAGCCGGGTCACGGCGGCGAGCAGCCGGTACTCCACGGTGGAGCCGCCCTCGGCGACGACCCGGGCGACCCGCTGGCCGCTCTCGGGCAGCCCCTCGACGCGGACCAGGAGCAGATCGCGCAGGGAGTCGGTGAGGCCGGTGCCGCAGCCCTCGGTGGCGCAGACGGCGAGTTCCTCGACGAAGAAGGCGTTGCCGTCGGAGCGATCGAAGATGTCGTCGACCTGGCCGGGATTCGGTTCGGTGGCGAGGATGCCGGCTATCTGACGGCTGACCTCGTCCCGGTTGAAGCGGCCGAGTTCGATCCGGCGGACCGTGCGCAGCCGGTCGAGTTCGGCGAGCAGGGGGCGCAGCGGGTGGCGGCGGTGGATGTCGTCGGCGCGGTAGGTGGCGAGGACGACCAGGCGGCCGGTGCGCAGGGTGCGGAAGAGGTAGGCCAGGAGGTGGCGGGTGGAGGCGTCGGCCCAGTGGAGGTCCTCCAGGGCGACGACGACGGTGCGCTCGGCGGCGACACGTTCCAGGAGTCGGGCGGTCAGTTCGAAGAGGCGGGCCAGGCTCTCCTCGTCGTGCCGGCCGGCGCCCCGGGCGGGGAGGGCCTCGCCGACCTCGGGCAGCAGCCTGGCCAGTTCTTCCTCCTGGCCCGCGGCCGCGGCGGCCAGTTCGTCGGGCAGGGCGCGGCGCAGAGCGCGCAGGGCGGTGGAGAAGGGGGCGAAGGGCAGGCCGTCGGCGCCGATCTCGACGCAGCCGCCGAGGGCGACGACCGCGCCCTGACGGCAGGCGGCGGTGGCGAACTCCTCGACGAGCCGGGTCTTGCCGACGCCGGCCTCGCCGCCGAGCAGCAACGCCTGAGGCTCGCCCGCGGCGGCGCGGGCGAGCGCTTCGTTCAGGCTGTTCAGTTCTTCGGTGCGGCCGACGAACACGGGACTGACGGACCTGGTCTCCACAGGCCCGAGCATTACACGCGGGTCCGACAGCGCGGCACCCGTTTTCGGGGCGGGCCCGGTTCCCCAAGTGCCCCTGGTTGCCGGGAGGACGGCCGCGGTGGTGACCGCGGGGACGGACAGAGCCGTACGGCCGTCCTCCCTGCCGGCGCTCACGCCGTGCGCAGGAACCGGTGCCTCCGAGGGCGGCCGGTATGCGAATCGCTCTCCGATGTGCGCTCGGCGGCTTCGCGGCGGGCGGCGCGGCGGCTGCGAAGGGTCTCGCGGACGAGCCGCTCGTGCTCGGCCTGGCGGCGCAGTTCGGCGGAACGGTACTGGGAGATCTCGTATGCGGAGTACATGGTGTCGTCCTTGTCGGAGTCGGTTTCGGGCTTCGCTTTCTGCGATGCCTCTACCTTCGTCTCCGAGGGGGGTCCGCCACATCGGGAGAGTTCCGCATCTTCGGGGACCGCGGGGGCCTTAGACGCGCGAGAGGGGCCTCAGGGCCTCCGTAAGGTACCTACGGCTTCCCTAAGACCCCTCGTGAGCTGCGCTTGTTCAGCTCGCGGAAGGCAGGTCCAGCAGCAGGTCGGTGTACTTGAGGACGGCCAGGAGCAGGCCGACGACACCGAGCGCGACACCGCCCCAGGCGACGGACTTGATCCAGGTGGCCTGCGGCTTGCCGGGAGCACCGAAGGCCGGCCGGGCCAGCACGCCGACACCGACGAGCAGCGCGATCAGTGCGAAGACGCCGCCCCAGAACGCGGTGGCCTTCCAGGCGTCGCCGTAGCCCTCGTCGAGGAGCTTCGCCACGTCGGAGGACGTCGCGGTCTGCGCGTGCAGCTGGCCGACCAGCGACTGCCGCGCGGACGCCACGGTGCCGACCCAGCTGCCGGTGAGCGAGACGAGGCCCAGCGCCGCGGAGACGACGGCACCCGCACCCTGGCCGACCCCGGTGGGGCCCTCCTCCCGGGCGGCCTCGATCAGGTCGTCCTCGTCGTCGATCTCGTCGGCGGCGGTGTCCTCGGCCGAGGTGTCCTCGGCCGAGGTGTCCTCGGCCTCCGTCACCTCACCGGTCTTGGCGACGCTCACCTTCTCCTCGTCGGTCGTGGCCTCGGCGCCCGTCTCGGCGCCGGTCTCGTCAGCTGTCTTCGTTCCCATGTCGGGCACCGTACGGATCCTGTCTGAGAGGGTTCTTAATGATCGTTCCGGGCTGCACTCGCGCGTGCTTCACGCCACTCGGGGGCGAGAATCGACCACACCTCGAGGTCGTGCCGTACGCCACGATAGGGGTGGGCCTGACGGCGGACTCCGTCGCGGGTCATTCCCAGGCGCCGGGCGACGTTGATGCTGGCCGTGTTTCCCGACGCGGCCACCCACTCGACCCGGTGGACACCGCGCTCCTCGACCACCCAGTCGATCAGTATCCGCATGGCCCGGGTGATCAGTCCGCGGCCGGTCGCGGCGGGCTCCAGCCAGCAGCCGACCTCGCAGTTTCCCTGTTCGGCATCGAAGTTGAGGGTGAGCACTCCGCCGACGAGTTTTCCGTCGAGCCAGATGCCGTGGTAGCCGCCGGTGTCGTCGGCGCGCATCCGGGCGTACCGCTGGAGTGTCTCGCGCGCGGAGGCCACGTCGACGGCCTGGGAGCCGAAGGGGATGAACTGCCCGATGAACTCCCGGCCCCGCTCCAGGTTGGCCAGGAACTCCTCCGCGTGCCACGGCTCCAGGGGCCGCAGTTCGGCCCCGTCGTCACCCAGGGATATCGCGTACATCCTCGTCCCGCTCCCTCTTCATCTGCTCCACGACGTCCTGCTCCACGACATCGGTGAGCCTCTCATGCGCGGCGCGGCACTCGGGAGGTTCGATGCTGATGCGGGGCATCCGGCGGTCCAGCCAGCCCGGCAGCCACCAGTTGGCGCCGCCGAGCAGGTGCATGAGGGCGGGGACGAGGAGGGTGCGAAGGACGAAGGCGTCGAGGGCGACGGCGACGGCGAGGGCGATGCCGAACATGGCGATCACGCGGTCGCCGCTAAGGACGAAGGCGAGGAAGACGGAGATCATGATGACCGCGGCGGAGTTGATCACCCGGCTGGTCTCGGCGAGGCCGACGCGGACGGCCCGCCGGTTGTCGCCGGTCTCCAGCCACTCCTCGTACATCCGGCTGACCAGGAAGACCTGGTAGTCCATGGAGAGCCCGAAGAGCACGGACACCATGATCACGGGCAGGAAGGGCTCGATCGGGCCCGCCCGGCCGAGGCCGAGCAGCTCGCTCCCCCAGCCCCACTGGAAGATCGCCACGACCACTCCGAAGGAGGCGGCGACGGCGGCCACGTTCATCGCGGCCGCCTTGAGCGGGATGCCGACGGAACGGAACGCGAGCAGGAGCAGCAGACAGCCCAGGCCGATGACCACACCGACGAACAGGGGCAGCTTGCCGACGATGACGTCCGCGAAGTCGTCGTAGGACGCCGTCATCCCGCCGACGTGGATGTCGAGTGACGTGCCGGTCTCCGCGCGCGGCAGCACCTCGGTGCGCAGCCGGTCCACGAGCTCGCTGGTCTGCTGGGACTGCGGGGCGGACTCGGGGACGATCGTGAAGTAGGCGAGGTCGCCGCCGGTGTCGTAGGTCACCGGGGTGGTGGAGGCGATGCCCTCGGTGGTGCGGATGGTGGCGTCGAGGTTGTCGAGGAGGAGCTTGTCCTCGGCTCCGTCTACACGAGTCACCAGCGTGAGCGGGCCGTTGACGCCCGGGCCGAAGCCGTCCGCGAGGAGGTCGTAGGCCTGCCGGGTGGTCGCGGACCGTGGGTCGTTGCCCTGGTCGGAGGTGCCGAGGCGCAGGCCCAGGGTGGGCAGGGCGAGGACGGTGATGACCAGCAGGGCGACGGCGCCGAGCAGCTTGGGGTGCCGTTCCACGAACGCGGACCAGCGGTGGGCGAACCCGGTCGGCAGTTCCGGCTCGGGCCCGTGCTCGGCGAGGCGGCGCCGCTCTCGCCGGCTCAGGGCGCGCATGCCGATGAGGGAGAGCAGGGCCGGCAGCAGGGTCACGGAGGCGGCGACCGTCAGGACGACGGTCAGGGAGGCGGCTATCGCGACGCCGTTGAGGAAGCCGAGCCGGAGGATCAGCATCCCCAGCAGGGCGATGCAAACCGTGGCACCCGCGAAGACGACCGCGCGCCCGGTGGTGGTGACGGCGTTCTCGATGGACTCGGCGACGCCCAGCCCGCGTTTGAGGCCGCGCCGGTGTCTGGTGACGATGAAGAGCGCGTAGTCGATGCCGACGCCGAGCCCGATCAGCATGCCGAGCATGGGCGCGAAGTCGGCGACGGTCATGGCATGCCCGAGCAGCCCGATCCCGGCGTACGCGGTTCCCACACCGACCAGGGCGCTGGCGATGGGCAGCAGCGAGGCGGCGAGCGAGCCGAAGGCCAGGAACAGCACGACAGCGGCGACGAGCACCCCGACGATCTCGGCGACATGCCCGCCGGAGGACTCGGTGAGGGCGACGGCGCTGCCGCCCAGCTCCACCTGGAGCCCGTCGGCCTCGGCGTCCTTGGCGGTGTCCACCACGGCCTTCGCCTCGGAGGCGTCGATGTCCTCGGCGGAGTCGGCGAAGGTGACGGTGGCGTACGCGGTGTGTCCGTCGGCGCTGACCCGGCCGGCGCCCGCGTCGTCGTACGGGCTGACGACGGCGGCCACGCCGGGCAGGTCCGCGATCTTGTCCAGGGTCGCGGTCATCGTCTGTTCGACGTCGGCGTCCCGGACCGAGCCGGACGTGAGGTGCCAGACGACCGTGTCGCTGTCGCCTCCGAGGTGCGGGAAGCCGTCCTGGAGCAGCTGGGTGGCGCGGCCGGACTCGGTGCCGGGGACCTCGTAGTCGTTCGAGTAGGCGGAGCCGGTGACGGCGGCGGCCGTGCTCACCCCGCCGAGGGCGAGGAGCCACAGGAGAACGACGACCAGACGTCGTCGTACACACCAGCGCGCAAGGGCTGCCACGAACGTGCTCCCGGGGGGTGAATTGTGGATCTTTGACCGGGAACAGTCCTTCATGTGTGAACGGCCCGCAAAGAACGCATGAGCAATGCGTGGACCACTCTTGCAGGGGAAAGTGATCGTTTATCGCGATCGTGCGTTTATTCACAGGAGTGGGAGACAGATCACAGGACAGTAACGGTCACTCTGTCACGTCAGTCGAACTGGTCGCCCAACGCCATCACCATCACGCCGGCGATCAGCAGCCACAAGGCCCTGCGGGTGCGCCCGCGGGAACCCAGGACCGCGGCGAGCGCGCACACCCCGGCGCCGAATCCGTAGGCCGCCGGGACCAGCGCGGGAGCGGAGCCGCTCAACCGGAGCGCCGCCGCGGCCAGACCGGCGAGGGCCAGCAGCGTGCCGGTGCCGGAGGCCGTCCAGCGGGCCCGCCGGGCGTCCAGCACCTGGCCGTCGTACTCCTCCTGTATGTCGGATGGCTCGGAATTCGCAGGACCGTTCATGGCGGGCGAGCGTAGCGTGTTCCGCTGAGAGACTCCGGGCCCGTCCGGCCCCCGACCGAAGCAGGTGCGTTGTTTGAGCGTCCGACCGAGCTCCTCCGTATCCCTTTCCGTTTCCCCGGACTCAAGGAGCCCGTTCACCGATGCCAGACGACATCACCCCGTCCGTCACGGGGCCCTCGAATGAGGACCTCACCCGGCGGCTGACCCAGGCCCGCTACCCGCGCAGCAACAGCTACGACGTCCGCTGGGTCATCGAGAACCAGATGGGCCCGAACGCGCTGTGGCTGCTGGAGTGGCTCGCGCCCGCCCTGGGCCTGGACACCCTGCGGCCCTGCGCCCGCGTGCTCGACCTGGGCTGCGGCCGGGCGATGACCTCGGTCTTCCTCGCCAGGGAGTACGACGTCCAGGTCACCGCGGCCGACCTGTGGGTCAGGCCCGACGAGAACGCGAAGCGCATCGCCGAGGCCGGCTTCGCCGACCGGGTGCTGCCCGTGCACACCGAGGCACACGACCTGCCCTTCGCCGAGGGCAGCTTCGATGCGATCGTGAGCATCGACGCGTACCAGTACTTCGGCACCAACGACCTCTATCTGCCCACGCTGACCCGGTTGTTGAAGCCGGGTGGTCGGATCGGGGTCGTCGTTCCCGCGGTACGGGAGGAGATCGAGGGCGTGGAGCCACCCGCGCATCTCGAGCAGTGGTGGCAGCCCGACTTCTGGTGCTTCCACTCGGCCGACTGGTGGAGGCGGCACTGGACCCGCAGCGGGGCCGTCGAGGTCGAGACGGCCGACTGGCAGCCGGACGGCTGGAAGGACTGGCTGCTGTGGTGCGATGTGATCGCCGAGGAGAGCCCCGAGGAGTTCCACCGCACGATGGCCCGTGACGTCGGCGAGATGGTGCGGGCCGACCAGGGGCGGTCGTTGGGTTTCGTACGGCTCGTAGGACGCCGTAAGTAAGGCTACGGCCCCGGAGGACATGTCCTCCGGGGCCGTACGCGAGGGAGAGCTCAGCCCTCGCTGACGCCCAGCTTCTCCAGGATCAGCTCCTTGACGCGAGCCGCGTCGGCCTGACCGCGGGTCGCCTTCATGACCGCGCCGACCAGGGCGCCGGCCGCGGCGACCTTGCCGGAGCGGATCTTGTCGGCGATGCCCGGGTTGCCGGCGATGGCCTCGTCGACGGCGGCACCCAGGGCGCCCTCGTCGGAGACGACCTTCAGACCGCGCTTGTCGACGACCTCGTCCGGGGTGCCTTCGCCCGCGAGGACGCCTTCGATGACCTGGCGGGCCAGCTTGTCGTTCAGGTCACCCTTGGAGACGAGCTCGGTGACCCGGGCGACCTGCTCCGGCGTGATGGCCAGCTCGTCCAGCGCCTTGCCGGACTCGTTGGCGCTGCGGGCGAGTTCACCCATCCACCACTTGCGGGCGGAGGCCGCGTCGGCACCGGCGTCGATCGTGGCGACGATCAGGTCCAGGGCGCCGGCGTTGAGG
Source organism: Streptomyces sp. SAI-127 (assembly GCF_029894425.1). Lineage (NCBI taxonomy): Bacteria > Bacillati > Actinomycetota > Actinomycetes > Kitasatosporales > Streptomycetaceae > Streptomyces > Streptomyces sp. SAI-127. The sequence continues at coordinate 3,461,721 of NZ_JARXYJ010000001.1, forward strand.
ATCGCCTGCATGTCGAGGGCCGTGATGCCCCACTCGGCGACGAGCCGGTTGCGGCGGACCAGCGGCAGCTCGGGCAGCGCCGCCCGGATCTCCTCGACCCACTCGCGCGAGGGGGCCACCGGAACGAGGTCCGGCTCGGGGAAGTACCGGTAGTCCTCGGCCTCCTCCTTCACGCGGCCCGAGGTCGTGGACCCCGTGTCCTCGTGGAAGTGCCGGGTCTCCTGGATGATCGTCCCGCCACTGCTCAGGACGGCCGCGTGCCGCTGGATCTCGAAACGGGCCGCGCGCTCCACGGACCGCAGCGAGTTGACGTTCTTCGTCTCGGAACGCGTGCCGAACTTCTCGGTGCCGTTCGGGCGCAGCGACAGGTTCACGTCGCAGCGCATCTGCCCCATCTCCATGCGGGCTTCCGACACACCGAGCGCCTTGATGACCTCGCGCAGCTCACGGACGTACGCCTTCGCCACCTCGGGAGCGCGCTCACCCGCACCCTCGATCGGCTTGGTGACGATCTCGATGAGCGGGATGCCGGCGCGGTTGTAGTCGAGGAGCGAGTGCGAGGCGCCGTGGATACGGCCCGTCGCGCCGCCCACGTGGGTCGACTTGCCGGTGTCCTCCTCCATGTGGGCGCGCTCGATCTCCACACGGAAGGTCTCGCCGTCCTCCAGCTGGACGTCGAGGTAGCCGTTGAAGGCGATCGGCTCGTCGTACTGGGAGGTCTGGAAGTTCTTCGGCATGTCCGGATAGAAGTAGTTCTTCCGGGCGAAGCGGCACCACTCGGCGATCTCGCAGTTCAGCGCGAGACCGATCTTGATGGCCGACTCGATGCCGATCGCGTTGACGACCGGGAGCGCGCCGGGCAGGCCGAGGCAGGTGGGACAGGTCTGCGTGTTGGCGTCCTGACCGAGCTCGGTCGAACAGCCGCAGAACATCTTGGTCTTGGTGCCGAGTTCGACATGGACCTCAAGGCCCATGACGGGGTCGTACGACGCGAGAGCGTCCTCGTACGACACCAGGTCGGTCGTGGTGGTCACGGTGAAACTTCCCTCTCAGCCCAGCAGGACGTCGTCGTCGCCCAGCCGCTTCAGCTCGCGGTACAGGATGGCGAGGCCGGTGACGATGGCGACCGCGGAGACGGTGGCGTCGACGAGGACCAGGGTGTCCTTCTCCGAGCGCGCCTTCTTGAGCCGCTTGGCGACACCGAAGGCGCCGAACGCCGTGGTGGCGATGGACAGGTACGTACCGGACTTGGACTTCTTGAAGTCCTTCGCCTTGGTCAGCTTGCTCACAGCGACGGTGCCTCCTCGAGGAGCGGGTGCCCCCACCTTTCCACGAAGGCGGCCTCGACGGCTGCGCCGACCTTGTAAAGGCGGTCGTCCTTCAGGGCCGGGGCGATGATCTGGAGACCGACGGGCAGGTTGTCCTCGGGCGCCAGACCGCACGGCAGCGACATGGCCGCGTTGCCCGCCAGGTTGGTCGGGATGGTGCAGAGGTCGGCCAGGTACATCGCCATCGGGTCGTCGGCGCGCTCGCCGATCGGGAAAGCGGTGGTCGGGGTCGTCGGGGAGACGATCACGTCGACCTGCTCGAAGGCCTTCTCGAAGTCGCGCGTGATGAGCGTGCGCACCTTCTGCGCCGAGCCGTAGTAGGCGTCGTAGTAACCGCTCGACAGGGCGTACGTGCCGAGCATGATCCGGCGCTTGACCTCGGGGCCGAAGCCCGCCTCACGGGTGAGGGAGGTGACCTCCTCGGCGGAGTGCGTGCCGTCGTCGCCGGTCCGCAGGCCGTAGCGCAGGCCGTCGAAGCGGGCGAGGTTGGAGGAGCACTCGGAGGGCGCGATCAGGTAGTACGCCGACAGGGCCAGGTCGAAGGACGGGCAGTCCAGTTCGACGATCTCGGCGCCCAGCTCCTTGAGGAGGGCGACGGACTCGTCGAAGCGCTGGATGACGCCGGCCTGGTAGCCCTCGCCGCGGAACTGCTTCACGACACCGACGCGCATGCCCTCGACGCTGCCGTTGCGGGCGGCCTCGACGACCGCCGGGACCGGGGCGTCGATCGAGGTGGAGTCGAGCGGGTCGTGCCCGGCGATGACCTCGTGCAGCAGAGCCGCGTCCAGGACCGTACGGGCGCAGGGGCCGCCCTGGTCGAGGGAGGAGGAGAAGGCGACCATGCCGTAGCGGGAGACCGCGCCGTACGTCGGCTTCACACCGACCGTGCCGGTGACGGAGGCCGGCTGGCGGATGGAACCGCCGGTGTCGGTGCCGATGGCGAGGGGCGCCATGTGCGCGGCCAGCGCGGCGGAGGAACCGCCGCCGGAGCCGCCGGGGATCCTGGTGAGGTCCCAGGGGTTGCCGGTGGGTCCGTAGGCGCTGTTCTCCGTCGACGACCCCATGGCGAACTCGTCCATGTTGGTCTTGCCGAGGATGACGACGTCGGCGGCCTTCAGCCGCTTGGTGAGGGTGGCGTCGTACGGCGGGATCCAGCCCTCGAGGATCTTCGAACCGACGGTCGTCGGGATGCCATAGGTGGTGAAGATGTCCTTCAGCGCGAGCGGGACGCCGGCGAGCGGGCCGAGCTTCTCGCCCTTGGCCCGCTTCTCGTCGACGGCACGGGCCTGGGCGAGGGCGCCCTCGCGGTCGACGTGCAGGAAGGCGTGCACCTTCTCGTCGACGGCCTCGATACGGGCGAGGTGGGCCTCGGTGACCTGCACGGCCGTGAGCTCACCGGAAGCGATCCTCGCGGCGGTCTCGGCGGCGGTGAGCTTGATGATGTCCGTCATGGCGGTTAGTCCTCCCCCAGGATCTGCGGCACCTTGAAACGCTGCTGCTCCTGGGCCGGGGCGCCGGAGAGCGCCTGCTCGGGGGTGAGCGACGGACGGACCTCGTCCGCGCGCATGACGTTCGTCAGCGGGAGCGGGTGCGAGGTCGGCGGTACGTCTTGGTCGGCGACCTCACTGACGCGTGCGACCGCGCCGATGATGTCGTCCAGCTGTCCCGCGAAGTGCTCGAGCTCTTCGGGCTTCAGCTCCAGACGCGCCAGCCGTGCGAGGTGGGCGACCTCCTCGCGCGTGATGCCAGGCATGCAGCGATCCTCTGGGGTGAGTGCGTGTGGTTTGGGGCCAATCCTATGGGGCGGGGGCCTCAGGCCGTTAAACGGTTTCCCCCGCAGCTGGTTCCCCGCGCCCCTGAAGGGGGCTCTCACACACCTGGGCCGCTACGTCACTCCGCTGCCGGCAGCGCGGCCCTCGGCCGCTGCCAGCCCCTCGATCCCCTGGCCAGGAGCCACGCCGTCGTCTCCTCCGGGGGCATCGCGGCTGCGACCAGCCAGCCCTGTACCGCGTCGCAGCCCATGTCGCGCAACCGCTCCCAGGTCTCGTCGTCCTCCACACCCTCCGCCACGACCAGGAGGCCCAGGGAGTGCGCGAGGTCGACCGTGCAGCGGACGATCTCCGCGTCCTCGGTGTCGACGGCCAGCTTGGCCACGAACGAACGGTCGATCTTCAGTTCGCTGACGGGGAGGCGGCGCAGGTGGACCAGGGAGGAGTAGCCCGTGCCGAAGTCGTCCAGGGACATCTTGACGCCGTGGCCGGTCAGTGCGGCGAGAGTGTCCGCGGCCCGCGAGGGGTCCTCGAGGAGGACGTGTTCGGTGATCTCCAGTTGGAGGGCTCCCGCGGGCACGCCGTGCCGGGCGAGGCGCGCGGCCACCGAGCCGGCGAAGCCCGGGGTGTGGACGTCACGCGGCGAGACGTTGACCGCCACCGGGACGAACAGGCCGTGCGCCCGCCACTCGGCGACCTGGGCGAGAGCCGTGTCGAGGACGTACTCGGTGAGGTAGGGCATCAGTCCGGACGACTCGGCAATCGCGATGAACTCGTCCGGCGGTACCTTCCCGCGCTCCGGATGCACCCAGCGCACCAGGGCCTCCAGACCGGCGACCTGTCCGTCGAAGCGGACCTTGGGCTGGTAGTGCAGCTGCACCTCGTGCGCGTCCAGCGCCCGGCGCAGATCGCCGAGCAGCCCGAGCCGGTCCGGGGTGTTGGAGTCCCGCTTGGACTCGTACACCTCCACGCCCGTACGGTCCCGCTTGGCCTGGTACATCGCCACGTCCGCCCGCCGCAGCAGTCCCTCGGCGTCCACGGCGTGGTCGGGGAAGACGGCGACCCCGGCGCTGGCCTCCAGGACGAGGGTCAGCCCGTCGAGATCGAGCGGGGAGCTGAGGGCCGCGACCAGGTTGCGGGCGACCCGGGTCGCGGAGGTCGTGGAGTCGGCGACCGGCAGTAAGACGGCGAACTCGTCGCCGCCGAGCCGCGCCGCCTCCGCCCCGCGCGGCAGCGCGACCCGCAGCCGGTCGGCGATCTGCAGGAGCAGCCGGTCACCTGCGAGGTGACCCAGGGTGTCGTTGACCGAGCGGAAGCGGTCGAGGTCGATGAGCATCAGGGCGGACCGGGCGCCGATGCGCTCGGCGTCGTCCAGGGCGGACCAGATGCGCTCCAGGAGCCACTGCCGGTTGGGCAGTCCGGTCAGCGGGTCGCGCAGTTGTTCCTCGGCGCGGGCCCGGGCCATCCACAGCGTGGAGTCGAGGGCGATGAGGGGGATCGCGAACAGCGGGAGCAGCACGGGTTTGGCGGCGGCGACCACGCAGACCAGGGGGGCGATGCCGAGCAGCGCGACCGCGACCAGGCCCTGTCTGACCAGGGCGGTGCGGGCCACGGTGGGCAGACCGGCGTGCCGGGAGGAGTGCAGATACCAGCCCAGGGCCCGGGTGACGGCGAGGTAGGCGATGGCGACCAGGACCACCTCGGGGCCGGTGTAGAAGGTCCAGGTGTCGGGGTTCCAGGGGGTCTCGACGGACGGCGACTGACCGAACAGCGCGATGACCAGGGCGCCGGTGGCTATGCCGAGCATGTCCACCGCGCCGTGCAGGATGCCCTGCCGCCAGCGGTGGCGCCGGGCTATGCCGACCAGCAGGACGACGGTGAGGCTGACCATCCCGGCGGGCACCCAGCCGTACAGCAGCAGGACGGCGAGGGTGAGGGCGGCGCCCGAGCCGGTGCCACCCCACCAGCGGGCCCGGCCGAGGGCGACCAGATGGCCGACGATGACGCCGGTCAGCACGGCCAGCGACCAGCCGACGGTGCCGGACGGGAAGAGGGCGTGGCCGCCGGTGAACGCCCGGTAGAAGCCCGCGCCCAGCACGAATCCGGCCGCCGAGACGACCGCTGTGGGCAGGGCGGGCCAGGACAGCTGTCGGTCAGGGTCGGAGTCCGGCATACCGGGGGCGCGCTCGGCGGTGAGCTGTGCCGTACCGGGGCCGCCGGCCGCGCTGTACTGTCCTGCGGCGCGCCTCTCCGCGCCCGGACGCTCCGAAGGCCGCCCGGCCCAGCGGCTCGCCCGCCATGCGCCGGTGAGCCGGCGCAGGCGCAGCCGTGAGTCTGGGGCGGCGCTCTCGGTCGGTTCCATTCCCGTCCCTCTCACAGCCGGCGGTGCCCACGCCACGCGGCTCGTTCGCCCGACAAAACCCTCGACGGCGCCGCGTTGGAAAAACCTTCCCCTTGCTCTTCAGGAGCAAGGGGATGCCCCGACCGCAGCTGGGCACGGCAGGCGCACATCTCAACAGTAGGCCGCAGAAGGCTTCCACGGGCAGCGGTCGTCGACGGTTGCCCGAATGCGCCCCGCCCACCCGTATGCCTCTGGTATGCGCCGATCGGGTGGCCTTCAACCGCCGCTGCTCGCTACTCCTGCGTGGGAAGTGCCACATCGGTGGCCGCTTCGGGGCCCTGTTCCAGCAGTACGTCGAAGCCGTCCTCGTTCAGAACAGGCACCTTGAGTTGCATCGCTTTGTCGTACTTAGAACCCGGATTGTCACCTACGACGACGAAAGACGTCTTCTTCGAAACCGAACCGGTGACTTTCGCCCCTCTGGTCTGCAGCGCCTCTTTGGCTCCGTCGCGGGTGAAGCGCTCCAGGGTGCCGGTGACGACGACGGTGAGCCCTTCGAGGGGACGCGGACCCTCGTCCTCCCCCGAGCCCTCCTCCTCCGTGCGCACACCCGCGGCCTTCCACTTGCGCAGGATCTCCTGGTGCCAGTCCTCCGCGAACCACTCCTTGAGGGACTTGGCGATGATCGACCCGACGCCGTCGGTGTTCGCCAGTTCCTCCTCGCTCGCCTGCTCGATGCGGTCGATCGAGCGGAAGTTGCGCGCCAGTGCCTCGGCGGCGACCGGGCCGACATGGCGGATCGACAGACCGGTGAGGACGCGGGCGAGCGGGCGCTCCTTGGCGGCCGCGATGTTCTCCAGCATGGCGACGGCGTTCTTCTTGGGCTCGCCCTGCTGGTTGGCGAAGACGGTGGCGATCTTCTCCTCGCCGGTCTTCGGGTCACGCTTGGGCAGACCGCTGTCCTGATCGAGGACGTACGCCTTGATGGGCAGCAGCTGCTCGATGGTCAGGTCGAACAGGTCGCCCTCGTCGGTCAGCGGCGGGTCCGAGGGTTCCAGCGGCTTGGTCAGGGCCGCGGCCGCGACGTACCCGAAGTGCTCGATGTCCAGCGACTTGCGGCCCGCGAGGTAGAACAGACGTTCGCGCAGCTGGGCGGGGCAGGTCCGGGCGTTGGGGCAGCGCAGGTCGACGTCCCCCTCCTTCATGGGGCGCAGGCCCGTACCGCACTCCGGGCACTCGCTCGGCATCACGAACTCACGCTCGCTGCCGTCGCGCAGGTCGACCACCGGGCCGAGGATCTCCGGGATGACGTCACCGGCCTTGCGCAGCACCACGGTGTCGCCGATGAGGACGCCCTTGAGCTTGACGACGTCCTGGTTGTGCAGGGTGGCGAACTCGACCTCCGAGCCGGCCACCGTCACCGGCTCGACCTGGGCGTACGGCGTGACCCGGCCCGTACGGCCCACGCCCACGCGGATGTTGATGAGCTTGGTGTTGACCTCTTCGGGGGCGTACTTGTACGCGATCGCCCAGCGGGGGGCTCGGGAGGTGGAGCCGAGGCGGCCCTGGAGGGGGATCTCGTCGAGCTTGACGACGGCACCGTCGATCTCGTGCTCCACGGAGTGGCGGTTCTCGCCGAAGTACGCGATGAACTCCCGTACGCCGTCGAGACCGTCGACCACCTTGTTGTGCTTGGCGGTGGGCAGGCCCCAGGACTTGAGCAGGTCGTAGGCCTGGGAGAGGCGGGTCATGCCGTCGAAGCCCTCCAGGGCGCCGATGCCGTGCACGACCATGTGGAGGGGGCGGGTGGCGGTGACACGCGGGTCCTTCTGGCGCAGCGAACCGGCCGCCGCGTTGCGCGGGTTGGCGAAGGGCTTGTCGCCGGCCTCGACCAGGCGGGCGTTGAGCTCCTCGAACTTCTCCATCGGGAAGTAGACCTCGCCGCGGATCTCCACGAGGTCGGGGACCTTGTCGCCGGTGAGGCGGTCCGGGATCTCGGCGATCGTGCGGACGTTGGGCGTGATGTCCTCGCCGGTGCGGCCGTCGCCGCGGGTCGCCGCGCGGGTGAGGCGGCCGTGCTCGTAGGTGAGGTTGACGGCGAGGCCGTCGACCTTGAGCTCGCACAGCAGGTGGTAGTCGGTGGTGCCGACGTCCTTGGCGACCCGCTCGGCCCAGGCCGCCAACTCCTCGTCACTGAAGGCGTTGTCCAGGGAGAGCATGCGGGAGCGGTGCTGGACGGACGTGAAGTCGGTCTCGTACGCCCCCGCGACCTTCTGGGTCGGCGAGTCGGGGGTGCGCAGCTCGGGGTACTCGTCCTCGAGGGACTCGAGGGAGCGCAGGAGCTTGTCGAAGTCGGCGTCGCTGATGACCGGCGCGTCGTTCACGTAGTACCGGAAGCGGTGCTCCTCGATCTGCTCAGCGAGCTGCGCGTGCTTCTCCCGTGCCTCGGCGGGCACCGTCGTCTCCGCTTGCTTGTCGCCGGCCACCGTGTTGTCCTCCCGTTACTCTGGGTTGTCCGCGAGGGACCTCGCCGCCTGGGCGCAGTGGGCGAGAGCCTTGCGCGCGTACTCGGGGGAGGCCCCCGCGAGCCCGCACGACGGAGTGACCGTGACCGCCTCCGCGAGAAGTCCCGGATGCAGCCCCAGCCTGCGCCACAGCGTCCTGACACCCATGACGCTACCGGCAGGGTCTGACAATGCCGTGTCCGTGCCGGGCACGACACCGGCGAAGAGCCTCGTCCCCCCTTCCACCGCCTCGCCGATCGCGTCGTCGTCACGCTCGGTGAGGAGCGAGAAGTCGAAGGAGACCGCCGCCGCACCCGCCCTCCGCAGCAGGGCGAAGGGGACGTCCGGTGCGCACGAGTGGACCACGACGGGGCCGCCCGCGTGAACCCCGACGAGGTCGCGCAGGCCGGCCTCGACGACCTGCCGGTCGACGGCCCGGTGGGTGCGGTACCCGCTGGCGCTCCTCACCTGCCCGCGCAGGACGCCGACGAGGGACGGCTCGTCGAGCTGGAGCACGATCTGCGCCCCGGGGACACGCCTGCGGACCTCCTCCAGATGCAGGCGCAGCCCCTCGGCCAGCGAGCCGGCGAGGTCCCGGCACGCGCCGGGGTCGGAGAGGGCTACCTCGCCGTTCCGCAGCTCCAGCGTGGCGGCCAGCGTCCAGGGACCGACGGCCTGCACCTTCAGCTGCCCCTCGTACCCCTGGGTGAACTCCTCCAGCGCGTCGAGGTCCTCCCCCAGCCAGGACCGCGCCCGCTTGGTGTCCCGCCCCGGCCGGTCCCCGATCCGCCACCCACTGGGCTCCACGCGCGCGTACAGCTCGACGAGCATTCCGGCGGTACGGCCGATCATGTCGGCGCCGGGGCCGCGGGCGGGCAGTTCGGGCAGGAACGGGAAGTCCTCGAAGGAGCCGGTGGCGGTCCTGGCGGCCTCACGGGCGTCGCCGCCGGGGAGGGAGCCGATGCCGGTGGCGGGGGCGAAACGAAGGTCTGCGGTCACGTGTGAAGCCTACGTAGGTGAGCGGCGTGGTTCTCGCATGGTTCTCGCCCCCACGGAACCGTCAGCGACCGGGGCGCACCGTCAGGTCATTGATCTCCGCATCCCGCGGCAGGTCGATCGCCGTCAGGATCGTCGTGGCGACCGACTCGGGGTCGATCCATCGCGCGGGGTCGTAGTCCTTGCCCTCCTGCTGGTGGACCTTGGCCTGCATGGGACTCGCCGTGCGGCCTGGGTAGACCGAGGTGACGCGGACGCCGTTCGCGTGCTCCTCGTGGCGCAGGGAGTCCGCCAGGGCCTTGAGACCGTGCTTGGAGGCGGCGTAGGCGGACCAATCGGCGTGCGCATTCAGGCCCGCGCCCGAGTTCACGAACACCACATGGCCCCGGGCCGTCCGGAGCTGGGGCAGGAAGTGGCGGGTCAGCTCGGCCGGAGCGATCAGGTTGACGTTCAGCTGGTGGCGCCAGGTCTTCGGGGTCAGCTCACCGACCGGGCCGAGGTCGACCACACCCGCGATGTGCAGCAGGGAGTCCACCCGGTCCGGCAGCGACTGGTGCGAGAAGGCCCAGCTCAGCTTGTCGGGGTCGGCCAGGTCTCCGACCAGGGTCCGCGCCCCGGGGAACTCCGCCGCCAGCTCCTTCGCCCGGCCCGCGTCACGCGCGTGCAGCACGAGTTCGTCCCCGCGCGCGTGCAGACGGCGGGTCACCGCCGCACCGATGCCGGAGCCCGCTCCGGTGATCACATGTGTCGCCATGCCGCCATGCTCGCATCACGGCGTCAGCGCGTACCGAGCGACTCCTCCAGGTACGCCAGCGCCCCCACCGGCTCCTCCGCGAAGAACACCAGGTCGGTGAGCGGGCGGGGCAGGAAGCCCTCGTCCTCCATGCGGCGGAACTGGTCCTTCAACCCGTCGTAGAAGCCCGCCGTGTTCAGCAGCACCACCGGCTTCTCGGTGTGCCCGTGCTTCTTCAGCTCCAGGATCTCGGTCGCCTCGTCGAGCGTGCCCGTGCCGCCCACCATGATCACCACGGCGTCGGCCTTCTCCAGGAGCAGTTTCTTCCTTTCGGCGAGGTCCTTCGCGATCACCATCTCGTCGACGCCCGGGCGGACCTTGGCGGCCAGGAACTGCACGGAGACTCCGACGAGCCGTCCGCCCGCCTCCTGCACCCCGTCGGCGACCACCTTCATGAGGCCCACGTCCGAGCCGCCCCACACGAGCATGTGGCCGCCCTTGCCCAGCAGCTTCGCGAACTCCCGCGCGGGGCGCGTGTAGCGGTCGTCGAGGTCGGCGGCGGAGAGGAAGACGCAGATTCGCATGAGGTCACCGTACGCGGGAAGAACCGGGGGCCCGCGAGCGCTTTCCCGGTATGGCTGAAGGACACACGATCACCATCGAGCAAGCCGACCAGCACGTGCGCGTGGTGCACGGCGACCAGGTCCTCGCGGAGAGCGAACGCCCCCTCGTGCTGCGAGAGACGGGCTCTCCCGTGCGGTACTACCTCCCCGCCGAGGACGTACGACTCGACCTGCTGACCCCCTCCGACACCCACACCTACTGTCCCTTCAAGGGCACCGCGTCCTACTGGTCCCTGCCGGACGCGCCCGACCTGGTGTGGTCCTATCCCGAGCCGAAGCCCGCCGTCGCGGAGATCAAGGACCACCTCTGTTTCTACGAGGTCGACGTGTCCTGACCGATGATGTGCGTGCTGTGCGGCAGTCTCCACAGGCATGGACAAGAAGATCCTCTCGCGCGACGGCACGCCGATCGCGTACGAACGCACCGGACACGGCCCGGCGGTCATCCTCGTCAGCGGCGCGATGTCCACCGGCGGCACGGTCGCGCCCCTGGCCGTGCCGCTGTCCGAGCGGTTCGACGTCCTCGTGTACGACCGCCGGGGCCGCGGCGCGAGCGGCGACACGGCCCCCTACGCGGTGGCCCGTGAGGTCGAGGACCTCGCCGCGCTCATCGAGGCGGCGGGCGGCGAGGCGTGCCTGTGCGGCATCTCGTCCGGCGGTGCGCTGGTCCTGGAGGCCGCGGCGAGCGGACTGCCGGTGCGCCGGGCCGCCGTGTACGAGACGCCGTACGCCGACTTCATGGACGGCGGCGCGGAGCGGAACGCCGAGTACACCGAGCAGCTGACGGCAGCGCTCGCCGAGGGGCGGCGCGGGGACGCGGTGGAGCTCTTCCTGCGGCTCACCGGCATGGGCGAGGGGATGATCCAGGGCGCCCGCCAGTCGCCCATGTGGCCCGGCATGGAGACGGTCGCCCCGACGCTGGCCTACGACAACTCGGTCATGGCCGGCGGTCTGGTCCCCCGGGACCGGCTGGCCTCGATCACGGTCCCGTTGCTGGCGGTCGCGGGCGGCGCGAGCCCCGAGTGGATGCGCGAGGGCACCAGGGCGGTCGCGGAGGCGGCGCCGAACGGCTCGTACCGCGTCCTGGAGGGCCAGACCCACATGGTGGACCCGACGGCCCTCGGACCGGTCCTGGCGGAGTTCTTCGCGGGCTGACCATCAGCCACCCGTGGCGGCGCTCAGACGCGCCGGATCCGGACCGATCCCGTACACGTCCCGGCACCTGCGGTGCCGGGGCCGTGCCCGTATGCCGCCGGGGTCTCAGGCCACTCCCGCCGTCACCCGCACCGTGGACGCGATCGTCGCCGAACCCACCACGCGTGTGTCGTCGTACAGGACGATGGCCTGGCCGGGGGCCACCCCGCGGACGGGCTCCACGAACGACACCCGCAGCTCGCCGTCCACCAACTCCGCGGTCACCTCGGTCTCGCCGCCGTGGGCGCGGAGCTGGGCCGTGTAGGTGTTGGGGCCCGTCGGGGCGGCGCCGCACCAACGGGGCTTGATCGCGGTCAGGGCGTTCACGTCCAGCGCGGCGGCCGGCCCGACCGTCACCGTGTTGTTCACCGGTGAGATGTCGAGGACATAGCGCGGCTTGCCGTCGGCGGCCGGGGTGCCGATCCTGAGGCCCTTGCGCTGGCCGATGGTGAAGCCGTACGCACCCTCGTGGGAGCCGATCTTCGCGCCCGACTCGTCGACGATGTCGCCCTCCGCCCTGCCGAGGCGCGAGGCGAGGAAGCCCTGGGTGTCGCCGTCGGCGATGAAGCAGATGTCGTGCGAGTCGGGCTTCTTGGCGACCGCGAGACCCCGGCGCTCGGCCTCGGCGCGGATCTCGTCCTTGGTGGTGACCGTGTCGCCGAGCGGGAACAGGGCGTGCGCCAGCTGCTTCTCGTCCAGGACACCGAGGACGTACGACTGGTCCTTCGCCATGTCGGAGGCGCGGTGCAGCTCCCGGGAGCCGTCCGCGAGCGTGACGACCTTCGCGTAGTGGCCCGTGCACACCGCGTCGAAGCCGAGCGCGAGCGCCTTGTCGAGCAGGGCGGCGAACTTGATCTTCTCGTTGCAGCGCAGGCAGGGGTTGGGGGTGCGGCCGGCCTCGTACTCGGCGACGAAGTCCTCGACGACGTCCTCGCGGAAGCGGTCGGCGAGGTCCCAGACGTAGAACGGGATGCCGATGACGTCGGCGGCGCGGCGGGCGTCGCGCGAGTCCTCGATGGTGCAGCAGCCACGCGCGCCCGTGCGGAACGATTGAGGGTTCGCGGAGAGCGCCAGATGGACGCCGGTCACATCATGGCCGGCTTCGGCGGCGCGGGCGGCGGCGACGGCGGAGTCGACTCCCCCGGACATGGCGGCGAGTACACGAAGAGGGCGCGGCGTGGTGTCAGTCATAACCCCTCAAGGGTACGGGGGCGCGGGAACCGAAGCCCACGAGTATCCGTTGACGATCACATGGGGGAGAAACAGGCATCCGCGGACGGCGACCGTCGCATCGGGCGCAGGGCACTGCTCATCGGCGGGACGGCGGCGGCCGTGGGCTCGGCGGTGCTGGCCCGCGACGAGTTGGCGCGGTTGTGGTGGCGGGCGCCGGGTGTGGAGAAACCGCGCGTCCAGGGCGCGGTCGACTTCCGCGGCGCGCAGTGGGTGGCGGCCTCCGACGCGAACTGGCGGCGGGCGGACCGGCCCGACGACTACGGCATAGACATGGTGGTCATCCATGTCACCCAGGGCAGCTTCGCCAGCGCGGTGGAGGTGTTCCAGGACCCGGGGCACGGCGCGGCCGCGCACTACATCGTCCGCAAGGACGGGCACATCACGCAGATGATCCGCGAGCTGGACGTGGCGTACCACGCGGGCAACCGCGCCTACAACGAACGCAGTGTGGGCATCGAGCACGAGGGATTCGTCGACCGGCCCGAGGACTTCACGGACGAGATGTACGCGGCTTCGGCGCGGCTCACGGCCGGGATATGCGCGCGGTACGCCATACCCGTCGACCGCGAGCACATCATCGGCCATGTGGAGGTGCCGGGCACGGATCACACCGACCCGGGCGAGCACTGGGACTGGGACCGGTACATGCGGCTGGTGCGGAAGGTACCGAGTGCCTCCGCCTAGTGCAGCGCGGATTCTTCGCGTGCTCGGTGAGATCGAGAATTCAGATTGAGATCGAGGCGTGGAAGCGTCTCGCGGAATTGCCCGACAATTCCCTGCTCAACCGCGCTTTGAAACGGCATCGCTTCCAAGCTGCCACATTTCATGGTTTCCACATTCTGCCGTGATCTCGGCCGTCTCCTGAGCCGCGGTGAAGAAGTCATCGACCAGTGGCGAGGTGCGCGATGCCGCCGCCGCGAGGCACACCTGGTCGGGTGCCAGCTCCGGGATGGGCACATAGACGACGTCCGGGTGTGAGGAGAACACGGACGCCGAACGGGCCAGGAACGAGATGCCCCGGCCGGCCGCGACATGCTCGAGCGTCTCGTCCACCCCGCGCACCAGGTAGCCGGCGTTGGGGTGCGGGCGCCTGGTGGGCTGCGTGCTCGGGTCGGCATGCCAGACCAGCGGTTCGCCGGCCAGGTCGGCCTCGGTGACCTCCTCCTTGCCGGCCAGCCGGTGACCGACGGGCAGCACCGCCACCCGCGGCTCGGTGTACAGCGGGGTGACGCGCAGGCCGGCCTCGTCGATGGGCAGCCGCACATAGCCGACGTCGATGCGGCCGTCGAGCAGCATCGGGGCCTGCTCGTCCGCTTCGATCCGCTGCACGTCCACGACCACGTCCGGGTGCCGGGCCTCGAACGCCCGCGCCGCCGGGATGACCGGGATGCCGGCCCGGAAACCGACCATCAGCCGCCGGCTGCCACGGGCTGCCACGGACACGCGGCGGCGGACCGCGTGCGCGGAGGCGAGCAGCGGACCGGCGTCGGCCAGCAGTTGCCGGCCCGCGTCGGTCAGCGCCACGCCGTGGCGATCCCTGGTGAACAGCGAGGCGCCGAGGTCCTGCTCGAGCGCGCGGATCTGCCGGCTGAGCACCGGCTGCGCGATATGCAGTTCATCGGCGGCGCGGCCGAAGTGCAACTGGTCGGCCACGGCGGCGAAGTAACGCAATTTGCGCAGGTCCAGATCCATGGCGCCTCCCAGCCTGGTGATGCCTTCAGGGTATCACCACGGCTAAAAGAGGTCTTGGACACCACACTCAGGCCAATGGCAATCTGAATAGGCACCTGTTGGGGCCGAAGCGAATTCTGCACAAGAATTCGAGCACCCGATTTCAGATATCCATCAATTCAACGGAGTGATCGTGGGAAAGCTCGATGGCAAGGTAGCGGTGATCACCGGCGGATCCACCGGCATGGCACTGGCCGGCGCCAGACTGTTCGTCGAGGAAGGAGCGCACGTCTTCATCCAGGCCCGGCGGCAGGAAGCACTGGACGACGCCGTCAAGGTGATCGGCCGCAACGTCACCGCCGTCCAGGGTGACGCGGCCGAACTTGACGACCTGGACCGCTTGTACGACACCGTCAAGCGGGAAAAGGGCTCGATCGACGTGCTGTGGGCCAGCGCCGGGATGGGCGAGTCCGCCGTCCTGGGCGAGATCACCGAGGAAGCACGGTGAACAGGGTGCCGCGTGCGTTGAGCCCGGCTGGAGCCTCTACGCGGGAAGCAAAGCCGTCCAGCAGGCCTGGGCCCGCGTCTGGCTCAACGAACTGCGCGATCGCAAGATCCGGGTCAACGTCCTGACCCCGGCCAGGTCGCCACCGCCAAGCAGGAAGAACTGTTCGACGAGGCGACCAGGGCCGCATTCGAGTCCCTCATCCCCCGCGGACAGATGGGCCGCCCCGAAGAAATCGCCACCGTCGCCCTGTTTCTCGCCTCCGACGACTCCAGCTACGTCAACGGCCTGGAACTGGTCGCCGACGGCGGCACCACCGCCATCTGAACCACACACCAGGAATTCCGTGGGCACACCCCACAACAGAGGAGAGCACACCTCATGAGCAGCATCACCCTCATCGGTACGGGGAACATGGCCCGTGCCATCGGCACGCTCGCGGTGGCGGGCGGCAACACCGTCGAGGTCATGGGACGCGATCAGTCCAAGGCCGATGACCTGGCCAAGGCTCTGGGCGGCGGCGCGACGACGGGCACGTGGGGCGCCGTCCCGGCCGGGGACATCGTCATCACGGCCCTGTTGTACGACGGTGTCGTTCCGGTCGTCGCCGAGTACGGAGACGCCCTCGCCGGCAAGGTCATCGTCGACATCAGCAACCCCTTCAACGCCACGTTCGACGGATTGGCCCACAGCGAGGAGACCTCGATCGCGCAGGAGGTGGCCAAGGTGGCCCCGGCCGGCGCCGACGTGGTGAAGGCGTTCAACACCATCTTCCGTAATGTCCTGGAGAAGGGCCGGCCCAACGTCTTCATCGCCGGCGACAGTGCGCAGGCCAAGGCGGGCGTGGCGGCGTTCATCGAGAGCCTCGGGCTGCGCCCGCTGGACGTCGGCGGCCTGAAGATGGCGCACTGGCTGGAAGGAATGGGCTTGGTCACGGTGGGTCTCGCCCGCAACGGGGTCGGCCACTGGGACTTCGCCCTCGGCGTCGACGAATTCACCGGCTGAGCCCCTGGGGCCGGGCACTCGGCGAACAGCGCCGTGCGCCCTGACAATGGTTGACGGACAGGGGCCCTTCGAGAACGCTCGTCGCGTAGCCGTAGGCATCCTCCTGGATCCGTGGCGGCTCGGTCACGAGAAGCGCTCGAGCGCGCCGACGACGAGGTGGGTCAGGGCCGCGAGCAGGGCGAAGACCTGGGATACGAGGTTCACGCCCGGAGTGTCCCGCTGCGGCGGCGTTACGTCAGCCCCGCCGCGCGGGCGCGTTCCACGACCGGGCCGATGGCCTTCGCGACCGCCTCGACGTCCGCCTCGGTGGAGGTGTGGCCGAGGGAGAAGCGGAGGGTGCCGCGGGCCAGGTCGGGCTCGGTGCCGGTGGCCAGCAGGACGTGGCTGGGCTGGGCGACGCCCGCGGTGCAGGCGGAGCCGGTGGAGCACTCGATGCCCTGGGCGTCCAGGAGCAGCAGCAGGGAGTCGCCCTCGCAGCCGGGGAAGGTGAAGTGGGCGTTGGCCGGGAGACGGCCCCCGGGCGCCGGGTCGCCGCCGAGGATCGCGTCCGGGACCGCCGTACGGACCGCCTCGACCAGGGCGTCGCGCAGGGCGCCGATCTCGAGCTCGAACCACTCGCGCTGCTCGGCGGCGAGACGGCCGGCCACCGCGAAGGAGGCGACGGCGGGGACGTCGAGGGTGCCGGAGCGGACGTGGCGCTCCTGGCCGCCGCCGTGCAGGACGGGGACGGGGGTCCACTCGCGGCCGAGGACCAGGGCGCCGATGCCGTACGGGCCGCCGATCTTGTGACCGGAGACCGTCATCGCGGCGAGGCCGGAGGAGGCGAAGTCGACGGGGACCTGGCCGAAGGCCTGGACGGCGTCGGCGTGCAGCGGGACACCGAACTCCGCGGTGACGTCGGCGAGTTCGCGGACCGGCAGGACCGTGCCGATCTCGTTGTTGGCCCACATGACCGTGGCCAGGGCGACGTCGTCGGGGTCGCGGGCGATCGCCGCGCGCAGGGCGTCGGGGTGGACCCGGCCGTACTTGTCGACGGGGAGGTACTCGACGGTGGCGCCCTCGTGTTCGCCGAGCCAGTGGACGGCGTCGAGGACGGCGTGGTGTTCGACGGGGCTCGCGAGAACCCGCGTCCTTGCGGGGTCCGCGTCGCGCCGGGACCAGTACAGGCCCTTCACGGCGAGGTTGTCGGCCTCCGTGCCGCCGGATGTGAAGACGATCTCGCTGGGCCGGGCGCCGAGCGCCTCCGCGAGGGTCTCGCGGGATTCCTCGACCGTGCGGCGGGCCCTGCGGCCGGATGCGTGGAGGGAAGAGGCGTTGCCGGTGGCGCCGAGGTGCGCGGTGAGTGCCTCGACCGCCTCGGGGAGCATCGGGGTGGTCGCGGCGTGGTCGAGGTATGCCATGGTGACGCCGATTCTACGGGTCGCATGTGAGCACCCTCAGGCCAGGACCGGCCGGTGCCGGCCGGTTCAGAAGCTCCAGGACGGCGTGCTGTCCAGCTGCATGAAGGCCACCAGGACCAGCAGGTCGGCCACTCCGAGGCCGAGACCCAGGTAGGCACGGCCGCGGCGGGCGGTGCCGCGCCACAGGGCCACCGAGGCCAGGACGATGGCGATGGGGCCGAGGAAGACATTCAGGACGAGAAGGCCGAGGAGGCCGAGGACGAAGGACGCCACGGCCATGCCGTCGGCATCGCGGGTGCCGGTGCGGGAGGTGGCCTGCGCGGTGAGCTGCATGGTGATCAGTGCTCCTGGGGACGGTGGGGCGGGGGTCAGTGGGCCGAGGTGCGGCGGCGGGAGTGGCGCTCGCGGAGCGCGAAGATGCCCAGCCAGGCGGCGATCACGACGGCGGCGACGGCGGTGAAGGTGAGCGGCGCGTGGGCGACGGTGCCCAGGACGACGCCGAGCAGCATGAGTGCGGCGACGAGGAACAGCATGGGACGGATCCCCCTCCGAGTTGGCTGTCGTTACGTTTGGGTGAACAGTTGTAGTTACAGTTGTTCACTGACTCCAGAGTCTAGCGCGTCACACGCCTTTCCAATTACGGAGAACAGTTGTTAACTGGATGACATGAGTCACACCCTCGGCATCCGGCAGGCACAGAAGCAGAAGACCCGACAGGCGCTCCTGGACGCGGCGTTGGCCCTGCTGGAGGAGCAGAGCCTGAGCAGCCTGGGCCTGCGCGAGGTCACGCGCGCCGTCGGCGTCGCTCCGACCGCCTTCTACCGGCACTTCCGCTCCATCGCGGATCTCGGCGCGGCTCTCGTCGAGGAGGCGCTGGGCAGCCTGCACCCGATGATCCGGACGACGGTGTCCGCGGCCGACGACCACGGTCAACGCATCAAGCGGGCGATCGAGTTGATCGCCGGCCATGTGGACGCGTACCCCGCTCATGTCCGTTTTATCGCCCGGGAGCGACATGGCGGTGTCCAGCCGGTCCGGGAGGCCATCCGGGACCAACTCGCCCGGTTCGGGCAGGAGGTGAAGGACGAACTGGCCAAGGACCCGGTGTCCGAGGGCTGGAGCGAGGACGACCTGCTGATGCTTGCCAACCTGTACGTCGACCAGATGCTGATCACGGCCTCACTGTTCCTGGAGGCCCTGGAGGCGTCACCGGAGGAGCGGGAGCGCGTCTGCCAGGTGGCGGAGCATCAGATGCGTCTGATCAGCATCGGCCGCGAACACTGGCTGGACTAGGGCCGGTCCGGCAACGCACAGGGGCGGCACCCCCCGTTCACCGGGAGCACCGCCCCTGCCGTACGCCGTCAGGGTCAGCTCTTCGTCGCCGCCGCGCTCGGCGCGCCGCTGGGCGCACCGCTCGGGGCCGCGCCGCCGCCGGGACCACCGCAGCCGCCCATGCCGCCGCCGGGGCCGCCCTGACCACCCTGGCCGCCGCCTGGCCCGCCGCTCGGCATGCCGGAGGGGTTGCCGCTGGGCGCGCCCGACGGCTGTGCGGTGGCGTTGCCGGTGGGCGCGCCCGAGGGGGCACCGCTCGGCATGCCGGACGCGTTGCCGGTGGGCGCCTGACAGTTCTGCTGCCCGCCCGAGTTACCGCTGTTCGAGGTCGACGAAGAGTCGCCCGAGCCACAGGCCACCAGGGCGAGGGGCGAGAGCGCCAACAGGGCCACGGCGGGGAGAAGACGCACACGCTTCATGAGAGACAGCTCCAGGGAGGATGAGGAAGTCCTGAGGCCCGGAACTCAACCAACGGCCCTTAGGCCTTTCTTGAGGCCGCGCTGTCCCCTGCCTGTGCGCAGGGCAAAGCGCGGCTAAAGCACCCCGCCCGACCTGGACTTCTCCCCCGGTCTTCGCCCTACTCGCTGGTACAAGCCCGTGACAGAGGCGGCCGCGCGGGCCACCTCCTCACGCACCTCGGGCGGCGAGAGCACCTCCACCCGGTCGGAGAACTGCAGGAGTTGACGGGCCTCGCCGACCTCACCGAGGGACAGCCGGGCCGTCACCCACGCGCTGTCGCCGCCGTCCTCGGGGAGTTCGGCGAGGTAGGGGGCCATCAGCCGCAGAAACAGGTCGAGTCGGTCGCGGCGGACCCGGACGGTGACGTCGATGCCGCTGGTTCGCTCCTCGACCTGGCGGCGCAACACCTCCCAGACGTCGGCGAGTTCGACACCTGGCCGGCGCTTCACGGGGTCGTCCAGAAGAGCCGCGGAGTGCACCCGGTCCGCCCGGAACAGCCGCGGCAGGCCCCGCCGGTCGGCGACCAGGTACCAGATACCCGCTTTGGCGACGAGGCCGTACGGGTCGACTGTGTACGTGCGGGTCTCCCGCTCGCCGCTGTGCCGGTAGCGCAGCCGCAGCCGCCGATCGGCGAAGACCGCGTCCTGCAGGGCCGCCAGGTCCACGGACCGCTGTGGTCCGCCCTTCCAGCGGGTGGCGTCGACCAGGATGCGGCGCGAGGTGGCCTCGGCGGCCGGGCGGTGCGGGGCGGGCAGCGCGGCCATCACCTTGCGCAGCGCCGAACCGAGGGCGGAGTCCAGACCGAGGGCCGCGTGGGCGCCCTGGGCGGCCAGGATGAACAGGGCGCGGGACTCGTCGGCCGTCAGGCCGGTGACGTCCGTACGGAAGCCGGCGAGGAGTTCGATGCCGCCGTGTCGTCCGCGCTCGGCGTAGACCGGGACACCTGAGGTGGAGAGGGCTTCGATGTCCCGGTAGATGGTGCGGACGGAGACCTCCAGCCGGGCGGCGAGTTCGGAGGCCGTCACGCGGCCGCGGGTCTGGAGCAGGAGCAGGATCGACAGGAGACGGTCGGACTTCACCGGGACAGGATCTCGCGAGACCGGTCGCGCCCCGCGGCGGAGCCGCATACCGAAGCAGTCCCGCGCCCCCTGGGTGGGTCAGGGCAACCTGACCCGGGCAAGTTGACGCGACTGCGCGACCAACCGGTCCGCGCTGTCCCAGACCTCCGCGTCCTCCTCCAGGAAGCCGCCGGCGAGGTTGCGGGTGGTGATGGAGACGCGCAGCGGGCCCGGTGCCGGGCGGCAGCGGATGTGGACGGTGAGCTCCACCGTGGGCACCCAGCCCTTGATGCCGATCTCGAAGGCGGTGGGCGGGAGCGCGTCCACCGCGAGGAGCAGCGAGAAGGGGTCGGCGTCGCGGCCGTCGGCGAGCCCGAACCAGGACCGCATCTCGCCCTTGCCGGACGGGGCGCCGAGGGCCCAGCCCAGGGTCGACGGGTCCAGCTTGAGCATCAGCCGGTCGGCGATGGCCGAACTGCCGTCGACAGGGGCCGGTCCGTCCTCGGGGCCGAAGCACTGGTCCATGGGCGGAAACGCGGGCGGCTTCGCCGTCGTACGGACGTCGTCGGGAAGGGAGCCGAGGTCGCCGTAGGAGGCGAGGACGCGGATGCGCTCGACCTCCTTGCCCTCCTCGTCGTACTGGAAGAGCGAGGCCTGGCCGGTGGAGAGGGTGCGGCCGGTGCGGACCACGTCCGTGCGGATCACCGCGGGTCCGGGCTGGGACGCGGTCAGGTAGTGCGCGGAGATCGTGAACGGGTCGGCGTGCGGCAGGGCGTCCGCGAGGGCGCGGCCCAGGACCGCCAGCAGGTAGCCGCCGTTGACGGCGCTGATGATCGTCCAGCCGGCGGAGAGGTCGATGTCGTAGACGCCGGGTGCGCGGCGGGTGACCGCGGTGTCCCGGTCGAACTCGCTGTCGCCGATGGTGGCACGCGTGACGGAGGCTGCTTCTGGCATGCCTGAACGGTACAACAACAAACTACTAAGCGGTAGCTTTTCTCGTGCGACCGACAGGCCGGTCCAGGTGAGACCCGGGCAATTCTTCGGTAAGTGTCCGTACTCGTCCGTAAACCCACGTCCCGGCATCCCCCTCTACAGGGACATGAGCCTCACCGGGACCGCGTTCCTCTACACGCTGATCGTGCTGTCCGTCGTCGCCCTCGTGCTGCCGCTCGCCCTGTGGTCGCGGCTGCGGGGCCCCCGGATGGCACGCGCCGCCGCCCGCGTACTGATGGTGCTGTTCGCCCAGGGCACGGCCGTCGGCCTCGTCTTCGCGGTGGTCAACAACCAGAACAACCTGTACGACAACTGGGCCGACCTGCTCGGCACCGGCAACCACGTCCAGCAGGCCGCGAATCTCGGCGCCGACGGCACCGGCGGCATCTCGCTGAAACGGCTGCCCAGAGTGAAGCAGCACTTCACGAAGGCCACCGGACCCGGCATGAACGGCGTACGGGTGACCCAGCTCAAGGGCCGGGTCTCGGGCGTGAACGCCGAGGTCTACGTCTGGCTGCCGCCGCAGTACGGCTCACCCGCCTACCGGCACCACAAATTCCCCGTGGTGGAGCTGCTGTCGGGCTATCCGGGCTCGGCGAGGGCCTGGTTCGGGTCACTGCACGCGGTGAACCAGCTGCGGCCGCTGATGCGGGAGGGCCGGGTGGCGCCCTTCATCCTGGTCGCCCCGCGCATGAATCTGCTGGCCGGGGTGGACACCGGCTGCGCCAACATCACGGGCACGGTCAACGCCGACACCTGGCTCAGCGTCGACGTGCCGAAGATGGTCACCGACAACCTCCGCGCCCAGGCCGGTCCCGCGGGCTGGGCGGTGGCCGGGTACTCGGCGGGCGGGCACTGCGCGACGAAGCTCGCCGTCGCCCACCCCGACCGCTACCGGGCCGCGGTCAGCATGTCGGGCTACAACGACCCGATCGGCGAACGCAACTCGCTGGCCGCCGAGACTCCCGCCCTGCGCCGCGCCAACAACCCCTACCTGCTGCTGCGCGAGGCCCGCACGCCACCCGCGATCGCGCTCTACCAGTCCGGCCAGCCGGGCGACGGCTACGAGGCCGCCACCGGTCTCGAACAGATCGCGAAGGCGCCGACCACCGTGCACGTCGTCTACATCCCGAAGAGCGCGGGCGGCCACAACATGGCGTTGTGGCGGCCGCAGGTGGTCCCGGCGTTCCAGTGGCTGACCGAGGAGATGGGGCTGCTGCACGGCCGGGCGGGCACTACTCCTCACGCACGGTCGAGCGCCGGTTCCACGCCCGCGGTGCTCGCCAGTGAAACCGCATCGCAAGCAGGCGCAGTACGAAAGCGGTGAGGGCCGCGAGCCCGCTGGTGAACGGAGAGAGGGCGTCGTGACGGATGCACAGGGCGACCATGGTGGCGCCGACGATCGCCGGGACCGCGTACAGGTCGCGGTCCCACCGCAGCAGCGAGGGCACCTCGTTGGCCAGCACGTCCCGCAGGACACCGCCGCCGACGGCGGTGGCGAGACCGAGGGTGACGGACTGGGTGAGGCCGAGCCCGTACTCGTACGCCTTCGTCGTCCCGGCGACGCAGAACAGTCCGAGGCCGGCCGCGTCGAAGACGTTGACACCGGCCTGGATGCGCTCCACGTGCGGGTGCAGGAAGAAGACCAGCAGGGCGGCGAGCAGCGGGGTGATGAAGTAACCCAGGTCCGTGAAGGCGGCGGGCGGTACGGCACCGATGATCAGGTCCCTGAACAGCCCTCCGCCCAGCGCGGTGACCTCGGCGAGTACGGCGATGCCGAAGACGTCGAAGTTCTTGCGGACGGCCAGCAGCGCGCCGGAGATGGCGAACACGAAGATGCCGACGAGGTCGAGCGTGTGCTGGACGGAGGGGCTGAACAGTTGCTGGAGCACACCGCATTGTCGCGCAGGGGCTTTTACAGGGCCGGTTTGCCCGTCGTGAAGAGCCAGGTGCGGAACAGGTCGTCCAGCTGTTGTCCGCTCACCTTCTCCGCGAGCCGGATGAAGTCGGCGGTGTCGGCGTTGCCGTAGCGGTGGAGCTCGGTCCAGGCCGGCAGCAGCCTGAAGAACGCCTTGTCGCCGATCCGTTCGCGCAGCACCTGGAGCGTCATCGCGCCGCGCTGGTAGACCGCGGACGCGAACATCGTGTCGCGCTGCGGGTCGCCGACGGTGATCTGCCAGAACGGGTTGTCGGCGGGGCGGGCGGCGTAGCCGGCGAGGAAGGAGTCGTGGGCGCTGCGGGTGCCCTTGTGCTCGGCCCACAGCCACTGGGCGTAGGTGGCGAAGCCCTCGTTGAGCCAGATGTCCTTCCAGTGCGCGACGGAGACCGAGTCGCCGAACCACTGGTGGGCGAGCTCGTGCACGATCGTGGTCTCGTTGCGCACCGCCGAGTACACCGGCTTCGACTGCACCTCCAGCGAGAACCCCGCCTGCGGCATGTCGTCGACGATCGCGCCGGTCTCCTCGAAGGGGTACGGCCCGAAGACCTGCGACCAGTAGTCGGTGGCCTCGGCGGTCACGCCGTACACGTCGACGTTGTTGCTGTTCTCCAGCACCGGGTCGATGGCGGTGTAGATGGGGATGCCGCCGGGGGTCGTCCCGGTGCGGACGTCGAACTTCCCGATGGTGGCGGTCGCGAGGTAGGTCGCCATCGGCTTCTTCTCGCGCCAGTGGGTGTACGTCGAGCCGCCCTTGTCGTACGTCGACACGAGCCGGCCGTTGGAGACCGCGGTCAGGCCCTTGGGGGTTCTGATGCGGATGTCGTAGGTGGCCTTGTCGGAGGGGTGGTCGCTGGACGGGAACCAGGTGGAGGCGGCGTTGGGTTCACAGGCGACGAAGACGCCGTCGGGGGTCTTCATCCAGCCGTAGTCGGAGCCGAAGACGATGGGGCCGCTGAGCGGTTCGGGGACGCCGCCGTAGGTGACGGCGACCGTGAAGTCGTGGCCCTTGCGCAGGGATTGGCGCGGGGTGATGCGGATCTCGTCGCCGTCACGGGTGAACTGGGCGCGTCTGCCGTTCACTTCGACTCTCGTGACCTCGAGTTTCTGGAGGTCCAGGTCGAAGGACGAGAGGTTCCGGGTGGCGCGGGCCGTGAGTGTCGTACGGCCGTCCAGACGGTCGGTGTCCGGGTTGTACGCCACGTCGAGGGTGTAGTGGCGGGCGTCGAAGCCGCCGTTGCCGAGGAGCGGGAAGTAGGGGTCGCCCACGCCGGGGGCGCCGGGGGCGGGGCCTGGGGAGGCCGCGATGACAAAGAAGGAAGCCGCCGCGGTCGCGACGGCTCCTAAGCGTGCCGAACGGGAGAGTCCCATGGTGTCGTCCCTTTCGAGCGTGCGCCGATAAGTCGGACACGGACGACTCTTCACTCTCCCGTTCGGGCATGTGCATGACTTTGCCAACTCGTCATGCGTTACGCGTCAGTTGACTCCTGACCGTCGTCCTTCGCCTCCTGGACGCCGGTCGCGGGCGCGGTCCTCGCTCCCGGGCCGGTCTTCGCGGACGTGGCTTCGGCGTCCGCCGTGGCCTCGGCCACGGGCTTCTCGGCCGCCTCATCGGAGGGCTCCGTCTCCGGGGAGCCCTCCACCACCGCCGCCACCGCGGCCGACGTCTCCGCCGACTCCGCCAGGACCTCCTCGGCGACCAGCGCGGCCGCCTCCTTGGCCACCGACAGGAGCACGGTGTCCTGCGGGGCCTGGTCCGCGAAGTTCTCCGGGTGGTGGCAGGCCACGCGCTGGCCCGGGCGCAGCTCGATCAGCTGGGGCTCCGTCGTCCTGCAGATCTCCGTGGCCTTCCAGCACCTGGTGTGGAAGCGGCAGCCCGAGGGCGGGGAGATCGGGGACGGGACGTCGCCGCGCAGCAGGATGCGCTCCGACTTGGTGCCGCGGCGCTTCGGATCCGGCACCGGGACCGCCGACATCAGGGCCTTGGTGTACGGGTGCATCGGCGCCTCGTACAGCGAGGTGCGGTCGGCGAGTTCGACGATCTTGCCGAGGTACATCACCGCGATGCGGTCCGAGACATGCCGTACGACGGACAGGTCGTGCGCGATGATCACGTAGGTGAGGCCGAGCTCCTCCTGGAGGTCGTCCATCAGGTTCACGACCTGCGCCTGGATCGACACGTCGAGGGCCGAGACCGGCTCGTCCGCCACCACCAGCTTGGGCTTCAGGGCCAGTGCGCGCGCGATGCCGATGCGCTGGCGCTGGCCTCCCGAGAACTCGTGCGGGTAGCGGTTGTAGTGCTCGGGGCTCAGTCCGACCAGCTCCAGCAGGCGCTGGACCTCCTGCTTCACCCCGCCCTCGGGCTCCACGCCCTGGAGCCGGAACGGCGCCGAGACGATTCCGCCGATGGTGTGCCGGGGGTTCAGGGAGCCGTACGGGTCCTGGAAGATCATCTGGATGTCCCGCCGCAGCGGACGCATCCCGGCCGCGTTCAGCCGCGTGATGTCCTGGCCCTCGAAGTGGATCGAACCGCCGGTCGGCTCCTGGAGGCGGGTGATGACCCGGCCCATGGTCGACTTGCCGCAGCCCGACTCGCCGACCACGCCGAGGGTCTCGCCCTTGCGCACCTCGAAGTCGATGCCGTCTACCGCCTTGACCGCACCGACCTGGCGCTGGAGGACGCCCTTGCGGATCGGGAAGTGCTTCTGGAGGCCCTCGACCTTGAGCAGTATCTCGCGCTCGTCGGGGGCGGCCGTCACGTCCGCGTCCGTCTTCTTCGTCTCACTCACAGCTTCGGCGCAATCTCTTCGGTCCAGATCCGCGTGCGGTCCTCCGGCGAGAGGTGGCACGCGGAGAAGTGCCCGCCGCCGACCTGCTGGAGCTCCGGGCGCACGGTACGGGTGACATCGCCCTTGGGGATGTCCGCGTACGGGCAGCGGGGGTGGAAGGCGCAGCCCGAGGGGACGTTGATGAGGCTCGGCGGCTGACCCTTGACGGGGATGAGCCGCTCGGAGGTCTCCCGGTCGATACGCGGCATCGAGCCGAGCAGACCCCAGGTGTACGGGTGCTGCGGCCGCTCGAAGACGTCGTCGACACTGCCCCGCTCCACGCACCGGCCGCCGTACATCACCAGTACGTCGTCGGCGATCTCGGCGACCACACCCAGGTCGTGGGTGATGAGGACGACCGCGGAGCCGAACTCCTTCTGCAGATCCCGGATGAGGTCGAGGATCTGCGCCTGGACGGTGACGTCGAGGGCGGTCGTCGGCTCGTCCGCGATGAGCAGTTCGGGGTTGTTGACAAGCGCCATGGCGATCATCGCGCGCTGGCGCATACCGCCGGAGAACTCGTGCGGGTAACCGTCGACGCGCTTGTCCGGCTCGGGGATGCCGACCCGGTCGAGCATCTCGATCGCCCGCTTGCGAGCGATCTTCTTGCTGACGTCGTTGTGGACGCGGTACGCCTCCACGATCTGGCTGCCGATCGTGTAGTACGGGTGCATCGCGGACAGCGGGTCCTGGAAGATCATCGCCATCTCGCGGCCGCGCAGCCGACGCACCTCGTCGGGGTCGGCGGAGACCAGTTCCTTGCCGTCCAGCCAGATCTCGCCGGACATCTGGACGTTCTTGCCGCGCGCCCCGAGCCGGTGCAGGCCCATGATCGCCAGCGAGGTGACGGACTTGCCGGAGCCCGACTCGCCGACTATGCAGAGGGTCTTGCCCTTCTC
Organism: Streptomyces sp. SAI-127; assembly: GCF_029894425.1. NCBI lineage: Bacteria > Bacillati > Actinomycetota > Actinomycetes > Kitasatosporales > Streptomycetaceae > Streptomyces > Streptomyces sp. SAI-127. The sequence goes on from NZ_JARXYJ010000001.1 coordinate 3,488,528, forward strand.
CACCTGGAAGCTGAGCCCGTCGACGGACTTGACCAGGCCGTCGTCGGTCGGGAAGTGCACCTTGAGGTCGCGGACCGCGAGGAAGGCGTCGGGAGCGTTCCCGGGAGCCGGCTCGCCCAGGGCGGCACCGGTCTTGGAGAGTTCGGTCACGAGAGCCTCACCCGCGGGTCGGCGGCGGCGTACAACAGGTCCACCAGGAGATTTGCGATCACGACGAAGAAGGCGGCGAGCAGGGTGACGCCGAGGATCGGGGGCAGGTCGTTGTCGGTGATGCCCTGCACCGCGTACTGGCCGATGCCGGGCAGCGAGAACACCGTCTCGGTGATCACGGCGCCGCCGAGCAGCAGGCCCAGGTCCATGCCGAAGACGGTGATGATCGGGGTCAGCGCGGCCCGCAGCCCGTGCCGGGCCACCACATTGCGCTCCCGCAGGCCCTTGGCGCGGGCCGTGCGGATGAAGTCCTCGTTCATCGTCTCCAGCATGCCCGAACGGGTCAGCCGCGCGTAGATGGCGGAGTACAGCAGCGCCAGCGAGCACCAGGCCGGGAAGAGTGTGTTGGCCCACTGGGCCGGATTCTCGGTGAACGGTACGTAGGTTCGCCCGAAGATCGGCCACTGGTAGGTGAAGAGCAGCAGCGCCAGGTTGCCCGTGAAGAACATGGGCAGCGAGACACCGGCGAGCGCGACGCCCATGAAGGCGCGGTCGAAGAAGCTACGGGGCTTGAGCGCGGAGATCACGCCGATCACCACGCCGGACACCAGCCACATCACGGCGGCACCGGCGGCCAGCGAGACGGTCACCGGAAGGCGCGAGGTGAGCTGCGGCCAGACCTCGACGTGGTTCTTGAAGGAGTAGCCGAAGCAGGGCGCGTCGCAGTGAGCGGTGGTGGGGCCCAGGTTGTAGGTGGCGCCGGACACGATCCCCTTGATGAAGTGCCAGTACTGGAGATACAGGGGGTCGTCCAGACCGAGGTTCTGCTTGACGGCGAGGATGTCGGCCTTCGTCGGGCTCTTTCCGATGTACTGCTGCGCGAGCTGGTCGGCGGTCTGGCCGGCCATCCGCGGCAGCAGGAAGAAGATCGCGAAGGTGACCGCGGTGACGACCAGCAGCAGGATCACTGCCGCGAACGTCCGACGGAGGATGTACGAGATCACGGGGACCGGCGCTGGTGCCCGCGGGCCGCGAGGCCCACGGGCACCAATGCCTTCACCTGCCTTCCGGGGCTACTTCTTGGTCGTGCCGATGTTGAGGTAGTCGTACTGACCGCTGAAGGCCGCCGTGGACACCAGGTTGGTGAAGCCCGTCGGGCGGTACAGCAGGACCTTGAAGTAGGTCAGCGGGACGAGCGCCGCCAGGTCCATCGCACGCTTGTCGATCTGGGCGTACAGGGCGTTGCGCGCGGCGTCGTCGTCGGTGGCGATGGCCTGCTCCAGCATCTCGTTGATCTGCTTGTCGTTCAGATACGAGAGGTTGGTGTTGCCGGACGCGCCGATCGCGTCACCGTGCAGGATCTGCTGGAGGAAGCCGTAGCCGGACGGCCAGTCGGCACCCCACTGCATCATGTGCAGGCCGATGTTCTGCTTCTTGTCGAACGTCGGTACACCCGCGTAGTCGGTGAAGTACTTGCCCGACGGGTACTGCTTCAGGCTGGCGTTGATGCCGACCTTCTTCAGCGAGGCGATGATCGCGGTGGCCGCGTCGATCTCCTGCGGACGGTCGCTGCGCGCCGAGATGTTGGTGTTGATGCTCGACTTGCCGCAGGCCTTCAGCTGCTCCTTGGCCTTGGCGACGTCACCCTTGTTGCCGGTGCTCGCGTAGACGTCCGCCTTCTGGTAGCCCGGGATGTCCGGCGGCAGGACGGTGGTGGCGATGTCACCGCGGATCGGGCCGCCCTCGGCGGTCTGCACGGAGACCTTGTCGACGGCGTACTCGACGGCCTTGCGGCACTCGACCTTGTCGAACGGCGCGACCTGGTTGTTGATCGCCATGTAGACCAGACGGCCACCGTAGGTGTTGTCCGTATTGGCCTTCAGGTTCGCGTCGTTGACGACCTTCGCCTGGGTCGCGGCCTGGACACCGGTACCGCCGAGGTCGATCGCTTCACCGGCCTGGACGTCCTGGTCGATCGTCTCGGCGTTGACCTTCAGCTTGACGACGATCTTGTCCGGGTACTGCTTGCGCAGCGGGTCGGTCTTCGGGTCCCAGTTCTCGTTCTTGACGAGGACGGCCTGCTTGCCCTCGTCGTAGCTCTGGAACTTGTAGGAGCCCGAGGACACGATGGACTTGATGTAGTCGATGCCGGTGTCCTTGGCCTGCGGGACCGGCGCCGTCTGCGGCGTCGCGACCAGGTAGTCGAACTCCTGGAAGGCGCGGTTGAGCTTGAAGACGATCGTGGTGTCGTCCGGCGTCTCGATGGACTTCAGGCCCTCGGCGCTCTTGTCCTTGTAGGGGCCCTTGTACTCCTTGCCGCCCTCCATGAACTGCTGGAAGTAGTTCGGGCCGAGCGAGAGCACGTCACGCGCGAAGTTGGAGCGCTCGACGGCGTACTTGACGTCCTTCGAGGTGATCGCGGTGCCGTCCTGGTACTTCAGGCCGGAGCGGAGCTTGTACGTCCAGGTCTTGCCGCCGTCGCTCGGCTCGCCCGGGCTCGCGGCGAGGTCCGGGACCAGCGTGTTGCCCTCCTCGCCCGGGGCGGGCTTGAAGGTCATCAGCGGGCGGGCGTACAGCCGGCTGAGGTTGTACATGTAGGCGTAGTACGTGTTGCCGGGGTCGAAGGAGTCCGGCACGTCCGAGAGCTCGTACGTGACCGTCCCACCCTTCTGGGTGGAGGCGTTGACGACGTCCTTGGTCGCTGCGTTGGCACCGGCCGACTTGCTCTCGTCTCCACCGTTGTCATCGGCCTTGCTGCAAGCCGAGAGCAACAGGCTCGCACTGCCGATGGCCGCCACTGCGGCCAGCGCTGACCTTCGCATGATGGTCTGCTTCCCCTTCAATTGTCGGAAATCTTGTGAACTCTCACCGCGGTCGCGGGTCAGCGGCTGCGCGGGTCGAGAGCGTCTCGGAGACCGTCGCCGAGCAGGTTGAACGCCAGGACGGTCACGAAGATGGCCAGACCAGGCACGATCATGAACTGCGGGTCGACCTGGTAGAAGTCGACGGCCTGGTTGAGCATGCCTCCCCAGGAGGCCTGGGGAGGCTGGATGCCGACGCCGAGGAAGCTCAGCGACGCCTCGAAGAGGATGTTGGTCGGGATGAGCAGCGTCGAGTAGACGATGATCGGGCCGACGAGGTTCGGCAGCAGCTCGCGGAAGAGGATGTAGGGGCCCCTGGCCCCCATCCCGCGCGAGGCGTCGACGAACTCCCGCTCGCGCAGGGCCAGCGTCTGACCTCGCACGATGCGGCCCAGGTAGGGCCAGTTGAAGAAGCCGATCACGAAGATCAGCACGCTGATGTGCAGCGGCAGACCCTCGAGCCCGAAGGCACCACCCTGGAGCGTGGCCGAGATGGCGATGGCGAACAGCAGGAGCGGGAACGCCAGGAAGGTGTCCATCAGCCGGCTGATGATCGCGTCGACGCGTCCGCCGTAGTAGCCGGCGACCACGCCGAGCACGGCGCCGATCGTGTTGGACAGGATCGTGGCGCCGAAGGCGACGACCAGCGAGACCCAGGAGCCCTCGAGGATGCGGGTGGCGATGTCGCGGCCGAACTTCGGCTCCACGCCGAGCGGGTGGTCCCAGCTCATGCCGCCGAAGTCGCCCTTGGGCAGCGAGGTGTTGGGGTCGATCAGATCCTGGTGCAGGGCGTTCGGGTCCAGGCCGAACATGGCCTGGATGGGGCGGGAGAGCACCGCGAGCAGGACCAGCAGGATGACGATCACGCCGCCGGCGACCGCCACCTTGTCCCTCTTGAAGCGGGACCAGGCGATCTGCCCCAGGGAACGGCCCTCGATCTGCCCCTTGTCGGCGCCGACGAGGACAGCCTCCGGCTGCGCCTCGGCCTGCGCCCCGGTGGTCTCGATCGGTGCGGTCACAGTGACCCGACCCCTCTCGCCGGTGGTGACCGGCCTACACCTGCCGTGGATTACGGCTTTGTCGACTTGCTCAGCTCACAGGAAACGTCTGATCCTGCGTCTGCCTGGGGAGTCTTCAGCTTCGCTGCGATCACCCGCCAGGCCTGGCGAAGAAAGTATGCGTAACCGTGATGCAGTACGAGGGATTCCGTTATCCGAACAACGGGTAACGACTCCCGGACGCATGCTAGTTGGGACAGAACGGCACAATAGGCGACCTTCGTGATGATCTGCCGCTATCTACGCGCGAAGAAATGTGGCTGTTACGTAAACGAGTCGAACGGGTTGCCGTAGCTCTCAGTAACCACCACGGGCGGGCGGATAGCCGTACCCGGCCGCCGGGGCCTGCGCGGGGGATCCGTGGGCCTCACGGTCGTAGAAGGGACGGGCACCGGCGCGCATCCACAGCGCCACCGGGTCGTACTCGTCGGACATCGCCACGGTCGACACCGGGAGCCCGTCCGGGACGGCGCCGATGGACTGCTGCATCATCGCGCGCACCGAGTCCACGGCCGAGGGGCTGGTGTCGTACACGTCCAGGCCGATCGCGAGATACGGCGCCCCGAGCGCCGGCTGCACCCAGGCGCGGCGCAGTGAGCGGACCGCCGGGGTGCGGTGGGCGTTCTGCACGAGCAGCGCGTAGAACTGGGGGATCTCGATGCCGGGTTCCGACAGCCTGAGCGGCCCCGCGGGCTGGCGCTCCAGGCCGGTGGCGATGCGGCGCAGATCGAGCCAGGGGATGCCGAGGCCGCCGCCGGGGGCGTGCGGGTTGAGCCACAGGCCGTACTGGTCGGGATAGAGGGTGCGGGCCACGTCGATGCCGTCGACCACTTCGTACGAACGGTTCCAGCCGCTGGCGCTCAGCTCCTGGGCCGAGGTCACACAGGGGGCGTAGCCGTAGCCGTCGACCTCCATGTTTCCGTACTGGGCGTCCGGGGAGCCGGCCTGGCCGTGCCACAGGAGCATCCAGATCTGGCCGGAGTTCGGGGTCGCCAGGGCGCGCAGCAGTGCCTCGTAGGCGTCGTAGCGCCCGGGGGTCACCTGGCGCAGCATGTGCTCGACCTGGTCGGTCGTGGTGGCGCTCACCCTGTATCGCCCCTTCTTGAAAGTTGCCCCGAGTATGAAACCAGCTTAAGCGCCCACGAGCTCGGGACCTGTGCGCCGTCAGCCCCGTGTATAGAAGGGGCGTACCTGTTCGCGCATCCAGTGGCCCACCGGGTCGTCCGCCACGTCCAGGAGAACCAGGTTGACCGGCCAGGCAACCGGAGTCGTCCCCAGAGCCCGGCCGAGGGCGTCCATCGGGAGGGTGCGCAGATCGCCCTCCCACTGGGAGAGTTCGACGCCCACGAACATCACCGGGTCGGCCGTTTCGATGGCGGCCAGACAGCGGCGGGCCGTGAGGACCACTCCCGTGGCCGCGAACTCGGCCGACGCGGCCGCCAGGAAGTCGACCGGGTCGTCCTGCCAGTCCGGCTCGTAGAGCTTGACCCGGCCGCCGGTGTTGGGGCCGTCCAGCGGGGTGCGGCCCACGCGGCAGAGGTCGGCGACCGCGGCGGGCGGAAGGGGGACGCCCACCACACCGTCGGGGTTCACCGCGATGCCCACGTGCGGGGGCAGGCCACGGGCGAACTCGACCGCCGGGGCGATGGTGTACGACAGATGGCTGCCGACGACCTGGCGGAGCTGCTCCTCGGAGCTGAAGACCGGGACGAAGGCCTGCCCCGCGATCTCCAGGGTGGGCAGGTCGAGGGGGCCGCTGTGCGGACCGCCGCCGTTCGGCAGGGGTATCCAGACGAAGCTGCGGCCGAGCACCTCGATGATCCGGCCGCCCGCCGAGGGCATGCCGAGGGAGGCCGAGAGCACCTCCTCCAGTTCGTTGCCGGGCCATCCGCCGTGCGGATGAGGGTGCGGGTGTGCCGGTGCTGGAAAGTCCGCGGGAAGATCCGCCGGGAAGTCCATCTGTCTGACCGCCTGCTGTGAACCTACTGATGTGGCTGAAAGGCTAGCGGGTGCGACGGAAAGGTGGCTCAGCCCGGCAAACCCGTCCGCGTCAGCCCGTGAAGCCGATCCGCCGCAGCACGTCCGCGGCGTCCCGGTCGATCAGCACCGCCGAACCGCACCCCGGGGGCAGGTCACCGCGCTCCACGGAGCTGATCAGCCGGGAGGCCGCGCCCCGGTGCCGCAGAAAGGCGTACCGCGAGACACCCCGGCCGCGCTCGCGCTGGCCCTCCAGCGCGATGTCCGCCGTGACGTCGAGCAGCAGCAGATGCAGGGTGCCGCCCCGCCGCCGGGCCTCGCGGGCCAGCCAGCCGCGCACCCAGGCCTGGGTGCCGCAGTCGTGCACCACGACTCCCTCGCCGGAGCGCAGGGCGCTGTGCAGTCCGGCGTAGTGCGCGAGCCGGACCAGGGGGCGGTAGACGGCGTACGGCAGTAAGCCGGACAGCCGGCCGTCCCAGCGGTCACGGGTGTCCTGGGAGTCGATCCGGATCCCGCCCACCGCACGCTTCATCAGCGTGGACTTGCCGCTGCCGGGCAGGCCGGTGATGACGACGAGGTCCTTGGGGCCGAAGAGCAGGGCGTGCGGGCTGCGGCCCGCACGGTCGCGCAGGTCGCGGACGACCGGGATGCGGCATGCGCCGCGGAGCTCGACGGCCGGGGCCGTGGGCTGATCCGGCAGCGCGATGCCCGAGGTCGTCGCGTACGCCGTGGTCCTGTCCACCGTCATCGTCCTCCTCCGGGGTCGGGGTTCCCCTCCCCACCGAGCGTAAAGAGAAGGTAATGGACGATCTCTCGCTTTTCTGTAGTCGTACCGCCACAAGCTGGTTACAGACGCGGCCCTGCCGGACGCGTGCGCGGCGTGCAATGATGTCCGCGCCAACTGCATACCGGCCGCTTGAATCCGCGCGGGAGAGTCCTGGGTACGTGTACCCGGGCGCCGAAGGAGCAAGTCCCTCCCTTGAATCTCTCAGGCCCCGTTACCGCGCGGGCGAGGCACATCTGAAAAGCGGGCCGCCGACTCGAAGGCGGCCCCACCCACGGTGCAAGCCCGGATCATTTCGTGATCAGGGCGAACCTCTCAGGTTCCGATGACAGATGGGGAGGAACGCCCTCGCCCGTCATGCCTTGGATCCTTGGGAGACGACCGTCCGATGAGCAGTACCGAATCCCGTCGTACCGCGCTCGATGCCCTGCACCGCTCGCTGGGCGCGACCATGACCGACTTCGCCGGCTGGGACATGCCCCTGCGCTACGGCTCCGAGCGCGACGAGCACAACGCCGTGCGGACGAAGGCCGGCCTCTTCGACCTCTCCCACATGGGCGAGATCACCGTGGCCGGGCCGCAGGCGGCCGAGCTGCTGAACTTCGCCCTCGTCGGCAACATCGCGTCCGTGGGTGTCGGCCGCGCCCGCTACACCATGATCTGCCAGGCCGACGGCGGCATCCTGGACGACCTGATCGTCTACCGGCTCGCGGAGACCGAGTACATGGTGGTCGCCAACGCCTCCAACGCCCAGGTCGTGCTGGACGCGCTGACCGAGCGCGCGGCCGGCTTCGACGCCGAGGTGCGTGACGACCGGGACGCCTACGCGCTGATCGCCGTACAGGGACCGCAGGCGCCCGGGATCCTCGCCTCCCTGACCGACGCCGACCTCGACGGCCTGAAGTACTACGCCGGTCTGCCGGGCACGGTCGCCGGGGTGCCCGCGCTGATCGCCCGCACCGGGTACACCGGTGAGGACGGCTTCGAGCTGTTCGTGAAGCCGGAGCACGCGGTCGAGCTGTGGCAGGCGCTGACCAAGGCGGGCGAGGGCGTCGGGCTCGTCCCCTGCGGGCTGTCCTGCCGGGACACGCTGCGTCTGGAGGCGGGCATGCCGCTGTACGGGCATGAGCTGTCGACCTCCCTCACGCCCTTCGACGCGGGTCTCGGGCGCGTGGTGAAGTTCGAGAAGGAGGGCGACTTCGTGGGCCGCGCGGCCCTGCGCGAGGCCGCCGAGAACGCCAACCACGAGCCGCCGCGTGTCCTCGTCGGCCTGATCGCCGAGGGCCGCCGTGTCCCCCGTGCCGGGTACGCGGTCGTCGCGGGCGGCGAGGTGATCGGCGAGGTCACCTCCGGTGCCCCCTCCCCCACGCTGGGCAGGCCGATCGCGATGGCGTACGTCGACCCCGCGCACGCGACTCCGGGCACGGCCGGTGTCGGTGTGGACATCCGGGGCAGTCACGAGCCGTACGAGGTCGTGGCGCTGCCGTTCTACAAGCGTCAGAAGTAGCCGTCGTAGGTGATGCTGAGCACAGAGTCGCTGCTCACGCACGCCTTCCGCAGTCCCCCATTCATCAGCACTCCCCCGCGTACAGGAGAATTCAGACCATGAGCAACCCGCAGCAGCTGCGCTACAGCAAGGAGCACGAGTGGCTGTCGGGCGCCGAGGACGGCGTCTCGACGGTCGGCATCACCGAGCACGCGGCCAACGCGCTCGGCGATGTCGTCTTCGTCCAGCTCCCGGAGGTCGGTGACACGGTGACCGCGGGCGAGACCTGCGGCGAGCTGGAGTCGACCAAGTCGGTCAGCGACCTGTACTCCCCCGTCTCCGGTGAGGTCACCGAGGTCAACGAGGACGTCGTGAGCGACCCGGCGCTGGTGAACTCCGCCCCCTTCGAGGGCGGCTGGCTGTTCAAGGTACGCGTCGCCGAGGAGCCGGCCGACCTGCTCTCCGCCGACGAGTACACCGCCTTTTCCGCCGGCTGAGGAGTCCGCACCCGATGTCCGCACTGAACACTCCCCTGCACGAGCTCGACCCGGAGATCGCCGCCGCGGTCGACGCCGAGCTGGACCGTCAGCAGTCCACCCTCGAGATGATCGCGTCGGAGAACTTCGCTCCGCTCGCGGTCATGGAGGCGCAGGGCTCGGTCCTCACCAACAAGTACGCCGAGGGCTATCCCGGCCGTCGCTACTACGGCGGCTGTGAGCACGTCGACGTGGCCGAGCAGATCGCGATCGACCGTGTGAAGGAGCTGTTCGGCGCCGAGTACGCCAACGTGCAGCCCCACTCAGGTGCCTCCGCGAACCAGGCCGCCCTGTTCGCGCTGGCGCAGCCCGGCGACACGATCCTGGGTCTGGACCTGGCGCACGGCGGTCACCTGACCCACGGGATGCGGCTGAACTTCTCCGGCAAGCAGTTCGACGTGGTCGCGTACCACGTGGACGAGGCGGGTCTCGTCGACATGGCCGAGCTGGAGAAGCTCGCCAAGGAGCACCGGCCCAAGGTGATCATCGCCGGATGGTCGGCGTACCCGCGGCAGCTGGACTTCGCGGAGTTCCGCCGGATCGCCGACGAGGTCGAGGCGTATCTGTGGGTCGACATGGCCCACTTCGCGGGCCTGGTGGCCGCGGGGCTGCACCCGAACCCCGTCGAGTACGCGGACGTGGTCACCTCCACCACCCACAAGACGCTGGGCGGACCGCGCGGCGGGATCATCCTCGCGAAGAAGGAGTTCGCCAAGAAGCTGAACTCCTCCGTCTTCCCGGGCTTCCAGGGCGGTCCCCTGGAGCACGTGATCGCGGCGAAGGCGGTGTCCTTCAAGGTCGCCGCCTCGGAGGAGTTCAAGGAGCGCCAGCGGCGTACGGTGGACGGTGCGCGCATCCTCGCCGAGCGTCTGACGGCCGACGACGCCCGGGAGGCCGGGGTCGACGTGCTCTCCGGCGGCACCGACGTCCACCTCATCCTCGTCGACCTGCGCGAGTCCGAACTGGACGGCCGGCAGGCCGAGGACCGTCTCCACGAGGTCGGCATCACGGTCAACCGCAACGCCGTCCCGAACGACCCGCGCCCGCCGATGGTGACGTCGGGGCTGCGGATCGGCACGCCCGCCCTGGCCACCCGCGGCTTCACGGCCGAGGACTTCGCCGAGGTCGCGGACGTCATCGCTTCGGCGCTGAAGCCGTCGTACGACGTGGAGTCGCTCAAGGCCCGGGTGAAGGCCCTCGCCGACAAGCACCCGCTGTACGCCGGCCTGAACAAGTAGTTCCACGGTGGGGGCACCCGACGACGTGTGCCCCCGCCCTTTTCGAAGGAGTGCCCGTGGCCATCTCGGTCTTCGACCTGTTCTCGATCGGCATCGGCCCGTCCAGCTCCCACACGGTCGGCCCGATGCGCGCGGCCCGTATGTTCGCCCGCCGCCTGCGCAACGAGGAACTGCTGCCCTCCGTCGCCTCGGTGCGCTGCGAGCTCTACGGCTCCCTGGGCGCGACCGGTCACGGCCACGGCACCCCGAAGGCGGTGCTGCTCGGCCTGGAGGGGGCCTCCCCGCGCACGGTGGACGTGGAGAACGCGGACGAGCGGGTGGCGGAGATCAAGGCCGCGGGCGTCCTGAAGCTGCTCGGCGAGCGCGAGATCCCCTTCTCCTTCGACGACGACCTGGTCCTGCACCGCCGCAAGACCCTCCCCTACCACGCGAACGGCATGACGGTGTGGGCGTACGACGCCTCGGGCGCCGAGCTCATGTCGAAGACGTACTACTCGGTGGGCGGCGGGTTCGTCGTCGACGAGGACGCGGTGGGCGCGGACCGGATCAAGCTCGACGACACGGTGCTGAAGTACCCCTTCCGCACCGGCGACGAGCTGCTGCGGCTGACGAAGGAGACCGGACTGTCGATCTCCGCCCTGATGCTGGAGAACGAACGCGCCTGGCGCACCGAGGACGAGATCCGCACCGGGCTGCTGGAGATCTGGGAGGTCATGCGGGCCTGCGTGCGGCGTGGCATGACCCGCGAGGGCATCCTGCCGGGCGGCCTTCGGGTGCGTCGCCGTGCCGCGGTGACCGCGCGCCAGCTCCGCGCCGAGGGCGATCCGTTGGCGCACTCCATGGAGTGGATCACGCTGTACGCGATGGCGGTGAACGAGGAGAACGCGGCGGGCGGCCGGGTGGTGACCGCCCCGACCAACGGGGCCGCCGGCATCATCCCCGCGGTGCTCCACTACTACATGAACTTCGTGCCCGGCGCCGACGAGGAGGGTGTCGTCCGCTTCATGCTGGCCGCCGGTGCCATCGGCATGCTCTTCAAGGAGAACGCGTCCATCTCCGGCGCGGAGGTCGGCTGCCAGGGCGAGGTCGGCTCGGCCTGCTCGATGGCCGCGGGCGCCCTCGCCGAGGTCCTCGGCGGCTCCCCCGAACAGGTCGAGAACGCCGCCGAGATCGGCATGGAGCACAACCTGGGTCTGACGTGCGACCCGGTCGGCGGGCTGGTCCAGATCCCCTGCATCGAGCGCAACGGCATGGCCGCGGTGAAGGCGGTCACGGCGGCGAAGATGGCCCTGCGGGGGGACGGCTCGCACAAGGTGTCCCTCGACAAGGTCATCAAGACGATGAAGGAGACCGGGGCCGACATGAGCGTGAAGTACAAGGAGACGGCCCGGGGCGGGCTGGCGGTGAACATCATCGAGTGCTGAGGCGGACGATGTTTGCCGGCGCGAGCGAGCAGTAGCGACACGTTCCCCTTGTCGACAATTCACTCCATTCCGGTCATGACAGACCAGTACGGCGTGTCCCGCGGTCGGCGCAGGTTGCCGTGCCGTCCGGACCGGCGCCCGCGCGCAGCCGAGGTTCCTCCGCCACCATGTGGGGCATCATCAACTCCCGTCCCCCACCCACCCTTCAGGGAGCCCCCACATGCTCCGTGGCATCGATGTCAGCGCCTACCAGTCGTCCACCTACAGCACGGAGGGCCTCTCCTTCGTCTTCATCAAGGCGACGGAGGGCCGTTCCTACACCAACCCGAAACTCTCCGCCCAGACCAAGCACGCCCGCGAGGCGGGACTGGTCGTCGGCTTCTACCACTTCCTGTGGCCCGGCAATCTCACCGCCCAGGCCGAGTACTTCGTCAAACACGCCCCCGAGAAGGGGGGCGACATCCTCGCGGTCGACTGGGAGACGACGGGCGACGGCACCCACGCGAGCAACGCGGAGAAGGACAGCTTCATCCGCAAGGTGAAGCAGCTGCGCCCGAACAACCGGGTCGTCCTCTACTGCAACCGGCACTACTGGCTGGACGTGGACAACACGTCGTACGCCGGCGACGGCCTCTGGATCGCCGACTACGTCACGGCCGGCAAGCCCCGCATCAAGGCCAAGTGGCGCTTCCACCAGTACACCGACGACCCCGTGGACAAGAACGTCGCCGACTTCGCGAGCAAGGCGGCCCTGCGCGAGTGGGCGACCGACGCCTGACCGGCGCCCTGATCGTAGGCTGTCCCCATGGGCGGGAAGATAGCTGCGGTCAGCAGCAACGGGACGTACTCCTTCACCAAGCCGAACCGCGAGAGCATCACGCTGCTCGCCGGGTTCGGGGTGGAGGGGGATGTGCACGGCGGGGCGACGGTGAAGCATCGGTTCCGGATGGCGAAGGATCCCTCGCAGCCGAATCTCCGGCAGGTGCATCTGATGCACGAGGAGTTGTTCGAGGAGCTCCGCGTGGCCGGGTTCGAGGTCGGGGCCGGGCAGCTCGGGGAGAACGTGACGACGCGGGGCGTCGACCTGCTGGGGCTCTCGGTGGGGACCCTGCTGCATCTGGGCGACGAGGCCGTCGTCGAGGTGACCGGCCTGCGGAATCCGTGTGCGCAGATCGACGGCTTCCGCAAGGGCCTGCTGAAGGAGGTCGTCGGACGGGGTCCGGACGGGGGCGTCCGCTTCAGGTCCGGGATCATGGGTGTCGTCACGGTGGGAGGGATGGTGCGCCCCGGGGACACCGTCGGGATCGAGCCGCCGGACGGGCCGCACCGAGCGCTCGACATCGTGTGATCGCCCGGGGGCCGGTACGGCGGCGCTTCCTCTCCCCGCCACCGCCCGGACCAGTGCCGCGTGAGCCTCGTCCGCGGTGTTGGGATCGTCGTCGCGCAGGGCGGTCAGGGCCGGCAACTCGATCAGGCCCTCGCGCAGGACGGGGGTGAACTCCCTGAACAGGTCGGCGAGTACGGAGTTGTGCGCGGCGGCGACCACCGCCGCGTGGAAGGTGATGTCCGCGTCGACGAAGGCCGCGTCGCAGGATGCGGAGGCGGCCCGCCTGCCCTCCAGCGCGCGTTCCATCGCCGTCACGTCCTCGGGGGTACGGCGGCGCGCGGCGAGGCGGGCCGCGTGGACCTCCACCGCCATGCGGACCTCGTAGACGTCCGTGACCGCGGCCCGGCGCAGACGCGTGGGCCAGTACGGATCCGGGGCGGGGCATGACGAAGGGGGCGCTCACCGAAGCTCGCCGAAGCTCGCTGGAGCGCCCCCTTGACCCGTCGTGCCTACTTGTTCAGGAAGGCCCAGAACTCGTCGAACGACAGGAGCTTGTCGCCGTTCAGGTCGCGGCTCTTGATGATCGCCTCGGCGACCGACTCGGTCACGTTCCAGTCGCCGCCCTGGGCCAGGGCGGACTTGAACTCGGCGGCGGTGATGGTGCCGTCACCGTCCGCATCGATCCGCTCGAACTGCTTGCGTGCTTCCTCGATGTCGATGTGCGCCACCGGTCCGCCCCTTTTCTTGCCTCTGTCGTGTCCTGCCGGCTTGCTGCCGCAGGTCAGATTAGCCGCCCGCCCCGACCTCCGGTGCGGCGCCCACCCGGGGAAAACCGCGGTGCCGTCCTCCGTCCCGTCTGCGAGTGTGGGCCTTGCAGTGGGTGGCGACTCGAGGAGCGGTGTGATGGAGACCTTGCGGGAGATTCTCGACGCGGCGGCCCGCGGCGACTTCCCCCCGCCGGACGGCGGCACCACGGTCGTAGCGCAGGAGTGCCACCGGGACGCGGGCGTGCTGTCCTTCACGGCACACTCGGTCGTCTTCACCGACGAGGACCCCGAGTGGGTCCACGCCACTTTGCGCGGCTTGGACTGCGACGCGCTGGCCGCGACGCTGAACCCGCGGTTCCTGACCGCCTTCCTGGACCGGACCGGGCGCAGGTCGGAGACCATCGACGCGATGCTGGTCGCCGACCCGCTGCCGGGCGGACCGCCGCTCGCGCTGAAGGAGATCGAGGACGCGAACCATCCCCGGGTCGCCTACGCCCGCAGGCGGCGCGACGACATCCGTGCCTGGACGGCGGAGGGCGGGGTGCTGGTGACGGGGCGCGGGGTCGGCGGCCGTCTGGAGGTCTCGGTGGAGGTGGACGAGGACGTACGGCACCGGGGGCTGGGGCGTGCGTTGGTGACGGCGGCCAGGCATCTCGTCACGGAACCGCTGTGGGCTCAGGTCTCACCGGGCAACGCCCGCAGCATGCGGGCGTTCCAGGCGGCCGGTTACCGTCCGGTGGGCGCGGAGGCGGTGCTGCTCGCCACGGCTCCGCGGGTCCTCGGCGGCTCAGCGGAAGATGCCGGTGTGACCGAGTGAGTACCGCCCGGGCTGCGGATACACGGCGAGTCCGTGCGGGCCGCTGCCGACCTTGACGCGGGCCAGCTGCGCGCCGGTGCGGGTGTCGATGGCGTAGACCTCGGAGTTGTAGCGGCCGGACAGCCACAGGACCTTACCGTCGGCCGAGACGCCGCCCATGTCGGGGCTGCCGCCATGGGGGAGATGCCACTTCTTGGTGAGCTTGTTCTGGGTGAAGTCGAAGACGGAGACGGTCCCTTCGCCCCGGTTGGAGACATACATCTCGCGCGAGTCGCGGCCGACGTAGAGACCGTGGGTGCCTTTGCCGGTGGGCAGCAGCGTCGGCTTGCCGAACGTGTCGCCGTCCAGGACCCACATCCCGTCGGCCATCATGTCCGCGACGTAGAACCGCTTCCCGTCCGGCGAGACCTTGACGTCCTGCGGCATGGCTCCGTCGAAGGGGAGCTTCTGCTGTCCGATCACCTTCATGTTCTCGGTGTCGACCTTCAGCAGCTCACCGCTGAACTCGCAGGACACGATGAAGTACCTCCCGTCCGCGGAGAAGTCGGCGTGGTTGACGCCGTAGCAGCTGACCGGCACGGTCTTTACCCGCTCCATGGTGTGCGGGTCGCGGAAGACGAGCTCGCGGTCGAGGGAGGCCATCACGACCGCGTACTTGCCGTTCGGTGTGAAGTAGAGGTTGTACGGGTCGTGCACCTCGACCGGCTTGCCCGCCTTCCCGGTCCTCGGGTCGATCGGCGTGAGGGTGTGCCCGCGGTTGTTGTTGACCCAGAGGGTCTTCAGATCCCAGGAGGGCACGACGTGCTGAGGCTGCCGCCCCACGTGGATCGTCTCGATGATCTCGTACGTCTTCGGGTCGATGACGGAGACCGTGTCGGACTCGGTGTTGGGCACATAGACCCGCGACGGGAAGTCCTTGACCACCGGCGACAGCCTGTTGGGGCGGTCGGCCGCGTACACGTCCTTCGGATCGAGGACGGGCGGCATCCCGGGCAGCCCATGAGCGGGCTTCTGCACCGGTTTGTGCACCGGCTTCTGCACCGGCTTCTGCACCGGTTTCACCGGGGCGGGGACGGCGGCCCCGGTGCCCAGGGCCTCGTCCCGCCCGTCCTTGGACTCGGTGCCGCAGGCGGCGAGAACGACGAATGCGGCGCCCGCGATCAGGGCGCTCTTCACGACGTGGCGCTTCATGCAGGTGGGAGGCATCAGCTGAACAGCTCCGTGGTGGTCACCGCGGCCAGGCCGCGCCGGTCGAGTTCTTCCAGTACGACGGGGAGGGCGGCGACCGTGTCGGCGTACCCGAAGTGCAGGCTCACCACGGACCCTTCGCGGATCTCGGCGAGGACCTTGCGGGCCACGACGGGGGCGCCGGGCGAGGTGAAGTCGAGGGAGTCGACGTCGTAGGAGAGGATGTGGGGGTAGCCGGCCTCCCGGGCCAGCCGCGTGACGAGGGGTGCGGCGACGGGTGCGCGGGAGGGCCGGAACCAGGTCCCGATCGACCCGGTGAGCCGCTTCAGCCGCTCCGCGCACCCGGTGATCTCCTCTCTGGCCTCGGTCTCGGTCATCGCGTTGATGTCGAGGTGGCGGAGGGTGTGATTGCCGAGGTCGTGGCCGCCGTCGAGAATCCGGCGGGCCAGGTCGGGGTGTGCGTCGAGCCAGGTGCCCACGGCGAGGACAGTGATCCGGGCACCGTACTTCTCGGCTTCGGTGAGCAGGGCACGGGCGGTCGCGGGATCACCGTCACCGTGAAAGGTGAGGGCGACACGGGGGCGGTCGCGGGGGCCGTGGGTGAGCTGGGCGGGGAGAGCGGGGGCTCGGCCGGGGGAACGGACTGGACGGGCGACGGCACCACTGCTGCTCGCACATCCCGCGGCCAGCGCCAGCCCGGCGGAGGCGAGCAGCAGTGCCCGACGATCGGTAGCGGTCACCCGTCCCATTTAAGTGGTTATGTCAGAGAATGCCGCTGATCGACCCACCGACTACCTGTCAGCCACCCGCATCTCGAACCAGGTTGTCTTTCCACGAGGCAGCAAGTCCACGCCCCACCGGTCCGAGAGCTTGTCCACGAGGAACAGCCCTCGTCCGCTGACATCCATCTCCTGCACCGGCATCAGACAGGGCAGCCCCCGGGACGGATCCCGCACCTCTATCCGGATCCACCCCCGACGGCGCCGCATCCGAAGCCCGAACACCCGCGCCCCCGTATGGCGCACCGCGTTCCCCACCAGCTCGGACACGAGTAAGACCGCGTCCTCGGTCATCTTCGGAGTGAGCCCCCAGTGCCGAAGAACGATCACCTGGGTCAGGCGCCGCGCGGCCGCCGCGGACTCCGGCCGGGAGGGCAACGGGACCTCGGCCTCGGTAGGGTTTCCGAACAGTTCGAGCGCCTTAAGTGCGTGCTCGTCCTCGACCGCCGGAGACCAGCGCGCCGCCGTCGTACGGCCGTCTCCCCGCGGCTGTTCGAAACCCTCCAGCCCCGCCATGCCCCCATCATGGCCGCACAAAGCGCCCTCCGGGGCCGTTCCTGACGAATACGCCCCCCGGAATGCGTCGTTCCGACGGGGTCGATCGGCATATGCCAACGGCACTTCGGTGCCTTCGACAGCCCTGCTGACCTGCGGCGGAGGCTTACTGGGAGGCAATCGACGGACCCCCTCGACAAGGCAGACTTAAGGTTGCGTTAAGGCTCCCATAAACCGCTCCATCGAGGGACCCGGATCAGACACCGTGTCAATTGCAAGCGGTTCAGAGGAATTTCGCCTTGCCGGGGCCCTCCTCGACGAAGCTCTTCATGCCGCGTTCGCGGTCCTCCGTGGCGAACAGACCGGCGAACCAGTTCCGTTCCACCGCGAGGCCCGTCTCGATGTCGGTCTCCAGCCCCGTGTCGATCGACTCCTTCGCCGCGCGCAGGGCGATCGCCGGTCCCTGCGCGAGCTTGGCCGCCCAGGCGTGCGCCTCGGTGTACACCTCACCGGCGGGCACGACCCGGTCCACCAGGCCCAGCGTCAGCGCCTCGTCGGCCTTGACCATACGACCCGTGAAGATCAGGTCCTTCGCCTTGGACGGGCCGACCAGCCGGGCGAGCCGCTGGGTGCCGCCCGCGCCGGGGATCAGGCCGAGCAGGATCTCCGGCTGCCCCAGCTTGGCGTTCTCCGCGGCGATCCGGAAGTCCGCGCACAGGGCGAGTTCGCAGCCGCCGCCCAGGGCGTAGCCGGTGACGGCCGCGACGACCGGCTTGGGGATGCGGGCCACGGCCGTGAACGAGTCCTGCAGGGCGCGGGAGCGCAGGACCATCGCGGTGTGGTCCATGTTCTGCATCTCCTTGATGTCCGCGCCGGCCGCGAACACCTTCTCCCCGCCGTACAGGATCACGGCGCGCACGTCCTCGCGCCGGGTCGCCTCCTCGGCGAGCTCCTTCAACCGGTCCTGGGTGGCCACGTCCAGCGCGTTCATGGGCGGGCGGTCGAGACGGATGGTGCCGACACCTTCGGCGACTTCGAGATTCACGGTCATGCAGGCAGGTTAAGGGGGGCTAACGGCAACGGCCCCGGTGCCGTACCTCACACCGGGGCCGCTGATCGTCGTACGGACTACGCCTTCCACTTCTCCCACGACATGTTCCAGCCGTTGAGGCCGTTCTCCGGCGCGACCGTCGCGTCGTCGGAGTTCTTGACCACGACCACGTCGCCGATCAGCGAGTGGTTGAAGAACCATGCGGCCGGGACACCGCTGTCGTAACCGCCCTTGACGTCACGCAGGCCCACGCAGCCGTGGCTTGCGTTGTAGTTGCCGAAGGCGTCGCCGCCCCAGTAGTTGCCGTGGATGAAGGTGCCGGAGTCGGTCAGCCGGGCGGCGTGCGGGACGTCCTTGATGTCGTACTCGCCGCCGTAGCCGACGGTGTCGCCGTTCATCCGGGTCACCGCGAGCTTCTCGCTGATGACCATCTGGCCGTTCCAGGTGTCGTAACCGGGCTTGCCGGTGGTCACCTTGATGGTCTTGACGGTCCTGCCGTCCTGGGTGATCTTCATCGTGTGCTTCTTGGCGTCCACGACGGAGACCTGGTTGCGGCCGATGGTGAAGGAGACGGTCTTGTCCTGCTTGCCGTAGACGCCGTCGCGGCCCTCGACGCCGTTCAGGTTGAGGTCGACGGTGACCTTGGTGCCTTCCTTCCAGTACTGCTCGGGACGGAAGTCCAGGCGGTCGTTGCCGAACCAGTGGCCCTCGACGTCGACCGCGGGCGAGGTCTTGATCGTGATGGCCTTCTCGACGTCCGCGGGGCTGGTGATGCCCCGGGTGAAGCGGATGGAGAACGGCATTCCGACGCCGACCGTCGAACCGTCCTCGGGCGTGAACGTGCCGGTGAAGGTGTTCTTCGGAGTCAGGGTGGTGAAGCTGGAGTCCTCGGCCGCCGTACGGCCCTTGGCGTCCTTCGCGACCGCGTGCACGGTGTAGGCGGTGCCGGAGGCGAGGTGGGTGGACGGCGTCCAGGAGGCGCCGTCGCCGGTTATCTTCCCTGCTATCGCGGTGCCCTTGGCGTCCTTGACCTGGACCTCGGTCAGCTTGCCCTTGCTGGCACCGACCTTGAGGGCGCCGCTGGTGTCGACGGACTTCGCCCCGTCCTTCGGGGTGATGGAGACGACCGCCTCGGACTGCTTGGTCTCGGTGGCGGCCGAGTCGCCCTTCTCGGCCTTGGCGTCACCGGATCCGGAATCTCCCCCGCCGCAGGCGGTGACGGCCAGCAGCAGAACGCCGAGTATCAGCGCCCGCAGCCCCTTGGCCCCGCGCCCCCGCGCGTCAACCGACGCCCCCGATATCGGTCGCACGTTCAAGTCTTTCTCCCCTCGAAGGGCCTGGTCAGGCCCGCTCCCCGGCGCGTTCCACGAACGCGTCGGCGAATATTAACCGCAGAGTTTTGAGCATCGTGTGAGCCCAAGGTCACCATTCCGTCCCAACTTCAACGGAAAGTTGGGCCGACCCTCCCCCCTGTCGGATTACTTCACCGCACTGCCCGCCTTCCACTCCTTCCAGCCCATATTCCAGCCTCCGAGGCCATTGTCGGGAGCGACCTTTTTGTCATTGCTGTGCACGACCTCGACGACGTCCCCGACCAGGCTGCGGTCGAAGAACCAGCCCGCGGGCGTGTCCGAGCTGCCGCCCTTCACGTCCCTGAGGCCCACGCAGCCGTGGCTGACATTGACCCTGCCGGGGGCGGTGGGCGCCCAGTAGTTGCCGTGCAGGAAGGTGCCGGAGTCGGTCAGACGCAGGGCGTGCGGGACGTCCGGGATGTCGTACTCGCCGCCGAAGCCGACCGTGCGGCTGTTCATACGGGTCACTTCGAGCATCTCGGTGACGACCATCTTGCCGTTGTACGTGGTCGTCTTCGGGGCGCCCGCGGTGATCGGCACGGTGGCGAGCAGTTCACCGTCCCGCCTGACCTCCATGGTGTGCCGGGCCGCGTCGACGAGGGAGACCTGACTGCGGCCGACGGTGAAGGAGAAGGTCCGGTGCTGGAGGCCGTAGACGCCGGACGACCCTTCCACATCACGGAGTCTGAGCGCGACCGTCACACGGGTGCCGGGCGTCCAGTAGCGCTCCGGGCGGAAGTCGAGGCGGCCGTTGCCGAACCAGTGCGGGCGGATCTCGACGGGCGGCTTCGAGGTGACGTGAACGGCGCGTTCGACGGCGGCGCGGTTCTCGATCTCCCGGTTGAACTCCAGGGAGACGATCATCCCGGTGCCGACGGTGGAGCGGTTCTCGGGGCTGACGTATCCGATGAAACGCTCCTCCGGGACGTAAGTGGTGAACGTCGTGTGCCGGGCCGAGCGGCGGCCGTGGGCGTCCAGGGCGACCGCGTCGACGGTGTACTTGGCGGCCAGCGCCAGCTGTGCCTCGTCGGGTTCCCAGCGCAGGCCGTCCTCGGAGATACGGCCGGGCACCGGGAAGTCCTGCGCGTCCTGGGACTTGACGACGGTGACCGACTCGAGGCGTCCGCTGGGGACCCGGACCCGCAGCCTCTCCTCGGGCGGCACGCCCTTGGTGCCGTCGTCGGGCGCGACCCTGATCACGTCCTCGGGCGCGGGAGGCTTCCCGAATCCACCGACACCGCCGATCCCGCCACCCCCGTCCGCCGTACAGCCGGCGGCCCCGGCCAGCAGTCCTGCCCATGTCATGACGGCGGCCAGAACGGCCCCCGCGCGCCGAGCGCGCCCTTGTCTCTGCCTCACACCCAGCCCAACGACCGGGCCCACCGGGGGAAACGTAAGTACGAGCCCGTTCGTGCACCCGCCTCGCCACCCCCGGGCAGGGGGCCACGAGCCCCGCTCTTCACCCTCCCCACTCAGAGTCCGCCCACCGGCCCTGCCGGGGAAACGTGAGTGCGAGGCAAGCGCTGGGCAGAACAGTGGGGAGAACGACGCGAGGGGGTGTCGCGGCCGGGACGCCGTGCGCCCTTTTCCGCGTTGCTCCATGAGCCGTGGGAGGCCGACCGGTGTCCAGCGCAGCCGAGCAGGAGGCGGTGACCGAAGCCGCCGAGGAGCGCCCCGCCGCGCTGGTGAACGGTGCGCAGCGCAAGGCGCCCGCCGTGCCGGTGTGGCCCGGGGCGCCGACGCCGCTGGGCGCCCGGTTCCGGGTCGGCCCGGACGGAGTGGCGGGGACCAACTTCGCGCTGTGGGCGGGCGGGGCCGAGGCGGTCGAACTGTGTCTGTTCGACGCGCACGGCAAGGAGACCCGGGCCCGGCTCACCGAGCTCACCCACGAGATCTGGCACGGCTTCGTGCCCGGTGTCATGCCCGGCCAGCGCTACGGCTTCAGGGTGCACGGCCGCTGGGACCCGTGGACCGGCGGCCGCTGGAACCCCTCGAAGCTGCTCCTCGACCCGTACGCCCGTGCGGTGGACGGCGACTTCAGCCTGCCGCCCGAGGTGTACGGCCATGTCCGCGACTGGCCCCAGCAGCAGGTCGCGGACACCGTACGGGACGACCGGGACTCGGCGCCGTACGTCCCGAAGGGCGTGGTCGTCCACGATGACGACGACTGGGCCGAGGACCGCCGCCCGAAGACCCCGTGGGCCGACTCGGTGATCTACGAGGTGCATGTGCGGGGGTTCACCGCGCTGCACCCCGGCATCCCCGAGGAACTGCGCGGGACGTACGCCGGGCTGGCGCATCCGGCCGCGATCGAGCACCTCGTGAAACTCGGCGTCACGGCCGTCGAGCTGCTCCCCGTCCACCAGTTCGCGCACGAGGACCACCTGCTGCGGCGCGGCCTCAAGAACTACTGGGGCTACAACTCCATCGGCTACTTCGCGCCCCACGCGTCCTACGCGGCCTCCGGTACGACGGGCCAGCAGGTCGGCGAGTTCAAGCGCATGGTGCGCGCGCTGCACGCCGCCGGGATCGAGGTCATCCTCGACGTGGTCTACAACCACACGGCGGAGGCGGGTGAGTTGGGGCCCACGCTGTCCCTGAAGGGCATCGACAACCGGGGGTACTACCGGTTGCAGTCCGACGCCCGGCGCTACGCGGACTACACGGGCTGCGGCAACACCCTGCACGTGGTCCAGCCGCATGTCCTGAGGCTGATCACCGACTCCCTGCGGTACTGGGTGACGGAGATGGGCGTGGACGGCTTCCGCTTCGATCTGGCCGCCGCGCTGGCCCGTTCCATGCACGACGTCGACATGCTGTCCCCGTTCCTCGCGGTCATCGCCCAGGACCCGGTGCTGCGGCGCGTGAAGCTCATCGCCGAGCCCTGGGACGTGGGCTCCGGGGGCTATCAGGTGGGCGCCTTCCCGCCCCTGTGGACGGAGTGGAACGACCGCTACCGCAACGCCGTACGCGACTTCTGGCGGGGCGCCCTGCCGGACGTACGGGATCTCGGGTACCGCCTCTCCGGTTCCAGCGACCTGTACGCCTGGGGCGGGCGCCGGCCGTACGCCTCGGTCAACTTCATCACCGCGCACGACGGGTTCACCCTGCGGGACCTGGTGTCCTACGAGCGCAAACACAACGAGGCGAACGGCGAGGGCAACCGGGACGGCACGGACGACAACCGGGCCTGGAACTGCGGGACGGAGGGGGAGACGGACGACGAGCGCGTACGGGCGCTCAGGCGGCGGCAGTTGCGGAACCTGCTCACCACGCTGCTGCTGTCCACGGGTGTGCCGATGCTGGTCGCGGGCGACGAGCTGGGCCGCACACAGCGCGGCAACAACAACGCGTACTGCCAGGACAACGAGATCAGCTGGGTGGACTGGGGTCTGCTGGAGGACCCCGGCTGGAAGGCCCTGTTCGACCTCACCGCCCGGTTGATCGAACTGCGCCACCGGCACCCGGTGCTCAGGCGCCGGGCGTTCTTCTCGGGGCGGACCAACTCCGCGGACGGGCTGCGCGACCTGGCCTGGTTCACGGCTCGCGGCGCGGAGATGACGGAGCGGGACTGGTACGCCCCCGCCGGGACGCTCGGCATGTATCTGTCGGGGCGGGACATCCCCGGCCGGGACGAACGCGGCGCGCCGATCGTGGACGACAGCTTCCTCGCCGTCCTGCACGCCGGGGACCGGCCGGCGAGCTTCCTGCTGCCGGGGCCGCCGTGGGCGGAGCGGTACGAGGTGGTCGTCGACACCTCGAGGGAGGAGCAGGAGGAGGCGCCGGGTGTGGTGCACCGGGCGGGGGCGTCGATCACGGTTCCGGCGCGGGCGGTGCTGCTGCTGCGGGTGGCCGGGTGAGACGACAGGTCCGCGCCGGCCTGCGTGGCTAGCCGAGGATGCCCCGCTCGTACGCCGTCGCGACCGCCGCCGCGCGGTCCTTGACGCCCAACTTGGCGTACAGGTGGGTGAGATGGGTCTTCACGGTCGCCTCGCTGATGAACAGCTCGCGGGCGATCTCACGGTTGGACGTGCCTTTGGCGACCAGGGCCAGCACCTCGCGCTCACGGGCGGAGAGGGGCTCGTTGCCGGGGGCGCGCACCGCGGAGACCAGACGGGAGGCGACGGCCGGGGAGAGAACCGTACGGCCCGCCGCCGCGGCCCGCACCGCCGTGAACAGCTCGTCGCGCGGGGCGTCCTTGAGGAGGTAGCCGGTCGCACCCGCCTCGATGGCGGGCAGGGTGTCGGAGTCCGTGTCGTACGTCGTCAGGACGAGGACCTTCGCGCGGGCCCGGGCGCGGGTCAGCTCGCGGATGGCGTCCACCCCGCCGCCGCCCGGCATCCGCAGGTCCATCAGGATCACGTCGGGATCGAGAGCGGTCGCCCGCTCGACGGCCTCGACGCCGTCGGCCGCCTCACCGAGGACGGTGAAGCCGGGCGCTGACTCGAACATGCCGCGCAGACCGTCCCGTACGACGGGATGGTCGTCGACGATCAGCACCGAGATGTCACTGGTCATGGCGGACCAACGGTACGCGAGCCGACAACGCGGTGCCGTGGCCCGGTTCGGACTCCACGGTGAGGGAGCCCGCGATGCGTTCGGCGCGGGCCCGCATGCCGTCGAGTCCGAAGCCGCCGGTGCGGGAGCGGGGCGGAACGGCGAGGGGGTCGAAGCCGACCCCGTCGTCGCGGATGTCGAGGATGACCTCGTCGCCCAGGAAGGTCAGGGTGACGCCGAGGCGGCCTGCCCGGGCGTGCCGGGAGGCGTTGAGGAGGGCTTCCTGGGCGATGCGCAGGAGGGTGGCCGAGACCTCGTCGTGAAGCTGCTCGGTGGTTCCGGCGACGGTGAACTCGGCGCGGATTCCGGTCCGTTCGCCCCAGTCGGCGACCGTGTTCTTCAGGGCCTGGGGCAGGCCGTCGTGCTCCAGCGCGACGGGGGCGAGGTTGTGCACCGAGCGGCGGGCCTCGCCGAGGCTGTGCCGGGCGAGGTCCATGGCGCGGTGGACGTGCTCGCGGGCCTGGCCCTCGTCGGGCGTGTTCGCGACCACCTGGAGCTGGGCGATGATGCCGGTCAGGCCCTGGGCGAGGGTGTCGTGGATCTCGGCGGCGAGCCGCCGGCGCTCGTCCGCGACCCCCGCTTCCCTTGCCTGGACGAGGAGTTGGGCGTGAAGGGCGGCGTTCTCGTCGAGCGCCTGCTGCAGGGCCTCGATGGTCGAGGTCCGCTCGCGGGAGCGCTGCTCCTCCTGCTCGGTGATGTGGGCGACCACCGACTGGAGACCGAAGTTGGCGGCCAGGAGCGCGGCGAAGCCGAGCCACTGGGCCGTACTGTCCGGCATCAGCCCGCCGGCCTGCGCGCCCGCCACGGTGACCGCGCTCGCGAACAGTCCGAGCCGCCGCCACAGGCCCGGGATCAGCTCGTCGGCGTCCATGTAGCCGGCGGCGGCGTAGAACGCGAAGAACGGGTTGATCCAGGTCAGCACGAAGGCGATGGCCCAGCGCACGGCGTAGTACGCGGTGCCGGCCCGGGAGGGACTGCGGCCGCGCCTGACGCGGCGGTGCCGGGTGCCGTGCCACCACGCCTGGAGGACGATCGCGGCGACGACCAGGACCCCCATGAGATACCAGTCGTCGGGGCCGTCCACGATGCCCGCGGAGACGACCGCGAGGACGACACTGGTGCCGAGCAGCCCGTACGGCCCCCAGACGTGCAGCCGCTCCCAGTACCGGTCGATCCTGGCGTCCGACGCGTTCATCTCCACAGTCTGCACGGCCCGTCCCTCACTCCCAGCGGAACCAGCGCGACGCGGCGACCGTGAGCAGCACCGTCCAGGCGACGAGCACGCCCAGGTGGGTCCAGCCCGGCCAGTCGCCGGCCGCGGCCCGGTTCAGTGCCTCGGCGGCCGCGCCGAACGGGGTGTACCCGACGATCCGGGCGAGGACGTCCGGCATGGTCTGCACCGGCGCCCACACACCCGCGCAGAACATCGCCGGGAAGAACACGGCGGACCCGATGGCACCGGCGATCTTCGTCGTCCGGGACAGCGCGGAGACCACCGCGCCCAGCGCGAGGGCGGCCGACACGGCCAGCACCAGGGCCAGCAGGTATCCGGCCGGCTGCTGGGGCAGTCGTACGGCGAAGGCGAACCGCCCGACGAGGAGGGCGAGCAGCGCGGATGCCAGGGCGGCGCCGCCGTAGACGGTCATCTGCGCGGTGAGCAGGGCGGTCGGGCGGACCGGGGTGGTGGACATGCGGCGCAGGATGCCGCGCTCGCGGTAGCCGGTGAGGGTCTGCGGCATGGACTGCAGGCCGCCGACGATCAGACCGAGGAGCACGGCCACCGGGACGTAGACGTCGATGGTCCTGAGGCCGCCGAGGTCGGCTTCGTGGTTCCGGAAGGACGGGATCGAGCCGAGGATCACCAGGAGCAGGGGCGGGAACAGCAGGATCCAGAAGAGGGCGCCGGGTTCGCGGCGGAAGAGCCGGACCTCGGTCCGCAGTACGGCGGTGTTCATGCCGTGGCCTCCTGGGTCAGGTCGAGGAAGGCGTCGTCGAGGGTGGCGTCGACGACCCGGAGCTGGTGGGCGGTGACGTGCCGGCGGGCGAGCAGGGTGATCACGGCGTTCACGGTCTCGTCGGTGCCGGACAGGGTGAGGCGGCCGTCCCGGTCCTCGATCGAGGCGAGGGCGGGCAGCGTGTTCAGGTCGTGTGTGTCGAGCGGGGCGGACGGGGTGAAGCTGATGACGGTGGCGCCCGCCGAACGGTGGATGAGGCCCGCCGGGGTGTCCAGGGCGGCGATCCGGCCCTTGTCGATGACGGCGATCCGGTCGCAGAGCCGCTGCGCCTCCTCCATGAAATGCGTGACGAGCAGGACGGTGACGCCGTTCGCGCGGATGTCCTCGATGAGCTCCCAGGTGTCGCGGCGGGCACGCGGATCGAGGCCGGTGGTCAGCTCGTCCAGGACGACGACCCGGGGATTGCCGACGAGCGCGAGCGCGATGAACAGGCGCTGCTTCTGGCCGCCGGAGAGCTTGCCGAACCGGGTGGTGAGTTTCTGGGTGAGCCCCAGGCGCTCGGCGAGCGGGCGCCAGTCGAGGGGCTTGTCGTGGAACGCGGTGTACAGCTCCAGGGCCTCGCGGACGGTGAGCTTGGCCTGGAGTTCGCTCTCCTGGAGCTGGGCGCCGAGGACGCGGGCCACGCGCGCGTGGTCGGCGACGGGGTCGAGACCGGTGACCCGCACGCGGCCCCCGTCGGGAATCCGCAGACCCTCGACGCACTCGACCGTGGTGGTCTTCCCGGCGCCGTTCGGGCCAAGAATTCCAAAAATCTCGCCCTCCTCGACGGCGAAGGAGACACCGTCGACGACGGCCCGGCCGCCGTAGGACTTGCGCAGTTCGCTGACTTCGATGACGGACATGGCATCAGCGTCCCGGGCCGGGCCCCGCCGCCACATCGCCCGTCGCGCTCGACCCGGCATCAACCGATCGGTGGATGCGGCCGTACGACCCCTCGAACATGCAGGTCGTAGGTCCAACGGCCGATTCCGGTCCGGCCAAAACTCGGTGGGCGTTGTCAGTGCCGGTCCGTAGGCTCGCAGCTGATGTCCACGACACGTGCAACCACCAAGGACCGATCGGCCGCAAGGACCCTGCTGCGCCTGTGGCCGTATGTCCGGCCGGCCCGCGCGCGGCTGGTCACCGCCGCGCTCGTGGCGATCCTCGCCTCCTGTACGGGGCTGGTGATCCCCCTCGTCCTGAAGTGGATGGTGGACGGCCCGGTCGCCGACGGGGACACCGCGGGCGTATGGCTCGGCGCGCTGTACCTGCTGCTGCTCGGGTTCGCGGAGGCCCTGCTGTTCGGACTGCGGCGATGGCTGGTGGCGAGACCGCTCTCGCACGTCGAAGCGGAGATGCGGGCGGGCCTGTACCGGCACCTCCAGCGCCTCCCGGTGGCCTTCCACGACCGCTGGGCGTCCGGCCAGCTGCTGTCCCGGGCCACCACGGACCTCATGCTCCTGCGGATGTTCCTCGCCTTTCCGCTGACGTTCCTGCTGGTCAACAGTGTGACGATCACCCTCGGTGTGATCATCATGCTGCTCCAGGACTGGACGCTCGGGCTGGTGATCCTTGGTCCGGCCATCCCCGTGGTGATCACGTGCATGGTCTTCGAGAAGCGGTACCACCATGTGGCGCGGCTCGCCCAGGACCAGGTCGGCGACCTCACGACGGTCGTCGAGGAGAGCGTGCTCGGCATCCGGATCATCAAGGGCTTCGGCCGCCACCGTTCCCAGGCGCGGGCGTTCCGTGAACTGTCCGGGAAGCTGCGGGGAACCGAGCTGCGCAAGGCGGGCCTGCTGGCCACGATCTGGGGCGTCATCACCACCCTCCCCGAGGTGGCCATCGGGGCCGCGCTGGTTCTGGGCTGCGTGCAGGTGGCCGACGGGGACTTGTCGGCGGGCACGTTGGTCGCCTTCCTGTCGACGGCACTTGCGCTCAGGTGGCCGGTGGAATCCATCGGCTTCCTGCTGGCGATGACCCAGGAGGCGGCAACGGCGACGGAGCGCTATTTCGAGGTGATGAGTGAATCACCGGAGCAGGAAGACGCGCCCCGTAGGGGCGCGGGGAACGGCGCGACCAGCCCCCACAAACCCGCACCCGACGACGATGGCCTCCAGTTCCACAACGTCCGATTCCGCTACCCCGACGCCCCCGAGGACTCCACACCCGTCCTCGACCGCATCGACCTCCACATCCGCCCAGGCGAATCCATGGCCCTGGTCGGCACGACGGGCAGCGGCAAGACGACCCTCACCGCGCTCGTCCCCCGCCTCCACGAGGTGACATCCGGCCACATCACCCTGGACGGCGAGGACATCACCGCGATGCCGAGGGAAACGCTGCGCGCCCTCGTCGCGGTCGCCTTCGAGGAACCCACCCTCTTCTCGGCCAGCGTCAAGGACAACGTCCTGCTGGGCATGGAGGAACAGGAACTGGACCGCGCCCTGTCCGTCGCGCAGGCGGACTTCGCACACGCCCTCCCCCACGGCACCGACACCCAGGTCGGCGAACAGGGCCTCAGCCTCTCCGGCGGCCAGCGCCAACGCCTCGCCCTCGCCCGGGCCGTGGTCGGCAAGCCCAGGTTCCTCGTCCTCGACGACCCCCTGTCCGCGCTGGACGTGCACACCGAGGCCGCCGTGGAGGCCGCGCTGCGCGACGTCCTCGCGGAGACCACCGCGCTCATCGTGGCGCACCGCCCCTCGACCGTGCTGCTCGCCGACCGCGTCGCGCTGCTGTCCGACGGCCGTATCACGGCCGTGGGCACGCATCACGAACTCCTGCGCACGAACGCCGAGTACGCCCACCTCATGTCCGGCACCGGGGAAGCGGAGGACAACCGATGACGGCCCCCACCACCAACGCCCCCGCGGCGGACGACGAACCGGAACTCCCCCGTCACCAGGACGCGATGGACGCCTTCGACCGCGACCGGCTGCCCACTCCCCCACGCGCCACCTCCCTCCTGCTGCGCTCCCTGCTCGCCCCGATGAAAGCGCGGGTCACCCTCACCACGTTCCTGCTGCTGCTCCAGCAGGCGGCCGTGCAGGCGGGCCCGCTGCTGGTCGCGTACGCCATCGACCGCGCGGTTCCCGCGTTCCGGGACCACGACAGCGGCCCGTTGATCGCGGTCGGCGCCGGCTATCTGCTGTCCGCGCTGGCCTCCGGCGGGCTCCAGTACGCGTTCATCCTGGTCTCCGCCCGCGTCAACCAGGACGTGCTGCTCGACCTGCGCGGCCGGATCTTCCGGCACGCGCAGGCGCTGAGCATCGACTTCCACGAGCGTTACACCTCGGGCCGGCTCATCTCCCGTTCGACGACGGACGTGGAGTCGCTGCGCGAACTGCTCAATGAAGGCCTGCAGGAACTCGTCACCGTCATCCTGTCCTTCCTCTACATCTCCGCCCTGCTGCTCTGGCTGGATCTCGCCCTCGGCGCGGTCGCGGTGGCGTCCTTCGTGCCGCTGTACCTGCTCGTGCGGGGCTACCGGCGGCGCGCGGGCCGGGTGTACCGCAAGCGGTCGACCGCGATCGCCGCCGTGATCGTCAAGTTCGTCGAGACGATGAACGGCATCCGGCCGGTGCGCGCGTTCCGCCGCGAGGCCGCCAACGACGCCGACTTCGCCGTACTGAACAAGCGGCACGAGCGGGTCAACGGCGACGCGCTGCTGGAGATGGCCCGCTATGTCGTCAGTTCCCGGCTGGTCGCCAACACGGCCGTCGCGGGGATCGTGCTGTGGGGCGCCTACCGGGTCGCCCAGGACTCGCTGGAGCTGGGTGTACTGGCGGCGGCGGTGCTGTATCTGCGGCGGCTGTACGACCCGATCGACCGGCTCGGGATGTTCCTGAACTCCTACCAGTCGGCGGCGGCCTCCCTGGAGAAGATCGCGGGCCTGCTCGCCCAGACCCCGACCGTGCCCGAGCCCGTGACACCCAGGCAGCTCCCGGCCCTCGAGTCGCAGCACCCGGGCCGCGAGGTCGTCTTCGACGGCGTCCGCTTCGCCTACCGCACCGGCGGCGAGGTGCTCCCCCGCTTCGATCTGACCCTGCCCGCCGGGCAGACGGTCGCGGTGGTCGGCTCGACCGGCGCCGGGAAGTCGACGCTCGCCAAGCTCCTCGCCCGTTTCTACGACCCCTCGGACGGCCGCGTCCTCCTGGACGGCGTGGACCTTCGCGAGCTCGCCGTGCCCGAACTGCGGCGCGGGGTGGTCATGGTGACGCAGGAGGCGTTCCTGTTCTCCGGCACGGTCGCCGAGAACATCGCGATCGGCCGGCCGGACGCCACCCGCGAGGAGATCGAGCAGGCGGCGAAGGCGATCGGCGCACACGACTTCATCAGCCTGCTGCCCGACGGCTACGACACGGACGTACGCAAGCGCGGCGGCCGCATCTCGGCGGGTCAGCGCCAACTCGTGGCGTTCGCGCGGGCGCTGCTCGCCGATCCGGCGGTGCTGATCCTGGACGAGGCGACCAGCTCGCTCGACATCCCGGGCGAGCGGGCCGTGCAGCGCGCGATGGCGACGGTCCTGAAGGGCCGTACGGCCGTGGTGATCGCGCACCGGCTGTCGACCGTGGAGATCGCCGACCGGGTGCTGGTCATGGAGCACGGCAGGATCGTCGAGGACGGCACACCGGCCGAACTCGTCGCGGGCACGGGCCGGTTCGCGGACCTGCACCGGGCCTGGCGGGACAGCCTGGCGTGAATCGACAGGGGGACAGGTGATCGACGCGTACGAGGACCCCGGCACGCCCGACGTCCGGGGCGGCTGGCGGTATCTGTGGTGGCTGGTCCGCTGCCAGCCCGGGCGGTCCGCCGCCGGGGCGCTGCTGGGCAGCTCCTGGATGGTGCTGCTGGCGGCGACGCCGTATCTGATGGCGAAGGCGATCGACGAGGGCCTGGAGCCGGGCGACTGGGCGGCGCTCGCCGGCTGGTGCTTCGCCCTGTTCGCGGTCGGTTCCTTCAACGCCTGGCTGAGCATCATGCGGCACCGCACGATGACCCGGGTGCGGATGGATGCCAACTTCCGCACGGTCAAGGTGGTCGTCGGACAGGCGGTCCGCCTCGGCGCCGCCCTCTCGCGCCGGACCGGGGCCGGGGAGGTCGTCACGATCGGGGTGGGCGACGTGCAGACGATCGCCCAGGCCCTGACCGTCGTCGGCCCGGGCGTCGGCGCGTGCGTCGCCTATCTGACGGTGGCCGCCCTGCTGGTGTCGGTCTCTCCGCTCCTCGCGGCCGTGGTCCTGCTCGGCATTCCGGCGATCGTTCTCCTCGTGGGCCCCTTCCTGTCCCGCCTCCAGGGCGCCGAGACGGAGTACCGCGACCGCCAGGGTGTCCTCACCTCCCGCATCGCCGACCTCGCGGGCGGCCTGCGCGTCCTCAACGGCCTCGGCGGCAAGGGCCTGGTCGCCGACGCCTTCCACCGCGACAGCCAGCACCTACGGGCCCAGGGCTACCGGGTCGGCGCGGTCACCAGCTGGGTCCAGGCCCTCGGCGTGGGCCTGCCCACCCTGTTCCTCGCCGTGGTCACCTGGCTCGCGGCCCGCCTGGCCGCCCAAGGGGAGATCACCGTGGGCGAGTTGGTGGCGGTGTACGGCTATGTCGCCGTCCTGGTGGGTCCGGTGGCGTTCTGGGTGGAGTGCGGCTACCAGCTCAGCCGGGGCGTGGTGGCGGCGAGGAGGGTCGTACGGTTCCTGCGCCTGGAGCCCCTGGAGGACCGGGGTGCACGGGACGCCCCGGCGGAACCGTCGGTCCTGCACGACCCGGAGTCGGGGGTGAGCATCCTCCCGGGCCGCCTGACGGCACTGGCCTGCGCGAGGCCCACGGACACGGCGACGGTCCTGGACCGCCTGGCGCGCTACACCCCGTCGCAGTCGACCTGGGGCGGAGTGCCGCTGGACGAGATCCGGCTGCCCCGGATCAGAGAGCACATCCTGCTGGCGGACCACGAGGCCGACCTGTTCGCGGGCACACTGCGCGAGGTGATCATGGGAGCGGACTCCGACCCCGCAGCCGCCCTGCACGCAGCCGTGGCGGACGACATCGTCCAAGCTCTCCCCGACGGCCTCGACTCACCGATGGACGCCCAGGCCCGCAACCTCTCCGGCGGCCAGCGTCAACGCATCCGACTGGTGAGGGCCCTCCTCGCCGACCCGGAAATCCTCCTGGCCATAGAACCCACCTCCGCCCTGGACGCCCACACAGAAGCCCTCGTGGCCAAGCGGCTGCGCCAGACCAGGGAAGGCCGCACCACAGCCGTCACCACCACCTCCCCCCTCGTCCTCGACCACGCCGACACGGTCCTCTACCTGGTCGACGGCAAACTCGCGGCGACCGGCACCCACCAGCAACTCCTCACCGAGGAACCGGGATACCGCGCCCTGGTCGCCCGGGACGCGGAGGTCATGAAATGAGCAGGGGCCACCTCCCGGTCGCCGACCAGGCCGCCGTACGGCGCGCGTCCGTCCGGCTGATACGCAAGGACGCCCGCGCCTTCACCGCCGTACTCGCCCTGAACGCACTCGCCGCCCTCAGCGGTCTGGCCGGACCGTGGCTGCTCGGCCGGATCATCGACGAGGTGCGCGCCGGTGAGGGCGTGGCCGCGGTGGACCGGCTCTCGCTCGTCCTCGTGGTGTGCGCGAGCACGCAGCTGCTCCTCGCCCGCTGGGCCCGCTATGTCGGTCACCGCTTCGGCGAACGCACCCTCGCCCGCGTCCGCGAGGAGTTCGTGGAGCGCACCCTGGCCCTGCCCGCCTCCGTCGTGGAGCGCGCCGGCACCGGGGACCTCACCGCCCGGGGCACCGCGGACGTCGCGACCGTCGGCACCACCCTGCGCGACGCGGGACCCGAACTCCTCATCAACTCCGTGCAGTTCCTGTTCCTGCTGGCCGCGGTGTTCTTCCTCGACCCGCTGCTCGGTGCCGTCGGTGTGTTCGGTCTGCTGCCCATCTGGTTCGTCCTGCGCTGGTATCTGCGGCGAGCGCGGGACGGCTATCTGGCCGAGGGCGCGGCCACCTCCGACGTCGCCGAGATCCTCGCGGCCACGGCGTCCGGCGCCCGCACGGTCGAGGCGCTCCGGCTCGAGGAGCGGCGCGTCCGGGCGAGCCGGGACGCCCTCGACACGGCCCGCCGCACCCGCCTCTACACCCTCTACCTGCGCAGTGTGTTCTTCCCTGTGGTGGAGGTGGCGTACATCCTGCCCGTGGCCGGTGTGCTCCTGGTCGGCGGCATGCTGCACGCGCAGGGCGTGATGAGCCTCGGCTCGGTCGTGGCGGCCGCCCTGTATCTCCAGCAACTGGTCAACCCGCTCGACCAGATCCTGGTGCGGGTCGAGCAACTCCAGTCCAGCGGCGCCTCGTTCGCCCGCGTGGAGGGCCTCGCCGCGGCCCCGCGGGCCTCCGTCGAGAACTCCCCCACCCCCGCCGACGACCGCATCGACGTCACCGCCGTGCGCTACTCCTACGGCCGCGGCGGGGAGGTCCTGCACGGCGTCGACTTGACCGTGCGCCCCGGTGAACGCCTTGCCGTCGTGGGCCCGTCCGGCGCCGGGAAGACCACCCTGAGCAGGCTGCTCGCGGGGGTCGACGCGCCGACTTCCGGCTCGGTGACCGTCGGCGGGGTCCCCGTCGTCGGCCTCGACCCCGAGCAGCTGCGCCGCCAGGTCGTCCTGGTCACCCAGGAGCACCACGTCTTCCTGGGCACGGTCCGCGACAACCTCCTCATCGCCGAACCCGGCGCCGGGGACGAGGAGTTGTGGGCCGCCCTGACCGCCGTGGGAGCCGACGGGTGGGTGCGGGAGCTGCCCGAGGGGCTCGACACCGCGCTCGGCGAGGACGGTTGCCGTACGGACGGCTCTCAGGCGCAGCAACTCGCCCTGACCCGGGTGGTGTTGGCGGACCCGCACACCCTGATCCTCGACGAGGCGACCGCGCTCCTCGATCCCACGACCGCGCGGCACACCGAGCGCGCCCTGGCCGCCGTACTCGAAGGACGCACGGTCATCGCGATCGCGCACCGGCTGCACACGGCGCACGACGCGGACCGGGTGGCGGTGATGGAGAACGGCCTGCTGACCGAGCTCGGTACGCATGAGGAGCTGGTGGCGGCGGACGGGGCCTACGCGGCGCTGTGGGGGTCGTGGCACGGGGACCGGCCCTCGGTGTCCGACCAGGGTGGAAAGTCCGTATAGCGAACATGAACTCCCGGACAACGAACGATTTCCGGCCAAGTTCCTGACGCGCTCCTGACAGTACGGGCTTTCCGGTGCCAGGCTTCCCACGGCCGCTTCACAGCAACCTCACAGATCTCTCGCTGTGTTCTGATCCGCGGCCGTCTGCACCTCGTTCCGCGTACCGCCCGGACGGTCGACCCACCGTCCGGTCTCCCCTGGCCGCGCGATCCGCGGCCGCGCAGAAGGAGTCAGTGTTGAGAGACAGTTCCTCCCACAGACGCACCCCCCGCACCCCCCGCGCCCTGCACCGCAGGGCCGCTGCCGTGGCCCTCGTCGGTGTCTCGGCCCTGATCGCCGCGGCCGTCCAGTCGGGCGCCGCCACCGCAGCCCCGGAGAAGGCACCGTCGGCCGCGAGCAAGGTGATCCCGGGCGCCGAGTCCCTCAAGCTCACCCCCGCCCAGCGCGCCGAGCTGATCCGCGAGGCGAACGCCACCAAGGCGGACACCGCCAAGGACCTCGGCCTGGGCGCCAAGGAGAAGCTGGTCGTCCGTGACGTCGTCAAGGACGGCGACGGCACGCTCCACACCCGCTACGAGCGCACCTACGACGGCCTGCCCGTCCTCGGCGGCGACCTGGTCGTGGAGACCGCGAAGTCCGGGGCGACCGAGGCGGTCGTCAAGGCCACCCAGAAGGCCATCAGGCCCGCCACGACCACGGCCGCGCTGCCCGCCGCCAAGGCCGAGACGCAGGCCCTGAAGGCCGCGAAGGCGGCGGACGCGAAGACCCCCGACGTCAACCGCGCCCCGCGCAAGGTCATCTGGGCCGGCAACGGCACGCCAACCCTGGCGTACGAGACAGTCGTCGGCGGTCTGCAGGAGGACGGCACACCGAACGAGCTGCACGTCGTCACGGACGCGGCGACCGGCGCGAAGCTCTTCGAGTACCAGGGCATCGAGAACGGCACCGGCAACACCATGTACAGCGGCTCGGTCACCCTCGGCACCACCCAGTCCGGGTCGACGTACAACCTGACCGACGGGGCGCGCGGCGGCCACAAGACGTACAACCTCAACCGCGGCACCTCCGGCACCGGCACCCTCTTCTCGGGCCCCGACGACATCTGGGGCAACGGCAGCGCGTCCAATGCGGAGACCGCGGGCGCCGACGCGCACTACGGCGCCGCGCTCACCTGGGACTACTACAAGAACGTGCAGGGGCGTTCGGGTATCCGCGGTGACGGTGTCGGGGCGTACTCCCGGGTCCACTACGGCAACAACTACGTCAACGCGTTCTGGTCGGACAGCTGCTTCTGCATGACGTACGGCGACGGCTCGGGCAACACCCACCCGCTGACGTCGATCGACGTGGCCGGTCACGAGATGACCCACGGCGTCACGTCGAACACCGCGGGACTCAACTACTCGGGCGAGTCCGGCGGGTTGAACGAGGCGACCTCCGACATCTTCGGCACGGCCGTCGAGTTCTACGCCAACAACTCCTCCGACGTCGGTGACTACCTCATCGGTGAGGAGATCGACATCAACGGCGACGGGACGCCGCTGCGTTACATGGACAAGCCGAGCAAGGACGGCGCGTCCAAGGACAGCTGGTACTCGGGGATCGGGTCGGTGGACGTCCACTACTCGTCCGGCCCCGCGAACCACTTCTTCTACCTCCTGTCGGAGGGCAGTGGCACCAAGACCATCAACGGTGTCACCTACAACTCCGCGACGTCGGACGGCCTTCCGGTCACCGGCATCGGCCGGGACAAGGCGGAGAAGATCTGGTTCCGCGCACTGACCACGAAGTTCACGACCACGACCAACTACGCGGCCGCCCGCACCGGCACCCTCGCGGCGGCGGGTGAGCTGTACGGCACGACGAGCGCCGAGTACACGGCCGTGGCGAACGCCTGGGCGGGCGTGGCGGTCGGCTCGCGGCCCCGGCGGTGGCGGCGGTGGCGGCACCTCGTTCGAGTCGACCACCGACGTATCGATTCCGGACAACGGGGCGGCGGTCAACTCGCCGATCACCGTGTCCGGGCGCACGGGCAACGCGCCGTCGAACCTCGCGGTCGCGGTCGACATCGTGCACACCTACATCGGTGACCTCCGGGTGCAGCTGATCGCCCCGGACGGTACGGCGTACACGCTGAAGGCGTACGGCACCGGCGGCAGCACCGACAACCTCAACACCACGTACACGGTCAACGCCTCCTCCGAGGTCGCCAACGGCACCTGGCAGTTGCGGGTCCAGGACAACGCGGCCCAGGACACCGGCTACATCAACAGCTGGAAGCTCACCTTCCCGTAGGCCGGCGCGACCGACAGGCACACGGACAGGGCGCCGCCCCGGTGGTTCGACTCCCCGGGGCGGCGCCCTCTTTTTGCCATCCCATGACTGATGTCTTGTTGGGGCTTTGCCAGGTCAACCGGCTTTACATCACTGCAATGTTCACCCACTGATCGACTTTCGGCCAACATCACTTGAGGGTCATGACATGTACGCGCCTTGATGCCACGCTTCCTCACAACCGCCGCACAACTTCACAACCACCCCGGAAGGCAACCCCACGCCCTCCGGGCTCCCCCACGAAGGAGCTTGTGTGACCCCCCTCTACGCGCGTCACAAGCGCACCACTCTGGCCATCGCCACCGCTGTCGCGGCCGGAGCCCTGCTCACCACCGGTCTGACCACCGGCAGCGCCGCCGCCGTGACCCCGGCGGAGAGCGCAGGCAAGGCCGCCGCTGCGGGCACCCCGATCCAGCTGTCCGCGGCCGCGCGCACCTCGCTCATCAAGGAGCAGCAGGCCGAGGCCGGCTCCACGGCCCAGGAGATAGGCCTCGGCGCCAAGGAGAAGCTGGTCGTCAAGGACGTCGTGAAGGACGTCGACGGCACGGTCCACACCCGCTACGAGCGCACCTACGACGGTCTGCCCGTCCTCGGCGGCGACCTGGTCGTCCACGAGTCGAAGTCCGGTGCGACCGAGGGTGTCTCCAAGGCGACGAAGGCCACCATCAGAGTCGCCTCCCTGACCCCGAAGGTCACCGTCGCCAAGGCCGAGAAGCAGGCGCTGACCATCGCCAAGGCCGCGGGTTCGGACAAGACCGCGGCGGACGGCGCGCGCAAGGTGATCTGGGCCGGCTCGGGCACCCCCGTCCTCGCCTACGAGACGATCGTCGGCGGCTTCCAGGACGACGGCACCCCGAACCAGCTGCACGTCATCACCGACGCCGCCACCGGCAAGAAGCTCTTCGAGTACCAGGGCATCGAGAACGCCACCGGCACCGGCAAGAGCCTGTACTCGGGCACGGTCAGCCTGGAGACCACCCTGTCGGGGTCGACGTACCAGCTGACCGACGGCACGCGCGGCAGCCACAAGACGTACAACAAGTCCCACGGCACCAGCTCCTCCGCGGGCACGCTCTTCACGGACGCCGACAACACGTGGGGCACCGGAGCCGCCTCCAGCTCCACCACCGACCAGACGGCGGCCGTCGACGCCGCCTACGGCGCGGCGACCACCTGGGACTTCTACAAGTCCACCTTCGGCCGCAGCGGCATCAAGAACAACGGTGTCGCGGCCTACTCCCGGGTGCACTACGGCAACGCGTACGTCAACGCGTTCTGGGACGACAGCTGCTTCTGCATGACGTACGGCGACGGCGAGTCCAACACGCACCCGCTGACCTCGCTGGACGTGGCAGGCCACGAGATGAGCCACGGCGTCACCTCGAACACGGCGGGCCTGAACTACTCCGGCGAGTCCGGCGGTCTCAACGAGGCGACCTCCGACATCTTCGGCACGGGTGTGGAGTTCTACGCGGCCAACTCCAACGACGTCGGTGACTACCTCATCGGCGAGGAGATCGACATCAACGGCGACGGCAGCCCGCTGCGCTACATGGACAAGCCCAGCAAGGACGGCGGCTCGGCGGACTCCTGGTCCTCGTCGGTCGGCAACCTGGACGTCCACTACTCGTCGGGCGTGGCGAACCACTTCTTCTACCTCCTCTCGGAGGGCAGCGGCGCCAAGACGATCAACGGCGTGTCGTACAACTCGCCGACGTCCAACGGCTCCACGGTCACCGGCATCGGCCGCGCCAAGGCCCTGCAGATCTGGTACAAGGCGCTGACGACGTACTTCACGTCGACGACCAACTACAAGGCGGCACGCACGGGCACGCTCTCCGCGGCGTCCGCCCTGTACGGCTCCACCAGCACCGAGTACAAGGCGGTGGCCGCGGCCTGGTCCGCGGTCAACGTGAGCTAGTCCGCGAGAGGCCGGCTTGACGGGCGGTACCCGGAACGAAGGCATTTCCGGGTACCGCCCTACTCTTGGGTCCCATGTCCTTCACGTACGACGACGTCGGCGCGACCCGGCGGAGCGGTTTCTGCCCGCCCGGCTTCCACCCCCTGCACGTACGCACCCGCATAGGCGAGGGTCACGACGTCTTCCAGAAGGCCTCCGAGGCGGTCCTGACCTGGGAGATGCACCGCGCCCTGGGCGTGGGCATCGACGCCACCGCGGACCGCGCGGCCCCCGACGTGGACGTCACGGTCACCCTCGCGGGCGTCATCAGGGCCCCCTGCCGAGTCGTCTGGACGGTCGAGGAACACCGCCGCGCGGGCTGGGCCTACGGCACCCTCACCGGCCACCCCGAATCCGGCGAGGAGTCCTTCGTCGTCGACCGCACGGGTGACGGGACGGTGTGGCTGACGGTGTCGGCGTTCAGCCGCGCCGCCAAGTGGTACGCCCGGGCGGGGGGCCCGGCGACCCGGGGGCTGCAGCACGCGTACGCGCGGAAGTGCGGGACGGCGCTGCGGAAACTGTGCGGCGGGGAGGACGCGGGCTGAGCGGAGAGGCCCGGCCCGCGTCCCCGCGGTTCACCGCAGGAGCACCCCCGCCCCCTCCACCACCTCCTCCGAAGGCACCGCCACCAGCCCCAGCTCCGCGCCCGACACCAGCAGTCGGTGCGAGGGCAGGATGCGGACCGTGTAGCCGAAGGGTCCGGTGCGGTCCAGGGACAGCGGGCCCTCGTAGACCCACCGGCCCTCCGCGTCCGGGCCGCCGACCGACTTCAGCGGGACCGTCGCCGCGTCCGCGATGCGGTCCTCCTCGTCCACCCGGCCGGAGACCGCCTGGATCTCCACGTCGTCCGGGCCGAGGGCGCCGAGGCCCACGTGGACCCTGAGGCCGAGCGTGGTGCCGAGTTCGGCCGTGGTGGTCGCGGCCGTGGTCTCCACGTGGTCGACCGTCACGCCGTGCCACTCCCCCCGCACCCGGGACTTCCACTCCGCGAGTTCTCGCGCCACGTCCGGGGCCATCGTGCGGTGGGCCTGGGCCGCCGGGGCATACAGGCGTTCGACGTACTCGCGGACCATGCGGCCGGCCAGGACCTTCGGGCCCAGCAGGGTGAGCGTCTGGCGGACCATCTCGATCCAGCGGTCGGGGAGGCCTCCCTGTCCGTGCTCGTAGAAGCGGGGGGTCACCCGCTGTTCGAGGAGGTCGTAGAGGGCGTCGGCCTCTATGTCGTCACGGCGGTCGGGGTCGGTCCCCACGCCGTCCGCCGTCGGGATCGCCCAGC
Organism: Streptomyces sp. SAI-127; assembly: GCF_029894425.1. NCBI lineage: Bacteria > Bacillati > Actinomycetota > Actinomycetes > Kitasatosporales > Streptomycetaceae > Streptomyces > Streptomyces sp. SAI-127. The sequence goes on from NZ_JARXYJ010000001.1 coordinate 3,528,124, forward strand.
CGAAGTCGGGCTGGAACCACTCGTCCCACCAGCCGTCCAGGACGGAGAGGTTGAGGCAGCCGTTCAGCGCCGCCTTCATCCCGCTCGTGCCGCACGCCTCCAGCGGCCGCAGCGGGTTGTTGAGCCAGATGTCGCAGCCCGGGTACAGCTTCTGCGCCATCGCCATGCCGTAGTCGGGCAGGAAGACGATCCGGTGGCGGACCCGTGGGTCGTCCGCGAACCGCACCAGCTCCTGGACCAGGCGCTTGCCGCCGTCGTCCGCCGGGTGCGCCTTGCCCGCCACCACGATCTGGATCGGGCGTTCGGGGTGCAGCAACAGGTCCATCAGCCGGTCGCGGTCCCGCAGCATCAGGGTCAGCCGCTTGTACGACGGGACGCGGCGCGCGAATCCGATCGTGAGGACGTCGGGGTCCAGCACGCCGTCGATCCAGCCCAGCTCCGCCGTCCCGGCGCCGCGTTGCCGCCAGGAGGCCCGCAGCCGGTCCCGTACCTCCACCACCAGCTGCTCCCGCAGAGAGCGGCGCAGTTCCCAGACGTCCTGGTCGGGGATGTCGCCCACGGCGTCCCAGCGGTCCGAGCCGCCGACGGTCAGCGCGTCCTCGGTGCGCTGGGCGCCGATCTGCCGGGCACCGAGCCGGAACACCTCGGGCGCGACCCAGGTCGGGGCGTGCACCCCGTTGGTCACGGAGGTGATCGGCACCTCCTCGGGGTCGAATCCCGGCCAGAGTCCGGAGAACATCTCCCGGCTGACCTGCCCGTGCAGCAGCGAGACCCCGTTGGCGCGTTGGGCGAGGCGCAGGCCCATCACGGCCATGTTGAAGAGGTTGGGTTCGCCGCCGGGGTAGGTCTCCATGCCCAGGGCGAGGATCCGGCCCACGTCTATGCGCGGGAGCTCGGCGTCGGGACCGAAGTGCCGGGCGACCAGCTCCCGGTCGAAGCGGTCGATGCCGGCCGGGACGGGGGTGTGCGTGGTGAAGACGGTCCCCGCCCGGACCGCCTCCAGGCCGGCGTCGAAGTCCAGCCCCTGGTCGCAGAGTTCGGCGATCCGCTCCAGGCCGAGGAAGCCGGCGTGCCCCTCGTTGGTGTGGAAGACCTCGGGGCCGGCGTGGCCGGTCAGCCGGCAGTACGTCCGTACGGCGCGGACACCCCCTATCCCCAGCAGCATCTCCTGGAGCAGGCGGTGTTCGCTGCCGCCGCCGTAGAGCCGGTCGGTCACCCCGCGTTCGCCGAGGTCGTTCTCCTCGACGTCGGAGTCCAGCATCAGCAGGGGAACCCGGCCGACCTGGGCGAGCCAGATCCGGGCGTGCAGCTGCTTGCCGCCGGGAAGGGCCAGCGACACCTGTGCCGGGGTGCCGTCGGCCTCCCTCAGCAGCGCCACCGGCAGCTCGTTGGGGTCCAGGACCGGGTAGTGCTCCTGCTGCCAGCCGTCCCGGGACAGGGACTGGCGGAAGTAGCCGTGGCGGTACAGCAGACCGACGCCGATCAGCGGTACGCCCAGGTCACTGGCCGCTTTCAGATGGTCGCCCGCCAGGATTCCCAGGCCGCCTGAGTACTGCGGCAGGGCGGCCGTGACGCCGAACTCGGGCGAGAAGTAGGCGACGGCGGCGGGGAGTTCACCGGTGTGGGTCTGGTACCAGCGCTCCCCGGTGACGTAGTCGTGGAGATCGTCGGCGACCGCGGTGAGCCGGCGCAGGAAGCGGCGGTCCTCGGCGAGCTCGGCGAGCCGGGCGGGCCGCACGCTGCCGAGCAGCCGTACGGGATCACCGCCCGACGCGGCCCAGTGCTCCGGATCGACGGACTGGAAGAGATCACGCGTCTCCGCGTGCCAGGACCAGCGCAGATTGCGCGCCAAGTCGCTCAGCGGCCGGAGGGGCTCGGGCAGTACGGGTCGGACGGTGAATCGACGGATAGCCTTCACTTGCCACCTCAGCGCGTTCGCTGGAGGACGCACGGCGGTGTGCGTCGTCGTCTCCGACAACGGTATCGGCGTTGATGTCGCCCGTGGTGGGGGCTGCACCCCAGGACCGGTCCGAAAATCGCCGCAACCTCCCCACATCCCCCATAGCCGATATGGCCGATTCCACCCCCACAGGCGTTCTTGTCGTACTTCACACCGCACGAGAGGCTTCCCCATGGCGTGCAGGCCGGCGCCGGGTGCACCCGGCGGCCCACGGCTGCCGTACGCCGAGCTGAGGAGGGGAACTCAAGTCATGGCACGGACGCGAGAACGGCGTCTGCGCTGGGTGGGGGGCCTGACCGCGGTGAGCTGTACCGCCGCACTTTCGGCCATCACCCTGCCCGCGCACGCCGCACCGGAGGGGCGGATACTCGGCGCCGGAGAGCCCGGTTCCGTCAGCGGGAGTTACCTGGTGACACTCAAGGGGGGAACGAAGGCTCCGTCGGCGACCGGAAAAGGCCTCGCCGAGAAGTACGGGGCGAGAATCAGCCATACCTACGGCACGGTACTCAACGGTTACGCGATCCGGGCCGACGAGAGACAGGCCAGGCGGCTCGCGGCGGACTCACGGGTCGCCTCGGTCGTCCAGGACACCCGGGTGACCCTGGAGAACACCCAGAAGAACCCGCCGTCCTGGGGCCTGGACCGCCTCGACCAGCCGAAGCTGCCGCTGGACAGGTCCTACACCTGGCCGGAGTCGGCGGGCGCCAGGACGACGGTCTACGTGATCGACACGGGCATCCGGATCTCCCACAAGGACTTCGGGGGGCGGGCGGCCTACGGCTGGGACTTCGTCGGGGGCGACAGATCGGCGGGTGACGGCAACGGCCACGGCACCCACGTGGCGGCCACCGTCGCCGGCACCAGGTACGGCGTCGCCAAGAAGGCGAAGGTGGTGGCCGTACGTGTCCTCGACAACAACGGCTCGGGCACGACCGCCCAGGTCATCGCCGGTATCGACTGGGTGACGAAGAACGCGCGGAAGCCGGCGGTCGCCAACCTCAGCCTGGGCGGCTATCACAACGCCCAGCTGGACGCCGCCGTCCGCACCTCCATCGCGTCCGGGGTGACCTACGCGGTCGCCGCGGGCAACGACGGTCTGCCGGCCGGGCTCTACTCGCCCGCCGGCGTGCCGCAGGCGATCACGGTCGGCGCGACCGACACGAAGGACACCCGGGCGGGCTTCTCCAATTACGGATCCGCCCTCGACCTGTTCGCACCAGGGGTCTCGATCACTTCCGCGGGCATCACGAGCGACACCGCCAGGGCGACCTACTCGGGTACGTCGATGGCGACCCCGCACGTGGCGGGCACGGCCGCGCTGTACCTCGCCGGCCACCCGAAGGCCACTCCGGCACAGGTTGGCAAAGCGCTGGTGAAGCTGGCGGCCACCGGGAAGGTGTCCGGTAGGGGGCTCGGTTCACCGAACAAAGTCCTGCAGATCCCTGGTTCCTAGGGGATGTGTCCGAACACCGGCCCCGTTCGGCAAGAACGGGGCCGGTTTTGTGTAAAGACATACGCGCGAGTAGTTAACAAAGTGCCGGATTGCCTACCCGAATAGGGTGGGAAGGCTCCTGCGGTACACGCCTCAGGTAGGTTCACCGGTACGCCACGCAGGACCCCCTCCCCACATCCATCCGCCCACCCAAAGTTGACGCGGACAGGAGCGGTCATGCCCGCCACGCACCACTCGTCAGCACCCCCGACGTCCAGCACCGACGCATCCACCACGCGTCCCCTCGACCCCGGCCCACCGCGCCAGGAGCGACCCTCCACACCAGCGGGACCGGCTCCGGCCATCGGGCGCATACCCGTCCTCGACGTCCGCCCGGTGGTCCAGCGCGGGCGCCGGCCCGCCAAGGCGGTCACCGGCGAGACGTTCGAGATCTCGGCCACCGTGTTCCGTGAGGGCCATGACGCGGTCGCCGCGAATGTCGTACTGAAGGATCCGGAAGGCCGCGCCGGACCGTGGACCCCCCTGCACGAACTGACCCCCGGCACCGATCGCTGGGGTGCCACCGTCACCGCCGGCAGCCCGGGTCTGTGGACCTTCACCGTCGAGGCCTGGGGCGACCCCGTCACCACCTGGCGGCACCACGCCCAGATCAAGATCCCGGCGGGCATGGACACCGAGCTGGTCCTGGAGGAGGGCGCCCGGCTCTACGAGCGGGCCGCCGCCGGCGTGCCCGACGACGGCCGCAACGGCGTGATCCTCGCGGCCATCCGCGCCCTCCGCGACGACACCCGGCCCGCCGCCGCCCGTCTCGCGGCCGCGTTGACGCCCGAGGTGGACGAGGTACTGGCGCGATACCCCCTGCGGGAGTTGATCACGGCGTCGGAGACGCTGCCGCTGCTGGTGGAGCGGGAGCGGGCGCTGTTCGGGTCGTGGTACGAGTTCTTCCCCCGCTCGGAGGGCACGCCGCAGCGGCCGCACGGCACGTTCCGTACCGCGGCGCGGCGGCTGCCGGCGATCGCGGCGATGGGTTTCGACGTGGTCTATCTGCCGCCGATCCACCCGATCGGCAGCACCTTCCGCAAGGGCCGCAACAACACCCTGTCCGCCGGTCCCGACGATGTGGGCGTGCCGTGGGCGATCGGCTCGCCGGAGGGCGGCCATGACGCGGTGCACCCGGACCTGGGCACGCTCGAGGACTTCGACTGGTTCGTGCAGGAGGCCGGGAAACTGGGTCTGGAGATCGCGCTGGACTTCGCCCTGCAGTGCTCGCCGGATCATCCCTGGGTGCACAAGCACCCGGAGTGGTTCCACCACCGCCCGGACGGCACCATCGCCTACGCGGAGAACCCGCCCAAGAAGTACCAGGACATCTACCCGATCGCCTTCGACGCCGACCTGGAAGGCCTGATCGCGGAGACGCTGCGGGTGCTGCGGCACTGGATGGACCACGGGGTGCGGATCTTCCGGGTGGACAACCCGCACACCAAGCCGGTGGTGTTCTGGGAGCGGGTGATCGCGGACATCAACGCCGGCGACCCGGACGTGATCTTCCTGGCCGAGGCGTTCACCCGCCCGGCGATGATGCACACCCTGGCCCAGATCGGCTTCCAGCAGTCCTACACCTACTTCACCTGGCGCACCACCAAGGAAGAACTCACCGAGTACCTGAGCGAGCTCTCCGGTGAGGCGGCCTCCTACATGCGGCCGAACTTCTTCGCCAACACCCCCGACATCCTGCACGAGTTCCTCCAGCACGGCGGCCGTCCCGCGTTCGCCCTGCGCGCGGTGCTGGCGGCGACCCTCTCGCCGACCTGGGGCATCTACTCCGGCTACGAACTCGCCGAGAACACCCCGGTGCGGGAGGGCAGCGAGGAGTACCTGAACTCGGAGAAGTACCAGCTCAAGGCCCGCGACTGGGACAGCCCCGACAGCCTCGCCCCCCTGATCACCCAGCTCAACACGATCAGGCGGGACAACCCGGCCCTGCGGCAGTTGCGCGACCTCCACTTCCATCACTCGGACAAGGATTCGGTGATCGCGTACTCGAAGCGGAGCGGCTCGAACACGGTTCTGGTGGTCGTGAACCTCGATCCGCACCACACCCAGGAGGCCACGGTCTCGTTGGACATGCCGCAACTCGGCCTGGAATGGCACGAGTCGGTGCCGGTGCGCGACGAGCTCACCGGCGAGACCTATCACTGGGGCAGGGCGAACTACGTGCGTCTGGAACCGGGCACTCGCCCCGCGCACATCCTCACCGTCCTGCGACCGTCCACCCCGCAGATCGGAGGGTCACCCACAACATGATCGTCAACGAGCCTGTCCACGACACCTTCGAGGACACCCCCGCCAAGGACCGGGACCCGGACTGGTTCAAGCGGGCCGTCTTCTACGAGGTCCTCGTCCGCTCCTTCCAGGACAGCAACGGCGACGGCGTCGGCGACCTCAAGGGGCTGACCGCCAAACTCGACTACCTGCAGTGGCTGGGCGTCGACTGCCTGTGGCTGCCGCCGTTCTTCAAGTCACCGCTCAGGGACGGCGGCTACGACGTCTCCGACTACACCGCCGTCCTGCCGGAGTTCGGTGACCTCGCCGACTTCGTGGAGTTCGTCGACGCCGCCCACCACCGCGGCATGCGCGTGATCATCGACTTCGTCATGAACCACACCAGCGACCAGCACCCGTGGTTCCAGGAGTCCCGCGCCAACCCCGACGGCCCCTACGGCGACTACTACGTGTGGGCCGACGACGACAAGCAGTATCAGGACGCCCGGATCATCTTCGTCGACACCGAGGCCTCCAACTGGACCTTCGACCCGGTCCGCAAGCAGTACTTCTGGCACCGCTTCTTCTCCCACCAGCCGGATCTGAACTACGAGAACCCGGCCGTGCAGGAGGAGATGATCTCCGCGCTGAAGTTCTGGCTGGACCTCGGCATCGACGGCTTCCGGCTCGACGCCGTGCCCTACCTGTACCAGGAGGAGGGCACCAACTGCGAGAACCTTCCGGCGACCCACGAGTTCCTCAAGCGGGTCCGCAAGGAGATCGACGCCTCCTACCCGGACACGGTGGTGCTGGCGGAGGCGAACCAGTGGCCGGAGGACGTCGTCGACTACTTCGGCGACTTCGAGAGCGGCGGCGACGAATGCCACATGGCGTTCCACTTCCCGGTCATGCCCCGCATCTTCATGGCGGTCCGGCGGGAGTCGCGCTACCCCGTCTCGGAGATCCTCGCCAAGACGCCGGCGATCCCGTCGAACTGCCAGTGGGGCATCTTCCTGCGCAACCACGACGAGCTCACCCTCGAAATGGTCACCGACGAGGAACGCGACTACATGTGGGCCGAATACGCGAAGGACCCGCGTATGCGCGCCAACATCGGCATCCGGCGGCGGCTCGCCCCCCTGCTCGACAACGACCGCAATCAGATCGAGCTCTTCACCGCCCTGCTGCTGTCCCTGCCCGGCTCGCCGATCCTCTACTACGGCGACGAGATCGGCATGGGCGACAACATCTGGCTCGGCGACCGCGACGCCGTACGCACCCCCATGCAGTGGACACCGGACCGTAACGCAGGGTTTTCCTCCTGCGACCCCGGGCGGCTCTATCTGCCGACCATCATGGACCCGGTCTACGGATACCAGGTCACCAACGTCGAGGCGTCGATGGCGTCGCCCTCGTCGTTGCTGCACTGGACCCGTCGGATGATCGAGATCCGCAAGCAGAACGCCGCCTTCGGCCTCGGCTCCTACACCGAGCTCCCGTCGTCGAACCCGGCGGTGATCGCGTTCCTGAGGGAGTACGAGGACGACCTGGTCCTGTGCGTGCACAACTTCTCCCGGTTCGCGCAGCCGACGGAGCTGGACCTGAGTGCCTTCAACGGACGGCACCCCGTCGAGCTGTTCGGCGGGGTGCGGTTCCCGGCCATCGGTGAGCTGCCGTACTTGCTGACCCTCGCCGGGCACGGCTTCTACTGGTTCCGGCTCCGCAAGGACGCCGCCTAGCCGACGAGGACCCGGGCGAGGCGGTTTCCACCGCCCCGCCCGGGGCACGCATCAGTAACACCCCGATCAGCCAGCCCGGGGAAAGGACGCCACGCCATGTCGGAAGCCGTCACCCGTACCGCCACGACAAGTCCAGGCCTCCTCGCCTCCCTTGATCCACTTCTGCGCGAGTGGTTGCCGCGGCAGCGCTGGTTCGCGGGCAAGGGGCGCCCGGTCACCGGGTTCTCGCTGGTGGCGGCCACCGAGCTGCTGCCTCCCACGGCCAAGCTCGGTCTGTACCACCTGCTGGTCCGCGCCCACCAGCCGCTCACCGTGGGCGCCCCGACGCACCCCGGGGACTGCTACCAGCTGCTCATAGGCCTGCGCGAGGCGCTGCCGCCCCGGCTGGCGCCCGCGCTGATCGGTCATGTCGAGGAGGGCCCGCTCACCGGCCGTACCGCGTACGACGCCCTCTACGACCCACTGCCCGCCGAACTGCTCCTGGAAGCGATCCGCTCCGGGACGCGGATCGGCGGGCTGTCTTTCGGGCGGGACCCGCAGCAGGAGATCCGGGAGGGGCTGGTGGCCCGGGTGATGACCGCCGAGCAGTCGAATTCGTCGATCGTCTACGGAGATACGTTCATCCTGAAACTCCTGCGCCGGATCGTGCCCGGCGTCAACCCCGACCTGGAGCTGCCGCTGGCCCTGGCCCGGGAGGGCTGCCCCCGGGTGCCCGCGCCGACGGGGTGGCTGCAGGCGGAGCTGGCCGCAGAGCCGTACACCCTCGCGGTGCTCCAGCCCTTCGTGCAGGGCGCTTCGGACGGCTGGGAGCTGGCCCTGCGGGAGCTGGCGAAGGGTGAGGACTTCGGCGCCGAGGCGCACGCCCTCGGGCGGGCCACCGCCGAGGTGCACACCGCGCTCGCCCGGGCGCTGCCGACCGTGACGCTGGGGCACCAGCAGCTGCAACAGCTCGTCGACGGCATGATCGAGCGGCTGGAGGCGGCCGTACAGGCGGTCCCCGCGCTCCGGCCGCACGCGCCGGGCCTGCACTCCGCGTTCACCGCGCTGGGTGATCTCGCCGCCGAGGGCAGCACCTGGACCGCCCAGCGCATCCACGGCGACCTCCACCTCGGCCAGTGTCTGCGCTCGGCGACCGGGCACTGGTCGCTGATCGACTTCGAGGGCGAGCCGTCCAAGTCGCTCTCCGAACGCCGGCTGCCGCAGCCCACGGCCCGGGACATCGCCGGGATGCTGCGCTCCTTCGACTACGCGGCACACTCGACCGACCTGCCGGTACAGGGCTGGGCGGAGACGTGCCGGGCCGCGTACTGTTCCGGATACGCCGAGGTCAGCGGCGTGGACCCGCGGACCGACCCGGTACTGCTGCGCGCGTACGAGACCGACAAGGCGATCTACGAGGTCGTCTACGAGGCCCGGCACCGCCCGGACTGGCTGCAGGTGCCGATGGCCGCGGTGGCGCGGTACGCGTCGTCCGACCTGATCTGACCCGACCTGACCTTCGCCGAGGAGGCTCCCCAGTGACCCCCCGCCCCACCCCCAGCGGTTCGGACCCGAAGAACTCGGCCGCGAAAGCGGCGAAGAGCGTGAAGAAGGCCGCGGAGAAGGCGGTGACCAAGAAGGCCGCCACGAAGAAGCCGGATCCGGTGGCCGAGAAGGCGCCCGCGAAGAAGGCCGTGGCGAAGAAGGCCGCCGAGAAGAACGCCGTCAGCAAGGCCGTCACCAAGAAGACCGCCGCGAAGACCGCGAAGAAGGGGCCCGCGAAGGCGAAGAAGGTCGCCGCACCGGTCCCGGCGTCGCCACCGGAGGTGGCCGCAGTGGTCCCGGTCTCGCCGGAGGTACCCGCCGTCGACCGCGACCGGCTGCTGTCGGGCACCCACCACGACCCGCACGGGGTGCTCGGCGCGCATCCGGTCCCCGGCGGGGTGGCCTTCCGGGTGTTCCGCCCGTACGCCCGGGCCGTCACGGTCGTGGCCGGGGACGTGCGGGCCGAACTGCACGACGACGGCGACGGCTTCTTCTCCGGCCTGCTGGCGCTGCGGGAGGTCCCGCCCTACCGGCTGCTCGTGGCGTACGAGGAGACGGTCCAGGACGCGGAGGACGCGTACGGCTTCCTGCCCGCGCTGGGCGACCTCGACCTGCATCTGATCGGCGAGGGCCGGCACGAGCAGCTGTGGACGGCGCTGGGCGCCCAGCCCATGACCCACCAGGGCGTGACGGGAACACGCTTCACGGTGTGGGCGCCGAACGCGCGCGGTGTGCGGGTGGCGGGCACCTTCAACTTCTGGGACGGGTCGGCGTTCGCGATGCGCTCGCTCGGCTCCACCGGCATCTGGGAGCTGTTCGTGCCCGGTGTCGGCGAGGGCGAGCTGTACAAGTTCGAGATCACCCGCCCCGACGGTTCGAAGACCCTGCGCGCGGACCCGCTGGCCCGCCGCACGGAGGTCCCGCCCAACACCTCCTCGATCATCCACGCCTCGCATCACGAGTGGGGGGACGGGGAATGGCTGGCCCGCCGTGCTGAGGGCGCCCCCGCGCACGAGGCTCCCTTCTCGGTGTACGAGATCCATCTGCCGTCCTGGCGCCCCGGCCTGACCTACCGTCAGCTCGCCGAGCAGCTCCCCGCGTACGTCAAGGACCTCGGCTTCACCCACGTCGAGCTGATGCCGGTCGCCGAGCACCCCTTCGGCGGCTCCTGGGGCTACCAGGTCACCGGCTTCTACGCGCCCACGGCCCGTCTGGGCACCCCCGACGACTTCAAGTACCTCGTCGACGCCCTCCACCAGGCCGGCATCGGCGTACTGATGGACTGGGTGCCGGCGCACTTCCCGCGCGACGACTGGGCGCTCGCCGAGTTCGACGGCCGCACCCTGTACGAACACGAGGACCCGCTGCGCGCGGCCCACCCCGACTGGGGGACGCTGGAGTTCGACTACGGCCGCCGTGAGGTCCGCAACTTCCTGGTGGCGAACGCCGTTTACTGGTGCGAGGAGTTCCACATCGACGGCCTGCGGGTCGACGCGGTCGCCTCGATGCTCTACCTCGACTACTCGCGCGAGCCGGGCCAGTGGGTCCCGAACGTGCACGGCGGCCGGGAGAACCTGGACGCGGTGGACTTCCTCCAGGAGATGAACGCGACGGTCTACCGGCGGGTCCCGGGCGTGGTGACGATCGCGGAGGAGTCCACGGCCTGGGACGGGGTCACCCGCGCGACGCACCACATGGGCCCGGGCGGCTTCGGCGGCCTCGGCTTCGGCCTGAAGTGGAACATGGGCTGGATGCACGACTCACTGGACTACATGTCCCATGAACCCGTGCACCGCAAGTACCACCACCACGAGATGACGTTCTCGATGGTGTACGCGTACAGCGAGAACTACGTCCTGCCCATCTCCCACGACGAGGTCGTCCACGGCAAACGCTCACTGGTCTCGAAGATGCCGGGCGACTGGTGGCAGCAGCGGGCCAATCTCCGCGGCTACCTGGCCTTCATGTGGGCCCACCCCGGTAAGCAGCTCCTCTTCATGGGCCAGGAGTTCGCCCAGGGCGCGGAGTGGTCGGAGGCGCACGGTCCCGACTGGTGGCTCCTGGACCCGGCGTACGGCGCGGAGGCCGACCACCGGGGCGTCCGCGACCTGGTCCGCGACCTGAACGTCGTCTACCGCCACACCCCGGCCCTCTGGCAGCGCGACACGGACCCCTCGGGCTTCCAGTGGATCGTGGGCGACGCGTCCGAGGACAACGTCTTCGCCTTCCTCCGCTACGACGCGGAGGGGTCCCCGCTCCTCGCGGTCTCCAACCTCTCCCCGGTGGTCCGCCCCAACTACCGCCTGGGCGCCCCGGACGACGTCCCGGCCTGGCTGGAGTCCCTGAACACCGACCTGGCCAAGTACGGCGGCGGCGACGTCACCAACCCCGACATCGTGAAGCCGGACCCCCAGGCCTGGCACGGCCGCCCGGCCAGCATCCAGCTGACGCTGCCGCCACTGGGGACGGTGTGGCTGCGGCCGGCGTAGCGCCGGCCGGGCCCGGGCCTCGGTGACCATGGCGGGACCTGTTACGGCTCGGTGATCCCTGAGACGGATGTGTCGGCCAGTGCCTTCGGCAACCGGCCCGTGTGCAGCACCCCCAGCCGCTGGGTCGCCCGGGTCAGCGCCACATAGAGGTCGCTCGTGCCGTACAGCCCCGGCTCGACCACGAGCACGGAGTCGAACTCGAGGCCCTTCGACTGGCGGGGGTCGAGGAGTACGACGGTCCGCGTCAGGTCCGGCTCCGCGCCCGCGGTCACCCCGTCGAGCCGGGCCGCCAGCCTGCGGTGCAGATGGCGCGGGGCGATGACCGCGAGCCGCCCCTCGGCGGGGGTCAGCTCCTTCACCGCCTCCGCGACCGCGCCGGGCAGGTCGTCGGTGGCGCGCACCCACGGCCGTACCCCTGTCGACCGCACCGAACTCGGCGGCTCGAACCCGGGGTCCGAGGCGCGCACCACGGCCGCCGCGAGCTCCATGATCTCGGCCGGGGTGCGGTAGTTGACGCCCAGCCGGGCGTGCTCCCAGCGGTCCTCGACGTACGGCTCCAGGATCTGCTGCCACGAACCCACGCCCGCCGCCTCCGCGGTCTGCGCCGGGTCGCCGACCAGGGTCATCGAACGGGTCGGGCTGCGCCGCATGAGCAGCCGCCAGGCCATCGGCGACAGCTCCTGCGCCTCGTCGACGATGATGTGCCCGAACGCCCAGGTGCGGTCGGCCGCCGCGCGCTCGGCGGCACTGCGGTGGTCGTCCTCCTCCTGCCGCTCGGCGAACCGCTCGGCGTCGATGATGTCGTGCGCGGACAGGACCTCGGAGTCCTCCTCGTCCTTGTCGTCGAACTCGTAGGTCCGCGAGGCGTACGACACGTCCAGCACGCCCTGCGCGTACGCGACCTGTGTCTCCCGCTCGCGCTCGGCCCGGGCCCGGGCCAGCCGTTCGTCGACGCCGAGGAGTTCGGCCGCCTCGTCGAGCAGGGGTACGTCCGCCACCGTCCACCCCCGGGTCACCGGGCGGCGGATGGCCGCCGCGTCCTCGTCGGGGAGGTAGCCGACCGGATCGGCGAGGAAGTCCGCGACCAGCCGCTGCGGGGTCAGACGTGGCCACAACTGGTCGATGGCGGCCCAGACTTCGGGGTTCTCGGCGAGCTCGTCGCGGATCTGCGTGATGTCGCTCGGGTCGAGCAGATTCGTGCCGTCGAACGGATCCGTGCCGATGCGTTCGGCGACCATGTCGGTGAGCGTGTTGAGGATGTGGCCCTCGAAGTGCTCACGGGCCGCGTTGTGCGGCAGCCGGGCGGCCCGGGTGCGCTCACGGGCGACTTTCACCAGACCGTCGTCCAGCATGAGGATCTCGCGGTCGTGCTCGATCGCGATCACCGGATCGGGCAGGGCCTGCCAGTCGCGTACGACGTCGGCGAGGACGTCCGCCATGGCGGCGCGCCCCTTCACCGCGGCCGCCGCGCGGCTGTCGGTCGCCGTCGCCTTCACACCGGGGAAGAGCTCCCCGACCGTCGCGAGCAGCACACCGGTCTCGCCCAGCGAGGGCAGCACCTCGCCGATGTAGCCGAGGAAGGCGGGGTTGGGGCCGACGATCAGCACGGCACGCTTGGCCAGCAACTCCCGGTGTTCGTACAGGAGATACGCGGCCCGGTGCAGGGCGACTGCCGTCTTGCCGGTGCCGGGTCCGCCCTCGACCACCAGCACCCCGCGGTGGGGTGCGCGGATGATCTCGTCCTGCTCGGCCTGGATGGTCTGCACGATGTCGCTCATGCGGCCGGTGCGCGCGGTGTTGAGCGCGGCGAGCAGCACGGCGTCGCCGGTCGGGTCCTCGTGGCCGGTCCGTTCCTGGTCGCCCAGGTCGAGGATCTCGTCGTGCAGGTCGGTCACCCGGCGGCCCTCGGTGCCGATGTGCCGACGGCGGCGCAGGCCCATCGGGGTGTGGCCGGTGGCCAGGTAGAAGGGGCGGGCGACGCCGGCCCGCCAGTCGATGAGGATCGGGGTGCGTTCGGCGTCCTCGGTGCGCAGTCCGATCCGGCCGATGTGATGGGTGGTGCCCGAGATGAGGTCGATCCGGCCGAAGCAGAGCGAGCCGTCGACCGCGTTCAGCGCCGCCAGCAACCCCGAGCGCTCGGCGACCAGGATGTCCCGCTCGAGGCGCGCCTGCATGGGGGTGTTGCCCTGGGCGAGCGCGTCCGTGACGGAGACCTCGGTGTCGCCGCGCAGGGCGTCCACATGTGCGTACAGCCCGTCGATGAATTCCTGTTCCTGCCGCAATTCATCGTCCGGAAAACCGGTGTTTGACAATTCCACTCCCGCCCGGATATACTGTGCTCACTGAGCCTCTTTGCGACCTAATGCATATGAAGTCGCGAATCATTGAATATACGCAGAGAAATCCCCCGAGCGCAATCGCTCGGGGGATTTCTCTGTATTGCGTCAGGTCACGAGACAGGTCACAGAACGTCCGTCAGCTCCTCCAGCAGCCGCCGCTTGGGCCTCGCCCCCACCATCGACCGCACGGGCTCCCCGCCCCGGAACACCATGAAGGTGGGCATCGACAACACCTTGTAGGCGTTCGTGGTCAGCGGATTCGTGTCGACGTCCAGTTGGACCACCTTGAGCCGCTCGCCCTCCTCCGCGGCGAGAGCCGTGAGCACCGGCTTCATCTGCCGGCACGGCGGACACCAGTCGGCGGTGAACTCCACCAGCACCGGCAGTTCAGAACCGAGCACCTCCGTCTCGAAGTCCGTGTCCGTCACCTCTGCCACACCCGCTGCCCTGATCACCTGTGGATCCCTCCCAGTTCGCACTGCGGCTCCGGACCCCCCGGAACCTCCGCGTCGGCGGCCAGCCCGTCCCGCGCCCGCTCGGCCCGCTCCAGCTGCTGCCCCACCTGGGCGCGCACGGACTGCAACTCGCCGATCAGCGCGTCCAGCTCACCGAGCTTGCGCCGGTAGACCGCGAGCGAGGCGGGGCACGCATCGCCCTCGGGATGACCGGCCCGCAGACACTCCACGAACGGCCGCGTCTCCTCCAGGTCGAACCCGAAGTCCTGGAGCGTCCGGATCTGCCGGAGCAGCTTCAGGTCGTCCTCGTCGTAGGTCCGGTATCCGTTGTGGCCGCGCCGCGCGGGCAGCAGGCCCCGCGCCTCGTAGTAGCGCAGCGTCCGCGTCGTGGTCCCGGCCCGTGCGGCCAGCTCGCCGATTCGCATGCCTACGAACGTAGTCCTTGACGCCGACGTCAAGGCAAGAGCGGTTTGCGCTGCACCGGCGAGGTCAGCACGATCGACGTCGTCGTGCGGCCCAGGGTGGAGACCTCTTCCAGGACGTCCTCCAGGTGGACGGTGTCCCGGACGGCCACCTTGAGGATCCAGCAGTCCTCGCCGACCACGTGGTGCACCTCGGTGATCTCGGGGCGCTCCATCAGCTCCAGGGTCCTGGGATGCCGCAGGTTGTAGCCGCCGTGCGGGCTGACCCGGATGAACGCCTGGATGCCGTAGCCGAGCCGGGCCGGGACCACATGGGCGCCGTAGCCGCTGATCACGCCCGCCGCCTCGAGCCGCCGCACCCGCTCGGTGACCGCCGCCGGGCTCAGCCGCACCCGGCGGCCCAGCTCACTGAGCTTGATCCGGCCGTCGGTCTGGAGGAGCTCCAGGATCTGCCGGTCCAGCGCGTCGAAGGCCACCGAGGTTTCATCGGCGGCGGTGCGCAGATGCCGTGGTTCTTTCGGTACTTCGGCCCGAACTCCCATGGCTCCCCCTTCAATACATGGACAGGCGCCGGGAGAATTATGGTCATGAAAACCCCACGCGAGGTACTGGTCATCGGTGGCAGCCGTTACTTCGGCAAGCGGCTGATCGCACGACTGCTGGCCGCGGGCGACCGGGTCACGGTCCTCAACCGGGGCTCGTCCGCACCCCCTCGCGGGGCGGTTCACCTGGTCGCGGACCGCGACGACGAAAGCTCGTTGCGCAGCACCCTGGGCTCCCGCACGTTCGACGTCGTCGTCGACCAGGTCTGCTACACCCCGCGCCAGGCGGCGGTCGCCCGCCGGGTCTTCGCCGGACGCACCCGCCGCTATGTGATGACCTCGACAGTGGAGGTGTACGAGTACGAGGACTCGATCGCCCTCGTGCGGGAGGACGCCGTCGACCCGGCGACCGTTCCCGTCGATCTCGGACTTCCCTGGGACGACCCCGAATTCCTCGACTCCCACTACGGAGAAGGAAAGCGACAGGCGGAATCCGTGTTCGCCGCCGACCCCGTATTTCCCTTGACGACCGTCCGCGTGGCCCACGTCCTGGGCGGGGACGACGACTTCACCGGACGGCTCGCCCATTACGTGGACCGTATCCGTACCGGCGAGCCCATCGCCGTCCCGGTGGACAACCAGCCCGCCACCTACATCCACGTCGAGGAGATCGCCGACTTCCTCGCCTGGACGGTGGGCCAGGACTTCACCGGCCCCGTGAACGCGGCCTCCCACGGGCTGCTGCGCACGGAGGAGTTGTGCAGGGCTGTCGCCGCGCACGTCCCCGAGGGGAAGACCGTCCTCCAGCCGGTCGAGCTCGGCGAGGTCTCACCGTTCTCCTTCACCCGCTCCTACGGCATGGACAACTACCGCGCCACCCGACTCGGCTTCACCTTCGCCGACGCCCGGCAGTGGCTACCACGGGCGGTGGCCGAGACACTCGCGCAGTGCGACTGACGGCCCGTCGTGGCGCGCGAGGTGGCGAACGGTCCGTCGTGGCGCGGGTGGCTGCAACTCCCCAGGGGCGCGGGGAACTTGGCCCTGGAGAATCGAATCTTCGCCGCGCTCGCGGAAGCCGGCTTCGACGACTTCACGCCCGCCCGGGCCCGGGTCATGCAGCGGATCGGCCCCGACGGCACCCGGCTGACGGAACTCGCCGAGCAGGCCCAGATCACCAAGCAGACCGCGGGCCTCCTGGTCGACCAGCTGGAGAAGACGGGCTACGTCACCCGCGTCCCGGACCCGACCGACAAACGGGCCGGCTGGTGTGCGGCGCGGCCAAGACGTGGGCGGCGAAGGAGGTCGCCGACGGGGTGGTCGCCGAGGTGGAGAAGGAGTGGGAGGAGCACCTCGGCAAGCGCCGTATGAAGCAGCTGCGCGAGGCACTGACGCTGCTCCGGGAGATCACCGACCCGTGGGCCTGACGACTCAGGGGTGCCGGGACCCGCGACCGGATGCGCTGAGCTCGCTCAGTCCGCCGGCCTCCTCCACCTCCAGCAGCGACGCGCTCTGCCGTTCCGCCTCGAAGGCCCGGTGGCCGCCGCGGAGGCCGAACAGGCGCTTGGACAGGAGGATGTAGAGGACGGCGAGGATGTTGAGGAACAGTGTGGCGATCTTCAACCAGCTGATGCGCTCGGTGAGTTCGTAGATCTCCAGCGGCAGGAAGGCGGCGGTCGCGACCACCGTCAGGTACTCCGCCCAGCGTTTGGCGTACCAGAGGCCGACCGCCTCGACGAGCTCGATGAGGGCGTACGCCAGCAGCAGCCCGGCCACGAGGACAAGGGTGTTGTGCCGGTACCCGAACGTCTTCTGGAAGGTGCCGACGACCGGCGAGTGGTCGAGGTCGTAATGGAAGTGCCTGAACACCGGCCGGAAGACGTCCAGATACTCGTCGAAGAGCCGGCGCACCGCGTCCTGGCTGTTGCTGAACTTCCACACCGCCACCGCGGCCAGCACGATGAACACCCCGCGTACCGCCCGCTCGATCGCGAGGAAGCGAAGGACGAACAGGTCCCTGAGCACGGTGCCGCGCGGCACGAGGGGCGCGTGGTCCGCGGGTCCCGAGCCGTGCGGCTCGCCGAGGGCGAAGTCGCCGCAGCGCAGACAGCGCCACGCCCCGCCCAGGGCGGTCTCGGCGTACAGCCGGTCCCGGAGGCGGGGTTCGTCCGGCGCGTACGTCACATGTCCGCGGCGCGCACAGGTGCGCCGGTCCCAGTCGATCTTCATCCCCCGTGTGCCTCCGATGGAAAAGCGTGCCGTCCGGGGACGGCACGCTAGTGGGGCCGGGTAAGAGTTGGGTGAGTCAGCGGGTGCCGACCAGCTCCTTCTCCTCCTCGTCCTGCGCAGCGGGCTCCGCGGACTTCCGACCGGGCAGCAGCACCGCGACCACCACCGTGCCGACGCCCAGCACGATCGCCCCGATCAGGCTGGTGTGCGCCACCGCGTCGGAGAAGGACGAGCCGACCGCGTCCGCCATCTGCCGGGCACCGGAGGCGAGTTGCCCGGCCTGCGCCTTCAGCTGGGCCGCCTGCTGGGGGTCGGCGGCCTGGGCGGCCTGCGCGGCGACCTGCTGGGCCTTCTCGCCGATGCCCTGCGCGACCGTGTATCCGGCGCCGACCGAGTCCTGCGCCGCGTCCAGCGTCGAGGCGGGGAGCCTGCTGCCGGCGGTGGCGTCGGAGAGGTGGTCCGCGTACGAGGTGGCCAGCAGCGAGCCGAGGATCGCGATGCCGAGCGAGCCGCCGAGCTCGATCGAGGTGTCGTTCACCGCGCCGCCGACGCCCAGTTCGGACTCGGGGAAGGCTCCCATGATCGCGTCCGTGGCGGGCGAGAGGGCGAGGCCGATCGCCAGGCCCAGCACCATCAAGGGCGCGACGAAATCGCCGTACGACGAACTCGCGTCGATCCGGGTGAGCAGGGCGAGGGCCGCCGTGCCGCCGACCATGCCCGCGGTGACCGTCCACTTCATACCGACCCGCGGGGTGAGGAACCCGGTCAGGGCCGAGCCGACGAAGACCGCGCCGGCCAGCGGCAGCATGCGCAGGCCGGTCTCCAGGGCGCTGTAGCCGAGCACGAACTGCAGGTGCTGGGTGAGGTAGTAGAAGGCGCCGAAGACGGCCAGGAAGAACAGGGCGACGGCGAGGTTGGAGCCCGCGAAGCCGCGGTCGGTGAAGCGGCGGACGTCGACGACGGGGCGCGGGTGGCGCAGCTCCCGGACGACGAAGAGCACCAGACCGACGGCCGCGATCCCGGCGGCGGCGAGAGCCTTGGCGTGCCAGCCGAAGTGCGGGCCCTCGATGATCATGTAGACCAGGGCGCCGATCCACACGACCGACAGCAGACCGCCGACGTAGTCGATACGACCGTGCTTCGCGGCCTTGGACGGCGGGACGAGGACGAGCGCGGCGACGACGGCGACGGCCGCGATCGGGACGTTGATCAGGAACGTGGACGTCCAGGCGTGGTGCTCCAGGAGCGCGCCCGCGACCAGCGGACCGGCCGCGATCGCCACCCCGGAGGTGGCGGTCCAGACGGTGATGGCCTTGGCGCGCTCACCGCGCGGGAAGGTCGCGGCGAGCAGGGACAGCGTGGCCGGCATGATCATCGCGGCGCCGGTGCCCATCACCGCGCGGGCCGCGATGACCGTCGTGGCGCTGTCGGCGAGGTAGCCGAGGACCGCGCCGCCGCCGAACACTCCGAGCCCGAGCAGCAGCGCCCCGCGGCGGCTGTACTTGTCGCCGATGGCGCCGAACAGCAGCATCAGCGCGGCGTACGGGACGGTGTAGCCGTCGATGACCCACTGGAGGTCGGCGCTGGACAGACCGAGGTCCTCGGTCATGTCGGGGGCCGCGACCGTGAGGGCGGTGTTCGCCATCACGATGATCAGCAGACTGAGGCAGAGGACGAGGAGTGCCCACCAGCGGCGGGCGTAGGGGCGCTCCATCTTCTCGACCGGTTCGGTCATGACGAGTCGCATGGCAGGGGTGGCCTTCCTCAGCAGACTTGCACAGTGGTGTGCATTTACTCAATGCTGTGCAATGTACGCCTGCTGCACAACCATGTGCAAGTTCAGCCGGGAGGGGCACAATGACGCCCATGACCACGGGCCACTCACCTCGCGCCGAAGCCAACCGCCGCCACATCCTCGATGTCGCACTCGCCGAGCTGCTGCGCGACCCCGACGCGTCCATGGACCAGATCGCGCGCGCCGCGGGTGTCGTACGACGGACCGTGTACGGCCATTTCCCCAGCCGTGAGGCGCTGATCGGCACGCTCGTCGACGGGGCCGTGGAGGCGGTGGCGGCCGCCGACGCGGCGGGCCGCGAGGGGATCGACGATCTGGCGCAGGCCGTGGCGGGCTCCGTGCTCGAGGTCTGGAAGGTCGCCGACCGCTATCGCATCCTGGTCGCACTCGCCCAGCGCAGCGTCACCATGGAGGGCATCATCGAGCGGCTCACCCCCGTGCGCCAAGCGTCCACCGAACTCCTCCAGCGCGGCCTGGACGAGGGCGTCTTCGTCTCACCGCTGCCCGCGCCCGCGCTGGCGTACGTCCACGAGCAGATGATGTTCGCGGTGATGGAGGCGGTGAACCACGGGCTGCTGGACGCGCAAGAGGCGGGCCGCTCCGCCGCGGTCACCGTTCTGACCGCGGCGGGCGTACCCGCCTCTCTGGCCACCGCGCTGGTGGCGAAACTGAGCGACTGAGCTGTTCTTCGGGGAGTGGGTCCGGGCGGCCGAGCTACGGGGGAGTACTCGGCCGCCCGGGGCGGGAGCCGGGCCCGGGTTCAGGTCGGGCCCGGCTCGGCTCTGTGTGGCCGTACGGCCACCGGCGTCCGGCCGCTCAGGCCTTGGCCAGCTCCTTCTCGCCGCCCTGCTCGGGGATGTCCGCCGAGACCTCGTCGTCGTCGTGGTCGAGGAGCGTCTTCTCGTCGAAGGGCAGGTGACCGGCGAGCACCTGGTCGACGCGCTCGCGGTCGATCTCCTTGGTCCAGGTGCCGATCAGGACGGTGGCGACGGCGTTGCCCGCGAAGTTGGTCAGGGCGCGCGCCTCGCTCATGAAGCGGTCGATGCCGACGATCAGGCCGATGCCGTCCACCAGCGCGGGCTTGTGCGACTGGAGACCGCCGGCCAGGGTCGCGAGACCGGCGCCGGTGACACCGGCGGCGCCCTTCGAGGCGACGAACAGGAAGAGCAGCAGCGGGATCTGCTCACCGATCGACATCGGCGTGCCCATGGCGTCGGCGATGAACAGCGAGGCCATGGTCATGTAGATCATGGTGCCGTCGAGGTTGAACGAGTAGCCGGTCGGGACCGTGATGCCGACCACCGGCTTGCTGACACCCAGGTGCTCCATCTTCGCGATGAGCCTCGGCAGCGCGGACTCGGAGGACGAGGTCGACAGGATCAGCAGGAACTCACGGCCCAGGTACTTGAAGAGCGTGAGGATGTTCAGGCCCGCGATGATCCGCAGGAGGGTGCCGAGCACGACGATGACGAACAGGAAGCAGGTGATGTAGAAGCCGACCATCAGGAGCGCGAGGTCCTTGAGCGCGTCCACGCCCGCCGATCCGACGACCGCGGCCATCGCGCCGAAGGCGCCGATCGGGGCGGCCCACATCACCATGGCGAGGACCCGGAAGACGAGCCGCTGGATGTGCTCGACACCGCGCAGGACCGGCTGTCCGACCGAGCCCATGGCCTGCAGGGCGAAGCCGACGAGCAGGGCGATCAGCAGGGTCTGGAGCACCTCGCCCTCGGTGAAGGCGGAGACGAAGGTCGTCGGGATGATGCCGAGCAGGAACTCGGTGGTGTCCTTGGCCTCCGCGTCGACCTGCGCATGGCCGACGTCCTTGACCGCGTCGGTCACGGCGAGGCCGGTGCCCGGGTCCAGGATGTTGCCGACGACCAGGCCGATGCCCAGCGCGACCAGCGACATGATCGTGAAGTAGAGAAGCGCGATACCGCCGACGGCGCCGACCTTGGCGGCCTTCCGTACCGATCCGATACCGAGCACGATCGTGCAGAAGATGATTGGCGAGATCATCATCTTGATCAGGTTCACAAAGCCGGTACCGATGGGCTTGAGCTCCACGGCGAAGTCGGGCGCGACCAGGCCGACCGTGATACCGAGGGCGACCGCGACGATCACCGCGATGTAGAGGTAGTGGGTGCGGTCCTTTTTGACTGCGGGTGCCGTATCGGGGGTGCTGGCGGCCACGGCTGCCCTCCTTGACGTCTTCGTCGGCATGACCGGCGTGCGGCTCACGTCCGGGCTTTTGAAGGAATGCCGTGACTATCTCCCGCCCTGTGAGGGCGGTCACCCTTCCGTTCATTTAGTTCACAATCAGCCATGGAGGCAGACTGACGACATGCGCATCCCCGTACCGAGACCCCGGAGCCTCGCGGCCCAGCTCTTCGCCATGCAGGCCGTGCTGATCGCCGTGGTCGTGGCGGGGTACGCGCTGTTCACGTACGTCAGTGACCGC
This sequence comes from Streptomyces sp. SAI-127, assembly GCF_029894425.1. NCBI lineage: Bacteria > Bacillati > Actinomycetota > Actinomycetes > Kitasatosporales > Streptomycetaceae > Streptomyces > Streptomyces sp. SAI-127. The sequence goes on from NZ_JARXYJ010000001.1 coordinate 3,549,794, forward strand.
GGGCAGGCCGAGGACGCGGCGCGCGTTCAGGCCAGGGCCGTGGCGCGGGCGGTCGCCGACTCGCCGTCCGTGCGGGAGGCGATCGGCACGCCGAACCCCACGACCGCACTTCAGCCCTACGCGCTCCGGGTCATGGCCGACACCGAGGTCGACTTCGTCACGATCATGAGCCCGCAGGGCATCCGCTGGACCCACCCCGACAAGGACCAGATCGGCAAGCACTTCCTCGGCAACACCGACCGCGCGCTCAAGGGCGAGACCTTCACGGAGACCTACACCGGCACCCTGGGCGCCTCGGTCCGGGCGGTCACGCCGGTCAAGGACGACAGCGGGAAGGTCATCGGCCTGGTCAGTGCCGGTATCCAGGTCGAGAAGATCAGCGAGCGGGTGCAGGGCCAGCTGACCGCCCTGCTCGCCGTCGCGGGGGGTGCGCTCGCGCTCGGCGCCATCGGCACCTACGTCGTCAACGCCCGCCTGCGCCGCCACACCCACGGCATGAACGCGGCCGAGCTCAGCAGGATGCACGACTATCACCAGGCGGCTCTGCACGCGGTACGCGAGGGGCTGCTGATGCTGGACGGGCAGTACCGTGTCGCGCTGATCAACGACGGCGGACGGGAGTTGCTGGGTGTGTCCCCGCAGGACAGCGTGATCGGGCGGTCGGTGGCCGAGCTCGGGCTGCCGGCGCCGCTGACGGGTGCGCTGCTCTCCTCGGAGCCACGGGTCGACGAGGTGCATCTGACGTCCTCGCGGGTGCTGGTCGTCAACACCTCCCCGGTCTCCGGCGGAGAGCAGCGCGGCACCGTGGTCACCCTGCGCGATGTCACCGAACTCCAGTCCCTGATGGGCGAGTTGGACTCCGAGCGGGGCTTCACCCAGGCGTTGCGCTCCCAGGCCCACGAGGCGGCGAACCGGCTGCACACGGTCGTCTCCCTTATCGAACTGGGCCGCGCGGAGCAGGCGGTGGACTTCGCGACCGCCGAACTGGAGCTGGCGCAGGCGCTGACCGACCAGGTCGTGGCGGCGGTCGGTGAGCCCGTCCTGGCCGCCCTGCTGCTGGGCAAGACCGCGCAGGCGAACGAACGCGGCGTGGAGCTGGTCGTGTCGGAGGACAGCCGCCTGGACGACGGGTTGCTGCCGGAGAGCCTTCCGGCCCGGGACCTGGTCACGATCCTCGGCAACCTCATCGACAACGCGGTGGACGCGGCGCAGGGCAGCGTGCGGGCACGGGTGACGGTGACGGCGTACGCGGAGGGCGCGGCCGGGCGCGGGCTGGTCCTGCGGGTCTCGGACACCGGCGCGGGCGTCGACCCGGCCAACGCCGAGGCGGTCTTCCGGCGCGGGTTCTCGACGAAGCCGGCGGGTCCCGGCGGGCGCGGGCTCGGCCTGGCGCTGGTCCGGCAGGCGGTCAACCGCTGCAAGGGCACCCTCACCGTGTCGGAGGCCGAAGGAGGCGGCGCCGAGTTCGAGGTGCGGCTGCCCCTGGGGTGCGAATCCGGGGGCCCTGAGGATGCCACGGCCCTCGCGGACACGACGGCTCTGGAGAGCGCCACCGTCCCCGAGGACGCCACGGCCCCGGGGAACACCACCGTCCCCGAGGACGCCACGGCCCCGGGGAACACCACCGTCCCCGAGGACGCCACGGCCCCGGGGAACACCACCGTCCCCGAGGACGCCACGGCCCCGGGGAACACCACCGTCCCCGAGGACGCCACGGCCCCGGGGAGCACCACCGTCCCCGGCGACACGGCCACCTCCAAGCACGCCACGGCCCCCGAGGACACGACAACTCCCGAGCACGCCACCGCCACGGAGAGCGACACCATCCGCGGCGACACGACGACCCCCGAGCACGCCACGATCCCCCAGGACACGACGGCTCCCGAGAGCACCACCGCCCCCGGCGACACGACCACCCCCAAGGACGCCACCACCCTGGAGGGCACCACCATCCCCGAGGACACGGCGGCTCCCGAGCACGCCACCGGCCCGGCGAACTTCACCGCCCCCAAGAACCCCAAGGCCGCAGACAGCGCTACGGTCCCCCACGGTGCCACGGCCCCCGGAGGCGACGTATGACCACCCAGCAGCCCATCCGTGTCCTGGTCGTCGAGGACGACCCGGTCGCCGCCGACGCGCACGTCCTGTATGTCAACCGCGTCACCGGCTTCACGGCCGTGGGCAAGGCCCACACGGGCGCGGAGGCCCGCCGTCTCCTGGACCGCACGGCCGTCGACCTGCTCCTGCTCGACCTGCATCTGCCGGACGGGCACGGCCTCCAGCTGGCCCGTCAGCTGCGCGCGGCCGGACATCAGGCGGACGTGATAGCGGTGACGTCGGCCCGGGACCTGACGGTCGTCCGTGAGGGCGTCTCGCTGGGGGTCGTGCAGTACGTGCTGAAGCCGTTCACCTTCGCCACCCTGCGCGACCGGTTGATCCGGTACGCGGAGTTCCACGCGTCGGCCGGTGAGGCGAGCGGTCAGGACGAGGTGGACCGCGCGCTGGCCACGCTCCGGGCACCGGGCCCGGCCGCCCTGCCCAAAGGGCTCAGCGCGCCGACCCTGGAGCGGGTGACGGTGGCCCTGCGGGACTGCTCGGAGGGGCTCACCGCGACCGGCCTGGCCGAGGTGGTCGGGATCTCCCGGATAACGGCCCGCCGCTACCTGGAACATCTGGTCGACGCGGGCCGGGCGGAACGCAGTCCGCAGTACGGGACGGTGGGGCGGCCGGAGTTGCAGTACCGGTGGGTCAGGGGGCAGGGGCACCAGTAGGTCCGAGGTCGGCAAGTCCGAGCCCGTGCACGGTCATTGACGGGCCTAGACCACTCCTCTTACGTTCACACGGCAGCCGTCCCGGCCACAACGACGTGAGCCCGTAGGAGGTCATGCCCGTGCGCCCCACCGCCGTACTTCCCTCCCTGCTCGCCACCGCCCTCGCCGCATCCGCCCTCACCGCCTGCGGCGGCGGTTCCGGCAGCGATCCGGACACCGTGAAGGTCTCGTTCAAACAGTCCACGGACAACTCGATCCACGTCATGGACGACTACCTCGCGGACATCAAGAAGCAGTTCGAGAAGGCGAACCCCGGCAAGAAGGTCGAGCTCGTCCCGATCAAGGCCCCGGACTCGGAGTACTACACCAAGCTGCAGCAGATGCTCCGCTCCGCGAAGACCGCGCCCGACCTGGTCTACGAGGACACCTTCCTCATCAACTCCGACATCACCAGCGGGTACTTGAAGCCGCTCGACGCCTACCTCGCCAAATGGCCCGACTGGAACCGGTTCATCGACACCGCGAAGGCGGCCGCCAAGGCCGAGGACGGCAAGACGTACGGCGTCCCGGACGGCACGGACACCCGGGGGCTCTGGTACGACAAGGGGATCTTCGCCAAGGCCGGCCTGCCCGCCGACTGGCAGCCGAAGACCTGGGACGAGGTCCTCGACGCCGCCCGCACCATCAAGCGCAGGGTCCCGGACGTCACGCCCCTCAACGTCTACACCGGCAAACCCGCCGGTGAGGCCGCCGCCATGCAGGGCTTCGAGATGCTGCTGTACGGGACCGAGGACCGTCTGTACGACGATGCCGCGAAGAAGTGGATCGCCGGCAGCCAGGGCTTCGAGGACGCCCTCTCCTTCGTCGAGACGGTCTACCGGGAGAAGCTCGGCCCGGACGTCTCCACCGCCCTCGACCCCAACATCCAGACCATCGTCCGGGGCGACCTGCTGCCCAAGGGCAAGCTCGGCATCAACCTCGACGGCTCCTGGCTCCCGCAGGACTGGCTGCCCGGCAGCGGACACGAATGGCCCGAGTGGTCGAGCAGGCTGGGGCTCGCGTACATGCCGACCCAGCACGGTCAGGCCCCCGGCAAGGTGAGCATGTCCGGCGGCTGGACCTGGGCCGTCCCCGCCAAGGCCGCCAACCCCGATCTCGCCTTCGACTTCATCCGGACGATGCAGACCAAGGCCAACGCCCAGAAGTGGTACGTCGCCAACTCGGGCATCTCCGTACGCGAGGACGTGGCCGCGGACCCCGCCTACGCCAGGGCCCAGCCCGGCATCAAGTTCTTCACCGACCTGGTCGCCAGCACCCACTACCGGCCCGCCTATCCGGCGTATCCGAAGGTCTCCACCGCGATCCAGGAGGCGATGGAGGGTGTGACGACCGGTGACGCCTCCGTCGAGGAGGCGGCCGGGAACTACGACGACTCGCTCAAGGAGGCCACGGACGACCAAGTGATCGAAAAGTGAACCGGCGCTCCCTGGCCCGCGCCCTCCCCGTCACGCCCGCGCTCGTCCTGCTGCTCCTCTTCCTCGCCGGACCCATCGCCTACTGCGCCTACATCGCCTTCACCGACCTGCAGTTGACCGGTCAGGCCGAGTCGTCCTTCGTCGGCTTCGAGAACTTCCGCACGGCCTTCCAGGACGAGGAGTTCCTCAACGCCGTATGGCTGACGCTGGTGTTCACGGTCGTGTCGTCGCTGATCGGACAGAACACGCTGGGCCTGGCCCTAGCGGCGCTCATGCAGCGCGCCTCGAAGCCCGTGCGCACGCTCACCGGAGGCATCGTCATCACGGCGTGGGTGCTCCCGGAGGTCGTCGCGGGCTTCCTCCTCTACGCCTTCTTCCGCAAGGAGGGCACGCTGAACGCCCTGCTCGACCAGCTCCATCTCCCGTCCCAGAACTGGCTGTTCACCCTGCCCATCCTGGCGGTGTCCTTCGCGAACGTCTGGCGCGGCACCGCCTTCTCGATGCTGGTCTACACGGCGGCCCTGGGCGAGATCCCCAAGGAGATCACGGAGGCCGCCGAGGTCGACGGCGCCGGCGGCTGGCGCCGGACGTGGCACATCACCCTGCCGATGATCCGGCGCTCCATCGGCACGAACCTGATGCTCAACACCCTCCAGACGCTGTCGGTCTTCGGGCTGATCTGGGTGATGACGAGGGGCGGGCCGGGTGACAAGAGCCAGACCCTGCCCCTCTTCATGTACGAACAGGCCTTCCAGAACAGCATGATCGGCTACGGCACCGCGGTGGCCCTGCTGCTGCTCCTGGTGGGGTCCGTCTTCTCCGTGGTCTACATGCGCCTGCTGCGGACGGAGGTCTGACCATGGCCGTCCCGCACCTCGCCGACCGCCGCCGCAACCGCCGACTGGCCGCCGACGCGGGCCTGTTGGCGGTCGCCGCCGCGTTCGTGCTGCCGCTCGCCTGGGTCGTCCTCTCGGCCCTGGATCCGCACGCCGACCTGAGGGTGAAGGCCCCCGACGGCGTCACTCTCGAGAACTTCGACGCGATCCTGACCTCCGACATCACCTTCACCCCGCTGCTCAACAGCCTGATCCTGTGCGGCGGGGCGACCCTGCTGACGGTGGTCTGCGCGGCCCTCGCGGCCTATCCCCTGTCCCGCTTCAGCTCCCGTCTCAACCGGCCGTTCCTGCTGTCGGTCCTCTTCGCCACCAGCCTGCCCATCACGGCGATCATGGTGCCGGTGTACGCGCTGTTCGTGCAGGTCGACCTGATCGACACCCTCCAGGGCACGATCCTCTTCTTCGCGGCCTCCCAACTCCCCTTCGCCATCTGGCTGATGAAGAACTTCATGGACGGCGTCCCGAAGGAACTGGAGGAGGCGGCCTGGACGGACGGTGCGGGCTCCCTCCAGTCGCTCACCCGGATCGTGCTGCCCCTCATGGGCCCCGGGGTCTCGGTCGTGACCGTCTTCTCCTTCGTCATGATGTGGGGCAACTTCTTCGTGCCGTTCATGCTGCTGCTCACCCCGGACCAGATGCCGGCGTCCGTGAGCATCAACGAGTTCTTCGGCAACCGCGGGATGGTGGCCTACGGGCAGCTCGCCGCGTTCTCGATCGTCTACTCGACGCCGGTGATCCTGCTGTACGTGCTGATCGCGCGGCGGCTGGGCGGGGGGTTCGCACTGGGCGGGGCGGTCAAGGGGTGAGCCGGCTCACGAAGGGAGCACCCCGGGCCGGAACGGCTCCACTCCCACGACCCTGCGCACCCGCACCGGCTCGATCAGCAGCATCACCCGCCGCTCCCCCGCGAGCAGCCACGGATACCGCGCCTCGCCGATGTACTTCTGCGTGAGCCGGTCCATCGAGCGCTCCGCCTCCTCGCCCTCCACGAACCGCACCACCCGGCCCCGGATCTCGACCCGGTCGTAGGGGTTCTCGGGGTCGTGGTGGGAGAGGGAAACGTTCGGATTGCGCCGCAGGTTTTCCTCCTTCACACGTCCGATCGCCGTGTTGACCATGACGTACTCACCTTCGAGATCCGCCCACATGGGCGAGACCTGCGGCGCTCCGTCCGGGCCGACGGTCGCCAGATGCCAGAAGTTCGGCGCCAGCAACCGCTCGCGAATATGCCCCTCTACCTTGCCATTCACTTCGTACACGAAGATCACACCTCTTTCCGGCCACCCGTCCGGGCACCCGGCGCCATCCTTGCCACCGCGCCCGCACCGCCGACAGACGATCTTCGGCCAGCCCGAACGCGCAGCCGAAACCGTAGATTCCTACAATCCGTGTTCCTGGCCGAACAGACCGTAGTCACGGGACGACCGCTTCCCTAACTTGTGGGCCGTGCGCCGACCCCCAGCCCTGCCGAACCAGCCCGGACCGCCCTTCGACAACCTCACCGCCCGCAGACTCCGTGTCGCTCTCGGCATGGGGCCCGAGCACGTGGCCTACGGGCTGCGTGTCTCGTACGGGCTCCCCTACGTCACCCCGGATCTCGTCGTCGCCTGGGAGCGCGGGATCGTCTGCCCCACCAGTCCGGAACTCACCGCTCTCGCGGGCGTGTTGTGGTGCTCGCCCGGTGAACTCATCGGCCGTCCCCGCACCCTGCGCGAGCACCGCGTCGCGCGCGGCATCGCCCCCGAGGACGTCGCCCGTGCCGTGGGGCTCGAACTGCTCACCTACCTCGGCATGGAGGAGCACGACGAGTGGCGCGGCACCGACCGCCAGTCCGCCGCTCTCGCCGAGCTGCTGGAGCTGAACCTGCCGGACTTCGTCGCCGTCACGGGACGCGAGAAGCGGCTCGCCGAGTGTCTGCGCGGCGCGGTCGGCACCCGCTGGCAGGCCTACGTCCGTCAGGTGGCGAAGATCGTGCCCCTGGACCGGCGGCTGGTGGAGGAGACCCTCATGGATCTGCACCGGCAGTACCAGGGGCAGATGGTGTCCACCCTGAGCTGGGGCGGGGGCGGCGAGCGCGCCGGCGAGGCCGGCCAGGAGTTCCTGGACGAGATCGTGGAGCGGTTCTGGGAGGCGGTCGAGAGACGGCCGTAGAACAGCGACCGCCCGGACGAATGCCTAGAAGACCGACTCCGCCTCGTCCATCCGGTCCTTCGGGACCGTCTTCAGCTCGGTGACCGCCTCGGCGAGCGGCACCATCACGATCTCGGTGCCCTTGAGCGCGGTCATTCTGCCGAACTGGCCCCGGTGCGCGGCCTCCACCGCGTGCCAGCCGAAGCGGGTGGCGAGGACCCTGTCGTACGCGGTGGGCACGCCGCCGCGCTGCACATGCCCGAGGATGACCGGCTTGGCCTCCTTGCCGAGCCGGCGCTCGAGCTCGTACGCCAGGGCCGTGCCGATGCCCTGGAAGCGCTCGTGGCCGAACTGGTCGATCTCGCCGTGGCCGTAGTCCATGCTGCCCTCGGCGGGGTGGGCGCCCTCGGCGACGCAGACGACCGCGAACTTCTTGCCGCGGGCGAAGCGCTCCTCGACCATCTTGACCAGGTCGGCCGGGTCGAAGGGGCGCTCGGGCAGGCAGATGCCGTGGGCGCCGGCGGCCATGCCGGACTCCAGGGCGATCCAGCCCGCGTGCCGGCCCATGACCTCGACGACCATCACGCGCTGGTGGGACTCGGCGGTGGTCTTGAGGCGGTCCATGGCCTCGGTGGCGACTCCGACCGCGGTGTCGAAGCCGAAGGTGCGGTCGGTGGAGGAGATGTCGTTGTCGATCGTCTTCGGGACGCCGACGACCGGGAGACCGGCGTCGAAGAGCATGCGGGCGGCCGTGAGGGTGCCCTCGCCGCCGATCGGGATCAGCGCGTCGATGCCGAACTCGTGGATCATGTCGGAGGCGCTCTCGCACGCCTCGCGCAGCCGGTCGCGCTCCAGGCGAGAGGAGCCGAGGATGGTGCCGCCGCGGGCCAGGATGCCGCTGACGCTGTCCAGGTCGAGGGCGCGGTAGCGGCCGTCCAGGAGGCCGGAGTAGCCGTCCTCGAAGCCGATGACCTCGTCGCCGTAATTGTCGACCGCGCGGTGCACGACCGACCGGATCACTGCGTTCAGACCAGGGCAGTCGCCGCCTGCGGTGAGAACTCCGATACGCATCGTGCTGTGTCTCCTGCTCGCTGTTGATACCGGTGAGCCAAATCCGATTGTTTCACGTCCCGCACGGGGTCGTCGCACCCCGTGCTGCCGGGCGCTTTATCCATCGTCCGGGGTATTGTCAAGAGGGTTTCCGCTCACCTCGGTGGGCGATTTTCATGACAGCGACTTTTCCGAAGGCGACGGAACGGAGATCACGCGTGACCCGCAGCGTGTACGTGACCGGGATCGACCGCGGCGACGGCCGCCAGGTCGTCGAACTGGGGGTCATGGAGCTGCTGACCCGCCAGGTCGACCGGGTGGGGGTGTTCAGGCCGCTGGTGCACCACAGTCCCGACCGGCTCTTCGAGCTGCTGCGCGCCCGCTACCGGCTCACCCAGGACCCGGCCACCGTCTACGGCCTCGACTACCACGAGGCCTCCGCGCTGCAGGCCGAGCGGGGCACCGACGAGCTGGTCTCCACCCTGGTCGACCGCTTCCACCTGGTGGCCCGCGACTACGACGTCGTCCTGGTCCTCGGCACCGACTTCGCCGACACCCAGCTCCCGGACGAGCTCTCCCTCAACGCCCGGCTGGCCAACGAGTTCGGCGCCTCCGTGATCCCGGTCGTGGGCGGTCGGGGGCAGGCCGCCGAGTCGGTGCTCGCCGAGACCCGCAACGCCTACCGGGCCTACGAAGGCCTGGGCTGCGACGTCCTCGCCATGGTCACCAACCGGGTGGCCCGGGAGGACCGGGACGAGATCGCCGCGCGGCTCTCGGGCCGGATGCCCGTGCCCTGTTACGTCGTGCCGGACGAGCCCGCCCTGGCCGCGCCGACCGTCGCCCAGATCGGACAGGCCCTCGGTGCCCGGGTGGTCCTCGGCGACGACTCCGGGCTCGCCCGGGACGCCCTGGACTTCGTCTTCGGCGGCGCGATGCTGCCGAACTTCCTGAAGGCCCTGACCCCGGGCTGCCTGGTGGTCACCCCGGGCGACCGCGCGGACCTGGTCGTCGGCTCGCTCGCCGCGCACAGCGCCGGCACCCCGCCGATAGCCGGTGTGCTGCTCACCCTGAACGAGGTCCCGGGCGACGACGTCCTCACCCTCGCCGCCCGTCTGGCCCCCGGCACCCCGGTGCTCTCGGTGGCCGGCACCAGCTTCCCCACCGCCGCCGAACTCTTCGCGCTGGAAGGGAAACTGAACGCGGCCACGCCCCGCAAGGCGGAGACCGCGCTCGGTCTCTTCGAGCGGTACGCCGACACCGCCGACCTCGCCCGCCGGGTCTCCGCGCCGAGCAGCGACCGCCTCACCCCGATGATGTTCGAGCACAAGCTCCTGGAGACGGCCCGCTCCGACAAGCGCCGTGTCGTCCTGCCCGAGGGCACCGAGCCGCGCGTCCTGCACGCCGCCGAGGTCCTGTTGCGCCGGGGCGTGTGCGACCTCACCCTGCTCGGTCCGGTCGACCAGATCCGCAAGAAGGCCGCCGACCTCGGCATCGACCTCGGCGACTGCCAGTTGATCGACCCGGCGACCTCCGAACTGCGCGACGCCTTCGCCGAGAAGTACGCGGCGCTCAGGGCCCACAGGGGCGTCACGGTGGAGCTGGCCTACGACGTCGTCTCCGACGTGAACTACTTCGGCACCCTGATGGTCCAGGAGGGCCTCGCCGACGGCATGGTGTCCGGTTCGGTGCACTCCACGGCGGCGACCATCCGTCCCGCCTTCGAGATCATCAAGACGAAGCCGGACGCCGACATCGTCTCGTCGGTCTTCTTCATGTGCCTCACCGACAAGGTGCTGGTGTACGGCGACTGTGCCGTGAACCCCGACCCCGACGCCGTGCAGCTCGCCGACATCGCCATCCAGTCGGCCGCGACCGCCGAGCAGTTCGGCGTGGAGCCGCGGATCGCGATGCTGTCGTACTCCACCGGTACCTCGGGCTCGGGCGCCGACGTCGACAAGGTGCGCGAGGCCACCGAGCTGGTACGGCAGCGGCGGCCCGACCTCAAGATCGAGGGGCCGATCCAGTACGACGCGGCCGTCGAGCCGACCGTGGCTCAGACCAAGCTGCCGGGCTCCGAAGTCGCGGGCCAGGCCAGCGTGTTGATCTTCCCCGACCTCAACACCGGCAACAACACCTACAAGGCCGTGCAGCGTTCGGCCGGCGCGATCGCCGTCGGGCCGGTGCTCCAGGGGCTGCGCAAGCCCGTCAACGACCTGTCCCGGGGCGCCCTCGTCTCGGACATCGTCAACACCGTCGCCATCACGGCGATCCAGGCCCAGATCCCGACCCTCGCGACAGAAAAGGCCACTGCCCAGTGAGCGCCACCCGCGTCCTCGTCCTCAACTCCGGCTCCTCCTCGGTGAAGTACCAGCTGCTCGACATGCGGGACAGCAGCCGGCTCGCGGTGGGGCTCGTCGAGCGCATCGGTGAGGAGGGCTCCCGTCTCAAGCACACGCCCCAGGGGGGCGAGTCCCGTGAGTGGACCGGCCCGATCGCCGATCACGACGCCGCGCTGAAGGCCGTGGCCGAGGAACTGTCGAAGGACGGGCTCGGCCTCGACTCCCCCGAGCTGGCCGCGATAGGCCACCGCGTGGTGCACGGCGGCAAGACGTTCACCGAACCGACGGTGATCGACGAGGCCGTGCTCGCCGAGATCGAGCGGCTGATCCCGGTCGCCCCGCTGCACAACCCGGCCAACCTCACCGGCATCCGCACCGCGCGGGCGCTGCGCCCGGACCTGCCCCAGGTCGCCGTCTTCGACACCGCGTTCCACACCACGATGCCTGAGTCGGCCGCGCGCTACGCGATCGACGTGGAGACCGCCGACGCGCACCGCATCCGGCGCTACGGCTTCCACGGCACCTCGCACGCGTACGTGTCCCGGGCGACCGCGAAGCTGCTGGGCAAGGCGCCCGAGGACGTCAACGTGATCGTGCTGCACCTGGGCAACGGCGCGAGCGCCTCCGCGGTCCGGGGCGGCAGGTGCGTGGACACCTCCATGGGGCTGACGCCTTTGGAGGGACTCGTGATGGGTACGCGCTCCGGAGACACCGATCCGGCCGTCATCTTCCATTTGGCGCGCGTTGGCAGAATGTCCATCGACGAAATCGACACTCTTCTCAACAAGAAGAGCGGACTGGTCGGCCTCTGCGGTGACAACGACATGCGGGAGATTCGGCGCCGGATCGACGAGGGCGACGAGCAGGCCGAGCTCGCCTTCGACATCTACATTCACCGTCTGAAGAAGTACATCGGCGCCTATTACGCCGTTCTCGGTACGGTGGACGCGATCGCGTTCACCGCCGGGGTCGGCGAGAACGCGGCGCCGGTGCGGGAGGCCGCCGTGGCGGGCCTGGAGACCCTGGGCCCGGCGGTGGACCGCGAGCTCAACGCCGTACGGAGCGACGAACCGCGGCTGATCTCGCCCGCCGACGCACGGGTGAAGGTCGCCGTGGTGCCGACCGACGAGGAACTGGAAATCGCGACGCAGACCTACGCACTGGTCGCGCGGCATTGATTTGCGGCTCCCCCGCGTGGCGACTGAGCGGTAACCCAGCTGAGCGACGTTCCGCCCATTTGTATCTTCCGCCAGACGGAATATTCCGCAGCGAAACAAACCGATAGGATCGCCCCATGCGCCGTTCGAAAATCGTCTGTACTCTCGGCCCCGCGGTCGACTCCCACGAGATGCTGGTCTCGCTGATCGAAGCCGGCATGAACGTGGCCCGTTTCAACTTCAGCCACGGCACGCACGCCGAGCACCAGGGGCGGTACGACCGCGTCCGTGCCGCCGCCAAGGAGACCGGCCGGGCCATCGGTGTCCTCGCCGACCTGCAGGGCCCGAAGATCCGGCTGGAGACCTTCGCCGAGGGGCCGGTGGAGCTGGAGCGCGGTGACGAGTTCGTCATCACCGCCGAGGACGTCCCGGGTGACAAGACCATCTGCGGGACGACCTACAAGGGCCTGCCCGGTGACGTCTCCCGCGGCGACCAGATCCTCATCAATGACGGCAACGTCGAGCTGAAGGTCCTGGACGTCGACGGCCCGCGGGTCAAGACGATGGTCATCGAGGGCGGTGTCGTCTCCGACCACAAGGGCATCAACCTGCCCGGCGCTGCGGTGAACGTCCCGGCGCTGAGCGAGAAGGACGTCGAGGATCTCCGCTTCGCGCTGCGGATGGGCTGCGACATGGTCGCGCTGTCCTTCGTCCGGGACGCCAAGGACGTCGACGACGTCCACCGCGTGATGGACGAGGAGGGCCGCCGGGTCCCCGTCATCGCCAAGGTGGAGAAGCCGCAGGCGGTGGACAACATGGAGGACGTCGTGATGGCGTTCGACGCCGTCATGGTGGCCCGTGGCGACCTGGCCGTCGAGTACCCGCTCGAGAAGGTCCCCATGGTGCAGAAGCGCCTGATCGAGCTGTGCCGCCGCAACGCCAAGCCGGTGATCGTCGCGACCCAGATGATGGAGTCGATGATCACCAACTCCCGCCCGACCCGCGCCGAGGCCTCCGACGTGGCCAACGCGATCCTGGACGGCGCGGACGCGGTCATGCTGTCGGCGGAGTCGAGCGTGGGCGCGTACCCGATCGAGACCGTGAAGACGATGTCGAAGATCGTCGTCGCGGCCGAGCAGGAGCTGATGTCGAAGGGCCTCCAGCCGCTGGTCCCGGGCAAGAAGCCCCGCACCCAGGGCGGTTCGGTGGCCCGCGCGGCCTGCGAGATCGCCGACTTCCTCGGCGGCCGCGGCCTGGTGGCCTTCACCCAGTCCGGCGACACCGCCCGGCGCCTGTCGCGCTACCGCGCGCAGCAGCCGATCATCGCCTTCACCACCGACGAGAACACCCGCAACCAGCTGGCGCTCAGCTGGGGCGTGGAGTCGCACGTGGTGCCGTTCGTGAACAGCACCGACGAGATGGTGGACCTGGTCGACCAGGAGATCACCAAGACCAAGCGCTTCAACCCCGGCGAGATCGTCATCATCACCGCGGGCTCACCCCCCGGCGTCGCCGGCACGACGAACATGCTGCGGGTGCACCACCTGGGCGGCGCGGCGCAGTAAGAGGCTGTACGACACCGAGGGCGCTCCCTGTGGCAGGGGGCGCCCTCGGTGTTCTCGGTGGAGCTACGGCAGGTCGCCGACCAGTCGCTCCCACTCCTGGAACTCACCCCAGCGGGGATGGTCAGCAAGGAGCGGCGCCAGCGGCCGTACCGGAGCGAGCAGTCGCCGGATCATCCGGAGCGCCATGATCTGCTCGCGGTCCAGTTCCCGCCGGCGAGGGGCCAACCCTGCGGCCTCTCCCGGCGACATGGGCATGGCGGCCAGCGCGCGTCCCAGCACCTCACCCGGATCGAGCCAGGCGACACCCGCATGCGGACCCACCCGCGCCAGCAGCCAGGACCGCAGGTGCAGATCCCGCAGCAGCCACTCGCCGCGCTGCGGTCCGGTCGCCCGCTCGGCACCCGCCAGCAGCCCCGTCCAGGCCTCACCGACCGTGCGCCACCGCTCGTCGGTCAGCCCGGTCGGCCCGGTCGGTTCGTCCTGGACCCGGGCGGCGAACTGCTGGGCCGCCGCGATCCACTGGCTCACCTCGCCGTCGGCCACGGCCGCCGTCGGCGCGGACCAGCGACGCACATGGCCGTCCAGGTCGAGCCGGTCGAGCCCGTCGAAGCACCCGGTCACCCGAACATCACCCCGGCCGCCTCGAACATCTCCCTGCCGAGCTGTTCCGCTCCGCCGCCGGCCGCCCAGAACGGGTCGCCCGACTTGAAGAAGTGACCGCTGTGGGCGTTGATCTCCAGCCCGAAGTACTGACCGCCGCCCCCGGCGATCTGTGCCTCACCAGCGGCCCGCACCGCACCACCGCCGCTCAGCACCGGGTGGGAGAGCTCCTGCCCCTGCACCATCTTCGGCATGATCACCAGTTGTCCGTCCTCCAGCACGGCCCACTTGATCGGTTCGCCGTCCATGTCCACATACCGGTCCCAGTCCGCGGAACCCGGCTTGGCCGGACGGACGCCCATCCGCTCGGCGAGGGCGAGTTCCCGTTCGAGGGTGGCCGCCATGTTGTTCGGCCATATCCGACAGGCATTGTGCACCAGCACCTTCGACGCGCCGACGAAGTACGTGTGGTCGCCCTCGACCTCGAAGTTGAACACCTGGACCGGGCCACGCTTCATCGTCACCGACTCGACCCGCTCGCCCCTACCGTCCAGGGTGGTCAGCCGGTCGCCGGGGCGCAGCGCCTCGGCACCCGTCCAGCCCTTGCCCCGCACCCAGAAGGGATGCTCGGTGGTGGCCCGCAGGGTCTCCGTGCCGATGTCGACGGAGACCAGGGCGTCGGCGGTGCGCTCCATCACCCCGGCGACCGTGCGCAGTCGGCGCTCGCCCGTCTCCGGGTCCTGTGCCCAGACCCGGTCGCCGGTCCTGATGTCCTCGATCGGCTTGGTGCCGTGCTCGGTGGTGATCTTCGTACCGGCCGGGAAGCACATGGAGTTCAGGGCCTGCCGGCCGAGGTTCTCCAGTCGGGCCGCCGCGGACGCCGACAGGCCCGAGCCGCGCAGACCCCAGATGGCACGGCCCAGCCCGGCCCCACCCCGCATCGCCGTACGGACCGCGAACGCCGCCTCCGCCGCCTTCACCAGCAGGCCCGGGATGATGATGCTGCCGAACAGCCACGCGCAGCTGCTGATCCTGCCCTTGGCGCAGCCGACGATGTCGGCGACGGCACCGGTGGCGATCGCCTTGAGGACGGACTCGGTGAGCTTGAGCCCGTCGACGTGGACGTCCTCCTCCTTGAACTTGACGTCCAGGGGGGAGCTGGTGAGGTAGTCGCGCTGGATGGCCGAGCCGCAGTGGGCGCGGTCCACACCGGGCAGCGGGCAGGACTCGATGTAGAAGTCCATCTCGCCGTAGATGTGGAATTCCAGGTCGATCTCGCAGCCGATGTCGCCACCGGAGTGGCTGCCCACGCAGTCGCTCAGCGGGTTGATGTCGACCTTGGAGTCGCCGCTGGGCTTCATCACGACGCCCTCGACGCCGGTGCCGCCGCCCTCGGCGGTGCGCTCCTGCTCCTTGCGGTCCTCGAAGTCGACCTGCTGGGTGCGGATGGCGGCCTCGGCGGCCTCCACCGCGAGGTTGCGGGCGTTGGCCGCAGCCGCTTCGGCGACGGTGGCGTCCTGCTCCGCCTTGTCGGCCACGGACCGCGCGGTGGAGGCGTCGGCCTCGGCCGCGTCGGCCGCGCTGCGGGCGCCGGCCGCGTCCCGCTCGGCGGCGTCGGCGGAGGCGTCCGCGTCGGTGGCGTAGCCGTCCGCCGCGGTGGCCGCGGTCTGCGCGGCGGCCGCGTCGGCCACCGCCTGTCTGTCGTACTCGACGGTGTTGGCCTCGGACCGCTGAGCCGCCTTGGCGGAGGCTGCCGCCGCATCCGACGAAGCCTGCGCCGCCGCTGCCGAGGTGCTCGCCTGCGCGGCCCACTCGGCCGCGTTCGCCGCCGCCTCGGCGGCCGCCTTCGCGTCGGCGTTCGCCCTGGCCGCGAGGGCCTTGGCCTCGGCAGCCGCCTTCTTGGCCTGCGCCGCCTTGGCGTTGGCGACGGCGACCTGCTGCTGGGCGGCGGTCTTCGCGGCCTGGCCGGTCAGCACCGCGAGGCCGGCCGAGGAGTCGGTCTCCGCGTACGGGGAGCCCAACTCGATGGCGTCGTTGGCGGGTTTGACGACCTGCGCCGCCGAGTCCCGAGCCGCCGCGGCGGCCTGGGCGGTGGAGTAGGCGTATCCGGCGGTACGGACCGCGTCGGCGTTCGCGAGGACGGCCTCGGAGCGGGCGACCACAGCATCGCCGCGGGCCTTGGCGGCGGCCTTCTGTGCGGTCTCGGCCTCGGCCTTGGCGGCGATCGCGTTCCACTTGGCGGCCCTGGACGCGGCGATCGCGTCGGCGGCGGCCGCATGGGCCTTCGTCACCGCGGCTCCGGTGATGGCGACATCGCGCTGGGCGCCGTCCGCGGCGGCCTGGGCGCGCTTGGCCGCCCCCTGGGCCCTGGTGGCCGCCTCACGGGCGTTGGTGGCGGCCGCCGTGGCCTCGTTCGCCGCCTGCCGGGCCGCCGTGGCCGCGGCGGTGGCGTCGTCGGCCGCCGCGCGGGCCTTGGTGGCTGCCTGCCGCGCCTCGATGGCGTCGGCGGTACCGTCCACGGCGGCCAGCAGCGCCTCCGCGGCCTCGGCCTTGGCTACCAGGCTGTCGCGCCGGTCCTCGGCGGCGAGGGCGCCGTTACGGGCGTTCCTCGCCCGGCTCTCGGCGGCGAGTGCGGCGTCCTTCTTGTCGGCCGCCGTGCCGCCCGCGGCCTGCGCGGCGGACAACTTGTCGGCGGCGACCTGTCGCTGGGACTGAGCGCGGCCCTCGGCCTCGTGCGCCTTCTGCCGCTCGGCCGCGGCGAGGTCCGCCTGCGTCTTGGCGTAGTCCCGCTCGGCCTCGGCCTTCTGCCGCTTGGCCTTGGCGTCGGCGGCCGCGGTCTTGGCGGTCTGCTCGGCCGCCTTCGCCTTGTTCTCGGCGGCCTTGGCCTCGGCGGCGTGCTTGGCCGCCTCCGTGGCCTGCGCGGCGGCACCCTCGGCGGCGGCCTTGGCCTGGGCCTCGGCCTCCTGCGCGGCGATACGCCGGAACTCGGCCTTCGCGGCGTGCGCCTGGGTGTTGGCGAGGGAGTCGAGCGTCTTGCTGTCGGCGGCCGAGGCGCGAGTCGCGTTGAACGCGGTCTCCACGGCCTTCGCCGCGGCCTGGGCCGCCGCCGCGGACGCCTTGGTCACCTGCGCGGCCTGCTGACCGTGCAGCAGACCCCGGCCGCGCGGCAGACCGGCCGCGTCGGCGATGCCGTACGCCTGGGTCTGCGCCTGGGTGACCGCGTCGGCCTGGGTCTTCGCGGACAGCGCGGCGCGGGAGGCGACGTAGAGCCGTCCGCCGGCCCGGCCCTGGGCGTCCGCGATCCACTTCTTGACCTTGGTGAACTCGGCCGCGGTCGGGTAGTCGTTCGGGTGGTCGGCGGCCTTCTGGCCCGTCCAGTAGGCCTGCCAGTCCGTGAGCCGGCTCGCGATCAGCGACTGCCCGAGCGCCTCACCGAGTGCCTGTGACGCCGTCGACAAGTCGGCGTTCGCCTGCTTCTCGGCCCGGATGATGGCGTCCCGCTGCGTCTTCTGCCCGTCGATCTCCGCCTGCCACTCGGTGTGGGCCGTGGCGATCTCGGCGCCGAGCACCTCGTGCGGGTCCTGGGGGTCGGTGTACGCGCAGGAAGCGAAGCGGGCCTTGAGGTTTTCCACGTCGATCCGGAACTCCATCGAGTCCGGATCGGGCGCGGCGGTCGGGAAACCGCCGTACTGGAGGAACAGGCGGGCGTCGTCGGCGTACATGTCGTGCATGAACTGCAGCGACTCCCACGCCTGGCGGTCCTTGTGGTCCTCGTAGGCGTCGGGAGAGTAGCGGGCCTTGTAGACCGCGGTGGCGGCGTCGACGGACGCCTTGTTCGCCAGGGGGTGCGGGTCGGCGTAGAAGTCGCCCTCGTCCTTCCAGAACTGGGCGGCGACCCAGCCGCCGAGACCGATCTTGTCGAACGGGTCGTCCTTGTCCTCCACCCACTGGAACCCGGTGTAGGTGTACGGCGGCGGCGGGCTCTGGACGGCGAGGGACGCCTGCCACGCCTCCGGACGGCCGGACAGCTCGTCCAGCTTGGCCTCGGCGGCGGCTATGTCCTTGTCGTACGCCGCGCTGAGCGCGGTGTCCTTCCAGTACGACGGGTCGGCAGCCGTGTGCAGTTGGTCCTCGGTGCCGATCAGACCGGCCCGGGCGACCTCCTTCATCGCCGGGCCGCCCTTGCGCAGCACCCCGCTGAGGAGGCACTGCTCCTGGCGGACGCGCTCGGCGGCCTTCGCGTCGAAGGCGGTGGGGACGGGGTCGGCGGCGGTCGCGGTCCGCTCCGACTGCGCGGTCAGGTCGGGGAGTTGACCGCCCGTCACCGCGATCGCGCCGGCGAGCGCCATCGCGGTCAGGGGAAGGAAACGGGATCTCGCGAAGAGCCCCCGTCTGCGTGCGTTCGTACGCATGGGAAACCTGTCTGTGAAAACGGCGGGAAGGGGGCTCAGAACAGCAGGTTGTACTGGGTCCAGCCACTGGCGCCGAGCTGCACGCGGGCGCTGAAGGGGGCGGTGGCGGAGCCGGTGCCCTTGTAGAGCCAGAGGGCTCCCGCGGAGTCGACGGCAAGCAGATCCGGCTTGCCGTCACCGCTGTTGTCGCCGGTCGACACGACGGCGGTGTAGTCCTTCCAGCCGGTGGTGGCCGCGGTGATGGTGGTACCGAGGACCGCGTCGGCGGTGGCCTTGCCTGTGCCGGCGTAGACGAGCAGGCTGCCCGCGCTGTTGCGGGTGATGAGGTCGGCGATGCCGTCACCGGTGTAGTCACCGCGCCCGGCGATGACGCTCATGCCGTTCCAGCCGGTGGAGTCCTTCATCCTGACCCGGGCGGCGAGGGTGCCGTCGGCCTTGCCCTGGTAGAGCCACAGTTGACCGTCGGTGCCGCGGGCGACCAGGTCGGCCTGGGCACTGCCGGCCATGTTCCCGACGGACACGATGAGGTTGTACTGGTCCCAGCCGGTGCCCAGCACCTTGGTGTCGTTGCCGCGTTCGGCGGTGTAGTAGAGGGTGCCGCCGATCCGGAAGTAGAGGTCGTTGCCGCGGCCACTGTCGGAGATGTTGGCCTGGACCAGCGCTGTGGCCACCGAGTAGCCGGTGCCCAGGTCCGCGCGGGCCTTCCAGCCGCCGGTGCCCTTGGCCTCGTAGTCCCAGAGTCGGCCGTCCTTGCCGCGGGCGAGGAGCGGCAGGAGGCCGGTGCCGTCGGCTGCGGCCCGCTGGAGAAGGGGGGCGGTGCCGGCGCCGGCCTCGCTGTGGGCGGCGGCGGTTCTGTCGGTGGGAGGCCCGTCGTGCGCCGTCGTGAGCGCCACAACGGCGGTCACGGCACCCGCGAGAGCGAGAGCGGCCGCCCGGCGCAGCGGGCGGCCGAAAGATATCGGTGTCAAGGTGAGAAGTCCCCGTCGCTGTGGTCGGCGGGAGCTTCACTCGCACGTCATGACGCCGCGGAACAACGTGTGTTCCCGGTAAGGCCCCCGCGCCCTGGATGGTCATGTCCACGGCAAAAAGAAGAGTACGGGGACTCTGTGAAAATTGTGAAGAGGTTTACGGGAGGGACTCGGCGGTCCCCATGGGGTCGTGTACGCGCTGAGGGCGCCCCCTGTGAAGAGGGCACCCTCAGCGTGTTGTGCGGCTCCCGGAATGGACTGTGGGGCGTGGGCGGTACTCAGCTCTCGCTGTACTGCCTCATGCCGGGCACGGTCAGCGTGCCGCCGTACTGGGCGGCCTGCTGGACGGTCACATTGGTGAAGTAGATGACCGGGATGTTCAGCGGCGGGGGGCTGTCCGGGCTGAACGTGATCGGGATCAGCCCCAGCAGGTTGCCGGAGATGCTCTCGGTGTACATGATCGTCTTGCCACCGGTGATCGTGGACTTCGTGCCCTTGCCCGCCTGCACGTGGTACGTCGTGCCCTGCTCGGTGACGGTCTGGTGGAGGTCACCGATGTCGGTGCCGCCGGAGATGACGTACTTCAGCACCTTCTTGGTCTGGCCGCTCGCGGTCCTGACCTTGACGACACCCTGGTAGTCGGCTCCCTTGAGCAGCAGCGAACTGGCCTTGAGGGTCCATGCCTTGTTCGCCACCGTCACACCGGGCTCGGTGTCGCCCACGTCGTCCGTGGCGGCCGGGCAGTCCTCCGGGTCCGTGCTGGAACTCGCCGACGGGCTCGGGGAGGCCGTGGCGTCCGCCGCCGCCTCCTCGGCCGCCTTGGTGGTGTCCTCCACGGCCTTGGTGGTGTCCTTCGCCGCCTTGGACGCCGTGTCGGTCGTGTCCTTCACGGTGTCCTTCACCGTGTCGGTGACCTTGTCGGTCGTCTCCTTGGCGGTGTCCCCCGCGCTGTCGTCCGCGCTCTCGGACGCCGAGGCCGAGGGGGTCGGCGTAGGGCTGGCACTGGACGCGTCGCCGGAGCCGGAGCCACCCGTGAAGATCCCGGTGATCGCGTCGCCGATGTCCGTCAGCAGGTTGCCGTCGTCGCTCGCGGAGGGCGAGGGGGACGGCGTGGCGGTGTCGGAGCCGGAGCTTCCGGAGGAGGAGCTGCTCTCCTCCTTGCTCGCGGAGGCGGACGGGGACGGCGTGGGCGTGGCCTTGTCGTCGGAACCCGAGTCCGACGAGGAGGAGCCGTTCGAGCCGGAGTCCGACCCCGAGCCGGAGGACGCCGACGGGGACGGTGTCGCCGTGGTGTCGTCGGTGGACGGGGACGAACTCGCCGAGGCGGACGGGGAGGCGCTGCCGCTCAGTGCCGCGACGCAGTCCTTGTACTCGTCCGCCGTCAGGCTCTTCGTGGTCGGCGAGTCATCGGCCAGCGCGAGCGTCGGCGTGAACCCGATGCCCATGAGAACGGCCGTCGGCATCGCCGCCATGGCTATCGCCTTGCCGGCCGGCACGTGGAACCTGGTGAACAGCGGCTTCTTGGGTGCCGCGTGGCGGGGCCCGGATCTCGCACGGGAGGCCTCCACGTCAGCCCCGTGGGTCACCTCGTCAGCCGGCACTGTGCCTCCCGTTCGCCCCGTTGACCGGGCTCGTTCCTGACAGATCGTTCGGCTCGCCCACCGGGTTCACCGGCCGCAGGAGCGTGGTGTCGTAGTCCGTGGCCTCGGGCGCGCCGCCCTCACCGGTCGTGTCCTGCTTGGCCGGCTCCTCCGCGGGCGCAACGCCCGGCGCCCACGCCACGGCCATCGCCCCGCCGAACAACGCGAAGAGGAAGCCGACGATGAAGCCGCCGAAGTTGGAGACGGGGAGGGACACCAGCCCGAGCATGATCGCCGCGACACCCGCGAAGGTGCGTACGTGCTTCTGGAACCAGAGGGTGATGCCCAGGACGACGAGCAGTACGCCGATGATCAGGGATCCTGCGCCCGCCGTGGTGGCCATGGCGACGGTCAGGCCACCGAGCTTGATGTGCGCATACGGGAAGTACATGATCGGAAAGCCGCTGATCATGACGAACAGCCCCGCCCAGAACGGGCGGGTGCCCCGCCAGGCGCGGAACTGCTGCCTCCGGTGGGCGAACTGGCCGGGCGCGGCAGGACTCTCGGCGCTCATGGAAAACAGCTCCCTGGTGCGGCGTTGCTCTTGATGAGGGTGTATCGCGATGAAGAATGTGGGGGGATGTGAAGGCGACGGGCGAGAGATGGCAGGCGGGGGACCGTAACGGCTCCCCCGCCCGTCACTGAGCGCCTAGTAGCACTCGATTCCCGCGCCGCTGCCCCAGCTCAGCCCCATGTGGAGGCCGGAGAGCTTGAAGGTGCCGGCCGTGGTGGCCCACGCCGTCTGCTTCACATCGGTCAGCACGGCCTTGTCGGCCTGCTGAGCGAACCCGAACGGGTTGGCCTTCTCGCCGGCCTTGGGCTTCGGTGTCTTCCCGCTGGTGGTCCCGGCGGGAACGCCGATGTTGATGCCCGAGAACACGGCCTCTGTCGAGTCGAGTTGGGCGACATCGATGTAGATCTGGTCGGCTACTACATCCGTGCCCTTGTCACCCGCGGTCAGCTTCAGGGTGACCGACTTGTTCAGGAACGGGATCGGGGTGACCACGGACTGACACATGTCGGTGATGGTGGCGTGGTCGAACGCCGAGACCGACACCGGGTGCGCCTCGTCCTTGCCCTCAAGACTCTTGCCCGAGTCTATGGCGCCGTACTGGTTCATGTCGTAGCCGACGAGCTTGCCGGCCCGGACCTTGAACTCCTGCCCCGACACACTGAACGACGCGGCAAGCGCGCCCTGCGCGAGGGCAACACCTATCACAGCCGTGGCGGCAACGCTGGGCACCATCACCACAGCGAACCGCTTCCATCTTGTCCCGCCACGCACCTGGGACTCCATATTTCCTCCTTCTCGGACGTACATCTCCTGACCCTGACTGCCCCTGTCGAAAGGACGGCTCAGCCGGGCAGGGATGGGAGAAGTGCTACGTCCTCGGGAAGGAGAGCGCCCGCACTCGGAGGCGCCAATTGCGCACCGATCACCGGCGATCACCCCCGAGCGACAACCACTGGTCGCGCCTGACACGCATCACGCACAACCTTGCTGGACAGGCTCCACCGGGTGGGCGAAGACCCCCCTGTCCAAGGGCCGGCGCACCTGCCGCCGCCCCTGCTCGGTGGGGACCCAAGGAATCCCGCCACCCAACCGGCTGCCGGGGTACGGGAAAGGACCGAGCGTCGCCGATCGTGGTGCATTCTCGCCGCCCGCACAAGGGGCTTCGTTACTCGGTAGTAACGGCCGGATAACCGAACAACGACCCGCTGGTCTCGGTCGACGACGCTGGGTGGCAACCAGGGGGAGGACAAAGCCGTTGATCGATGGACAGAATCCGACAGATCAACGGCTCGGACTTACTGGAAGTAACAGCGGCCGCGTTTACCAAGTTTTGGTAAAGCGCGGCCGCAGTGACACTCTGACGGCAAATCTTTCACTCGGGCACCACATGCCGGGGTGTTTAGCAACTGGTCAGAACCGGACTCGCACCCCGCTCGGACCCACCGGCTCAGAACAGGGCGCGGGAGAGCGCCCTGCGGGCCGCCGCCACCCGTGGGTCGTCGGCGCCGACCACCTCGAAGAGCTCAAGTAGCCGAATCCGTACGGTGTCCCGCTCGTCACCCGCCGTGCGCCGCACCGTGTCGATGAGCCGCCCGAAGGCGTCCTCGACATGACCGCCGACCAGATCCAGGTCGGCGGCGGCGATCTGCGCCTGTGCGTCGCCCGGCTTCTCGGCCGCCTCCTTGCGCGTCTGCTGCGGGTCGAGGCTCTGCACCCGATGGAGCAACTCGGCCTGGGCGAGCCCCAGTTTGGCCTCGCTGTTACCGGGGTCGTCGCTCAGTACGTTCTTGTACGCCTGGACGGCACCGCCGAAGTCCCCTGCGTCCAGGGCGCGTACGGCGGCTTCGAGGAGTGCGTCGTACGGCCCCGCCGGCACGGCCGCGGGCTGCGGGGCGGCGCCGGGGTCGGCGTCCGGGTCGACCGCGAGACCGGTCAGCCCGAAGCGCTGCTCGGCGACCTGCACCAACTGGTCCAGGGTCTGCTGGATCTGCTCCTTGCCCGCCGCGCCCTGGAAGAGCGGCAGGGCCTGGCCGGCGACGACGGCGAACACGGCCGGGATGCCCTGCACCCCGAACTGCTGCATCAGCATCTGGTTGGCGTCGACGTCGATCTTGGCGAGGAGCAGGCGTCCGTTGTACTCGACGACGAGCTGCTCCAGGACGGGGCTCAGCTGCTTGCAGGGCTCGCACCACTCGGCCCAGAAGTCGATGACGACCGGGACCTCGGTGGACCGCTGCAGGACATCGCGCTCGAAGCCCGCCTCGTCTACGTCGATGACGAGATCGGCCGGGGAGACGGCACCAGGGCCGCCGCCCTGCCGGGCGGCTTCGGCGCGCGCCTGCTCCGCCTTCGCCTTGGCCTCCTGGGCCGCCTTCACCGCGGCGAGGTCGACGACTCCGCTCATGGACATGTTCCGTGGCTGCATGCGTCTATCCTCCCCCGTGGACACGCGTCTGTGAAAAGCGATGTGAAAGCCGGTCGTGCAGCGCGGTCCTGACGCCGGGTCCCCACCCCACGCCGTGCGTACCACCACTCGCGTACGTCCGTCGCGAGCTTTCGCTACGAGTCGTAGCGTAATGGCACCGAGTGCCTGCCCGGTACCCCACCCCGGTGATCTCTCTCACTGCGACGGGGAACCGCCGGTTATGGTCGGTGGATGCAGAGCCGCACCCCCGCCCCACGCGCCACAGGACGCCCGCGCAGCGCCGCCGCGGACACCGCGATCCTCGCGGCGACGAGGGCGGCGCTGGTGGAGCTGGGCTGGTCGAAGCTCACGCTGGGAGATGTGGCTACCCGTGCGGGGGTCGCGAAAACCACCCTCTACCGCCGCTGGGCCGGAAAGAACGAACTCGTCGTCGACGCGGTGGCCGAACTCTTCGACGAACTGGAACTCCCCGACAGCGGGACCCTCGCCGCGGACATCGAGGGCGTCGTCCTCCAGTTCGCGGCGATCCTGGCGCGACCGGAGGCGCAGAGCGGTCTCATGGCCGTGATCTCGGAGTCGACACGGGACGACGCGCTGCGCGGGCGCATCCGCGAGTCGATCGTCGAACGGCAGAAGCGGCTGGTCCTGGAGGGCCGCTCTCGCGCCCAAGCCCGCGGCGAACTCCCCCCGGAGACCGACGCGTTCGAGGCCGCCCGAACCGTGGACCTCATCTTCGACATCGTCGCCGGCTCGGTGGTCCACCGCTGCCTGGTGAGCTCGGAGCCGGCCGACGCGGCATGGGTGCGCAGCCTGACGCGCGTGCTGCTGCTGGGACTTCGGGGGGCCGCGGACGCGGACGGGTCCGTGTAGCCGAAACGTAGTGGTCAAAACGTAATGAGGAAAGCTGCATTCCGTCGGTAAGATGCTTCCGCCAACGCTTTACCCCGTGGAAACGTCAGGAATGAGCATGAGATTGCGAAAGGCCCTCGCGGTCGCCGCCGCACTGCCGGCACTGCTGGTGATATCTGCGTGCAGCGGTGATTCCGACGACTCGGCCGCCAAAAAGGCGTCGCCGAGCGCGAAGACCTCGCCGACGAGCGCGGACGAGAAGGCCGCGGCCGAGGCGAAGCGCATCGGGGCGATGGACCCGCAGTCGCTGGAAAAGGCGACGATCTCCGGGAAGAGCGCGGGCTTCGAGTTCAAGAAGATATCCGAGGCCGACTCGGCGGCGGGACAGGACATGGAGGCCGACAAGCCCGAGTGCCAGCCCCTCGCGAGCCTCGCCGGCGGGTACACCCACATCAAGGCCGTGAGCACCGAACACCGCGCCCTGGAACCCTCGCAGGCCACGAACGCCACCATCGGCTCGATGTGGCTGGCCTCCCACTCGGAGAAGAACGCCGAGCGCGTCATGTCCGAACTGCGCACGTCTCTGAAGAAGTGCGCCAGGGGCTTCAAGACTCTGGGCCTGACCTACAGGAACGTGAAACAGCTCAAGGACCCGTCCCTCGGCGACGAGGCGGTCGGCTACCGCATCACGAACGTCGTCGCCAAGCAGTCCGTGCCGATGACGTACACCATCGTCCGCAAGGGCGGGGTGATCGCCGCATTCTACGGGGTGAACATGTTGACGCCGGAAAAGAGCGCGATTCCGGAGTCGGCGATCGAGGCGCAGTTGGAGAAGCTGGACTGACAACATAATTCCGGTTCCCGGAGAAGTTGTCCACAGACGTCAGCACAAGGGAATAGCCGACATCGCCGATTCAATTTCCGCACACGCGTAATCGGCTGTTCCAATTCGTCGGCCTGAAAGGGGCCTCCCCGGTGCTTTGTGCACCGGGGAGGCCCCTTCCCTTTTCACTCAGGTGACGTGCCCCGATTCCACCGGGTACTCCGGCGGCCAGGGCTTGCTCGCGTCGTACAACGACGTCCGGTCGACCATCAGCTCGTACTCCGCCTCCCGCCAGGACGGGTGGCCGCCGACGACGAAGCTGTCGCCGTCCCGCTCCAGCATCCAGGTGTAGTCGGCGTCCTCCACCGGAATGCCATGCCGTTCGCTGAGCACGGCGAACTCCTCGGCGGTCGCCCGCCGGATGTGGAGGCCGTTCCCGTAGAAGGGTTTCAGGAACATCAGTTCCACATGCCCGATACGGACCTCGACCCTGGTCGTGGTTCGGTCCTCGCGCAGGGCCTCACTGGTCAGGAAGAGCTGGCGGTGCGAGGGGTTGAACCCGCTCACTTTGAAGAGTCGCCCCTCTCGGATGAAATCCGTCATGAGCACTCTTTCCCTCTCACTCGTCGGGCACCAGCCCTCCGTTGTTGGGGTAACTGAAGCGCTCCGGCTTGACGACGTCGTACTTCTTCGTGTCAGGGTTCCACATGCGCCACTCGATGGACCTCCAGTTACGGTCGCCCACCCGGACTGCCGTACGGAGTTTGACCATCTCCCACGCGGTTCCGTAACCGCCGGACCGTATGACCTCCCAGTCGCTGCCCGTGATCGTCTCCCCTCGTGCAAGAAGCAGTTTCAGCGCGTCGTCGGCGTTCTCGGCGCCTTGGACACCGTCCAGGGAGACCGTGATCTTCACGTTGGGGTTGCTCACTGCCCGCTCCACGCCCACCGTCCAGATGGGGCGCACCCCCAGGCCCATGCTTGCGGGCAGTTCGATGTCGTACGGCTTGCCGTTGAAGGTCTGGCCACCGACAACGCCGGCCAGATTGTCCGAACCGGGGTTGTTCTTGCCCGCGTTGACACCGAGGACGATGTGATCACCGTCCTTCACGAGATCCTTGAGGATCGCCTGGCACTTCTTGACGATCTCGTCGTCGGACGACGCCGCCATGACGGAGTACGACGCGACCTTGAAGGTCGCGGTGTCCGCCACCTCGCACGCCACGCCGACCCGCTGGAAGATCCGGCGGACGATGCCCTGGACGGCGGCCTCGGTCAGACCGATGGTGCGGAGCGACTGGAAGGCGGCCATGAACCCGACGCCCGTCTTGATGGCGGCGTCCATCGCCATCACCGCGGCCTTCGCCGTCCGGAAGATCACTCCCGCGACGAACCAGCTGGCCGCCCAGGCGCAGTCGCCCCAGCTGCCGCCGGACAGACCCGGGGTGAGCAGCTTGGCGCAGCCGATGAAATCCCCGAGGAGGACGTCGATCGGGTCGATGCCCGAGTTGAACTCGGTCATCGTCAGCGTGTGGCTGAGCCTCTTCGTCTCCGCCTCGGTCACCTCGGGGCCGAGGTAGAGCGTGTCGGCGGCCGAGCAGGTGCCCGTGAAGGACTCCGCCAGGCACATGTACAGCTCGACGTGCGATCTGTACGTGACGTCCGCCGTGATCGTGCAGTCACCGATGTGGATGATCGGGTTGCAGTTGTCCTTGACGACGTTCTTCGGGTCGCCGATGTACTCGATGTGGTCGAGGACTGCCCACACCCCGCCGATGCCGGTGGTGACGCCCTGCTGGATCTGCTCGGTGTTACCGGTCGTCTCCGTCCGGTCCGCCGCGCTCTGGGCCTCCTCGGCCGCCTCACGGGCGCCCGCGGCGGCCTTCTCGGCGGCGGTCGCGTCGATCTCCGCCTTGTCGGCGGCGGTGCGGGCGGCGGCCGCGTCGACCTCCGCCTGGGTGGCCACCTCGCGGGCGTGGGCGGCGTCCTTCTCCGCCTCTGTCGCCGCGTTGTCGGCGGCGACGGCGTCCTGCTCGGCTTCGTTAGCCGCCCAGTTCGCCGCCAACGCGTCCTCACCGGCCGACATCGCGTAGCCGTCGGCGCGCTCAGCCGAGCCCTGCGCGGCCTTGGCGTCGGCCGCGGCCTGGTTGGCCGAGGCCTGCGCCCGCTGGTACGCCCTGGCGGCGCGCAGCGCGTCTGCGGCGGCAGCGGCCGACGCCTCCAGGGCCAGCTTCATGTCGGCCGCGGCCTGTGCCGCGAGGGCTTTCGCCTCGGTCGAGAACTCCTCGGCGAGACCGGCCGTGGCAGCCGCGGCGGCCGCCTGCTGCTGGGCCACCGTCAGGGACGACTGCCCCGTCAGGACCGCGAACGCGGCGGAACTGTCCTCCTCCTGGTAAGGCGTGCCGAGGGCGATCGCCTCCTGCGCCGGCCGGGTCACGGCGGCGGCGGAGTCACGGGCCGCGAGCGAGGACGCCACGGCCGCCTGGGCCTTGCCGGCGGTCACCGCCGCCCAGTTCGCGGTCTGCTGCGCCTCGCTACGGGCGGCCGCAGCCTCGGTCTTGGCGGTCTTGGCCGCCGCGTTCGCCTTGTCGGACTCCGCCTTGGCGCCCTTCGCGTCGGCCGCGGCCGCCTCGGAGGCGTCGATGGCCTCGGCCGCCTTCGCGTGGGCGGTGGCGGCGGAACCGGCGGCGACCAGATACGACGCCCAGGTGGCGTCGGCCGCGGCCCGGGCCCGGGACGCGGCACCCTGCGCCTTGGTGGCGGCCTCGCGCGCGTTGACGGCGGCAGCGGTGGCCGCGTTCGCCGACGTGCGAGCGTTGGTGGCCGCCGTGGTGGCGGTGTTCGCGGCCGAGCGGGCGTCGGTCGCGGCGGCACGGGACGCCGTGGCCGCCTCCGTCCCCTCGTCGGCGGCGGCGTTGGCCTCCAGGGCCTCGGCCTTCGCGATCAGCGAGTCGCGCCGCTGCTCCGCCTCCAGGGCGCCGTCGCGGGCGGCGACGGCGTCCCTCTCGGCCTGTTCGGCCACCTTCCGCTTGTCGGAGGCGACCGTGCCGGACGCCTCGGCGGAGGCGCGGGCGTCGCTCGCGATCCGGCCCTGGGCGACGGCGTCGGCCTCGTGGCCTGAGGCGATGTCCCGCTCGTGCTCGGCGGTGGCCCGGTAGGCCGCCGCGTTGGCGCGCTCCAGCTCGGCGACGGCGCGGGTCCGCTGCGCGTCGGCGGCGGCCTGGCGGGCTTCCTCCTCCTCGCGGGCCGCGTCCTCCTTGGCCTTCTTCGCGATGGCCGCGTTGTTGGCGGCGGAGGTGGCGTAGGCGTCGGCCTTGTCGGCGGCGGCCTTCGCCTGGGCGGCGGCCTCCTGGGCGGCGATGCGGCGGAACTCGGTGTTCACCGCGTGCGCCTCGGTCTGCGCCAGCGCCAGCAGCGCCTGCGAGGTGGAGACCGTGGCGTTGGCCGCGTTCAGGGCCGTCTCCGTCGCCTTGGCGGCGGCGGTCGCGGCGGCCCCGGAGGCTCGGGCCACCTGCACCGACTGCTGGGCGTACATCAGACCCCGGCCGCGTGGCACCTCTGCCGCGTCGGCGATCCCGTATGCCTGCTGCTGCGCCGTCACCGCACGGGCGGAGGCATCCGAAGCGGCCTTGGCGAACTGCCGGGCCGAGGTGACCAGTGCCTGCACCTTGCCGCGGGCGCGAGCGAGGTCCGTGTTGGCCCGGTCGAACAGCGCCTTCTTGGGCTTGAGGATGCTGTTCGGGTCGTTCTCCAGCGTGTCGTGCCAGTACTTCTGCCAGAGCAGGATCTGCTCGGCGAGCCACGCCTGACCGATGGCCTCGATCATGTCGTCCGTGGCCTCGCGGGTGGCCACCGCGGCGTCCGCCTCCGCCTGCAGGATCGCGGCGCGCGGGGCGGCCTGGGCGGCGTACTCCGCGTTCCACTCGGCGGTCGCCGTGGACAGGACCGCGCCCAGGGCGTTGTTCGGGTCCACTGGGTCCTGATGGTCGCAGGACGACCAGGCCTGCTTGAGGTTCTCCACCTCGAAGCGGAACTCGGCCGAGTCCGCGGCGGGAGCCTTGTTCAGGAAGCCGCCGTGCCGGAGGTAGGAGGCGACGTCCGTGGCCGTGGTGCCGCCGGCGAACCGGGTCTGGTTGACCGAGGTCTCCCGCAGCATCTCGTCCGCGGCCCAGTCGTTCCAGATGTCCTTGCCGCGGTTGTCCTCGGTGATCTGCCGGGCTCGCGTTACGGACTCGGCGCTCGCGTTGCTGTGACCGTCCCAACCGAGCCGGCCGGCCAGCTCCGCCTGCGTGAACAGGGTGAACTGCAGGGTCTTGGCGTCGAACTCGGGCGCGTGCAGGGAGATCTCGTCGCTGAAGGAGCTGAGCGCGTACGGGCGGTTGGCGTCCTCCAGACCGGAGGTGCGGGCCGCCGAGGCGTCCCGGTAGGCAAAGGCCGCGGTACGGTCCTGGCTGCTGGCCCGGCCGAGAGCTTCGAGCCCGATGAGACCGCTGTCGCCGACGATGGCGTGCAGTTCGGCGGCGGTG
Organism: Streptomyces sp. SAI-127; assembly: GCF_029894425.1. NCBI lineage: Bacteria > Bacillati > Actinomycetota > Actinomycetes > Kitasatosporales > Streptomycetaceae > Streptomyces > Streptomyces sp. SAI-127. The sequence goes on from NZ_JARXYJ010000001.1 coordinate 3,579,934, forward strand.
CCGGTCAGGCCTTCGATGGCCTTGGCCTTCATGTTGGCGCCGCCGACGTGCAGAGCGACACCTGCGATGCACTGGTCCCTGCGGGGCGTGCTGCGCTTCTCGCTGATGAGCCGGGTCAGCTCGACCAGCCTGCCCCGGCCCTCGTAGGCGTCCAGGAAGATCTGCCGGATTCCGGTGGAGACCTTCTCGATGGCCTCGGCGAGTGCGGGGACGCGGCCGACGATCACCGCGGAGGACGGGACGTCGACGAGGGACCACAGGCAGTCCTCGGTGCCGTCCAGGGCCAGGCACTGCTTGACCTTGGCGGTCCCGAACTCGTCGAGAAGGATCTGCCCGCCGTTGGCGGCCGTCCACTCCACGATGTCGACCGAGACCGCGACGAGCGCGTCCTGGTAGGCGTCGAGGCAGGTCTGGCCGCAGGCGTCCAGCAGTATCTGCTTCTCCTGCGCCCCCAGCACGGCCCAGTTGGCGGAACCGCCCTCGATGGGCGTGTTGCCGTCCTTCAGGGCGTCCTGTCGCTCGGCCTCGTTCTGCTCGCGCTGTTCCTGTTCGGCCTGCGCGGCGGCGTCCTCGGCCGCGTTGCTGTCGGCGTCGGCGTCGGCCGCCTTCGTCTCGGCGTCCTTCGCGTTCTGCTCGGCCTCGGTCGCCTCGTTCGCGGCGTCGCTCGCGGCACCGGCCGCGCGTGAGGCGAGTTCCGCGGCCTGCGCGGCACTGCGCTCGGCCTCGGTGGCCTCCCGGTCGGCCTGCGCGGCCTCGGTCTCCGCCTCACCCGCGGTGTTGCGGGCGCTGACGGCGTCGGCGCCGGACTGCTCGGCATAGCCGGCGGCGGACTCGGACGCCTGCTGCGCGGCCTTCTGCGCGTTCTGTGCCTCGGTCGCGGACGCCTGGGCACGGGCCACGGCCTGCGTGGCGCGGACCGAGTCCGCCGCCGCTTGCGCGGCCGCCTCGGCGGCCAACTTGGCGTCCCCGAGTGCCTGTTCGGCCGCCTGCTGCGCGGCCTCGGCTGCGTCCGCGGCCTCGGCCGCCTTCGCCTCCGCTGCCGCGGCCTGCTGCTCGGCCAGGGTCTTCGACTTCTGTCCGACGAGTACCGCGAACGCTGCGGACGCGTCCTTCTCCTGGTACGGGGTGCCGATGGCCACGGCCTCGTTGGCGGCGGCGATGGCCTGGCCGGCACTGTCCCGGGCTGCCAGCGCGGCCTGTCCGGCGGCGTAGGCGCGACCGGTCGCGGTGGCGGCCGTGGTCACGGCGGACGCCGCCTCGATACCCGCGCCGGATGACTCCTCCGCGGCTTTCTTCGCCAGCTCGGTGGCGTTCTCCGAGGCGGTGGCGGCATTGTCGGCGCGCAGGGCGGCGTCCTGAGCGGCGTCGAGGGCCTTGGCGGCGGCGGAGTGCGCGTTCGCGGCGGCACCGGACGCCTTCAGATATGACGACCACGCCTCGTCGGCGCTCGCTTGCGCCCGCCCGGCGGCCGCTTCCGCCTTGGTGGCGGCGGAGCGGGCAGTGACCGCTGCGGCCCCGGCCTCGTCGGCGGCTGTCTGCGCGGCCGTGGCGGCGGTGGCGGCATCGGCGGCGGCAGTACGGGCCTTGTCGGCGGCCTCTCGGGTCTCGGCTGCGGCTGCCGTGCCTGCGGCTGCCGTGGCAGCTGCCTGGAGCGCGGCCGCGCGGGCGGCGGTGGCCTGCTTCTTCTGCAAGGCGGCCACGGCCGCGGTACGCGCGGTGGCGGCGGCCTTGGCCTTGGCATCGGCGGTGGTGCGCTTTGCCTTGGCCGTGGCGGCCGTCGTCGTGGCGGCCGACTTGGCCTCCTCGGCGGCGGTCTGCTTCGTGGCAGCCTCGTCCTCGGCCTGCTGGGCCTTGGCACGCTCGGCGGCGGCGCTGACACGGGAGGCGACGGCGGTGGCCTTCTCCAGTTCGGCCGTGGCGCGCTGCGTCTGCGCCGTGGCCGCTGACTCGCGGGCCTCGTCGCTCTCCTTCTCGGCGGTGGCCTGCGCGGTCTTTGCCTCGGCGGCGCTGTCCGCGGCCGCCTTCGCCTCGGAATCCGCCGTGTCGGCGGCGGCCTTGGCCTGCGCGGCCGCTTCCTCGGCGGCGATCCGACGGAACTCCGTGTTCACCGCGTGCGACTGGGTCTGCGCCTTGGCCAGCAGGGTGTCGCCGTCGGCGACGGTCGCGTTGGCGGCCTCGAGGGCAGTGCGGGTCGCCTTGGCTGCGGCCTCGGCGGCAGCGCTGGAGGCGCGGGCGACCTGGACCGACTGCTGGGCGTACATCAGACCGCGCCCACGCGGCACGTCGTTGGCGTCGGCGATGCCCCACGCCTCCTGCTGCGCGGTGGCCGCCTTCTGGGCCGCGGTGGCGGCGGCAGCGGCGTGCTGCTCGGCCGAGGCGACCAGCGCGGGAATCTTGTTCCGGGCAGCGGCGAGGTCGGCGTCCGCCTTGTCGTAGAACGCCTGGTCCGGCTGGCTGAGGGCACCGGGGTCGGCGGCGATCCTGTCCTGCCAGTACTTGCGCCAGGTCAGGATCTGCTCGGCGAGCCAGGCCTGCCCGATGGCCTCGATCATGTCGTCCGTGGCTTCACGGGTGGCAAGGGCGGCGTCCGCCTCCGCCTGGATGATCGTGGCACGTGGGGCTGCCTGGGAAGCGTACTCGAGCTCCCACTCGGCCATCCCCGTCATCACCGGGCCGTTGAGCACGCGGCGGACGTCGACCGGATTCTGGTAGTCACACGCGGCCCAGGCCTGCTTGAGGTCCTCGACGATGATCCGGTACTGGGCCGAACCCTCGGCGGGTGCCTCCTTCAGGAAGCCGTTGTGCTTGAGGTAGAGCGCGATGTCACTGGCCGTCGTACCGCCAGAGAACGTCGTCTGGTTGACAGAGGAATCCTTGAGGAGATCATCAGCGGCCCACTCTTCCGCCCACTCGTACTCCTCCTCGTTCTCCGCTGTGATCTCGCGGGCCCGGGCAATGGCCTCAGCACTGGCGTTGCTGTGCCCCTCCCAGCCAAGCCGGCCCGCCAGCTCCTCCTGAGTGAAGAGGGTGAACTGCCGTACGTCAGCGTCGAACTGGGGTGGATCCCACATCATGTCGTCGCTGGCGTAAGCCGAATTGACGTAGGGCGTGTTGGCGGCATCCAGCTCCGCGGTACGGGCGTTGGAAGCGTCCCGATAAGCGCTGGAGGCTTCCTTGTCGGCATCCGCTGCCTGCCCAATGGGCTCCAGCCCGATCAGACCACTGTCGCCGACCAGGGCATGCAGCTCGGCGGCGGTGCCCGTCAGGCCCTCGATGGCCTTGGACTTCATGTTCGCGCCGCCATAGTGCAGCGCCACGCCTATCAGGCACCGGTCAAGCCGTTGTCGTTCACCGCTGCTGTTCCGGAAGAGCCCGTCATCCACTTCGGGCTCTGTGTCCGCCGTGGCGGGTACGGCCTGAACCACACCCATCAACACGGCGGCCGCGGTGAGGAGAGCTGTCCCGCTGACGCCCCTCGTCACCGCATCGCGCAGGCGTCGTCGGCGTCTGCCGACGTCTTTGAACGATGGCATGTCCGTCTGCCCAACAATCTCTTCGACGTTCGGCAGCATCAACCATGGGCATGACAGACATCGGTTGTCGCCGCAGCGACGCCCCCCGTACGGCATGCGCCGGAGCTTGCCCCTCCCATGGGCCGGCACCGCCGCTTACCCGACGACGCTCTCACGGAGTGATCTTCACGGAAAGGTCAAATAATCTTCATCAACTTCCCAGACGGCGCCATGGAGGGACAAAAAGTGTCAACGCTTGATCACATCGTTACCTGACGCCTAGAACCCAGGCGGCTCTGTATACGTCCCCCACTCGTCCCGCAGCACCCCGCAGATCTCACCGAGTGTCGCCTCCGCCCGCACCGCGTCCAGCATCGGCTCGATCATGTTGGACCCGTCGCGGGCGGCAACGAGCATGCCGTCCAGGGCAGTTCGTACGGCGGCCTCGTCACGGGCGGCCCTACGACCGCTCAGCACCCGCACCTGCTCCCGCTCCACCTCGTGGCTCACCCGCAGGATCTCCAGATCGCCGGTGACCGAGCCATGGTGGACGTTCACCCCCACGACCCTCTTCTCGCCCTTCTCCAGGGCCTGTTGGTACCGGAAGGCCGACTCGGCGATCTCGCCCGTGAACCAGCCGTCCTCGATGCCGCGCAGGATGCCGGAGGTGACGGGCCCGATGGGGTGCTGCCGGTCGGGGTGCGCCCTGAGCCCGCGCTCCTTGATCTGCTCGAAGATCTCCTCCGCGTCCGCCTCGATCCGGTCCGTCAGCTGCTCGACGAACCACGAACCGCCCAGCGGGTCGGCCACGCTCGCGACCCCGGTCTCCTCCATGAGCACCTGCTGGGTGCGCAGCGCGATCTCCGCGGCCTGCTCTGAGGGGAGCGCGAGCGTCTCGTCCAGCGCGTTGGTGTGCAGGGAGTTGGTCCCGCCCAGGACCGCGGCCAGCGCCTCGACCGCCGTACGCACCACGTTGTTGTACGGCTGCTGCGCGGTCAGCGAGACACCCGCGGTCTGGGTGTGGAACCGCAGCCACTGCGCCTTCTCAGAGCGCGCCCCGTACACGTCCCGCATCCACCGCGCCCAAATGCGCCGCGCCGCCCGGAACTTGGCGATCTCCTCGAAGAAGTCGACGTGCGCGTCGAAGAAGAAGGAGAGGCCGGGCGCGAACACGTCGACGTCCAGCCCGCGCGACAGTCCCAGCTCCACGTACCCGAAGCCGTCCGCGAGCGTGTACGCCAGCTCCTGCGCCGCCGTGGAACCGGCCTCACGGATGTGGTACCCGGAGACGGACAGCGGCTTGTAGGCGGGGATGCCGGCCGCGCAGTACTCCATCAGGTCGCCGATCAGGCGCAGGTGCGGCTCGGGTTGGAAGAGCCACTCCTTCTGCGCGATGTACTCCTTGAAGATGTCCGTCTGGAGCGTGCCGTTGAGGACGGCGGGATCCACGCCCTGCCGCTCGGCCGCGACCAGGTACATGCAGAAGACGGGGACGGCCGGTCCGCTGATCGTCATCGACGTCGTGACGTCACCCAGCGGAATGTCCCGGAACAGGACCTCCATGTCCGCCGCCGAGTCGATGGCGACCCCGCAGTGCCCGACCTCGCCGAGGGACCGGGGGTCGTCGGAGTCCCGCCCCATCAGCGTCGGCATGTCGAAGGCGACCGACAGGCCGCCGCCTCCGTCGGCGAGGATCTTCTTGTACCGCTCGTTGGTCTGCTCGGCGTTCCCGAACCCGGCGAACTGGCGGATGGTCCACGTCCGCCCGCGGTAGCCCGTCGGATACAGCCCGCGCGTGAAGGGGTACTCCCCCGGCCACCCGATCCGCTCGAAGCCTTCGTACGCGTCCCCGGGCCGTGGCCCGTACACCGGCTCCACGGGATCACCCGAGAGCGTGCTGAAGTCGGCCTCACGCTTGCGCGAGGCGTCGTACCGGGCCTGCCAGCGTCGGCGGCCCTCTTCGATGGCGTCAGCGTCCATACCTTCGAAGTTACTAGGACGTCCAAGTAAATGCGAAGGACGACCGCCGTACGCGTGCCGTACGGCGGTGGAGGTTACGCCTTGACGGGCTCCGGAGTCCCTTCGGTGAACTTGCCCTCCAGCTCGCGGCTGATCTTCCGCTCCACGAAGAAGGCGGCCGTCGGGATCGTCCCGGCGAGCAGCACCCACACCTGCTTGAGGATGGGCCACCTCGCCTTGGAGCCCAGGTCGAAGGCGAAGACGAGGTAGACCACGTACAGCCAGCCGTGCGCGATGGCGACGACGCGGGTGACGTCCGCGGCGCCGTCGATGTCCAGGCCGTACTTGGCGATCATGCTCAGGCACAGCAGGACCAGCAGCACACCGGTGACGTAGGCCAGGACGCGGTAGCGGGTCAGCACGCTCTTTTTCATGCCTACGAGCGTAACCACGCGTTCCGGGCGATCTTCCCGCGGGTCAGTCCTCGTCGAAGTCGTGCGCGGAGACCCTCAGCGGCCGCAGCATCGCGAAGATCTCCGCGCACTCCTCGGCGTCGTACACGCCGAGCCCGAAGTCCATCGCCATGAGGTCCCGCGTGGCTGCCTCGACGACCTCGCGGCCCTTGTCGGTGATGGAGGCGAGGGTGCCGCGGCCGTCGTTGGGGTTCGGGCGTTTGTCGACCAGACCGGACCTGACCAGGCGGTCCACGGTGTTGGTGACCGACGTGGGATGCACCATCAGTCGCTCACCGATCTTCGACATCGGCAGCTCGCCGGCCTTGGAGAAGTTGAGCAGCACCAGCGCCTCGTACCGCGCGAACGTCAGCCCGTACGGCTTGACCACGGCGTCTACCTCGGCGAGCAGGATCTGGTGCGCACGCATGATGGAGGTGATCGCGGCCATGGACGGCACGTTTCCCCAGCGCTGCTTCCAGAGTTCGTCGGCGCGGGCGATGGGGTCGAAGGGAAGACTGAGCGGCTTCGGCACGGCAACGACCTTACCGGCCGGTCACATCGTGGTCAGCACCGTCTCGCCTATCAGACGGAAGCCACACCGCACCCGCACCCGCACCCGCACCCGCACCCGCACCCGCACCCGCCCGACAACCGCTACACCCTCGGTGCCCCAGTCACCGACATCACCAGGGAGTACAGAGAAGTGGTGGCCGCGATGAACATCCGGTTCCCCTTCGGCCCGCCGAAAGTCACGTTGGCCACCGGCTCCGGGACGCGGATGCGGCCGATCAGCGTGCCGTCGGGGTCGTAGCAGTGGATGCCGTCGGCCAGGGCGGCAGCCCACAGTCGGCCCTCGTCGTCGAAGCGGATGTTGTCGAAGTGGACGCCCCCGCGGGCCTCGGCGAAGACCTTGCCGTCCGAGAGCGTGCCGTCGGCATGGATGTCGTACTCGTGGATCCGGGCCGCCCGCGAGTCGGAGACGTACAGCCGCTGCTCGTCGGCGGACAGGATCACGCCGTTGGGCCCGTCCAGCCCGTCCGCGGCAAGACACACCTCACCCGTGGCCGGATCGATCCGGTACACATGGCACGCGCCGATCTCGGACTCGGCCCGGTGCCCCTCGTAGTCGCTGAGGATGCCGAAGTCGGGGTCGGAGAACCAGATCGTGCCGTCGGAGCGTACGGCGGAGTCGTTCGGGCTGTTCAGGCGCTTGCCCTGGTAGCGCTCGGCCAGCACGGTCACCGTGCCGTCGGGCTCGGTGCGGGTGACGCGGCGGTTTCCCTGTTCGCAGCTGACGAGGCGGCCCTGGCCGTCGACGGTGTTGCCGTTGGTGTTGCCTGCCGGGGTGCGGAAGACGCCGACCGTGCCGGTGGTCTCGTCCCAGCGCAGGAGGCGGTCGTTCGGGATGTCGCTCCAGATCAGCTGCCGCCAGGCGGGCAGATGGACAGGGCCCTCTGCCCAGCGGCAGTCGCCGTAGAGCACCTCCAGCCTGCTGTCACCGTTGGTACAGGGCCGGAAGCGGTCGTCCAGGATCTCGTAGAGGCTGTCGGAGCCGGGCATGGTGTCCTCTCGGGTCGGGGGTGGGACGGGTCAGCGGCGGCCGGTCCTGCGGAGGTGGTGGCGCACCGCGCGCTGGGCGACCGGGCCCAGGTCCTCCAGCGCGGCGACGAGCGCGCCGAGTTGCTCCAGGGCGTCCAGGGCCGCGGTGGCGCCGGGCGCGTCGACCCCTTCGTACAGCTCGATGCCCACGAAGGAGGCGGCCACCGCCCGGGCCAGGCCCGCGGGGTCGGCGAACTCTCCGAAGGGCGTGGCCGCGAGGACCCTGGTGAGGACCTTCTCGATCTCGGCGATCCACAGCTCCAGGCCCGCCGCGGTGGCCGGGCCGAGGGTGGCGTGGGTCTGGGCGCCGGCCAGCAGCTGGCCGAGAAGGGTCACATGGCCTCCGGCGCGCTCCTCCTCGTGGACCTGCCGTCCCACCGCGAGGAGTTCGGACAGCGAGGTCACGGCGGCCATCCGGTCCCGGTAGCGGGCCACCGCGCGCTCCGCGCCGTAGCGGCAGGCCGCCGCGAGGAGTTCGTCGACCGAGCCGAAGTGGTAGAAGACCAGGGCCTGGTTGACCCCGGCGGCCGCCGCGACCGTGCGGGCGGACGTCTTGGCGATGCCCTGTTCGGTGAGGGTGCGCAGGGCGCCTTCCAGGAGTTTGGTCTTGGTCTCCAGGGACTTGGCGGACTCGGGGCTCATGCGCGTACCTCCTCGCGCACGGGGCGGAGGCCGGGGCGGACTCCGCGGGCCGCGATGTCGCTGTACGTCGCCTCGAAGGAGCCCTCGTAGCCGAAGAGCGGGCCGAAGTACCGGTTGACGACCCGGACCCCGATGCGGAAACGGCCTGCCTTGTCGTCGTACGACTCCCGCACCTCCGCCGTCGCGCCGATCAGCTCCGGCACCCGGACGTCCACCACACCCTCCCGGAACCGGTGCTCCCCGGAACGGATCAGCAGCGAGCCGTCCGGCTCGGCGTGGAAGTGGAGCTCGCTGGCCAGGTGCTGATGGGTGCCGAGGTAGTCGAGGATGCGGTCTCCCTTGGGACTCAGCACCATCTGGGCGTCGAAGCGGCGGGGGCGGCCGGGCAGGTGGAAGGTGCGCACGAAGGTCACCGTCTCACGACCGTAGGTGTCCACGTAGGGAACGTTCTCGATCACGAACGGCACGCTCCGCCCCGGTCTCGGCACCAGGATGTTGCGGGTCGCGCCGAGGGCCAGGAAGGGCTTCACGAAGGCCCCGCCGTGCCAGATGCGGTCCATCACACCCCGGCCGGTGCATGCCTCTCCGGTGGTCAGGCCGACCGAGAAGCGGCGCTGGAGCCGGGGGTGCAGTCGGTCGAAGTCGGCGCCCATCACCGTGCGGAACATCGAGGTCATCGCGGGGTCTCCAGGGTGCGCAGGACACGCGGCGCACGCACACGTGTGGCGGGCCGGCGCAGGCAGCGGCGGGCGGCCGGGGTGCCGGGCAGGGGTGACGTGAACAGGGCCAGCGAGATGACGACGGCGAGGAGGAGCGGCGAGACGTAGGCCATCGACGCCGCCAGGGGGCCGAAGAGGTGCAGGAAGCGCTCCAGGCCGAGTCCGGTGGCGCCGACGATCACGACGAGGGCGCGGACGAGGACCTCGGCGAGCCAGTTCCGCAGCGCGCGCTCCGGGGTGATCCCGCGCTCCAGCCACAGGCGCAGCCGGTCGAAGGACCAGGCCGTCGCCCAGCCGATCAGGGGGCGGAAGAGCAGGCGGTCGGCCACGGCACCGACGCGGCCCCAGCGCGGACGGTAGTCGTATCCGGTGAGGAAGATGACCCCGTCGCCGTCGGGGAGGTAGCGCCAGTAGCCGCTGCCCTCCGCCAGGAGCGAGAGCGGGTGCGGCGAGGAGAAGCGCAGGGCGGAGGTGCGGGTGCCGTCGGGGCGTTCCCGCTCGCCTGCGGAGACTCCCGTGCCGGCGACGGTGAGGCCGGGCAGCACCCGCGTGGCGTAACGGAAGCGCTGTGGTTCGCCCGCCGCGCGCGGGAGGTAGGTGATCCGGGTGAAGCGGAGGTCCCAGCGTTGGTGCTGGGACGGCTCCTGTGTACGGGTCCAGAGATCGTCGAGATCGGCGCGGATGCGTGCCTCGATGTAGAGCCCCATTGATTCCCCCAGGTGAGCTCGTTATTTGAGCGACCGCTCAAACACCCTGGGCAGGAACGTACACGCTTTTGAGCGATCGCTCAAACAGGAGACGTGAGAAAACCCCGGCCCGCGCGGGCCGGGGTTCGCGTGTCGAGAGTCGCGGTGAGGCTCTGTCAGTCGGCGAGGTGCCGCTCCACCGTCTCCACCTTGGAGGTCAGACCGTCCGTCACTCCGGGGCGGATGTCCGCCTTGAGCACCAGCGAGACGCGCGGCGCCCGGACCTCCACGGCGGCCACGGCACGCTTGACGACCTCCATGACCTCGTCCCACTCGCCCTCGATCGAGGTGAACATGGCGTCGGTGCGGTTGGGCAGGCCCGACTCACGGACGACCCGCACGGCGTCGGCGACGTACTCACCCACGTCCTCGCCGACCCCCAGCGGGGTCACGGAGAAAGCGACGATCATGCGCCCACGACCCCTTCCTTGGCCATGCGGGCACGAGAGGCGATGACCGCGTTCTCGGCCTCACGCTTGAGCTTGCGCTCGGCGAAGAAGCCGCCGGTGGGCAGCACGGAGAGCACGAAGTACCAGATGCCCGTCTTCGCGGACCACTTGGTGCGGTTCCAGGCGTCGAGCCAGAAGATCACGTACAGGATGAACAGGACGCCGTGGACCATGCCCATCACCGGCACGGCGTTGAAGTCGGTGGTCCGCTTCAGCACCGAGCAGACGAGCAGGAGCAGGAACGAGATCGCCTCGGGAGCGGAGACCAGGCGGAGGCGTCGGATGGCGGAGGCTGTCTTGAGGTCCACGGGTCACCTTCGGTGGGAGGTACGTCGACGGTTTGTGAACGCACGCACAAGCGTGCGTCCATTGTGACAAACGGTTCCGGGGAGCCGGGGCATGGGGTCCGACTGCGGGTCCGTTGTGCTGATCGCGCAGTTCCCCGCGCCCCTGGGCCGGACAGGTGCACGCACGTGCAGACGCGTACGGCGGCGAGGGGACGGGGTGGGGGGTGTCCGCCCGCAGCGGCCGGCGTCCGTTACCGAGCCCTGCTCAAGGGACCGAGCCGCCGGACCGAGGACGGATACCCCCCACCCCGGCCCTGACCCACCCACCAGACCGCACGCGCTACACCCGCCCCCACCGAAGCCGAAACGGGCCGCCGCAGGCATCCAGGGGCGCGGGGAACTGCGCACAACGCCCGCCCCCACCGAACCCGCACCCGAAACCGAACCCGAACCCGAAAACGCTCAACCGCCGGAGGCCGCCGCACCCTAAGGGACCACTCAGGGTGCGGCTCCACCCGCAGGACCTGTCGGCAGGGCCCTGCGCCCGCTACCTTCACTCCGTGGCGATGTTCCGACTTCAAGGCAGCAAGGTGCTCGCCGTCGACATGACCGGGGACGCCGTGAAGGCGAAGAACGGCTCGATGGTCGCGTACGACGGGCAGATGGCGTTCAAGAAGATGAGCGGCGGTGGTGAGGGGATCCGGGGAATGGTGACCCGGCGGATCACCGGCGAGCAGATGACCGTGATGGAGGTGTCGGGGCACGGGACGTGCTGGTTCGCGGACCGGGCCTCGGAGATCAACCTCGTCAGCCTCCAGGGGGACAAGCTGTACGTGGAGTCGAGCAATCTGCTCGCGACCGACGCCGGACTCAGGACCGGCACCAGCTTCACCGGCCTGCGCGGCGCCTCCCAGGGCAACGGCCTGTTCACGACCACGGTCGAGGGACACGGCCAGGCCGCGATCATGTCGGACGGCCCGGCGGTCGTCCTGCGGGTCAGCCGCCAGTACCCGCTGACGGTCGACCCCGGCGCCTACATCGCCCACCAGGGCAACCTCAGCCAGTCCTTCCAGTCCGGTGTGACGTTCCGCACGTTCATGGGCGAGGGCGGCGGCGAGGCCTTCCAGATCCGCTTCGAGGGCGACGGCCTGGTGTACGTCCAGCCCAGCGAGCGGAACACGATCGCGGGGGATGTGTGACATGCCCTTCCGTGAGATCAACTCCAAGATGGTCGAGGCGACCGTCATGCCGGGCCAGCGGCTGTTCAGCCAGCGCGGCGCGATGCTGGCCTACAAGGGCGAGGTGTCCTTCACCCCGAACATCCAGGGCGGCCAGGGCGGCGTCATGTCGATGATCGGCCGCCGCGTGGCCAACGAGGACACGCCCCTGATGACGGTCGAGGGCAGCGGCACCGTCCTGTTCGGGCACGGCGGTCACCACGTCCAGATCATCAACCTCACCGGCGACACCCTGTACGTCGAGGCGGACCGCCTGCTCGCCTTCGAGGGCACCCTCCAGCAGGGCACCATGTTCATGGGCTCGCAGGGCGGCGTCATGGGCATGGTGCGCGGCCAGATCAGCGGCCAGGGCCTCTTCACGACCACGCTCAAGGGACACGGCTCGGTGGCCGTCATGGCCCACGGCGGGGTCTTCGAGGTCCCCGTCACCCCGCAGCGCCCGGTCCACGTCGACCCGCAGGCCTACGTCGCCCACCACGGCGACGTCCGCAACAAGCTGTCGACGGCGCTCGGCTGGCGCGACATGGTGGGCCGCGGCTCCGGCGAGGCCTTCCAACTGGAGCTCAGCGGGAACGGCGTGGTGTTCGTCCAGGCCTCGGAGGAGAAGCTGTGAGCCACTACCCGGGCGCGGGCCCCACCGTGTACGACCCCATGACGCTGCCGTCGGACGACAACGTCAACAACTACACCTTCTGCGTGGAGCTCAAGGGGAGCCAGTGGTTCCTGCAGAAGGGGAAGATGATCGCCTACTACGGCCAGATGGATTTCAACGGCATCGGACACGGCCGCCTCGACGGTCTCATCCGTACGTCTTTCCATTCGCCTCTGCACGCAAGCGACTGGGTCGTGGCGCAGGGCTCGGGCAAGATGCTCCTCGCCGACCGGGCCTTCGACGTGAACTCCTACGACCTCGAGAACGGCAACCTGACCATTCGCTCGGGCAACCTGCTCGCTTTTCAGCCAAGTCTCGCGTTGAAGCAGTCGATCGTGCCGGGCTTCCTGACTCTCATCGGAACCGGAAAGTTCGTGGCCGCCTCCAACGGCCCGGTGGTGTTCATGGAGCCCCCGATCCGGGTGGACCCGCAAGCGCTTGTGGGCTGGGCGGACTGCCCCTCGCCGTGCCACCACTACGACCACGGCTACATGACCGGTCTGATGGGCGGTCTACGTGCGATGACGGGCCTCGGCGGGGCCTCCGGTGAGGAGCACCAGTTCGAGTTCGTGGGGGCCGGCACCGTACTGCTCCAGTCGACGGAGGTTCTGATGGCCGAGCAGGCCGTCGGAGCGACTCCGCAGCAGGCCGGAGTGCCCGGCGGTCATGGGGCACCCACAGGGCATCCACAGCAGGCGGGGGCACCGCGCCTTCCCGGACAGCTGGGGGACCTCCAGCGTCGCTTCGGGCTGTGAGCGGTAGTCTGCGGAGTGTGACATCGAACGCGTGCGCACAGTCACACCACCCTCATTAGTTCGCCTTTCAACCTTTTAGGTAGACTTCATTCATGGAGACCGAGACGGCCACGCGCTGGCTGACCGATGCGGAGCAGTGCGCCTGGCGCACCCACCTGGAGGTCAACAGGCTGTTGACGTATCAGCTCGAGAGGGACCTTCAGCCGTTCGGCCTGACGATGAACGACTACGAGATCCTGGTCAATCTCTCCGAGTCGGAGGGCGTACGGATGCGGATGAGCGACCTCGCCTCCGCCACCCTCCAGTCCAAGAGCCGGCTCTCGCACCAGATCACCCGCATGGAGAACGCGGACCTGGTCCGGCGCGAGAACTGCGAGTCCGACCGCCGCGGCCTGTACGCGGTCCTGACCGAGCACGGCATGGAGACGATGCAGAAGGTCGCGCCCCATCACGTGGCGTCTGTGCGGAGGCACTTCATCGACCTCGTGCCGGCTGAGTCCCTGACAGAACTGGACAAGGCCCTCAAGCCGATCGCGGAGCATCTGCGGGGGCAGCGAGGGCGTCCCTGACACCACGGCGACACCGGGGCCCGATCAGGCAATCGGCAGGCGGAGTTCGAACAGAGCTCCGCCTGTCGGCGCGTCCCGCACCGTCAGCGTCCCACCGTGCCGGACGGCGACGTCTCGGGCGATGGCGAGACCGAGCCCGGCGCCGCCGTCGTCCCGTGCCCGCGCCTCGTCCAGCCGCACGAACCGCTCGAAGATCCGCTCGCGGTCCCCGGTCGGCACCCCGTCCCCGTCGTCGCCGACCTCGACCACGGCATTCCGGTCACCGTCCCGTCGTACCGTCACCACGACCTCCGACCGCGCGTGCCGTCCCGCGTTGTCCAGCAGGTTGTCGAGCACACGCTCCAACTGCCCCCGGGACCCCGTCACTTCGACGGCATCCGCCCGCACCGTCACCCCGGCCCGCCCCGCGGCCCGCTCCCGGGCCAGCGCCGCCAGCTCGACCCGCGCGCCGGCGCCCCGCTCCCCCGCGTCCAGGCGGGCCAGCAACAGCAGGTCGGCCGCGAGGTGCTGCAGCCGTACGGTGTCCTCGACCGCCCCGTCCAGGTCCAGCAACTCGGGGTGCGCGGCGGCCACTTCGAGCTGGGTGCGCAGCGAGGCGATCGGGCTGCGCAGCTCGTGCGAGGCGTCGGCGACGAACCGGCGCTGGCGCTCGACGGAGGTCTCCAGCGCGGCCAGCGTCTCGTTGGTGGTGCGGGCGAGGCGGGCGACCTCGTCGTGGGTGTCCGGCACCGGGACGCGGCGGGCGAGGTCCTCGGAGGCGGTGATCGCCTCCATCTCGGCCCGGATGCCCTCGACCGGGCGCAGCGCACGCCGGGTGACCAGCCAGGTCACCGCGGCGACGACGCCGAGCAGCAGCGGGAACCCGACCAGCATGACGGTCTGGGCGGTGCCCACCGCGCTCTGTTCGGGGTTCAGGGAGGCGCCGGCGTACACGGTGAGCGTGCCCTTGCCGGGGACCTCGACCTCCACGGCGGCGAACCGGTAGTCGGCGGACTCACCGTCGATCGTGGCGGAGCCCTTCGTCAGCCCGACGTCGTCGGCGATCTCGCCGGGTTCGAGGACGGACTCCTCGTCCCCGGCCGTGTCGTCGTCGGGGTCGTCCGGGTCGCCGGAGGCACCCGTCGCCCCGGTGCCGCTCGTGCCGCCCGCGGGCGGCTGCGGCTTCACCTCGGCGGTGCCGGTGCCGCTGATCCGCTCCAGGTGCTCGGTGGCCGCGACCAGGGTGTCGTGCTCGTCGACGACCTGGACCGGCTCGTCGTCATCGTCCAGTTCCAGGCCTGTGTACGGCGTCCCGCCCGAGAGGTCGGCGGCGACGTTCCGCGCGGCCCGCTCGGCCTGCGTGCCCGCCTGGTCGATGAGGTTGGAGCGCAGGGACAGCAGCACGGCGGACCCGGCCGCGACCAGCGCCACGGCGACGACGAGGGTGGCGGCCAGCGTGGCCCGGGCCCGGACCGAGCCGAAGAGCCGCCTCATCTCCCGGCCTCCAGCCGGTACCCGGCACCGCGGACCGTGTGGATGAGGCCCGCGTCCAGCTTCCGGCGCAGGGTGCTGACGTACACCTCGACGATGTTGGGGTCGCCGTCGTACGCGAAGTCCCAGACGTGCTCCAGGATCTGCGCCTTGGAGACCACCTCGCCGGCCCGCACCGCGAGTTGTTCCAGGACCGAGAACTCCTTGGCGGTGAGGGTGACCTCGTCGCCGTCGAGGAAGATCCGGCGGGCGGCGGTGTCGATCCTCAGCCCACCGAGTTCGAGCACCGGCGACGCCCCGGCGCCCTGCCCGCGGCGACGCAGGAGCGCCTTGATCCGGGCGACCAGGACGACGTAGGAGAAGGGCTTGGTCAGATAGTCGTCGGCGCCGGTGTCCAGGCCCTCGGCCTCGTCGTACTCGCCGTCCTTGGCGGTGAGCATCAGGATCGGCACCTCGTGGCCCGCGGCCCGCAGCGCCGCGCAGACCCGGTAGCCGTTGAGGCCGGGCAGCATGATGTCGAGGATCACCAGGTCGTACGACCCCTCGGTGGCCCGGTGCAGCCCCTCCCGGCCGTCGTGGACGACGTCGACGGCGTAGCCCTCGGCGGTGAGGCCCTTGGCGAGGGACAGGGCTAGGCGGCGTTCGTCCTCGACGATCAGCAGGCGCATCCGTACAGGGTGGCAAACCGAACCTGAAGACACCTTCAGGAGGGTTCAGGTCCCCTTCAGCTCCCCTCCGGCAGCTTGGTTGTCGTCGAAAGCGAACGAAGCAGAACGGCTCTGGAGGAATCCTCATGAAGCGCAACATCGTCATCGCCACCCTCACCGCTGCCGCGCTGGCCACCGGCGGCACCGTCGCGGCCTTCGCCGCGGGCGACGGCGAGGCGACGGCGACGCAGCGCCAGACGAACACGAGCGCCCAGGCGGCCGCGGACCGCGACGACGCCGACGACGCCGCGGACGACCGGGACGACGCCACCGACGACCGTACGGCGGTCCGTGGCGCCGACGTCACCGCCGCCGAGGCGATCACGGCCGCCCTGAAGCACACACCGGGTACCGCGCTCTCCGCCGATCTGGACGACGACGGCGCCACCGCGTGGAAGGTGAGCGTCGTCAAGGGCGACGGCACCGAGTACGACGTACGGATCGCCCCCGACTCCGGCAAGGTCCTCGGCGCCCAGCGCGACACCGACGACGACAACGACGACCGTGCCGAACTCGCCGCGGTGAAGGGCGCGAAGACGGACGCCCGCGAGGCCGCCCTGGCCGCCGCGCACAAGGGCACGGTGACCGAAGTAAGCATCGACGACGACAACGGCACCGTGGCCTGGTCGGCCGAGACAGTGAAGGGCAACGGCCACGGCGAGTGGAACGTCGCCCTCGACACGGGCAAGGTCACCCAGGACCGCGACGACGACGGCGACGACGCCTGACCCCGCCGTCACGCCACAGGCGTGGCCTCCCGATCCGTACCGCCGCGAAGGGCGCCCCCTCCCCCGGGCGCCCTTCGTCATGACCAGCACCGCCGTCACGGCGACCACCCCGCCCGTCAGCGCGAAACACACGGCCACCGGCAGCTGCCCGGCAAGGGCTCCCGCCACGGCCGTTCCGCCCGTACTCCCGGCGTTGACGGCCGTGTTGACCCACGCGCCGGCCTGCGTGCGGGACTCGTGGGCGACCGCCGCGTCGGCGATGAGATAAGCGGTGGTGATGGCCGGCGACACGAAGAACCCGGCGGCCGCCATGACCAGGGCGAGGGTGCCGAGGCCCGGTGCGAGCCCGGCGCCGACGAGCGCGAGGCCCAGGCAGGCCGTCAGCAGGGCCAGCCGGGTCCGGGCGGGCGTCCGCCAGTTCACCGCGCCGTTGAGCATCCCGCCGACCGCGCTTCCGGCCGACAGCGCGGCGAGCACCCAGGCCACGCTCGCGCCGCCGTGATGATGCCGCTCGGCGAAGACGACGACGAGCAGGTCGAGCACACCGAGCGCGAGGCCCACGGCCGCGGCGGCCACGACGGGACGGCCGACCCGGCGCAGTACGCGCCGTCCGCCGCTGTCCCGGCGTGGGGAAGAACCCGCGGGGCGCACGGCCCGTACCGCGGGCGACCGTACGAAGCCGGTCGTCCCCGCCACCATCAGGGCGGCGCCGACGACGATCCCCACGGCCGGCGCGGCGACCCCGACGAGGACGCCCACCAGCAGCGGGCCCGAGACGAAGAGCAGTTCCTCGGCCACTCCGTCGAGGCTGTACGCCCGTTGGAGCAGCGCCTTGTCGTCCTGGGCGAGCCGTGCCCACACGGTCCGCATCGTCGGTCCGAGCGGCGGGACGCAGGCTCCCGCGAGGGCGGTGAGGGCGCCGAGGAGGACAGGGGGTGCGCCGGGGCGCCAGAGGGCCGCGGTGAGCAGGGCGAGCAGCAGGACGTAGGCCGAGAGCAGGGGGACGAGCGCTCGCGGCGGCCCGTAGCGGTCGATCAGGGCGGCCCGCGCCGGGGCCAGGAAGACGACGGTGGCACCGAAGAGCGCCATCACGGCACCCGCCACCGCGTACGAGCCCGAGGCGCGGGTCACGGCGAGCATCACGGACAGCGGGACGACGCCGTACGACAGCCTGCCGAGCAGGGCGGTGGTGAAGGTGCGGCGGGCATGCGGAATGCGCAGCACCTGCGCATAGGAGGCAGACATGGGTGAGTTCCTCGAAGGAGGCGTGGAAGGGGACACCGAGGAGCCACGGGAGCGATGTGCTCGAACCGTGGCCCGGTGCGGCCCTACGCCAAGGAGAGGAACATGACGGTCAACGTATCAGGGGCTCAGCCCCGGGTCAGGCCTTCCACCAGCTCGTCCGCCGCGCGGTAGGGGTCCAGCTCGCCGGCGACGATCCTCTCCGCGAGCGCGTCCAGGCGCCGGTCGCCCCTGAGGTCGCCGATGCGTTCGCGCAGGGCGGTGACGGCGATGGTCTCGACCTCGTGGGCGGCGCGGGTGCGGCGGCGCTCGGCGAGGACGCCGCGCTCCTCCATCCAGGCGCGGTGCTTCTCCAGGGCTTCCATGACCTCGTCGACGCCCTCCGCGCGGGAGGCGACCGTCTTGACGATCGGCGGGCGCCAGTCGCCGGGGCCGCGGGACTCGCCCAGGCCCAGCATGTGGTTGAGCTCGCGGGCGGTCGCGTCGGCGCCGTCACGGTCGGCCTTGTTGACGACGTACACGTCGCCGATCTCCAGGATTCCGGCCTTGGCGGCCTGGATGCCGTCACCCATTCCGGGTGCGAGCAGCACCACGGACGTGTCCGCCTGGGCGGCGATCTCCACCTCGGACTGGCCGACGCCGACCGTCTCGACCAGGATCACGTCGCAGCCGGCCGCGTCCAGGACCCGGATGGCCTGCGGGGCGGCCCAGGCGAGACCGCCGAGGTGGCCGCGGGTCGCCATGGAGCGGATGTAGACGCCGGGGTCGGAGGCGTGCTCCGACATGCGCACCCGGTCGCCGAGCAGGGCACCGCCGGAGAACGGCGAGGACGGGTCGACGGCCAGGACGCCGACCCGCCTGCCCTGCTTGCGGTAGGCGGTCACGAGAGCCGAGGTGGACGTCGACTTGCCCACCCCGGGCGAGCCCGTCAGGCCCACCACGTACGCGTTGCCCGTGAGCGGGGCGAGCGTCGCCATGACCTCCCTGAGCTGTGGGGACGCCCCCTCCACCAGGGAGATCAGCCGGGCCACGGCCCGCGGGCGGCCCTCCCTGGCCTGGGCCACCAGGGTGGAGACGTCCTGCATCACAGCTCCGTTCGCCTGAAAACGCGCTTCGCCCAAAACGTACGGGGATTCAGGCCTTGGGTACCCGCACGACGAGCGCGTCACCCTGACCGCCGCCACCGCACAGCGCCGCCGCGCCGACACCGCCGCCGCGCCGCTTGAGCTCCAGGGCGAGGTGCAGGACGAGCCGGGCGCCGGACATGCCGATCGGGTGGCCCAGGGCGATCGCGCCACCGTTGACGTTCACCCGATCCGTGGAAACGCCGAGGTCCTTCATTGACTGGACGGCCACCGCGGCGAAGGCCTCGTTGATCTCGATGAGATCGAGGTCGGAGACCTCCAGGCCCTCCTTCTTGAGGGCGTGCAGGATCGCGTTGGACGGCTGGGACTGCAGGGAGTTGTCCGGGCCCGCCACATTGCCGTGGGCGCCGATCTCGGCGATCCACTCGAGGCCGAGCTCCTGCGCCTTGGCCTTGCTCATCACGACCACGGCCGCCGCACCGTCGGAGATCTGCGAGGAGGTGCCGGCGGTGATGGTGCCGTCCTTGGTGAACGCGGGGCGCAGCTTGCCCAGGGACTCGGCCGTGGTGTCGGCGCGGATGCCCTCGTCCTTGCTGAAGACGACCGGCTCGCCCTTGCGCTGCGGGATCTCGACCGGGGTGATCTCGGCTTCGAAGATGCCGTTCTTCTGTGCGGCGGCGGCCCGCTGGTGGGACAGGGCGGCGATCTCGTCCTGCTCGGGGCGCCGGATGCCGAGGCGGGTGTTGTGCGTCTCGGTCGACTGGCCCATGGGGATGTTCTCCCAGGGGTCGGTCAGGCCGTCGTGGGCCATCGCGTCGAGCATCTCGATCGCGCCGTACTTGAAGCCCTCGCGGGACTTCGGGAGCAGGTGGGGGGCGTTGGTCATGGACTCCTGGCCGCCCGCGACGATCACGTCGAACTCGCCGGCGCGGATCAGCTGGTCGGCCAGCGCGATCGCGTCGAGGCCCGAGAGGCACACCTTGTTGATGGTCAGCGCCGGGACGTTCATCGGGATGCCGGCCTTGACCGCGGCCTGGCGGGCCGGGATCTGACCGGCGCCGGCCTGGAGGACCTGGCCCATGATGACGTACTGCACCTGGTCGCCACCGATCCCCGCACGGTCGAGGGCGGCCTTGATCGCGAAGCCGCCGAGGTCGGCTCCGGAGAAGGTCTTCAGCGAGCCCAGCAACCGTCCCATGGGCGTACGGGCGCCCGCGACGATCACCGAGGTCGTGCTGTTCGATCCAGACATGAGCTGCGATCCCCTTACCGGCTGCACTGCCGAGGAGTGAACGAGGGTTTACTTCGAATGTACTGAGTGGCACTCCGTGCCGTCATCGCCCCGTCGGTGTGATCGCGCGCACGTTGCGTAACCATCGTAGGAGCGCTGCACTGACAACATGCTGACGCGAATCGACCACATCGGGATCGCCTGCTTCGACCTCGACAAGACCGTCGAGTTCTACCGGGCCACCTACGGCTTCGAGGTGTTCCACTCCGAGGTCAACGAGGAGCAGGGCGTGCGCGAGGCCATGCTCAAGATCAACGAAACCTCCGACGGCGGCGCCTCCTACCTGCAGCTTCTGGAGCCGACCCGCCCCGACTCGACCGTCGCCAAGTGGCTGGACAAGAACGGCGAGGGCGTCCACCACATCGCTTTCGGTACGGCGGACGTGGACGCGGAGGCCGCGGACATCAAGGACAAGGGCGTACGCGTCCTGTACGAGGAGCCGCGACGCGGCTCCATGGGGTCACGGATCACCTTCCTGCACCCGAAGGATTGCCACGGTGTACTGACAGAACTGGTCACTTCGGCGCCTGTTGAGTCACCTGAGCACTGACCCTCGTACATATGGGCCGGTAGGGTTGGGGGCGGTCGCCGCTCTTCCCAGGGCGACCGGGTCCTGCCCATGGCGGCAGAACCGAGCCGGGGTCCGGGTTTCGGGGGGCGAGCGGCGGGCAGCAGCCCATGCTCCGCCGTTGATCTGACACCATTCCCCGGGGGCCCCGTTCGGCGGATGGACAGGGCTCGTCAGGAGAGACTTGCGACCAGGGGACGGATGGGACCGCGCAGTGCGGGGCTACGAACGCCAGGAGCGAGAGCCGGCGGCTGACGTCGACCACCTCTCTCGGTTCGAGGCCGAGATGGAGCGGCTGAAGACCGAGCGGGAAAAGGCGATCCAGCACGCCGAGGACCTCGGCTACCAGGTCGAGGTGCTGCGCGCCAAGTTGCACGAGGCGCGGCGCACCCTCATGTCCCGGCCCGAATTCGGCGGCGGGGACATCGGCTACCAGGCCGAACAGTTGCTGCGCAACGCCCAGATCCAGGCCGACCAGTTGCGCCAGGACGCCGAGCGCGAACTGAGCCAGGTCCGCGCCCAGACCCAGCGCATCCTCCAGGAGCACGCCGAGCAGGCCGCGCGTCTGCAGGCGGAGCTGCACCAGGAGGCCGTCACCCGACGTCAGCAGCTCGACCAGGAGCTGGCCGAGCGCCGGCAGACCGTCGAGTCGCACGTCAACGAGAACGTGGCGTGGGCCGAGCAGCTGCGCGCCCGCAGCGAGTCGCAGGCCCGGCGGCTCCTGGAGGAGTCCCGTGCCGAGGCCGAGCAGGCCATGGCGGCCGCCCGCGCCGAGGCCGAGCGGGTCACCTCCGAGGCCCGTCAGCGTCTGCAGAGCGATGCCGAGGCCGCCCGCGCGGAGGCCGAACAGCTGCTGCGCCGCGCCCGCGCGGATGCCGAGCGCCTCCTCGACGCCGCCTCCACGCAGGCCCAGGAGGCCACCGACCACGCCGAGCAGCTGCGCACGTCCACGGCGACCGAGTCGGACAGCGCCCGCCGCCAGGCCACCGAGCTCAGCCGGGCCGCCGAACAGCGGATGACGGAGGCCGAGGAGGCGCTGCGCAAGGCGCAGGCCGAGGCCGAGAAGGTGCTCACCGAGGCGAAGTCGGCCGCCGAGAAGACGCTCGCGAGCGCGGAGTCGGCCAACGAACAGCGCACCCGCACGGCCAAGGAGCAGGTCGCCCGGCTGGTCACCGAGGCCAGCCAGGAGGCCGAGGCGACCAAGGAGGCCGCCGAGCAGATCGTCGCGGACGCCCGCGCCGAGGCCGAGAAGATCGTCACCGAAGCCGCCGAGAAGGCCCGCACGCTCACCGCCGAGGAGAGCGCGACCCAGCTGTCGAAGGCGGCCAAGACCGCCGAGGACGTCCTCAACAAGGCGCAGGAGGACGCGCAGCGGACCACCAAGGCCGCCACCGAGGAGGCCGAGCGGATCCGCCGCGAGGCGGAGACCGAGGCGGACCGGCTGCGCGCCGAGGCGCACGACATCGCCGAGCAGCTCAAGGGCACGGCGAAGGACGACACCAAGGAGTACCGCGCCAAGACGGTCGAGCTGCAGGAGGAGGCCCGCAGGCTGCGCGGCGAGGCCGAGCAGCTGCGCGCCGACGCGGTCGCCGAGGGCGAGAAGATCCGCGCGGAGGCCCGCAAGGAGGCCGTCCAGCAGATCGAGGAGGCGGCCAAGACCGCCGAGGAGCTGCTCTCCAAGGCCAAGGCGGACGCCGACGAGCTGCGCCAGACCGCCACCACGGACAGCGAGAAGGTCCGCACCGAGGCCATCGAGCGCGCCACCACGCTGCGCCGGCAGGCCGAGGAGACCCTCCAGCGGACCCGTCAGGAGGCCGAGCGGCACCGCGAGGAGGCCGCCCAGCAGTCCGAGGAGATCAAGGCCGACGCCGAGCGCGCCGCGCGTGAGCTGCACGAGGAGACCGAGCGGGCCATAGAGACCCGCCGTGCCGAGGCCGCCGAGGAACTGGCCAGGCTGCACACCGAGGCCGAGGAGCGTCTCGCCGCCGCCGAACAGGCCCTCACCGAGGCCCGCGAGGAGGCCGCGCGGATCCGCCGCGAGGCCGCCGAGGAGACCGACCGGCTGCGCGGCGAGGCCGCCGAGCGGATCCGCACCCTGCAGCAGCAGGCCGAGGCGGAGGCCGACCGGGTACGCACCGAGGCCGCGTCCGACGCGTCCGCCTCCCGTGCCGAGGGCGAGGCCGTCGCCGTACGGCTGCGTTCCGAGGCCGCCGCGGAGGCGGAGCGGCTCAAGACCGAGGCTCAGGACACCGCGGACCGGCTCCGGGCCGAGGCGCAGGCCGCGGCGGAGCGGCTCGCCACCGAGGCGTCCGAGACGCTGGCCGCCGCCCAGGAGGAGGCCAACCGGCGCCGCCGGGAGGCCGAGGAGTATCTCGGCTCGGCGCGCCAGGAGGCCGACCAGGAGCGTGAGCGGGCCCGCGAGCAGAGCGAGGAGCTGCTGGCCTCGGCGCGCAACCGCGTGGAGGAGGCCCAGGCCGAGGCCGTACGGCTGGTCGAGGAGGCGGACCGGCGGGCCAACGAGATGGTGTCGGCCGCCGAACAGCACGCCCAGCAGGTGCGGGACTCGGTCGCCGGGCTGCACGAACAGGCGCAGGAGGAGATCACCGGGCTGCGCTCCGCCGCCGAGCACGTGGCGGACCGTACCCGGCGCGAGGCTCAGGAGGAGGCCGACCGGGTCCGCTCGGACGCCTACTCCGAGCGGGAGCGGGCCAGCGAGGACGCGGCCCGGATCCGGCGCGAGGCCACCGCGGAGACGGACGCCGCCAAGTCCCTTGCCGAGCGCACCGTCTCGGAGGCGATCGCGGAGGCGGAGCGGCTCAGGTCGGAGTCGTCCGAATACGCCCAGCGGGCGCGCACCGAGGCCTCGGACGCGATCGCCCAGGCCGAGCAGGACGCCTCCCGCACCCGGGCGGACGCCCGCGAGGACGCCAACCGCATCCGTTCGGACGCGGCGACACAGGCCGACACCCTCATCACCGAGGCGCGCAGCGAGGCGGAGCGGCTCACCGAGGAGACCATCAACGACACCGACCGGCTGCGGACGGAGACGGTCGCCGAGGCCGAACGACTGCGGTCGGAGACCGTCGCCGAGGCCGAGCGGGTGCGCGCCGAGTCGGTCGCCAAGGCCGAGCAGCTGATCGGGGAGGCCTCCGGGGACGCGGAGCGGCTGCGCGCCGAGGCCGCCGCGACGGTCGGGCAGGCCCAGCAGCACGCGGAGCGGATCCGTACCGAGGCCGAGCGGGTCAGGGCGGACGCGGCGGCCGCGGCCGAGGAACTGGTCAACTCCGCGCGCGCGGAGGCCGATCGCACTCTCGACGAGGCTCGCAAGGACGCGAACAAGCGGCGTTCCGAGGCGGCCGAGCAGGTCGACACGCTCATCACGGAGACCGCCGCCGAGGCGGACAAGCTGCTCACCGAGGCGCAGCAGCAGGCCCTCAAGACCACCGCGGACGCGGAGGCGCAGGCCGACACCATGGTGGGCGCGGCCCGCAAGGAGGCCGACCGGCTGGTGTCCGAGGCGACGGTCGAGGGCAACGCGCGCGTGGAGAAGGCCCGCACGGACGCTGACGAACTGCTCGTCGGTGCCCGCCGGGACGCCACCGCGATAAGGGAGCGCGCGGAGGAGCTGCGCGACCGGATCACGGGCGAGATCGAGGCGCTGCACGAGCGGGCCCGCCGTGAGGCCGCGGAGACCATGAAGTCGACCGGCGACCGCTGCGACGCGCTCATCAAGGCCTCGGAGGAGCAGCTCGCCAAGGCCCAGGCGAAGGCCAAGGAACTGGTCTCGGAGGCCAATTCGGAGGCCGGCAAGGTGCGTATCGCCGCGGTCAAGAAGGCCGAGGGGCTCCTCAAGGAGGCCGAGCAGAAGAAGGCCACCCTGGTCCGGGAGGCCGAGGAGCTCAAGGCCGAGGCGATCCGCGAGGCGAAGCGCACGGTCGAGGAGGGCAAGCGCGAGCTCGAGGTCCTCGTCCGCCGCCGCGAGGACATCAACACCGAGATCTCCCGTGTCCAGGATGTCCTGGAGGCTTTGGAGTCCTTCGAGGCCCCGTCGGCGGGCAAGGACGGCGGCGTCAAGGCGGGCGCAGCGGTCGGCGCCCCTCGTTCGGGTAAGCCGTCGGACAGCTGACCGACTGGTCGGAATCCGGTGCCGTCTGGGGCCTTTGACCAAGTTTTTGGCAAGCCGTCCCGGGGTTAGCCACTCAAAAGGGGTGTCATTCTCCAGATCAAACACGTATCCGCTCGATGACACACCGCTTCGGCCCCTAGGATTCCCCCTATCACCTCACCGGTCTCATTTGACAGGAACCCCATGAGCGACACTTCCCCCTACGGCTTCGAGCTTGTGCGGCGTGGGTACGACCGCGCTCAGGTGGACGAACGGATCTCCAAGCTCGTCTCCGATCGTGACAGCGCTCTCTCCCGCATCACCGCCCTGGAGAAGCGCATCGAGGAGCTCCACCTCGAGACGCAGAACGCCCAGGCCCAGGTCTCCGACGCCGAGCCGTCGTACGCCGGCCTCGGCGCGCGTGTCGAGAAGATCCTCCGCCTCGCCGAGGAGGAGGCCAAGGACCTGCGCGAGGAGGCCCGTCGCGCGGCCGAGCAGCACCGCGAACTCGCCGAGTCGGCGGCCCAGCAGGTCCGCAACGACGCAGAATCGTTCGCTGCGGAGCGCAAGGCCAAGGCCGAGGACGAGGGCGTCCGGATCGTCGAGAAGGCGAAGAGCGACTCCTCTCAGCTCCGTCAGGAGGCGCAGAAGGACGCGCAGCAGAAGCGTGAGGAGGCGGACGCCCTCTTCGAGGAGACCCGCGCCAAGGCCGCGCAGGCCGCCGCCGACTTCGAGACCAACCTCGCCAAGCGCCGCGAGCAGTCCGAGCGCGACCTGGCCTCGCGTCAGCAGAAGGCGGAGAAGCGTCTCGCGGAGATCGAGCACCGCGCGGAGCAGCTGCGCCTGGAGGCCGAGAAGCTGCGCACCGACGCCGAGCGCCGTGCCCGCCAGACGGTGGAGACCGCGCAGCGCCAGGCCGAGGACATCGTGGCCGACGCCAACGCCAAGGCCGACCGCATCCGTTCGGAATCCGAGCGGGAGCTTGCTGCCCTGACGAACCGTCGCGACTCGATCAACGCCCAGCTGACGAACGTCCGCGAGATGCTCGCCACGCTCACGGGCGCCGCGGTGGCCGCCGCCGGCTCCCCGGCCGACGACGAGCCGATCTCCCGTGGGGTTCCGGCCCAGCAGTCCCGGTAACACCGCCTGACAGCACACTCAAGGGCCCGCACCTTCTCCCCCGACAGGTGCGGGCCCTTCGGCGTGCCCGCGGGCTGCTGCCGTTCGGCGCCCGGCCCGCAGCACCTCGAGTACGCCCCTGCCCCGCGCGGACCCCCACCCGTCCAACTGCCCATGGTCGGCGCCTGCCAGAGGCCCGCCCACGCGCGCGTGCCGCACGCGAGCACCCCCGTCCGAGTCGTGCGGCAACTTTGGTCGACCAATTTCACATTTTTTGCCTCTTCCGTCGGTCTCCGTTTGCCCATTCGATTGGCATCTGCCGAACCCCGCACCTAGCGTGGTCCGCATGATCGAGCTGGCGGGGCTGACGAAGCGGTACGGCGAGAAGGTGGCAGTCAACAATCTGACCTTCACCGTCAGACCGGGCATCGTCACGGGCTTCCTCGGTCCCAACGGCGCCGGCAAGTCGACCACCATGCGCATGATGCTGGGCCTGGACCGGCCCACCGCCGGGGACGTCCGCATCGACGGCAAGCACTACGACCAGCTCAAGGACCCGCTCACGTACATCGGCGCCCTGCTGGACGCCAAGGCCATGCACGGCGGGCGCAGCGCCTTCAACCACCTGCTGTGTCTCGCGCAGAGCAACGGCATCCCGAAGAAGCGGGTGCACGAGGTCCTCGACACGGTCGGTCTCACCGCCGTCGCGAGGAAGAAGGCCAAGGGCTTCTCGCTCGGCATGGGCCAGCGGCTCGGCATCGCGGGCGCGTTGCTCGGTGACCCACGGATCCTGATGTTCGACGAGCCGGTCAACGGGCTCGACCCCGAGGGCATCCACTGGATCCGCAATCTGATGAAGTCCCTTGCCGCGCAGGGCCGTACGGTCTTCGTCTCCTCCCATCTCATGAGCGAGATGGCGCTGACCGCCGACCACCTCGTCGTCATCGGCCAGGGACGGCTGCTCGCCGACACCTCCATGGCCGACTTCATCGCGCAGAACTCGCGGTCCTACGTCCGCATCCGCACCCCGCAGCGCGAGCGGCTGCTCGACGTGCTGCACGCGGCCGGGGTCACCGTCGTGGAGACCGGGAACGGCACGCTGGAGATCGACGGCAGCAAGTCCGAGTACATCGGTGAGCTGGCCGCACAGCACCAGATCGTGCTGCACGAGCTGAGCCCCCAACAGGCCTCCCTGGAGGAGGCGTTCATGCAGCTGACCGCCGAGTCGGTCGAGTACCACGCCCACAGCGACACACCCGTTGACACACCGCTGCCGCCCCAGCAGCAGTGGGGCGACGGCTGGAAGGGGAACTGACCATGGCGGCGACCCAGGTCATCCGCTCCGAGTGGACCAAGATCCGGTCGGTGGCCTCCACGGTGTGGACGCTCTCCCTCGCCGTGGTGGTCACCATCGGACTCGGCATCCTGATCTCGGCCCTGTCGAAGAACGAGTTCGACAACATGAGCCGCGAGGACAAGCTCTCCTTCGACCCGACCTTCATCAGCTTCGCCGGGATGAGCCTCGGACAGCTCGCGATGATCGTGTTCGGGGTGCTCGTCGTCTCGAACGAGTACAGCACCGGCATGATCCGCACCTCGCTGGCCGCCGTGCCGCAGCGCGGCAGCTTCCTGGTCAGCAAGATCGCGGTCGCCACCGGGCTCTCGCTGGCCGTCGGCCTCGTCACCAGCTTCCTGACGTTCTTCCTCGGGCAGGCGATGCTCGGCTCGCACCGGGCGGAGATCGGTGACCCGGGCGTGCTCCGGGCCGTGATCGGCGGTGGCGTCTACATGACCCTCATCGCGATGTTCTCGATGGGCGTCGCCGCGATGCTGCGCTCTCCGATGCTGTCGCTGGGCATCCTGATGCCGTTCTTCTTCCTCATCTCCAACATCCTCGGCAACGTCTCGGCCACCAAGAAGATCGGCCGGTTCCTCCCGGACCAGGCCGGCAGCAAGATCATGCAGGTGGTCACCCCGATCGACGACGACAGTCCCTACGGCCCGTGGGGCGGGCTCGGGATCATGACGCTGTGGGTGGCGGTGGCACTGATCGGCGGTTATGTCCTGTTGAAGAAGCGGGACGCGTGACGCGAAGGGCCTTTGCTTTCATTTGAGCGGAACCGTCAGCGCCCCGATAAGCTCCTAACCCTTACGGGGGGCGTGTGCCCCGCTGTCCTGAACCTTGCGATGGGTGCGGAGCATGATCGAGGCAGTCGGCCTGACCAAGCGCTACGGCGACAAGACCGCTGTGTACAACCTTTCCTTCCAGGTGCGTCCCGGTGCCGTCACCGGCTTCCTGGGCCCCAACGGCTCGGGCAAGTCGACGACCATGCGGATGATCCTCGGCCTTGACAACCCCACCTCGGGGCAGGTGACGATCGGCGGCTTCCCGTATCGCAGGCTGCCCAACGCGGCCCGGCAGGTCGGTGCGCTCCTCGACGCCAAGGCCGTGCACGGCGGGCGGGCTGCCCGTAACCACCTGCTGTGCCTGGCCCAGCTGTCCGGGATCCCGGCCCGCAGGGTGGACGAGGTGCTGGGCGTGGTCGGCCTCCAGGACGTGGCCAGGAAGCGTTCCAAGGGCTTCTCCCTCGGTATGGGGCAGCGGCTCGGGATCGCGGCCGCGCTGCTCGGCGACCCCCAGGTGCTGCTGTTCGACGAGCCGGTCAACGGACTCGACCCCGAGGGCATCCTGTGGGTGCGCAACCTGATGAAGGCGCTCGCGGCGGAGGGCCGTACGGTCTTCGTCTCCTCCCACCTCATGAGCGAGATGGCGCTGACCGCCGACCATCTCATCGTCATCGGACGCGGGCAGCTGCTCGCCGACATGAGCATCCAGGACTTCATCGCCGCGAACTCCGCGGGCTTCGCGCGGGTGCGGACGCCGGACACCGAGCCGCAGCTGCGCGAGAAGCTGTCGGCCGCGATCACGGAGGCGGGCGGGCACGTCCTGCCGGAGCAGGACGGGGCGCTGCGGGTCACGGGACTGGCCCTCCCCCGCATCAGCGACATCGCGCACGACTCGGACGTACGCCTGTGGGAACTGTCGCCGCACCAGGCCTCGCTGGAGGAGGCCTACATGCGGATGACGCAGGGCGCGGTGGACTACCGCTCGACCATCGACCAGAAGGCGGGCCTGATGCAGCCCCTGCCGCCGGGCGCACAGCCGCCCATGCCGGTCCCGGGCCAGGGCCAGCCGGGCTGGTACGCCCCGCCGCCGCCCCAGCAGGGCGGTCAGCCGTTCGCAGGCCCCCAGGGCCAGGCACAGACGGGCCCGTACGGCGCTCCCGGCGCCGGCACGCCCAATCCATACGCCCAGGCGGGCCCCGCGGCTCCCCAGGGGCAGCCGCAGCCGCCGCTCCAGGCTCCCGCGGCCCCGCCCGCGCAGGCCCCGCCCGGAGGAGCCCTCCCGGCCGCACCCGCGCCGCAACCGCAGGCCTCCGCACAGACCTCCGCTCCAGCGCCGCAGGCCTCCGCTCCCGCCACCCCGACCAAGCCCGAGGACGTCCGATGAGCACCCCGCAGCCCTCGATGCCGCAGGCCCAGGCCGCCGTGTCGAACCGGCAGGCGACGGGTGGGCCGTCGTACCCCGGTTACACCTCGCCGATTCCCGTCGTGCGCACCCATCTCGGGAACGCCATCGCGTCGGAGTGGACGAAGATCCGGTCGGTGCGGTCGACGATCTGGACGCTGGGCGTGTTCGTGCTGCTCGTGATCGGGATCGGGCTGGGTGTCGCCGCGCTGGTCGCGGCCAACGCCTCGACGGAGAGCATGCGGGACCAGAACCCGCTGTCGTTCGGCTTCTTCGGGGTGCTGCTCGGCAGCATGTGCGTCATCACGCTCGGTGTGCTGACGACGGCCTCGGAGTACGGCACCGGAATGATCCGTACGACGATGGTCGCCTGCCCCTCCCGCGGTCGCGTGCTCACGGCGAAGGCGGTCGTGTTCTTCGCCGTCGCCTTCGTGACCACCCTCGTCTCGGTCCTGCTGGTCGCCCTGGCGGACGTGGCCCTGCTGGACGGAGCCCAAACGCCGACCGGCCAGGAGTGGCTGAAGGGCACCTTCGGCATCTCGCTGTACATCGCCCTGCTCGGCCTGTTCTCGCTGATCATCGGCTCGATCATCCGGCACTCGGCGGGCGCGATCACCATCATGATCGGTCTCGTGCTGGCGCCGCTGGTCATCGCGCTGTTCATGTTCTCGCAGTCCCTCGAGGGCCTGCGCCAGGCGCTGTTCGAGTACTCCATCCCGAACCAGCTCAGCGTGTTCTACTCCAACTCCCTCACCGACTCCGGCCCCTCGGGCTGGGACCCGCTGTGGATCATCGTCGGTGTGACGGCCGCGGCGTTCGCCTGCGCCTTCGCCCTGCTGGAGAACCGGGACGTCTGATCCCCTAGAACCTCGGCGCGTTACGGGACCGCTGCACCCGCGTGGTGCGGCGGTCCCGTGCGTTCCAGCACGCCTTGTGCCAGTGTCTGCGCTCGTCGACACCCGAGTGGTCCGGCCAGGCCACGACGTGCGGGACACCGTCCGGGATCATCTGGTCGCAGCCCGGACAGCGGTACGTCTTGCCCTGCGCGCTCGCCCCTGCCACATGCCTGATGTTCCAGTCCTCGCCCTGCCAGTGCGTCGAGGACTGGAAGCCGCCGTAGCGGCCGGAACGGTCGTCCTCGGCACTCCGGCCGGCCGAGTCCGACGAACCGGAACCCTTGGGTCGGTTGCGACGCGGGGACACAGGACACCTCACGGGGCTATACAGGAAGCAGGGACCGTGTCCAGCCTACGCGGCACGAGGCGGGGTACGCGTAGGGCACCAACCCCCACAAGTGCCCCTCCGGGGCGACCCATTCTGCAGACAATCGGCAAATCTCTCCGCCAGGCCGTGTCCTCGGCACGTGTCAGACGGTTATGCCGGGTGGGGGAGCTCCGTGTCGGAGCCAAGGAAGCAGGAAAAGCACATGCACGTTGGAAGTTTCGTGTTGGCGGCCCAGTTCCCGGGGCAGGGCCAGGGGGAGGCGCTGCACCGCGCGGTCCGCTCGGCCGAGGTCGCGGAGGAGGCTGGACTCGACGCCGTCTGGCTGGCAGAACACCACTTCGTGCCGTACGGCACCTGCCCGTCGGCGATCACCCTGGCGGCCTTACTGCTGGGCCGCACCCGCCGTATCCGCGTCGGCACCGCCGTGAGCGTGCTGCCCACGGCCCACCCCGTCGCCCTCGGCGAACAGGCCGCGCTGCTGCACATGACGAGCGGCGGGCGCTTCTCGCTGGGCGTGGGGCGCGGCGGTCCGTGGGTCGACCTGGAGGTGTTCGGGTCGGGTCTTCAGGCGTACGAGGAGGGGTTCCCGGAATCACTCGATCTGCTGGTCCGCTGGCTGCGCGAACCCTCCGTCGGAGCCGACGGCGAGCGTTTCCGCTTCCGTGAAGTGCCCGTCGTACCGAGGCCGTCGGAATCACTGACGGAAGCGGAGGGTCCCGAGGTGATCGTCGCCTGCACCTCCCCGGCGAGTGTCCGGCTGGCAGCCGAGCGCGGGCTGCCGATGCTGCTCGGGATGCATGTCGGGGACGAGGAGAAGGCGGAGATGGTCGCCCTGTGGCGCAGGCAGGCGCGTGCCGCCGGACACGCGCCGGAGAAGGTCCTGGACGCGCCCCATGTCTCGGCCGGCGTCTGCCAGATCGCGGACCGGCGCACGGACGCGGTGGAGGCCCTGGTGAAGGCGATGCCGGGCTGGCTCAGGCAGGGGCTCGGCGCCCATGTCACGGTCGACGGCCGCCCACGGCAGATGCGCGATCCGGTGGCGTACACCGAACTGCTCTGCGGGCTGCACCCGGTGGGGACCCCGCGGCTGTGCGCCGACCGCCTCGCGGCGACCAGCGAACGGACGGGTGTCTCCCGCTTCGCCCTGCTCGTCGAGGGTTCGGGAGATCTGGCGGCCACCGAGGAGAACGTACGGCGGCTGGGTGCGGAAGTGCTGCCGCATCTGACCTGAAACGGAACTGCCTTGCCCGGCGGGAGCTTGCCGCCCCGGTACTGATGCACCTCCCGCGTACGGAGCGGCAAGCAAGCGGCGCCGCGTCAGCAGTCCCGGAACTCCGGAGACTGGTTCAGCAGCTGACTGCGCACCGAGGTGAAGCGGACCAGCGTCTCGTCGACCGAGGAGTCCAACGGGAACACCGCCACCCGGTGGCAGTTCTGGAAGGCCAGCCGCACACCGAAGTGCCGCTGCAGCGCGCCGCGTATCGCGTCACTCGCAAGCGCACGCAGCAGCTGACCGCGTGCCTGCTCGTCCGGCGGAGGCGTCTGGTTGTCGGCGAAGTTGCCGCCGTCGACCTTCAGCTGGGCCACCAGGGAGCTGATCATCTCCCATGCGTAGGGCAGGGAGGTCCGGACGCAGTCGACGAATTCCGCTTCGTCGACCTCGCCTCGCTCGGCCTTCTCGAGTAGGGCCGGTGAGACGTCGAGCGACATGGGTTCTCCTCTCGCACCCCCGATTTCTCAGGGGTTGCCGGACAGATGAGGGAGTTCGCGCTGCCGGACACGCTCAGTACACGCCTCGCGACCTCCCGTTTACTACGGTAGGCAACGGGCGGTGACGGCACCAGGAGAATGCGAACAAAGAGCACTCCCAACAGGCCCACAATCGGCCACAAGTGAACAGGGTTTCTCCACAGCCTTACGGGCCGAATCGCGTGGACAT
The DNA here is from genome assembly GCF_029894425.1 of Streptomyces sp. SAI-127. Classification (NCBI taxonomy): domain Bacteria; kingdom Bacillati; phylum Actinomycetota; class Actinomycetes; order Kitasatosporales; family Streptomycetaceae; genus Streptomyces; species Streptomyces sp. SAI-127. The sequence goes on from NZ_JARXYJ010000001.1 coordinate 3,612,523, forward strand.
GCGCCCGTCGAGTAGCGTTGCCGACCATGCGTCTCGTCATTGCCCGGTGTTCCGTCGACTACGCGGGCCGGCTCACCGCCCACCTGCCCTCGGCCCCCCGTCTGATCCTGGTGAAGGCGGACGGCAGCGTCTCCATCCACGCCGACGACCGGGCCTACAAGCCCCTGAACTGGATGTCGCCGCCCTGCACGTTGAAGGAGGGGACCGGCGACGAGGAAGGCGTCTGGACCGTCATCAACAAGGCGGGCGAGAAGCTCATCATCACGATGGAGGAAGTTCTCCACGACTCCTCGCACGAACTCGGCGTGGATCCTGGCCTGATCAAGGACGGCGTGGAAGCACACCTTCAGGAACTGCTCGCCGACCGCATCGAAACGCTCGGCGACGGCTACACCCTGATCCGCCGCGAGTACATGACGGCCATCGGTCCGGTCGACATCCTCTGCCGGGACGCCGAAGGCCAGACGGTCGCGGTGGAGATCAAGCGGCGCGGCGAGATCGACGGCGTCGAGCAACTCACCCGCTACCTCGACCTGTTGAACCGGGACCCCCATCTCGCCCCGGTCCGCGGCATCTTCGCCGCCCAGGAGATCAAGCCCCAGGCCCGTGTCCTCGCGACCGACCGCGGTATCGGCTGCCACGTCATGGACTACGACGCGCTGCGGGGCATCGAGGACGACAAGCTGCGGCTGTTCTGACAGCGCTTCTACGACGACGAGGGCCGGGTCCGCTTCTTGGACCCGGCCCTCTGGTGTCACGCGGTGTCTCTAGATGACCGGACCACTCGGTGAGCTCACGGTGCTGCTCTGCGGGGCACTGGCCGAGCTGCTGGTCTCCACCGGGGAGGTGGAGGCGGGGCCGCTGGCCGAGTTGGAGTTGGTCGGGGTCGTGTCGGTCGGGGTGGGAGTGGGCGTGGGCGTGCTCGACGGTGGTTCCGACGTGTCGGACGGCGTCGAGGACGGGGATCCGGAACCCGTCGGATTGCCGGACGGCGTCGTCGGCCTCGTCGTGTTCGACGGCCTCGGCGACGACGGCCTGGACGAACTCGACGAACCACCGCCCTGCGTCCCGCTCGGCTTGTCCGAAGGCTCCGCCGTCCCCGTGGGCGTCGGATCGTCCGAAGTCCCGTAGGTGCCATCGGGCCCCGGGTCGGTCGGACGGGACGTCGCCGTGCCGGTGTCACCGGGATTGTCGTCGTTCTTCGGGACGTCGGCGCCGAGGTTGCCGTCGTCGATGCCGACGCTGGCCGACGGGTTGACGCCCACCTCGTTGGACGGGGAGTTCGGGTCGTTGTCGGAGGTGGCGCCCAGCGTCACGACCGTGCCGAGCACCGCGACCAGCAGCGCACCCGCGCCGGCCGCGACGAGGTTGCGCTTGGCGAGGCCCTTGAGTCCGCCCCGGGCCTTGCGCGAGGGCGCGGGCGTGGAGGGCGAGCGGTGGACGACGATGGTCTGCGAGTCGGCGGGCGGCTGGAGCGGCGGGAAGGCCGCGGGTACTCCCCCGGGCGGTGAGGCGGACTCGTCGTACCGGGCGTCGGGCAACTCCTCGCCCGCCATCGCGCCGAGGCCGGCCAGGCCGGGCGCGCTGCCGTCCCGGTCGGAGACCAGGGCGAGGGCGCGGCGGCCCGCGACGGTGCCGCGCTTGTCGGCGAGGGCGCCGCGCAGGCCGATGGAGGCCTCCAGCTCGGCGCGGGCCCGGTCGAGCTGTCCGCCGCAGAGCGCGAGGATGCCGAGTTCGTGGTGGAAGTAGGCCTGTTCGGACACCTCGCCGGCCAGCCGGGAGGCCTCGGAACCGGCCCGCAGCGAACGCTCCCAGGCCCCCCAGTGGCCGCCGGCGGCGAACGCGGGCGCCGCCGTGCGGGCCAGCTGCACGGTGGCGGCCTCCTCGCCCTCGGCGGGCGGGGTGGAGGTCGGGACCAGGACGGCGAGGGCGGCGAGCAGGGCGTCGGCCTCGGCACACACCCGCTCGGGGGTGACCGAGGGGTGTCCGGCCCACCAGCCGTAGTGCTGGGCGGCGGTGCGGGCGCGGGTCTCGATGTCGTCGCCGTATCCGGCGGCTTCCAGCTGGGTGAGGACACCGGCGGCGAGCCGGTAGCGGGCGCCGACCGGGGAGACCAGACCGCAGTCCGCGAGCTCGCCGAGTGCGGCGTCCGCGTGGGTGTCGCCGACCAGTGCGGGCAGGTGCGCCTGGTGGGGCACCTCGCCGCCGAGCGCGACGGCGAACCGCAGGGTGGCGCGCGCGGACTCGCTCAGCCGGGACGCGAGCAACGGGGCCGGTGCCGCGGCCTCGCCGAGCGCGGGCAGGGGTATCTCCTCGCCCTCGTCGGGAGTGAACGGGGCGTCGACCGGGGCCGCGTCCGCGAAGACGCCGAACTCGTCGACGGCATTCGCCCCGGCCCGCATCCGGTCGCGCTGCCTGAGCAGAGCACCCGCCTGGACGAAGCGCAGGGGCAGCCCCTCGGACTCGAACCAGAGGTCGCCCGCCCAGTTCGACTCCTCCTCCGTCAGCACCCGGCCGACGGAACGCTCCAGGAGTTCCAGGCCGTCGGCGCGCTCCAGGCCACTGAGGAAGATCTCCTCGACGGCGGAGTCGGCCGAGGGCGCGGGCACGTCGGGCGTCGCGCCGATCACGAACGCGCACTCGGGGGTGGCGTCCAGCAGTTCGTCGAGGGCCGCGCCGCCGAACTCGATGTCGTCGAGGACGACGACCGCGCCGACCTCGCGGACGCAGGACAGCAGCTCGTCCCGGTCGGGACGGTGCAGGGGCGAGTTGAAGACGGCGTAGAAGAGGTCGTACAGCAGCTCGCTCGCCGTGCGGTTGAAGCCGGTGAGGCGGACCACCCCGTCGGGGGCGAGGTCCGCGCAGTCCTCGGCGACGAGGTCGAGGAGGCTGGTGCGGCCGGAGCCGGCGGGGCCGGTCAGGCGTACCGAGCGGCCGCGGGCGAGCAGCCGCACGAGCCGTTCGCGCTCGTCCTGGCGGGCCAGGAGCGACAGCGCGGTGCGGGTCGGTCCGGGCGGGACGGGCGGGCGGGCGGCCCGGTTCACCTCGGCGCGTTCTGCGGCGCTGTATCTCTCGGGCCGTACGGGCCGCTCGCCGGGCGGGCAGGCCTCTATCTCGCTGCCGTCGACGGGGTTGACGGTGAGCAGGAAGTCACCGGCGACGAGCTGCACGGTGCGGGCGAGCGCGGGTGAGTGCTGGCCGAAATCCGGTGTGAGGGAGTCCCTGGGAGGCCGCTGACGCGGCGAACCGCCGTCGTCGTCATGGCTGTACTCCTCGGGTCCCCGGTTGTTCGGGTCCATAGGTTCAAGCCCCCCAAAAGCGTCTCGTGTGCCGTCAGTGGCCCCCTCCCGGCCTGCAGCACACTGCGCTGTCGCTTCTGGTCCGGGCCCGCTGGAAGGGATGCAGACAGCGGGCGACCGAACCCTAAACCTTCGCACAGTATCTACGACAGCCCGGGGTCCCGCGCCGTCCGAGACGTCACAGTCTCGTGAGGATTGCGCGCGGGATACGTTTCGCCTGGGTGGGCGGGGTCACACGCGGGGTAGTGACTCCACCCCGATACCGCCTTCGATCGCCAGGATCCGGTGCAGTCGGGTGGCGACCAGGAGGCGCTGCATCTGCGGCGGTACGTCGCGCAGCACCAGCCGGCGACCGCAGCGACCGGCCCTGCGGTGTGCCCCCATGATCACCCCGAGCCCGGTGGCGTCCCAGGAATCCAGCTCGGACAGGTCGAGCACCAGGTCGCCGACTCCGTCGTCGACGGCCGAGTGCAGGACCGTACGGGCGTCCGCCGCGCTGCGGACGTCGAGGCGGCCCCCGACGACCAGCTCGGCGTGGTCGCCCCTGATGTACATATGCGCTCCCCGTGAGTGCGTGTAGTACTCCACGAATCTGATGTCCAGTGATGACACCTCTGACTGCGTTGGGCGGTCGGAGGTTGCCGTCTGTAAGCGAACCGATACCGAATTCACCCTCGGGTGTGAAACCCGAGGGGCTTGTGCGGTTTCAGTGCTTGTAGAAGCCCTGCCCGCTCTTGCGTCCGATGTCACCGGCGTCCACCATCCGGCGCATCAGCTCCGGCGGGGCGAACTTCTCGTCCTGGGACTCGGTGTAGATGTTGCTGGTGGCGTGCAGCAGGATGTCGACGCCGGTCAGGTCCGCCGTGGCGAGCGGTCCCATGGCGTGGCCGAAGCCCAGCTTGCAGGCGAGGTCGATGTCCTCGGCGGTCGCGACGCCCGACTCGTAGAGCTTGGTCGCCTCGACGACGAGGGCGGAGATGAGACGGGTGGTCACGAACCCCGCCACGTCCCTGTTGACGACGATGCAGGTCTTGCCGACCGACTCGGCGAACTCCCGCGCGGCGGCGAGGGTTTCGTCGCTCGTCTTGTAGCCGCGGACCAGCTCGACGAGCTGCATCATCGGCACCGGCGAGAAGAAGTGCACGCCGACGACCCGCTCCGGGCGCTCGGTGGCCGCCGCGATCTTGGTGATCGGGATCGCGGAGGTGTTGGAGGCCAGCACCGCGTCCGGGCGGACGATCTTGTCGAGCGTGCGGAAGATCTCGTGCTTGACTTCGAGCTTCTCGAAGACGGCCTCGACGACGATGTCGGCGTCGGCGGCGGCGTCCAGGTCGGTGGTCGCGGTGATCCGGGCGAGGGCGGCGTCGGCGTCGTGCGCCTCCAGCCTGCCCTTGCTCACGAACTTGTCGTACGAAGCCTTGATGCCGTCGGTGCCGCGGGTCAGCGCCTCGTCGGTGACGTCCCTGAGGACCACGTCCCAGCCCGCCTGGGCGGAGACCTGGGCGATACCGGAACCCATCAAGCCGGCGCCGATGACGGCAAGCTTCCGTGCCACTGTTGCGACTCCCCTTTGAAACGCCTTACACCCTGTTTACGTTGCCTCTTCGGCGGACCCTAGCGCTCGTGAGGTGCTGTGTGACCGGTTAGTAATGCGCGTCACGTCTCATCTGACGGACATCACACCGGCAGGCGTCACTAGTGGTCTCGTACGGCGTAGTTGAGCACCTTATCGCTCAACAGCTCCTCCTTCTCGTCGAGAAGCACGAGCACCTCTCGTGATACTTCGTCCGGATTGCGTCCGGCGGCCGATCTGACCGGCGATCAGGCCTCCTCCGAGCTCGCCTCGACGGCCGGAGCGTACTTACGCTGACCTCATGGTCAATCTGACGCGCATCTACACCAGGACCGGCGACCAGGGCACCACCGCCCTCGGCGACATGAGCAGGGTCGCCAAGACCGATCTGCGGATCTCCGCGTACGCGGACACCAACGAGGCGAACGCGGTGATCGGCACGGCGATCGCCCTGGGCGGCCTCGAGGAGGAGGTCGTCAAGGTCCTCACCCGTGTACAGAACGACCTGTTCGATGTCGGAGCCGATCTCTCGACGCCCGTCGTCGAGAACCCCGAGTTCCCGCCCCTGCGTGTCGAGCAGTTCTACATCGACAAGCTGGAGGCGGACTGCGACCGCTTCAACGAGCGGCTGGAGAAGCTCCGCTCCTTCATCCTCCCGGGCGGCACCCCGGGCGCGGCCCTGCTCCACCAGGCCTGCACGGTCGTACGCCGCGCCGAGCGCTCGACGTGGGCAGCGCTGGAGGTTCACGGCGAGGTGATGAACCCCCTCACTGCGACCTACCTGAACCGCCTGTCGGACCTGCTCTTCATCCTGGCCCGTACGGCCAACAAGGACGTCGGCGACACCCTGTGGGTACCCGGCGGCGAACGCTAACGACCACTCCCGCCCGGCCGGGGGTCCGGGGGTCGCCCCCGGAAGATGCAGCATCCTGGCCCGTACGGCCAACAAGGACGTCGGCGACACCCTGTGGGTACCCGGCGGCGAACGCTAACGACCACTCCCGTCGAAGATGCAGCATCCTGGCCCGTACGGTCGGCAAGGACGTCGGGGACGTGCTCTGGGTCCCGGGCGGGGAGCGTCAGCGGCCGCGCTTCGGGAACAGCGTGTAGCTGCCGGCGATGACCACGTTGATGCCGATCAGCCACAGCATGCGTTGCTGCCAGGCGCGCAGAGAGTCGGCCTGCCCGCCGCCGACGTACCAGACCGCGGCCTGGAGCAGAGCCATGGCGACCACCGCGGCGAGGATCCAGCGGCCCGCGACCTTCCACTCGTGGACGGCGCGGGCCCTGCCGTACCTCGGCGGCCGCACCGGCGGCGGGCCGCCCGCGAACCGGTGGGCGACCCGGGCGTCCGCCCACTTGATCGTGGAGTGCCCCAGCCCCACGGTGAAACCGATGTAGACGGCGGCCAGGCCGTGCTTCCAGTCGGGCTCGGCACCGTTCCTGAGGTCGATCGCGGTGACCGTGAACAGCACGAGCTCCAGCAACGGCTCGCACAGCAGCAGGGCCAGCCCGACGCGCGGCATGCGCAGCCCGTAACGGAAGGTCAGCCCGGCTGCCAGCAGCACCCAGAAGGCCACCTCGCACGCGACGATCAGTCCGACGATCACGACCGCTCCCTTCGTCCGCTCTCCAGGCTCCCGACCCGCGCGGCCCCTTTCGTCGTCGCCGGTGACGAAACCGCCGTACATCGAAAGATGCAGTCCAGGACCGTCCCCGGGCATCAGGCGCCGCGCGCGGACACCGTGTTGGATGGAGTCATGGCCCTCCCCCGCCCGCACCGTTTCGACGTGTACATCGCGGCCGGCGGGCTGCTCGGCGGCCTGCTGCTGGTGGGCATCGGTCTGGGCACCAGGCCGTCCAGCGACCCGATGACCCTCTTCGACGGCCCCTGGCCGGTGCTCGTGCCGCTCACCGTGCTGGCCGGCTGTGAACTGCTGCGCCGGACGGCGCCCCGCACAGCCCTGCTCACCGGCACCGCCGCGATCTGCGCCGACCTGGTGACCCAGGGCAACCTCGCCACGATCCTGATGTTCACCGATGTCGTCTACGCGGCCGTCCTCTACGGCCCGCTCGCCTCGGCCCGCCGCATCCAGTGGATCACCGGCCTGCTGACCGTGGCCGGGACGCTGGTGCCGTTCGCGGTATGGCGGGTGCCGGAGGCACTGCTGATCGGCGTGGTCGTCGGCGTCGTGGCGTACGGGCCGGCCGCCACCGGGTGGATCGTGCGCAACCACCGTGACGCCGCCGAGGCCGCCCGGCTGCGCGCCGAACAGACCGCGCTGCTCGCCGAGATGGATCGCGCCCAGGCCGTCACCGCCGAGCGCGCCAGGATGGCGCGGGAGTTGCACGACATGGTCGCCAACCACCTGTCGGCGATCGCCATCCACTCCACGGCCGCGCTGTCCATCGACGACCCCGAGACCTCCCGGGAGGCCCTCTCGGTGATCCGGGAGAACAGCGTCGACGGGCTCGCCGAGATGCGCCGGCTGATCGGCATCCTGCGCGACGGAAGCGGGGACCATGAGCCGGCCGCGGCTCCCACACTCGACGGCCTCACGGCCCTCGTCGACAGCGCCCGCGCCAACGGCCTCGACGTCACCCTGTCCACGGATGGGCCGACACCCGCCGATGTGCCCGTTCCGGTCGAGCTCGCCGCCTACCGGATCGTCCAGGAGTCGCTGACCAACGCCCTGAAACACGCGTGCCCCGGCCGGGTCGGGGTGAGCCTCGCCCAGCGGGACGGTGAGCTGACCGTCGCGGTGAGCAGTCCGTACGGCGACCGGGACGGGCCCCGCGCCCCCGGTTCCGGCGCCGGGCTGGTCGGGATGCGCGAGCGGGCCGCGTTGCTCGGCGGCACGTTCGACGCCGGTCCCGACGGGCCGCACTGGACCGTGCGCGCCACCCTGCCCCTGCGTGAAGGAGTCCCCGAATGATCCGCGTCCTCGTCGCCGAGGACCAGTCCGCCGTCCGCGCCGGGCTGGTCCTCATTCTGCGCAGCGCCCCCGGCATCGAAGTGGTCGGCGAGGCGGCGGACGGTGAGCAGGCGGTGGCGCTGGCTCGCGAGTTGAGGCCGGACCTCGTGCTGATGGACGTCCAGATGCCCCGCCTGGACGGGGTGTCGGCGACCCGGCAGGTCGTCGGGGAAGGGCTCGCGGACGTCCTGGTGCTGACCACCTTCGATCTCGACGAGTACGTGTTCGGGGCCCTGCGGGCCGGGGCCGCCGGTTTCCTGCTGAAGAACACGGAGGCCAAGGACCTCATCGCCGCCGTGCGCACGGTGGCGCGGGGAGAGGGAATCGTCGCCCCTGCCGTCACCCGGCGTCTGATCGCCGAGTTCGCCGCCAGGCCGGTCCGGGGGACGAGCGCCGACCCTGCCGTCCTGGACACCCTCACCCGCCGGGAACGCGAGGTGCTGTCCTGTCTCGGGGAGGGCCTGTCCAACGCCGACATCGCCGAGCGCCTCGACATGGCGGAGGCCACGGTGAAGACGCACGTCAGCCGTCTGCTGGGGAAGCTGGGGCTGCGCAGCCGGGTGCAAGCGGCCGTTCTGGCGCAGGAGTTGCGGGTCTAGTTGCGCGTTGCACCAGAGTGGTCCAGACCTATTGACCCGTGGTCCAGACCTTTCTATTCTCGCGGCACCGTGGGTGTGAAGGCTCAGTCACGCCCCCAACTCCCCACTTTCAGGGGCAAATTCAGACAGGGAGGCGCACGATGCGCTTCAGACACAGAGCCGCGGCAGGATTCGCGACACTGTTGCTCCCCTTCGCCGGCCTGGTCGGCCTCGCGAGCTCCGCCCAGGCCGCGAGCACCGCCACCGCCACCTACGCCAAGACCCAGGACTGGGGCACCGGCTTCGAAGGCAAGTGGACGGTGAAGAACACCGGTACCACCAGCCTCAGTTCCTGGACCGTCGAGTGGGACTTCCCCTCCGGCACCTCCGTCACCTCCGCCTGGGACGCCGACGTCACCTCCTCCGGCACCCACTGGACCGCCAAGAACAAGTCCTGGAACGGCACCCTCGCCCCCGGCGCCTCCGTCTCCTTCGGCTTCAACGGCACCGGCTCCGGCTCCCCGGCGGGCTGCAAGCTCAACGGCGGCAGTTGTGACGGCGGCTCCACTCCGGGAGACGCGGCACCGTCCGCCCCCGGCACCCCCACCGCCTCCGGCATCACCAACACCTCGGTGAAGCTGGCCTGGAGCGCCGCCACCGACGACAAGGGCATCAAGAACTACGACGTGCTGCGCGACGGTGCCAAGGTGGCGACCGTGACGACGACCTCGTACACGGACACCGGTCTGACCGCCGGCACCGACTACTCGTACACCGTGCAGGCCCGTGACACCGCCGACCAGACCGGACCGGCCAGCGGCGCGGTCGCCGTGCACACCACCGGCGGCACCACCGACCCGCCACCCACCGGCTCCAAGGTCAAGCTCGGCTACTTCACCGAGTGGGGCGTGTACGGCCGCAACTACCACGTCAAGAACCTGGTGACCTCGGGCTCCGCCTCGAAGATCACGCACATCAACTACGCCTTCGGCAACGTCAAGGACGGCAAGTGCGTCGTCGACGACACCTACGCGGCCTACGACAAGGCGTACACCGCCGACCAGGCCGTCAGCGGCGTCGCCGACACCTGGGACCAGCCGCTGCGCGGCAACTTCAACCAGCTGCGTGAGCTCAAGGCCAAGTACCCGCACATCAAGGTGCTCTACTCCTTCGGCGGCTGGACCTACTCCGGCGGCTTCGCGCAGGCCGCGGCCAACCCCGCCGCCTTCGCCGCCTCCTGCAAGTCGGTCATCGAGGACCCGCGCTGGGCGGATGTCTTCGACGGCATCGACATCGACTGGGAGTACCCGAACGCCTGCGGTCTGACCTGCGACACCAGCGGGGCCGCCGCCTTCAAGAACCTGATGGGTGCGCTGCGTTCGGAGTTCGGCCCCAGCTACCTGGTCACCGCGGCCATCACGGCCGACGGCTCCTCCGGCGGCAAGATCGACGCGGCCGACTACGGTGGCGCCTCCCAGTACGTCGACTGGTACAACGTGATGACGTACGACTACTTCGGCGCCTTCGACGCGGACGGGCCGACCGCCCCGCACTCCCCGCTCACCTCGTACGCCGGCATCCCGACGGCGGGCTTCAACTCGGCCGACGCGATCGCCAAGCTGAAGTCGAAGGGCGTGGCCTCGAACAAGCTGCTGCTCGGCATCGGCTTCTACGGCCGCGGCTGGACCGGCGTCACCCAGGCCGCCCCCGGCGGCTCGGCGACCGGAGCGGCACCCGGCACCTACGAGGCGGGCATCGAGGACTACAAGATCCTCAAGACGTCCTGCCCCACCACCGGCACCGTCGCGGGCACGGCGTACGCCTACTGCGGCAACAACTGGTGGTCCTACGACACCCCCGCGACGATCGCCGGCAAGATGACCTGGGCCAAGAACCAGGGCCTCGGCGGCGCGTTCTTCTGGGAGTTCAGCGGCGACACCGGTAACGGAGAGCTGGTGAGCGCCATCAACAGCGGGCTGTCGTAATTGGGCCGCTAAGCGACGTTTACGCGCTGACCGGGCGGGGCTGCCTCCAGCCACGCGAGGAAACCGGTCAGCGCGTCTTCGCTCATCGCGAGCTCGAGACGCGTGCCCCGGTGCAGACAGGTCAGCACGATGTGGTCAGAGAGCAGCGCCAGCTCCTCCTCGCCCTCGGGCAGGCGACGCCCGGCGACCTCGATCGCGGCGCGCTCCAGCACCCGGCGCGGGCGATAGGCGTAGGAGAAGACGCGGTACCACTCGACACGGTCGCCGTTGTAGCGGGCGACGCCGTAGCTCCAGCCTTTGCCGCTGGTGTCGGTCTTCTCCGGCACGTCCCAGCGCAGGGAACAGTCGAAGGTGCCGCCGGAGCGCTGGATGAGTCTGCGCCGCAGACCGAAGACGAACAGCCCGAGCACCACCAGGGCCACGACGATTCCGCACACAGTCAGAGCGAGGACCATCGACACCGACCTCCTCGTCTCCTAGGTACCTTCAATAGGTAACGGAACGGAAAAAACATCCAGATCTGCCTCAGCCGCGACCGGCTCCGGATCACTCCGGTGCCGGCCGCGGCTGAGGAACGTCATACGGCTCCGCGCTGGTTCAGCGCGCCGTCGCCGCACGCAGTCGTACGTCCGCACGACGCTCGGCGGCGGCGTCGCCCTCCGCCTTCGCGCGCTCCAGCTCCCGCTCCGCGCGCTGGACGTCGATCTCGTCCGACAGCTCGGCGATCTCGGCCAGCAGCGACAGCTTGTTGTCCGCGAACGAGATGAAACCGCCGTGCACAGCGGCGACGACCGTCCCGCCATCACTCGTACGGATGGTCACCGGGCCCGACTCCAGCACACCGAGCAGCGGCTGGTGACCGGGCATGACGCCGATGTCGCCGGACGTGGTGCGCGCGACGACCAGGGTGGCCTCGCCGGACCAGACCTCTCGGTCGGCCGCGACCAGCGCGACGTGCAGCTCAGCAGCCAAGGTGGCTCCTCGGGTCACCACCCGGCGGTTCGGCCGGGTGTTGGTTACAAGTCTAGTGGGCGTGAATGAGGGGGCGGGACGTGCCCCGCCCCCTCAAGTGTGAACCACAGGGTTCACTCAGAACTCAGTGAGTTCAGGAGACGCCGAGCTCCTTGGCGTTGGCCTTGAGGTCCTCGATGCCACCGCACAGGAAGAACGCCTGCTCCGGGAAGTGGTCGTAGTCGCCGTCGATGATCGCGTTGAACGCGGTGATCGACTCGTCCAGCGGCACGTCCGAGCCGTCCACGCCGGTGAACTGCTTGGCGACGTGGGTGTTCTGGGACAGGAAGCGCTCCACGCGGCGGGCACGCTGGACGACCAGCTTGTCCTCCTCGCCGAGCTCGTCGATGCCGAGGATGGCGATGATGTCCTGGAGATCCTTGTACTTCTGCAGGACCCCCTTGACACGCATGGCGGTGTTGTAGTGGTCCGCCGTGATGTAGCGCGGGTCCAGGATCCGGGACGTGGAGTCCAGCGGGTCCACGGCCGGGTAGATGCCCTTCTCGGAGATCGGACGGGAGAGAACCGTCGTCGCGTCGAGGTGGGCGAAGGTGGTGGCCGGGGCCGGGTCGGTCAGGTCGTCCGCGGGGACGTAGATCGCCTGCATCGAGGTGATCGAGTGACCACGGGTCGAGGTGATGCGCTCCTGGAGGAGACCCATCTCGTCGGCCAGGTTCGGCTGGTAGCCCACCGCGGAGGGCATCCGGCCGAGCAGGGTCGAGACCTCGGAACCGGCCTGCGTGAAGCGGAAGATGTTGTCGATGAAGAACAGCACGTCCTGCTTCTGCACATCGCGGAAGTACTCCGCCATGGTCAGACCGGCCAGGGCCACGCGCAGACGGGTGCCCGGGGGCTCGTCCATCTGGCCGAAGACCAGGGCGGTCTTGTCGATGACGCCCGACTCCGCCATCTCCTCGATGAGGTCGTTGCCCTCACGGGTGCGCTCACCGACACCGGCGAACACGGAGACACCGTCGTGGTTGTTGGCGACGCGGTAGATCATCTCCTGGATGAGCACCGTCTTGCCGACGCCGGCACCACCGAACAGACCGATCTTTCCACCCTTGACGTACGGGGTGAGAAGGTCGATGACCTTGACGCCGGTCTCGAACATCTCGGTCTTCGACTCGAGCTCGTCGAAGTTCGGGGCCTTGCGGTGGATGGACCAGCGCTCGCCCTCGTAGGTCTCGTCGACGTTCAGCACCTCACCGAGGGTGTTGAACACCTTGCCCTTGGTGAAGTCGCCGACCGGGACGGTGATGCCCGTGCCGGTGTCGGTGACGGTGGCCTGGCGGACCAGACCGTCGGTGGGCTGCATGGAGATGGTGCGGACCAGGCCGTCACCCAGGTGCTGGGCGACCTCCAGGGTCAGCGTCTTCTTCTCGCCGTCCTTGGCCGGGTCGGCCACCTCGACGTGAAGCGCGTTGTAGATCTCCGGCATCGCGTCGACGGGGAACTCCACGTCGACGACCGGGCCGATGACCCGGGCGACGCGGCCCGTGGCAACGGCCGTCTCAACTGTCGTCGTCATTACCTGTCACTCCCCGCGGACGCGTCGGCCAGGGCTGCGGAGCCACCGACGATCTCGCTGATTTCCTGGGTGATTTCGGCCTGGCGGGCCGCGTTGGCAAGTCGGGAGAGGCTGGTGATCAGGTCTCCCGCGTTGTCGGTGGCCGACTTCATCGCGCGCCGCGTGGCGGCGTGCTTGGAGGCGGCCGACTGGAGCAGCGCGTTGTAGATACGGCTCTCGACGTAGCGCGGCAGAAGGGCGTCGAGGACGTCCTCCGCCGAGGGCTCGAAGTCGTACAACGGGAGGATCTCGCCCTGGGGGGCGGCCTCCTTCGCCACGTCTTCGAGGCTGAGCGGGAGCAGACGGTCGTCGAGCGCCGTCTGCGTCATCATCGAGACGAACTCGGTGAAGACGATGTGGAGCTCGTCCACGCCGCCCTCGGCCGTGTCCTTCTCGATGGCCTCGATCAGCGGCGCCGCGACCTTCTTGGCGTCCGCGTACGTTGGCTGGTCGGTGAAGCCGCCCCACGACTCCGTGATCTTGCGCTCACGGAAGTTGTAGTGCGCGACACCACGGCGGCCGACGATGTAGATCTCGACCTCCTTGCCCTCGCGCTCCAGCCGCTCGGTGAGCTGCTCCGCCGTCTTGATGGCGTTGGAGTTGAAGGCACCGGCGAGACCACGGTCGCTCGTCAGGAGCAGCACCGCGGACCGCACGACCGTCTCGGCCTGCGTGGTCAGCGGGTGCTTCGTGTTCGAGCCGGTACCAACCGCCGTGACCGCACGCGTCAGTTCCTGCGCGTACGGCGTGGAGGCCGCCACCTTGCGCTGCGCCTTGACGACGCGCGAGGCGGCGATCATCTCCATCGCCTTGGTGATCTTCTTGGTCGCGGTGACGGATCGGATGCGACGCTTGTAGACCCGGAGCTGGGCTCCCATGAGTCAGGTCCCTTCCGTCGTCACTTGGCCGTGGCGGCCGGCGCGTCTTCGCCGAGAAGCTTGCCGTCCGAAGTCTCGAACTGCTTCTTGAAGTCCGCGATGCCGTCGGCGATGGCGGTGAGCGTGTCGTCCGACATCTTGCCGCCCTCCTTGATGGAGGTCATGAGGCCCTGCTCCTTGCGGTGCAGGTACTCCAGCAGCTCCTTCTCGAAGCGGCGGATGTCGGAGACCGGGACCTCGTCCAGCTTGCCGGTGGTGGCCGCCCAGATGGAGACGACCTGGTCCTCGGTGGCCATCGGCTGGTACTGAGCCTGCTTGAGCAGCTCGACCAGTCGCTGACCGCGCTCCAGCTGCGCCTTCGACGCGGCGTCCAGGTCGGAACCGAAGGCGGCGAACGCCTCCAGCTCACGGTACTGGGCGAGGTCCAGGCGCAGACGGCCGGAAACCTGCTTCATCGCCTTGTGCTGCGCGGAACCACCGACTCGGGAGACGGAGATACCGACGTTCAGCGCGGGGCGCTGACCGGCGTTGAACAGGTCCGACTCCAGGAAGCACTGGCCGTCGGTGATGGAGATGACGTTGGTCGGGATGAACGCCGAGACGTCGTTGGCCTTGGTCTCGACGATCGGCAGACCGGTCATCGAGCCGGCACCCAGCTCGTCGGAGAGCTTCGCACAGCGCTCCAGCAGACGGGAGTGCAGGTAGAAGACGTCACCCGGGTAGGCCTCACGGCCCGGCGGGCGGCGCAGCAGGAGGGACACGGCGCGGTAGGCGTCGGCCTGCTTCGAGAGGTCGTCGAAGATGATGAGGACGTGCTTGCCCTCGTACATCCACTGCTGGCCGATGGCCGAACCGGTGTACGGCGCCAGGTACTTGAAGCCGGCCGGGTCGGACGCCGGGGCGGCGACGATGGTCGTGTACTCCAGCGCGCCGGCCTCTTCGAGGGCGCCACGCACGGAGGCGATGGTCGAGCCCTTCTGGCCGATGGCGACGTAGACGCAGCGGACCTGCTTCTTCGGGTCGCCGGAGCGCCAGTTGTCACGCTGGTTGATGATCGTGTCGACGGCCAGGGCGGTCTTGCCGGTCTGACGGTCACCGATGATCAGCTGACGCTGGCCACGGCCGATCGGGGTCATCGCGTCGACGGCCTTGTAGCCGGTCTCCATCGGCTCGTGCACCGACTTACGGGCCATGACGCCCGGAGCCTGCAGCTCAAGCGCGCGACGACCGCTGGTCTCGATCTCACCGAGGCCGTCGATCGGGTTGCCGAGCGGGTCGACGACGCGGCCGAGGTAGCCCTCGCCGACGGCCACGGAGAGGACCTCACCGGTACGGGAGACCGGCTGACCCTCCTCGATGCCGCTGAACTCACCGAGGACGACGCAGCCGATCTCGCGCTCTTCCAGGTTGAGCGCGAGGCCGAGGGTGCCGTCCTCGAACTTCAGCAGTTCGTTGGCCATGGCCGAGGGCAGACCCTCGACCTTCGCGATGCCGTCGCCGGCAAGGGTGACCGTACCGACCTCCTCGCGCGAGGCCGCGTCCGGCTTGTACGACTGGACGAAGTTCTCCAGCGCGTCCCGGATCTCCTCCGGCCGGATCGTGAGCTCCGCCATCTGGGTTCCCTGCTCTCCTTGTTGGGCCCGAAGTTTCACTTTGGGGGTCTGGGGGCGACCCCCAGGATTCTTCATGTACGGCCCAACCAGGGCCGTCGTAAGTACGTACTGCTATGAAGTTGCTGTCAGCCCGCCAGGCGGCGGCCGGCGTCCTCGATGCGGTCCGCGATGGAGCCGTTGATGACCTCGTCGCCGACCTGCACCCGGATCCCGCCGAGGACCTCGGGGTCCACGTCGAGGTTGAGGTGCATCTGGCGGCCGTAGAGCTTCGCCAGGGCACCGCCCAGACGCTGCTTCTGCTGGTCGCTCAGCGGAACCGCCGAGGTGACGACGGCCACCATGCGGTCCCGGCGCTCGGCGGCGAGCTTGGACAGGGACTCCAGTCCCGCCTCCAGGCTACGTCCCCGGGGCGCGGCCACAAGGCGCGTCACCAGACGCTCGGTCGTCGCATCGGCGCGGCCGCCGAGCAGGCTGCCGAGCAGCTCACGCTTGGCCGTGGCCGTTGCGGCGCGGTCGGTCAGCGCGGCGCGCAGCTCGGTGCTCGAGGCGACGATCCGGCCGAACCGGAACAGCTCGTCCTCGACGCTGTCGAGCTTGCCCCGCTGCTGCGCGGCGGTGAGGTCGGCGGCGTCGGCCAGCTCCTCCAGCGCGTCCACCAGGTCACGCGAGCGCGACCAGCGGGAGCGCACCATGCCGGACACCAGGTCGGTGGCGGGGCCTCCGACCTGCGTGCCGATCAGGCGCTGGGCCAGTTCGGCCTTGGCCTCGCCGGGCTGCGCCGGGTCGGTCAGGACCCGACGCAGCGACACCTCGCGGTCGAGCAGCGCGGTGACGGCGGCCAGCTCGTCGGCGAGCGAGCCGGCGTCCACGGACGTGTTGTCCGTCAGCGCGTCGAGACGCTCGCGTGCGGCTGCCAGGGCATCGCGGCTCGCTCCGTTCATCGCGCGGCCTCGGCCTTCTCCTCGAGGTCGTCGAGGAAGCGGTCGATCACGCGGCTCTGCCGGGCGTGGTCCTCGAGGGACTCACCGACGAGCTTGCCGGCCAGGTCGGTGGCGAGCTTGCCGACGTCCTGGCGCAGCGCGGAGGAAGCGGCCTTGCGGTCGGCCTCGATCTGCGCGTGACCGGCGGCGACGATCTCCTCGCGCTGCCGCTGGCCTTCCGCGCGCATCTCGGCGATGAGCGTGGCGCCCTGCTCCTGCGCCTCCTGGCGCAGACGCGCTGCCTCGTGGCGGGCCTCGGCGAGCTGTGCCTTGTACTGCTCAAGGACGCTCTGGGCCTCGGTCTGCGCGGCCTCGGCCTTCTCGATACCGCCCTCGATGGCCTCGCGACGCTCGTCCAGAACCTTGTTGATGTTCGGGAGGAGCTTCTTGGCGAGGAAGCCGAAGACGATGACGAAGGCGATGAGGCCGATGACGAGCTCGGGGATCGGCGGAATGAGGGGATTCTCCCCCTCACTCGCCGCAATGAGCAGCTGGCTCATTTGTATGCCTTTCGTCTAGTCGGCTGGACTGTGTCGGTGATCAGTAGCCGTAGACGAAC
The DNA here is from genome assembly GCF_029894425.1 of Streptomyces sp. SAI-127. Classification (NCBI taxonomy): domain Bacteria; kingdom Bacillati; phylum Actinomycetota; class Actinomycetes; order Kitasatosporales; family Streptomycetaceae; genus Streptomyces; species Streptomyces sp. SAI-127. Next base: position 3,629,544 of record NZ_JARXYJ010000001.1, read on the forward strand.
GGCATGACCAGTCCGATCAGCGCCAGCGCCTCACAGAAGGCGAAACCGAGGATCTGGTTGGCGCGGATCAGGCCGGCCGCCTCGGGCTGACGGGCGAGAGCCTGGGTGCCGTTACCGAAGATGATGCCGACGCCGACGCCCGGGCCGATCGCGGCGAGGCCGTAACCGATGGAGCCGAGGGAGCCTTCGACAGCAGCAAGGGTCTGGGACATGCCAGTTCTTCCTTTTCTTTACGGACCGGTGGGGGTTGGCCACCGGACGACTTGGGGATCGAAAGTGCGCCGGATCAGTGGTGCTCGGCGAGAGCGCCCTGAATGTAGGTGCAGGTCAGCAGGACGAAGACGTACGCCTGAAGGGCCTGGATGAACAGCTCGAAGGCAGTCATCACGATGACCATCACGAACGAGACGCCCGCGTAGGCGATGCCCACACCGTTCAGCATGTACCAGCTGGCGATCGTGAAGAGCAGCAGCAGGGTGTGACCGGCGAACATGTTCGCGAAGAGTCGCACAGCGTGGGTGAACGGCCGGATCAGCAGGTTCGAGAACGCCTCGATCAGCATGGCCAGCGGCAGCACCGCGCCGAGCGACTTGTCGTAGCCCGTGACGTTCTTCCAGAAGCCGACGAACCCGTGCCGCTTGAAGGTCAGGGACACCCAGAGGATGTAGACGATCAGGGCCAGGACCAGCGGATACGAGATGATCGAGGTGACCGGGAACTGGGCGATCGGGATGATCGACCACAGGTTCAGCATCCAGACGAAGAAGAACAGCGAGACGACGAGCGGTACGTACTTCTCGCCTTCCTTCTTGCCGATGGTCTCGTAGACGACACCGCGCCGGATGAAGTCGTAGCCCGCCTCGGCGACCATCTGGAGCTTGCCGGGCACGACCTGCGGCCTACGGAAGGCCGCCCAGAAGAATCCGACGATGATGATCGAGCCGAGAAGCGCCAGCAACATCGTCTTGTTGAAGTACAGGTTGCTGTCCCCGTCGCCCATCAAGGGCTGGAACAGGAACGAATGCAGGCCCGGGGACACTTCGGCGAAGCCACACCCGTCGAACAGGTGGCAGTTGGTGTCGAAGGCGAGCACCTGCGTCGGGTCAGCACTCACCGCGGGCTCCTTCAGCGTGGCGCATAGGTACGGCAACCTCGTTGTGTCGGCGCGACTCATGGCCGCGGTTCGGCACGGGACTGGTGTTTCGGATGTGGGGGCGGCTCTTGGGCATCTCGCCTCGCGATTGAGCAGGCGTCAGCTCGGATGCCCGCGCCCGCGATGCCGCAGTTGGCACCGGACGATAGCAGGAGATCTCGTGCGCCTTTATTCCGGCCCTACCCCTCACGACGAGTGCTCCGATTTTTCGGGCTCGACGTAGAGGATCTTGGACTTCATGTGGGCACGCGTCTGCGCGGCGATCCAGGCGAGGGTGCCGGCGACCAGCGTGAACGCGAAGGCCTTGGGGTGGAAGAGCGTCGTGTTCTTGAACGCGGCCATGAAGATGAACAGCAGCAGAATCTGTGCCGCATACAACATCAGACCCATGGCCTGGAAAAGGTGCGGAAGCGATTTGGCAGTGCGCTGGAGAACGTAGAGGCCCAGCCCCATGAAGAGGATCACGATCAGCGTCGCCACCCCCGCCCCGATCGCCCCCTTGCCACCGGCGACCACACCACTGACGACGGCGGCGACAGCACCGACGGCAGCCGTGGGCACGGCGGCCTGAGCCAGGATCCGGACGTCGTTGGACGGCATGGCGGCAACTCCGCTTTCAAAGGGGGGCAGGGTGTCGTCATGGACGAGCGTAGTCCCGGGCTGAGGGTGACCCTCACGCCAATGGACCGTCGCACCACGGTCCTTCGGCTCCGCCCTGGGTTCTCGTGAACCGTATCACAAACTATTTGATGCGGTCTTTACCTAGATGGTGTGCTCGCTGTCACACATGAGAGTGAAGCTGCGCGTCTGTGCAGAAACGCGGTCGACTTGTCTGGTATAAGGGCGGTTTGTCGCCCTGTCGAACTCCCACGCGTTGGCAATGCTTTAGTCAGATTCTTACCTTGGGCGTCAGCGCGAGGTCTCGGCCTTCCTCCTCTCCGGGGCGTGCGGACGAGCCCGCAGCGCGGTCGCGCCGTTGACACCCGCCACCCCGACGGCGACCGGGGTGCGCTGTTCCACTTCCACCGGCTCCGCGGTCACGGGACGCCGGCGGCGGTAGCGAGGCGGCACGACGGCCTGGGCCCACATCGGGGCGCGCGGGGTGAAGCGCGGCAGCAGGAGCAGCACGAGACCGATCGCGCTGAGGAACACGACGCCGAGCACGATCCACATGGACGCGGAGTTCACCGAGTAGGCGAGCGAGCCGAACGCGATCAGCGCCGACCAGAAGTACATGATCCACACCGCGCGGCTGTGCGAGTGCCCGATCTCCAGGAGCCGGTGGTGCAGGTGCCCGCGGTCGGCGGCGAACGGCGACTGACCGCGCCAAGTACGGCGCACGATCGCCGAGATCAGGTCGGCGGCCGGCACCGCGATGATGCTCAGCGGCAGCAGCAGCGGGATGTAGACGGGGACCGTCTGGTGCACGGCCGCCTTCTCGGACCCGGCGAACAGCTTCAGCGCGTCCGGGTCGATCTGCCCGGTGATGGAGATCGCACCCGCGGCCAGCACCAGGCCGATGAGCATCGAACCCGAGTCGCCCATGAAGATCCGCGCGGGGTGCATGTTGTGCGGCAGGAAGCCCAGGCACATGCCCATCAGGATCGCCGAGAACAGCGTCGCCGGGGCGGCCGCCTCGATGCCGTACGAGTACCAGATCCGGTAGGCGTACAGGAAGAACGCCGCCGCCGCGATGCAGACCATGCCGGCCGCGAGACCGTCGAGGCCGTCGACGAAGTTCACCGCGTTGATGGTGATGACGACGAGCGCGACCGTCAGCAGGGTGCCCTGCCACTGGGTCAGCGCGACCGAGCCGACGCTGGGGATGGGCAGCCACAGGATCGTCAGACCCTGCATGACCATCACGCCCGCGGCGATCATCTGGCCGCCCAGCTTGATCAGGGCGTCGATCTCGAACTTGTCGTCCAGGACACCGATCAGCCAGATCAGGGCCGCTCCGGAGAGCAGGGCGCGCGGTTCGTTCGACTTCTCGAAGACCTCGCTGAGGTTGGTCAGGTGGTCGGCGACCAGCAGGCCCGCGCACAGTCCGAAGAACATGGCGATACCGCCGAGCCTCGGAGTCGGTTCCCGGTGCACGTCACGGGCCCTGATCTCCGGCATCGCTCCGGCCACGATCGCGAACTTCCGTACCGGCCCTGTCAGCAGATACGTCACCGCGGCCGTGATGCAGAGCGTCAGCAGGTATTCACGCACAGGCTTCCCCACAGGTCTCGCTGGCCATCTCAGCCCCACACACTAGCGACGCACGCATATGGATGGGGACTTCCGGGTAGAGCCGATGGTTGCACGTGCGGCTGTGCCCGCAGGTGCGGATACCCCCGCTCAGGCCGGATACGGCGGAAATCCGCCGACCAGATCCCGCACTTCTTCACGTGCCCCGACGCTCTCGACCTCGCCGCGCACGACCCCCGCGAGCAGGGCGGCGATCCTCATCATCTCCTTCTCGGCCATGCCCTGGGTGGTGACGGCGGCGGTGCCGAGGCGCAGCCCGCGGCTGTCCGCGTGAGGCAGCGCACAGCAGTCGAGCACCATGCCCGCGGCCGCGAGCCGTCCCCTCGCCGTACGTCCGTCGGCGCCGAGGGGCGCCGGATCGGCCGTCACGAGATGGGTGTCGGTCCCGCCGGTGGTGACGACGAGCCCCTCGTCGGCCAGCGTGGCCGCGAGGACCCTCGCATTGGCCACCACCTGATGGGCGTAGTCCGTGAACGCCGGTGTTGCCGCCTCCCCGAACGCGACCGCCTTGGCGGCGATGGTGTGCATCTGCGCGCCGCCCTGCGTGAACGGGAAGACGGCCCGGTCGACCCGCTCGGCCAGTTCGGCGCCGCAGAGGATCATTCCGCCGCGGGGGCCGCGCAGCACCTTGTGCGTGGTGGCGCAGACGACGTCGGCGTACGGCACCGGACTGGGCGCCGCTCCCCCGGCGACGAGCCCGATGGGGTGGGCGGCGTCGGCGATCAGATACGCGCCCACCTCGTCGGCGACCTCGCGGAAGAAGGCGTAGTCGATGTGCCGGGGGTAGGCGATGGAGCCGCACACGATCGCCTTGGGCCGGTGGGTGCGGGCCAGTGCCCGGACCTGGTCGTGGTCGATGAGCCCGGTCTCGGCGTCGACGCCGTAGGGGACGAAGTCGAACCAGCGGCCGGAGAAGTTGGCGGGCGAGCCGTGGGTGAGGTGGCCGCCGTAGGGCAGGCCGAGGGCGAGGACGGTGTCGCCGGGGCGCAGGAGCGCGGCGTAGGCGGCCAGGACCGCCGAAGAGCCGGAGTGGGACTGCACGTTGGCGTGCTCGGCGCCGAACAGGGACTGCGCCCGCTCCACGGCGAGCCGCTCGGCGACGTCGACGATCTCGCAGCCGCCGTGGTGCCGGGCGCCCGGATAACCCTCGGCGTACTTGTTGGCCAGCGGAGAGCCCAGCGCGGCCAGTACGGCCGGTGAGCAGAAGTTCTCGGCGGCGATGAGCTGAAGCGTCGACGACTGCCGGTGGAGCTCCCCGAGCAGGATCTCGGCCAGCTCGGGGTCCTGCCGCGTGAGGACGTCGGCGGTGTGGGGCGCATGGGTGACCGACATGGTGGGCTCCGGGGCGTCGACGATGACGTACGTCCAATGTAGGCCCGGGGCCCGTGAGGTGCCCGGTCGTTACGTCCTTGCGGGTACACCCGTGAGCGCGGTGACGACAGGACCTCGTTCAGCCCCGTCCCCAAAGCGCCCGCCCTGCGTCACGCGCGCGCAGGAACCCCCGTCAGCGCCGTCACCACAGGATCCAGCGCCTCGTTTATCTCGTCCCCGATCGAGCGGAAGAAGGGCAGCGGTGCTCCGTAGGGGTCGAAGACCTCGTCGGCCTCCGCGGTCGGGGCCAGGAGCCACCCGCGTAGAGCCGCCGCCGCGCGGACCAGGGCGCGTGCGCGGATCACCAGGCCGCCCTCCTCGAGGGGCGGCAGGGTCGCCGGGTCTATCGCCTTCACCAGACGGGTGAACTCCTTCAGCGTGAAGGTGCGCAGGCCCGCCGAGTGGCCCATCGAGATCACCTGCTGACGGTGGTCGCGGGTGGCGGTCAGGACCAGGTCCGCCATGATCACGTGTTCGTCCAGCAGTTCCCGGCCCATGAAACCGGAGGCGTCCGCGCCGAACTCGGCAAGGACGGTCTCCGCGTTGGCCTCCATGGGCGCGCCCTCGTGCCCCCAGGTCCCCGCGCTCTCCACGACCAGGCCGCCCCACAGCGGGTCGCCGAGCCGGTCCGCCAGGGCATGCCGGGTCAGCCGCTCGGTGATCGGCGAGCGGCACACGTTGCCGGTGCTGACGTGGAGGATGCGGAAGCTGTCACGCGGGAGACCTGTGAAGGTACGCGTCTCTTCCCCGTCCCATATGCCACGCCCCGCGTCAGGGGCCGTCAATTCGCCACCTCGAGGTCGGGTACGACCTTCCTGAGCTCGTCCGCGGAGATCGCGCCCGCGCGCAGCAGCAGGGGCACCTCGCGGGTGACGTCGACGATCGAGGAGGGGACGTTGCCCGGGGTCGGGCCGCCGTCCAGGTAGACGGACACCGAGTCGCCGAGCATCTCCTGCGCGGCGTCGCAGTTCTCCGGTGCCGGGTGACCGGTCAGGTTGGCGGAGGAGACCGCCATGGGGCCGACCTCGGTCAGCAGCTCGATGGCGACCGGATGCAGCGGCATACGGACGGCCACCGTGCCCCTCGTGTCCCCCAGGTCCCACTGCAGGGACGGCTGGTGCTTGGCGACGAGGGTGAGCGCGCCCGGCCAGAAGGCGTCGACGAGCTCCCAGGCCAGCTCGGAGAAGTCGGTGACGAGTCCGTGGAGGGTGTTCGGGGAGCCGATCAGCACGGGGGTGGGCATGTTGCGGCCCCGGCCCTTGGCCTCCAGAAGGTCGGAGACGGCCTCGGAGGAGAACGCGTCGGCGCCGATGCCGTACACCGTGTCGGTCGGGAGGACCACGAGCTCGCCACGGCGGACGGCGGACGCGGCTTCGCGCAGACCGGTCGTGCGGTCGGTCGCGTCGTTGGTGTCGTATCGCCGTGCCATATCTAGCGGGCCTCCTCGTACACGTACTGCTCTGAAGTCTTGGGAGTGCGGCTCACGGCGTCGCCCTGCGGGCCGTCGCGAACCTGGGGCGGTTGTTGAGGTCCGGGTGGTCGGCCGCGTCGGCCCAGCCCCGCTCCTCGGTGAAGATCCACGGCACCTGGCCGCCCTGGGTGTCGGCGTGCTCGATGACGACGACGCCGCCCGGGCGCAGGAGCCGGTGTGCGGTCCGTTCCAGACCGCGGATGAGGTCGAGGCCGTCCTCCCCCGAGAACAGGGCGAGTTCGGGATCGTAGTCCCGCGCCTCGGGAGCGACGTACTCCCACTCGGTGAGCGGGATGTAGGGCGGGTTGGAGATGACGAGGTCGACATGGCCGTCGAGGTCGCGGAAGGCGTCCAGGGCGTTGCCCTGCCGCAGGTCGACCCGCGACCCCTCGACGTTCTTACGGGTCCACCGCAGCGCTTCCTCGGACAGCTCCACGGCGTGCACGCGGGAGCGCGGGACCTCCTGGGCGAGCGCGAGCGCGATGGCGCCGGAGCCAGTGCACAGGTCGACGATGCACGGCTCGACGACGTCCATCGCGCGTACGGCGTCTATGGCCCAGCCGACCACGGACTCGGTCTCGGGCCGCGGCACGAACACACCGGGCCCCACCTGGAGTTCGAGGTACCGGAAGTAGGCGAGCCCGGTGATGTGCTGGAGCGGCTCACGCTGCTCACGGCGGGCGATGACCTCCCAGTAGCGGGCGTCGAAGTCCGCGTCCTTCACGGAGTGCAGCTCGCCCCGCTTCACGCCGTGCACGAACGCGGCGAGCTCCTCCGCGTCGTTGCGCGGCGAGGGCACGCCGGCGTCGGCCAGCCGCTGGGTGGCCTGGGCCACCTCTGCGAGCAGCAAGCCGCGGGGGTTTGGGGGTCGTCCCCCAAATGATGGCTGCACGCAAGTCCTCCGTGTCGTACTCGGTACTCGGTCGTGCCTAGGTACCTCTTTACGCGGCCGCCAGCTTCGCCGCCGAGTCCGCGTCGACGCAGGCCTGGATCACCGCGTCGAGGTCGCCGTCCAGGACCTGGTCCAGGTTGTACGACTTGAAGCCGACACGGTGGTCCGAGATGCGGTTCTCCGGGAAGTTGTACGTGCGGATCTTCTCGGAGCGGTCGACGGTGCGGACCTGGCTGCGCCGGGCGTCGGCGGCATTGCGCTCCGCCTCCTCCTGCGCCGCCGCGAGCAGCCTGGAGCGCAGGATACGCAAGGCCTGCTCCTTGTTCTGCAGCTGGCTCTTCTCGTTCTGGCAGGAGGCGACGACTCCGGTGGGAATGTGCGTGATGCGCACGGCGGAGTCGGTCGTGTTGACGGACTGTCCGCCGGGTCCGGAGGAGCGGTAGACGTCGATGCGGAGGTCGTTGGGGTTGATCTCCACGTCGACCTCCTCCGCCTCGGGGGTGACCAGCACACCGGCCGCGGAGGTGTGGATACGGCCCTGGGACTCGGTCGCCGGGACGCGCTGCACGCGGTGCACACCGCCCTCGTACTTCATACGGGCCCACACGCCCTGGCCGGGCTCGGTGGCACCCTGGCCGCCCTTGGTCTTCACGGCGACCTGGACGTCCTTGTAGCCGCCGAGCTCGGACTCGGTGGCGTCGATGATCTCGGTCTTCCAGCCGACGCGCTCGGCGTACCGGAGATACATGCGCAGCAGGTCGCCGGCGAACAGCGCGGACTCGTCGCCGCCCGCGCCCGCCTTGATCTCGAGGATGACGTCCTTGTCGTCGCTGGGGTCGCGCGGGACGAGGAGAAGCCGCAGCTTCTCCGTCAGCTCGTCGCGGGCCTTCTCCAGCTCCTTGACCTCGGCGGCGAACTCCGGGTCGTCGGCGCCCAGTTCGCGCGCGGTCTCGATGTCGTCGCCGGTCTGCTTCCAGGAGCGGTACGTGGCGACGATCGGGGTGAGCTCGGCGTAGCGCTTGTTCAGCTTGCGCGCGTTGGCCTGGTCGGAGTGGACCGACGGGTCGGCGAGCTTCGTCTCCAGGTCGGCGTGCTCACCGACGAGTTCCTCGACGGCCTCGAACATCTCAGGGCTCCTGTACTGCGGATGAAGGGGGGAAGGCGGGCGACCAAAAACGCCGGTCCCGGCGCACTCCGAGGAGTGCGGCGTGGACCGGCGCTGGTGGCTCGCTACTTCTTGGCAGCAGCCTTGCCGAAGCGGGCCTCGAAGCGGGCCACACGGCCACCGGTGTCGAGGATCTTCTGCTTGCCCGTGTAGAACGGGTGGCACTCGGAGCAGACCTCGGCGCGGATGGCGCCGCTCTGGATCGTGCTACGGGTGGTGAACGACGCGCCACAGGTGCAGCTGACCTGCGTCTCGACGTACTCGGGGTGGATGTCGCGCTTCAAGGTGTCTCCTAGTTTCGGGAGGGCGCCGGGTCGCCGCCGCGGGCTGCGGGGGCGTGAACCGGGGCCGACGTACCAGTCTGCCAGGACTGGCCGCATCCCCCAAAACGAGGGGGCACCGCGATCTATTCCCAGCCCTCGGCAGAGGGTGTCCTACGACGTGACGACGCCCCTGGCCTCGCCCGTCGCGGTGCCTTCGGTGGCTGACTTCGGGATCGCCCGGTCGTTCTCCAGGGCCGTCCAGATCTGCTTGGCCTTGGTCTCCTGCACGATCACGCGGTTCGGGTTCGCCGGGTCGTAGCGGACCGGCATCGTGACCATGGTCATGTCCGACGGGCTGATGTGCTGGAGGCCGCTCGCGAAGGAGACCAGGGAGTTGACCGAGCCGAGGTCGGAGTCGGTGGTGACGGCCTTGGTGGCGGTGTTCGCGAGGTCGTACAGCTTCTTGGGGCTGGTCAGCACGCCGACGCTCTTGACCTGCTTGACCAGCGCCTTGATGAAGGCCTGCTGGAGCTGGATACGGCCGAGGTCGGAACCGTCGCCGACGCCGTGCCGGGTGCGGACGAGACCGAGGGCCTGGGCGCCGGTGAGTTCGTGCGTGCCGGCCTTGAGGTCCAGGTGGCTGTCGGTGTCCTTGATGTTCTTGGTCGTGGTGACCGTGACCCCGCCGAGTTCGTCGACCAGCTTCTCGAAGCCGCTGAAGTCGACCTCCATGTAGTGGTCCATGCGGATGTCGGTCATGGACTCGACGGTCTTGACGGCACAGGGCGCGCCGCCGGTCGTGTACGCGGAGTTGAACATGACGTCCGACGCGGCGTCGTGCTCCTTGCCGTCGGTGTCGGTGCACTCGGGGCGGTCGATCAGGGTGTCGCGCGGTATGGAGACCACGGTGGCCTTCTTGTGGCCCTCGTACACGTGGATGATCATCGCGGTGTCGGAGCGGGCGCTGCCGTCGTCGGTGCCGCCGCCGAGCTTCTTGTTGGAGCCGGAGCGGGTGTCCGAGCCCAGGACGAGGATGTTCTCGGAGCCGTTGTCGACCTTCGCGGGCCGCTCACTGCCGAGGACCTGGTCGATGTCGACGCTCTTGATGTTGCCGTTGAGCTTGAAGTACAGGTAGCCCGCCCCGGTACCGCCCAGCACCACGATCCCCGCGGCGACCCAGGCCGTGATCAGCAGGCCCTTTCGCCCCTTGCTGCGGGGTTTGCGACGACGTCCCTTGCCATTGCCCTCGGCTGACATGCGCTCCTCGAATCTCGTCCGGTCGGTTACCCCCTGTTTTCAGGGTCAGACGTGGTCACAAAAAGACCCGTACCGCACCATGTTCGCTCCGCCTGGTCAGACGGCGAAACTCGAGAAAGGGTTGCACAACGTGCTGTGACCACCACGTGAAGCGGCGGTCACAGCACGTCACAGGAGAATCAGGGCAAGCCCTGTTCACCAGCGGTTTCAGCCAAAGATGTCGTACTGCTGGAAACCGGTCCCCAGGCTGGTCCTTGTGGCAAAGATCTCGCTGGTCGCCTTGCCGGTGCCCTTGTACAGATAGAGCGTGCCGCCCGCGGTGCGGGCCACGAGGTCGGCCCTGCCGTCGCCGGTGATGTCACCGACGGCGTCGAAGGCGTTGTAGCCGCTCCAGTTCGTGCGCACCTTGACCCGGGCCGCGAAGACGCCCGTGCCGGACTTGCCGGTGCCCTTGTACAGGTAGAGGTCGCCGGTCGTCTTGTTGCGGGCGAGCACGTCCGCCTTGCCGTCGCCGGTGAAGTCGCCGTGGCCGAGCAGCTGGTTGTACTGGCTCCAGCCGCCGCCGACCCGGACCCGGGCCGCGAAGCTGCCGTCACCCTTGCCCGGGTAGATCCACAGGACGCCCGCGGAGTCGACGGAGAGCAGGTCGGGCTTGTAGTCGCCGGTGAGGTCGCCGGGGGTGACGATCCGGGTGCGGGTCCTCCAGTCGGTGAAGACCTTCTTCGGGTCGGCCCAGGCCCCGGTGGAGGGGAGGAACCGCACCCAGTAGACGTCACCGGTGGCGGAGACGCGGTACATGAGGTCCTGGTAGCCGTCCCGGTTGAGGTCGGTCTGCCGGACGAGGTTCACCCCGTTCCAGTCGCCCCAGGACAGCCGGGTGGCGAGGGTGGTGCCCTTGGAGTCCAGCTCGTAGCCGACCTTGGTGGAGGACTTGCGCACCCACAGGTCGGCCTTGTGGTCGAAGCTGAGGTTGGTGTCGTCGACGCGCGGATAGGCGGCGCCGACGTACTTGCTGACCTTGGTGAAGACGCTGTAGGCGCCCTTGGCGACGCAGTCCGTGACGTTCCAGGAGACGACGCCGACGATCCGCCCGTTCACGACGAGGGGGCCGCCGGAGTCACCGCTGCAGATGGCGGTCGTCCCGGAGTCGCTGCCACTGGCGGGCGGTCCGGCGCAGGTCATGTGCCCCTTGATGAACCAGGAGCCGTAGGCCGCGGCGCAGGTCGTGTCCGACTTGATGGGCAGCGTGGCCGTCTTCAGCGTCGGGGAGACGTCGTCGCTGGTGGAGCTGGTGCGGCCCCAGCCGTAGACCTTGGCGCTCTTGGCGCCGGTCGTGGCGGGGTCGTACGAGGCGGTGTCGGTGGACGTCGTCATACGGATCGGGGTGGCCTTGACGGGAGCCGCCAGGGTCAGGACCGCGATGTCGTTGTCGATGGTGTCCGCGTTGTACGACGGGTGGTACCACTGCCGCAGCACGGCCGTCGCGGTGCCGCCGTGCAGGTCGCCGTCCTCGGAGGGCAGCTGCGTGGCCCCGGTCACCACCGCGCCGCCGTTGGCCCAGTCGGCGCCCTTGACGCAGTGCGCGGCGGTGAGGATCTTCGTCGGCGCGACCACGGCACCGCCGCAGAAGAAGCCGGTGTCGTCACTGGTGTCGGTGGTGCCCTGGTCGTCGGTGTACCAGAGCTGGGCCATCCACGGGGCCGACGTGATGGTGGTCGTCGTACCGCCGATGATCATCGGCGAGACGGTGGAGTCGACGCTGCCACCGCTCATCGGCGACCGGGTCATCGTGCCGGAGGTGTCCTCGGCCGCGATGGCACCGGCGATCCGCTGCTCGAGCTCGGCCTGCGACGGCGTGGACGCGACCGTGGCGGCCGTGGCCGGCGCCTGCGGCTCGGGTCCGACGGTGGCGGCGTTCGCCGACGTGGTCAGCAGCGCGGCGGCCACGGCGACGGGCAGAGCGATCCGGAGCCGCCGTCTGTGGCGCCCGGCGCCTCCGGACATGGGTATGCCCATGCAAGTCCCCCCCTGGGGCTCAGAAGTTCGGAGATCGAGAATTCGACCGAAGAGCGTGATCGTAAACCAAAAGAGGGCCGCCCCCTCAACAGGGGGCGGCCCTCTTTCCGAACGCTGGACGTCAGTCGCCGTTGCCCGGCGTCGGCGTCGTCTTCTGGATCTGCATCAGGAACTCGGCGTTCGACTTCGTCTGCTTCATCTTGTCGAGAAGCAGCTCGACCGCCTGCTGCTGGTCGAGGGCGTGCAGCACCCGGCGCAGCTTCCATACGATCCCGAGCTCGTCGGGAGCGAGCAGGATCTCTTCCTTACGGGTACCGGACGCGTCGACGTCCACCGCCGGGAAGATGCGCTTGTCGGCAAGCTTCCGGTCGAGCTTGAGCTCGGCGTTGCCCGTGCCCTTGAACTCCTCGAAGATCACCTCGTCCATGCGGGACCCGGTGTCCACCAGCGCGGTGGCGAGGATGGTCAGCGAACCGCCGTCCTCGATGTTGCGGGCCGCACCGAAGAAGCGCTTCGGCGGGTACAGGGCGGTCGAGTCGACACCACCGGACAGGATGCGGCCGGAGGCGGGCGCGGCGAGGTTGTAGGCACGGCCCAGACGCGTGATGGAGTCGAGCAGCACGACCACGTCGTGGCCCAGCTCCACCAGACGCTTGGCACGCTCGATGGCGAGCTCGGCGACCGTGGTGTGGTCCTCGGCCGGGCGGTCGAAGGTCGAGGAGATGACCTCGCCCTTGACCGACCGCTGCATGTCGGTGACCTCTTCCGGACGCTCGTCGACCAGGACGACCATCAGGTGGCACTCGGGGTTGTTGTGCGTGATCGCGTTGGCGATCGCCTGCATGATCATGGTCTTGCCGGTCTTCGGCGGGGCCACGATCAGACCGCGCTGGCCCTTACCGATCGGCGCGACGAGGTCGATAATGCGGGTGGTGAGGATGCCGGGGTCCGTCTCCAGACGGAGGCGGTCCTGCGGGTACAGCGGCGTCAGCTTGTTGAACTCCGGGCGGCCACGGCCGTGTTCGGGCGCCATGCCGTTGACGGAGTCGAGCCGCACCAGCGCGTTGAACTTCTCGCGCCGCTCGCCTTCCTTGGGCTGACGCACCGCACCGGTGACGTGGTCGCCCTTGCGCAGGCCGTTCTTGCGGACCTGGGCGAGGGAGACGTACACGTCGTTGGGGCCCGGCAGGTAGCCCGACGTACGGATGAAGGCGTAGTTGTCGAGGATGTCCAGGATGCCCGCGACCGGGATCAGGACGTCGTCCTCGTTGATCTGCGGCTCGCCCGCGCCACCGATCTCGTCACGGCCACGACGGCCACGGCGGTCCCGGTAACGGCCCCGGCGGCCGCGGCGGCCACCCTCGAAGTCGTCGTCGTCCTGCGGACCGTTGTCGCGCTGCTGACGGTCCTGGCGGTCCGGACGGCCGCCGCCCTGCTGCTGGTTCTGCTGCTGGCGCTGACCACCCTGGCCCTGCTGGTCGTCGCTCTTGCGGCGGTCCCCGCGGTCTCCGCGGTCACCCCGCTCGCCGCGGTCACGGCCGCGGTCGCGGTCACGGCGGTCGCGGCGGCCCCGGCCGTCGCCGTCACCGGCGTCGCCCTGCGGCTGCTGCTGGGCCGGCGTCTCGGCCTTGGGCTCGCTCTTCGCCTCGGCCACGACCGTCTCGGGGCTGCCCCCGGGGGCGCCGGCCTCGGCGGTGGCGCGGCGACGACGGCGCTCCACGGGAGCGTCGTCGCTGGCCGGCTGTCCGGGGATCTCGATCTGCTGCTGGGCCACGGCCTTCTCGGCGGGGGCCTCGGCCTTCGCCTCCGCCTTCTTCTCGGCGGCATCGCCCGTACGGGCCTTGGAGGTGGCGCGGCGCTTCGGCTTGGTCTCGGTGGCGGTCTCCGCCTTGGGAGCCGCGGCACCTCCCCCGGCCTGCGCCTCCTTGATGACCTCGATCAGCTGGCTCTTGCGCATACGCGCGGTGCCCCTGATGCCGAGGCCGGATGCGACCTGCTGCAGCTCGGCCAGCACCATGCCGTCGAGGCCGGTACCGCGGCGCCGCCGGGAGCCGGCACCGGTGGCAGGCGCGGAGGCGTCCGTGGAGGGCGCGGCAGCGGTCTCCTCGACACGTGCGCCCATCAGATCGGTGGTGTCGCTCACGAAGGGTCCTTCCCTGGAGCGGACGTCGGCCTGTCTGGCTCGGCGACCGTTTGTGCTGTCCGACGTCGGTCCCATCCTTGTGGACCGTGCCGGGGCGGTGGTCCGCCTGAGTGGCGGAGGAATGTGGTGACGGCGCTTCCGAGAGCCGTGGCACTGAGTGTCCGTGTCACGTGGCTTGGTCACACCGGTTCCGGAGCGTGCCCGGCAAGTCGCTCAGTGCTCGCGTACGAGGTACTGCCCATGTACGTCGTACGGAACGCTGTGCGGCTTGGGAGGCTCCCGGAAGAATGTCTGTCCCGGACGGGGACGTGAAGCACCTCGCCATGGTGGGGTCGGGTGCAGACTTGAGATTAACACTACCGGATCCAACAAACATTCCCCCTCTCGAAATCCGGCACACGCCGGATCTCACATGTCACTGGCGGCCGCGAGCGGGAGCACACAGGCCCCCTGGGCGTCGAGCTCCAGCCGGTTGGCGGCCCAGCCCCCTCCCGCCAGATGGGCCACCTTGTCGGCGCTGTCGGCGTCGACCAGCGCGAGCACGGTGGGCCCTGCCCCTGAGATGACTGCCGGGACTCCGTCGGCCCGCAGCCGCTCCACCAGCGCGGCGCTCTCCGGCATGGCCGGAGCGCGGTACTCCTGGTGGAGACGATCCTCGGTGGCCGGCAGCAGCAGCTCGGGGCGCCTGGTGAGGGCCTCGACGAGCAGCGCGGCACGGCCGGCGTTGGCGGCGGCGTCGACGTGCGGCACGGTGCGCGGGAGCAGTCCGCGCGCGGTCTCGGTCAGGACGGGCTTTCCGGGCACGAAAACCACCGGAACGATGGAATCGTCGGGCTCCAGCCTGATCGCCCGGGCGGCGCCGGCCTCCATCCAGGCGACCGTGAAGCCGCCCAGCAGACACGGGGCCACGTTGTCGGGGTGGCCCTCGATCTCGGTGGCGAGCTCCAGGAGCGCGGTGTCGTCGAGCCGGGCCTCGCCGCCTATGGTCACGGCGCGCGCGGCGACGATTCCGGCGCAGATGGCGGCCGAGGAGGAGCCGAGGCCCCGGCCGTGCGGGATGCGGTTGGCGCAGACGATCTCCAGGCCGCGCGGCTGGCCGCCCAGCAGGTCGAAAGCGGTGCGCAGGGAGCGTACGAGAAGGTGGTTTTCGTCACGCGGGAGCGTCTCGCTCCCCTCCCCCGCGATGTCGATGTGCAGCCCTGAGTCGGCCACCCGGACGACGACATCGTCGTAGAGCCCCAGCGAGAGGCCGAGGGCGTCGAAGCCCGGGCCGAGGTTGGCGCTGGTGGCGGGGACGCGCACCCGGACGGCGGCGGCGCGGAATGCGGGACCGGCCATCTCTCGATGACTCTCCTTGAGCTGCGTGATTGTCGAATGACATTCGATGACGTACGAAGACCCTGCCGACCGCGGAGACGACGCGGCACCCCGCTGTACGCGAGGGCATATGCAGCGGGCGGGTTCGGTACAGCCTATCGAAGGAAGGTTCTGTGGCGACATAGGGCGCACAGGAGGCGCACGATGCGTGTCGTAAGCCCCCTGTGCCCCCCTCCTAGGGATTCCCTGCTCGGACGACGCGGGTCAGGTCTCAGGCGAGCCCGAGACGCTCGGCCGCCGTGGCCGCGTCGACCGGGACGGTGACCGGCTGCGGGGCGCCCGCGACGGCCCAGTCGGGGTCCTTGAGGCCGTTGCCGGTGACCGTGCACACGATCCGCTGGCCCGGGTCGACCTTGCCCTGCTCGGCGGCCTTCAGCAGACCGGCCACGGACGCGGCGGAGGCGGGCTCCACGAAGACGCCCTCCTGAGCGGCCAACAGCCGGTAGGCGCGCAGGATCTCACGGTCCGTCACCTCGTCGATGAATCCGCCGGACTCCTCCTTCGCCGCGAGGGCGTACTGCCAGGAGGCGGGGTTGCCGATACGGATGGCGGTGGCGATGGTCGAGGGGTCCTTGACGACCTCGCCGCGCACGATCGGGGCACTGCCGGAGGCCTGGAAGCCCCACATCCGGGGCGTTTTGGCGGCCACCCCGTCGGCGGCGTACTCCTTGTAGCCCTTCCAGTACGCCGTGATGTTGCCGGCGTTGCCGACCGGGAGGACGTGGATGTCGGGCGCGTCGCCGAGCATGTCGACGATCTCGAAGGCGGCGGTCTTCTGGCCCTCGATGCGCACCGGGTTGACCGAATTGACCAGCGCCACCGGGTAGTTGTCGCTCAGCGCGCGGGCCAGGGTGAGGCAGTCGTCGAAGTTTCCGTCGACCTGGAGGATCTTCGCGCCGTGGATGAGCGCCTGGCCCATCTTGCCGAGCGCGATCTTCCCTCGCGGGACGAGTACGGCGGAGACCATGCCCGCGCGTACGGCGTAGGCGGCGGCGCTCGCCGACGTGTTGCCGGTGGAGGCGCAGATGACCGCCTTCGCGCCCTCCTCCTTGGCCCGCGTGATCGCCATGGTCATACCGCGGTCCTTGAAGGACCCGGTGGGGTTGGCGCCCTCCACCTTGAGGTGGACCTCGCACCCGGTGCGCTCGGAGAGCACCTGCGCGGGCACGAGGGGCGTGCCGCCCTCGCGGAGCGTCACGACCGGCGTGGTGTCGGAGACGGGCAGCCGGTCCCGGTACTCCTCGATGATTCCGCGCCACTGGTGGGTCATTGCTCGTTACTCTCCTTCAACCCGCATGATGCTGGCGACACCCCGCACGGTGTCGAGCTTGCGCAACGCCTCGACGGTCCCGCCCAGGGCGGCGTCGGACGCACGGTGCGTGACGACGACGAGAGATGCCTCGCCGTCCTTCCCCTGCTGCCGAACGGTATCGATGGACACCCCGTGCTCGGCGAACACGGTCGCGACCTGGGCGAGAACACCCGGTTTGTCCGCCACGTCGAGGCTGATGTGGTAGCGCGTGACGACCTCGCCCATGCCCGAGACGGGGAGGGCCGTGTACGCGGACTCACCCGGTCCGGTCGTGCCGCTGAGCCGGTTGCGGCAGACGGCGACGAGGTCACCGAGGACGGCGGAGGCGGTGGGGGCGCCGCCCGCGCCCGGGCCGTAGAACATCAGCTGGCCGGAGGCGTCGGACTCGACGAACACGGCGTTGTACGCGCCGCGCACGGAGGCCAGCGGGTGGCTCAGCGGGATCATCGCGGGGTGGACGCGCGCGGTGACGGACTGCCCGTCCTCGGCGCGCTCACAGATGGCGAGCAGCTTGATGGTGCAGCCCATGTTCCTCGCGGAGGCGAAGTCGGCCGCGGTGACCTCGGTCATGCCCTCGCGGTAGACGTCGTCGAGACGCACGCGCGTGTGAAAGGCGATTCCGGCGAGGATGGCGGCCTTGGCGGCGGCGTCGAACCCCTCGACGTCGGCGGTCGGGTCGGCTTCCGCGTACCCGAGCGCCGTGGCCTCGTCGAGGGCCTCCTGATAGCCGGCCCCCGTGGAGTCCATCTTGTCGAGGATGAAGTTGGTCGTTCCGTTGACGATGCCGAGCACCCGGTTCACCTTGTCGCCGGCGAGGGACTCGCGCAGCGGACGGATCAGCGGGATGGCACCGGCGACGGCGGCCTCGTAGTAGAGGTCCTTGCCGTGCTGTCCGGCCGCCGCGTGGAGGGCGGCGCCGTCCTGGGCGAGGAGCGCCTTGTTGGCGGAGACGACGGAGGCGCCGTGCTCGAAGGCGGTGGTGATGAGGGTGCGGGCGGGCTCGATGCCGCCGATGACCTCGACCACGACGTCGATGTCCCCGCGTTTGACGAGGGCGGTGGCGTCGGTGGTGACGAGTTCCTGCGGAATGCCCTCACGGAGCTTGGAGGGCCGCCGTACCGCGACCCCCGCGAGCTCGACGGGGGCCCCGATCCGGGCGGCGAGGTCGTCGGCGTGCGTCGTCATGATGCGCGCCACTTCTGAGCCGACCACTCCACAGCCCAGCAGCGCCACCTTCAGCGGACGCGTACGCATCATCCGACCTCGTTTCCTCATACCGTCTACGGTGGGACCAGTCTCACTCACCGGACGGGAGTTTCTGCCCCTCGTCCGGATTATGAGACATCTATTTCATTTGTACGGGGGCCGAAGACCGTAGATCTTCCTTCCCCCCTTTTCCTTCTCCGCTTTCCTTCTCCGCTTTCCGGTCATCCGACGTCGAGCCGCAGAAGGTCCTCCTCCGTCTCACGGCGGACGATGACCCGGGACTCGCCCTCGTGGACGGAGACGACCGGCGGACGCAGCACGTGGTTGTAATTGCTCGCCATGGAACGGCAGTAGGCGCCCGTCGCCGGTACGGCGATGAGGTCACCCGGTGCCAGGTCGGCCGGCAGGAACGCGTCCTTGACCACGATGTCCCCGCTCTCGCAGTGCTTGCCGACGACGCGGGCGAGCATGGGCTCGGCGTCACTGGTCCTGGACACGAGAGCGACGGTGTACTCGGCGTCGTACAGCGCGGTGCGGATGTTGTCGGACATGCCGCCGTCGACGGAGACGTAGGTGCGCAGCCCGTCGAGGGGCTTGATGGTGCCGACCTCGTAGAGCGTGAAGGCGGTGGGGCCGACGATGGCGCGCCCGGGCTCGACGGAGATCCTCGGGGTCCGCAGCTTGGCGGCCTCGCACTCCCTCGTGACGATCTCGGTCAGCGCCTTGGCGATCTCGTGCGGCTCGCTGGGGTCGTCGTCGCTGGTGTAGGCGATGCCGAGGCCACCACCGAGGTCGATCTCCGGGAGCTCGACGCCGTGCTCGTCACGGACGTCCTTGAGCAGCCCGACCACACGATGTGCCGCGACCTCGAAGCCGGACATGTCGAAGATCTGCGACCCGATGTGGGAGTGGATCCCGATGAGCTCGAGACCGTCGAGCTTCAGCGCCCGCCGCACGGCCTCGGCGGCCTGTCCGCCGGCGAGCGGAATGCCGAACTTCTGGTCCTCGTGGGCGGTGGCGATGAACTCGTGGGTGTGGGCCTCGACGCCGACGGTGATACGGATCTGGACCCTTTGTCGCTTCCCGAGGCTCTGGGCGATGTGGGCGACGCGGACGATCTCCTGGAAGGAATCGAGGACGATGCGCCCGACGCCTTCGGTGATCGCGCGGCGGATCTCCTCGGTGGACTTGTTGTTGCCGTGGAAGGCGATGCGGTCGGCGGGCATGCCCGCGGAGAGGGCGGTGGTGAGCTCGCCGCCGGAGCAGACGTCGAGGTTGAGCCCCTCTTCGTGCAGCCAGCGCACGACGGCCCGGGAGAGGAACGCCTTGCCGGCGTAGAAGACGTCGGCATCGGCCCCGAAGGCACCGCGCCAGGCGCGCGCCCGGGCCCGGAAGTCGGCCTCGTCGACGACGTAGGCGGGGGTGCCGTGCTCCTCGGCGAGGGTCTTGACGTCGATGCCGCCGACGGTGACGACGCCGTCCTCGTCACGGCCGACCGTCTGGGCCCAGACCTTGGGGTCGAGGGTGTTGAGATCGGCGGGCGGGGCGGAGTAGTGGCCCTCGGGAAGGACGTCGGCGTGCCGGGGCCCGGCGGGATGTGCGGAACGGCTCATCTTCTTGACTGGCTCTCTAGAGGTGTTCGGGTGCGTCGATGCCGAGCAGGGACAGGCCACCGGCCAGCACCGCCCCGGCGGCTTCGGCGAGCGCGAGCCGGGCACGGTGGGCGGCCGAGGGTTTCTCCGCACCACGAGGAAGGACGGCGGCGAGAAAGGGGAGCGCGGCATCGGCGACGGTGACGAGGTGCCGGGCCAGGCGGTCGGGGGCGTGGTCCACGGCGGCCGCCTGGAGGATGCGGGGGTGATCGGCGAGGGCGTGCCGCAGGGCGGTCGTGTCGTGTGTGTCTTGTACGACGGTTTCCGGTACGGCGGTCTCCGGTACGACGGTTTCCGGTCCGGCGGTCGGCTGTACGGCTGCGTCTGTGCCCGGTAGGCCCGGTAGGCCCTGTGGGCCCTGTGGGCGCAGGTCCGTGTCCCCGGGCTCGGCGTGGAAGCCCAGGTCGGCGGCGTTGCGGGTGAGCGCCCGGGTGCGGGCGTGGGCGTAACGGACGCGGAAGAGAGGGTTGCTCTCGCGCTGGACCAGGTGGTCGGCGGTGATGCGGGGCCGGTCGTGGAGGGCGGGGTGGAGCAGGGCCCAGCGGGCGGCGTCCCGGCCGAGGGGGGTGGGATCGGCGGGGGCCGCCGGCACGGGGCGCACGTTGACGTCGAGGGGAGCGGGGGCGTCGGGGGTGCCGTACGCGTCGATGTCGACGCCGAGGATGTCGGCCCACTCGGCCTCGGGCCTGCCGGCACAGCTGGTGCGGACGAGGGCGCCCTGGGAGCGGAGGACGCGGGCCACGGCGTCCATGACGACGACGGCGCGGACCTCGTGGGGGGCGTGCAGCTGCACGAGCCGGCCGGTGGGCCGGTCGGCGTGACCGTACCGGTGACCGCAGAGCAGGATCTCCCGTACGAGGGCCGTCTCGGTCCCCCGCAGGCTGATGTTGAGGAACCCGGGCCCGGTGACGACGACGTCGCTGATGCCGTCCGTGCGGACAAGGCGCTCCCGGAGGATCTCGGCGACCCGTAGCGGCGGCTGGCCGGCGGGCCGGGCGAGCTGGAGGGCGACGTTGGTGGCGTAGTCACCACAGCCTCCGGGCCCCGGGGGCGTGACGCTGGTCCTCCCCGGCACGGCCACGTCCAGCTCCCCGTCGTCGACAGCACGACGCACCGCGCGCAGCACGGTACGGGAGAGCTCGACGGGGGTCACGGGACAAGCGTATGGGAGGAGGGGGGTGGGAGGGCGAGCGGGTTTGGGCGGGGGTCCGGGATGTGGACGGTCGCCGGGGGCGGGGCCGTGGAGCACTGGAGACGTCGGTGTCTCTGGGGAGCGCCGTCGCGATGATCAGCCGCCGGCGCGACCGGCCCGCTCGGTCTCTCCGCCCCCGAGAACACCCCCGACCAGACGACCGTCCCCGACGCCGGCACCGGGCACCCGCCCTTGCGTGCTCTGCTCGATCAACTGCCGTACGAGCCGCACGAGTTCGGCGGGCTCGAAGGGCTTGGAGAGGAAGGCGTCGACGCCGGCGTCGAGACCGCTGTCGACCTCGTGCTGCGTACAGGCACTGACGATGGCGAGGGGAAGGTGAGCCGTCCGGGGGTCGGAACGCAGCCGCGCGGCGGTCCGCAGCCCGTCCAGCCGGGGCATGACCACATCGAGGGTCACGACATCGGGCTGCACCTGATGAACGACATCCAGACACTCGACACCATCGGCCGCGGTCACGACCTCGAGACCCTCCAGCTCGAGATTGACCCTGATCAACTGCCGGATGACCTTGTTGTCGTCCACAACAAGCACCCGACCCGACGCGCCTGGCACAACTCGAGAGTAGGTGCGGACCGGCCACCGCGTCCGGGTTTTCCCCACTTCCACCCGCCCGGGAACCCACACCCTGGCCGCCGCCACGAAACCCGTTCCTGATCACCCCGAGGGAGCTGGTAGTGTTCTACCCGTCGCCGCGAGCCACCAACTCAGCGCCCGACACGCCCCCGTAGCTCAGGGGATAGAGCAACGGCCTCCGGAGCCGTGTGCGCAGGTTCGAATCCTGCCGGGGGCACCCTTTCTGAGGTGCCTGAAGACCCCGTGACCAGCAGAGATGCTGAATGCGGGGTCTTCGCGTGTGTGCAGCCGTATGCCGCTCGGAGCGGGCGTATGTCGGGGTCTGTGGACGAGGCGTGGACGGGATCTTGGAGCATTCCCGCACGTGATGAGGCTCCTCGGGGTCAAGTAGACCTGCTCCTCGTTACCGTCGTCCCCGTCTTGGAGCATGTGTCGGGTGGGAAGCATGAGCATGGCTGAGGGAGGCTGCCATGCCGGCTTCAATCGCCGCCCACCGGCAGACCGATAGACGAGTTGGGGAATCTCGTGGATGTGACCACGCTTGCCGTTGCGCTCATCAGCGTCGGAGGGACGCTGGGCGGAACTCTGGGTGGAGCAGTGCTGAGCCAGCGCGCCAGCCGGGCCGAAGCGGTGGAGCAGAACCAGCGTGCCGACCGTGAACGGGAGCAGGAGCGCAATGATCAAGCACAGCAGGCCAAGCGCGATCTCTACGCCCATCTGAACACCACGGCTCGCGCTTACCGGATCGCAGCCCAAGACGCCGTCCACGCAGCCGAACGCGGTGAAAGCATCGACCCGGCACTCCTCGACGCCGCCAAGGAGGCCTGGGCCGACCAATACTCCCAGGCACAGATGGCACTGCCGACGGATGTTCTGCAGGTGGCCTCGACGCTCAACAGGTCGCTCGGAATCGGGTACTCAGTCGTCAAACAGTTGCCGAGCAGCCCCGATCTCGACGGGGCGTACCAGCGAGCGAAGACATGGTTCAACGGCCCGCTGTCCGATGGCGTGTATCTGCTGCGGGTCACGCTGAGACACGACCTCGGCGTCGAGGTCGACCCCCACTTCCAGCAGACCCGCATGCAGATGCTCGCCACGCTCGACACCGCGCGGAACAACCTCGATCAAGTACTGTCCGCAGAACGAGCCCAGGCCGCCCGACCTGATTGACGGACAACGCAAACGGCGAGGCCCCTGGACAGATGCCAGGGGCCTCAGACACGTTCGGGTGGTGTCACTCGTACTCACGAAGCAGGTCCTCGATACGCCGGTTGGCTACGTCCTGCCGTCCGTCGAGGCATTTCGCGTAGCGGGTCAGCAGAACCTCAACGCTGTTGCCGGCACGCTCGGCCACCTCGGTGGGGTCGACACCGGCGTTGAGCCACGTCGATAACGCCGAATGCCGAAGGTCATACGGCCGACTCGCGAGCGGCGAGGCCGCGACTGCTGGCGGAAGCGCCAGGAGCCGGGCCTCCTGCCACACCCGGTAGTAGGTCGAGGACGGGACGACTGAACCCTTCTCGCTGAAGAAGAGCCGCCCATCGTCCGCCGTACCAAAGGTGACCAGGTGCTCGCGGAGCACGGCGACAAGCTGGGGCGGGATAGGCACCCGCCGTACGTCCTCTGTCGGTCGGTTCTTCAGCCCGCGGTCGTCGTGGGTCTCCCCCGAGTCGGTCCATTGCTTGCCGACCGACGGGCGAGTCCGGTGGAGGAGCGCCGATCCCCAGCCGTGATCAGGGAGGTACAGGTCAGTTTCGACAAGGCCGACGGCTTCAGCCGGCCGGAGACCGCCGAAGTACATGGTGGCGAACAGACCCACAAGGCGACGGCCACGAGCTCGCCGGTATCCGCCCACGTAGGAAACGGCCGCCAGGAGATTGCGGGCCTGCTCCGGGTTGGCGACGACGCGGGGATCGACCTGGTTGGACACCTTCGGTTTCTGCCAGCGGACAGCCGTGATGGGGTTCTCACGAAGCTCCCCCAGGTCGACTGCGTAATTTGCAGCGTTGACGAGCGTCCGCCGCTTACGCCGCACGGTTTCAGCTGCGGCGGCGGTGCCGTCGAGCCTGATCTTCAGCGAGTCGAGTACTGCACGAGCCGTAGCGGGCTCGGCAAGGTCGGCGAGGGGTCTGGATGCCTTGGACACCCAGTGAAGAACGTTCCGCACGTCGTCCGGCACTTCGCGGTCGTTGGGCCCCGGGAGCACGAAAGCCCAGTTCCGAAGCGCCTTGCGGATCACCTCATCCGACGGTCGTCCGGCGCGCTCGTCGAGGAGCTCCACTGTCACGCTGGTGAGCGATTCGTTGATGCCATCCCGCGTGTTGGGGGCGGCATGCGGCCACTTCATCGCGAGGTACCTGAGGGCGAAGTCGTACCACGACACAGCCGACTTCTTCTCTTCCATCGAGGCCGGAAGGCCCGACGCCGTGTCGAACTCCTCGCCGTCGCGCATCGCGCGCATCAGCTTCGTTCGGTAGTGATCGGCGAGTGCCTTGGTACGGAAGGAGTCGGAGAAGACGTTGCCCGCCACCGACCAGCGGACTCCGTACGAGGGCGTTTTCGTGTCGCGCTTGCGTACGGCCCACACCTTCACGTCGAGAGACTTCACGCCGCCGCCCTCCAACTGCCTCAGCCACGTGGTGAAGTCACTCCGCCACACCCGGAGCTCCCCGTTGGGCAGCTTGAACGCGGTCGGCCCGTATCCCAGCTCACGCCAGCGGTAGAACGTCCGGCGAGAAACACCGCCCAGCTCACCCAGGACTTGGCGAACGGTCATCAGCTCGTCGCGACGGTGGTCCATGTCGGTTCTCCTTCCGTTCCGGGGGCGGGTTCGAGGGTTTCGGCGAGCCAGGTTTCGGCGTCGGTGAGGCCGGTTCCGGCGTAGACCCAGTGGGCGAGGACGAGGGTCGTGTCCGGGCCGGTCGCGGTGTCGGCGGCGGCTTGGGCGCGGCGCCATTCGGCGCGGGCGGTGCGGAGGGCGCCGAGGGTGGTGGAGTAGCGGCGGGACTTGGTGGAGAAGTGGCCGCGGAAGCCGAGCATGTGGGCCCAGGCCCGGAGCCGGAGTTCTTCCAGTTCCTTGCGTGCGCCCAGGGTCCAGGCAGTACGGATCATGCGGCGGGCGTGGTCGCTGATGTCGAACTGGGCGAGTTCGGCGAGAAACTTGAGCGGGCGGTCGAGAGCTCCTGTGGCGGTTTCTGCGCCCTTGGTGGCGTACTTGGCGATGTAGGCGGCGACGGCCCGCTCGGTGAGTTCCTGGCCGCCGTCGAAGTCGGCGGAGCGGATGGTGCGTACATCGAGCTGGCGGCCGAAGGTGAAGGCGTGCGCGCGGCCGTCGATGACCGGGCCGTCCACGCGGACGGCGGTTGTGGCGGCGCGGATGGCGTCGGTGAGGAGTTCGGCGGTAGCCCAGGCAGGGGGCGGAGTATCGCCGCCTTCAGGGCCGTCGATGCGGATGACGGCGTGAAAGTGGACGGCACCGCGCTTCTGGTACTCGGCGACCTTGGCGAAGGACACCCGGGCGTACTCGCGAAAGGCCCTCTGCGTGAGGCCTGCGCGCTTGGCGACCTCACGGCGCAGGTAGGTGGAGAAGCGCCGCCACAGCGGTCCGGCGTGCGCGTTCCACAACACGGCTGCTTCGTAGTCGTAGGTGTCCGGGTCGAGTGGGATGCCGAGGGCGGGGTCGTCCTGGTCGTGGAGGGTGCCGCAGCGGCAGGGGCGGACCGTTCGGGCCGGGCCGGTGGGGCGGTTGTGGACCGGGCCGAAGCCGGGGGCGGTGAAGGTGGCGAAGACGCGGGGGTGGGCGGCGACACGTTCCGGGGTGCCCTTGCCGCCGCGCAGTCCGGAGGTGATCAGGTGGAAGGTGTCGCGACGGTATACCTCGGCGCAGGCCGAGCAGCGGGTCGTGCGGCGGTTGTTGCAGCGGACCAGGAGGTGACCGGCCGGGAGGCTGGAGGAGTCGAGGTGGTGGAGGGCGTTGCCGATCTCGCCGGTTCGGGTGTTCAGGTCGTACTCGGTGCGGTGGCCGTCGAGGCGGATCGGGTGAGTGCAGCCGCCGAGGCCGGAGAGCTGCCGCAGGAGCGCGGGCATGGTGCCGAGGGCGGCCAGTTCGCCGAGTTCGTGAATCGGGGGCGGGGTGGCGCGGGTGAAGATGGTGGTCTCCTTGGCTTCGGTCAGGAGGGGCAGGGCCCCGGGGCGGCGGATGCTTGGCGGTATCGGGGCCGTCCCGGGGGCCTCGTGTGTCAGGGGCGGTGCTGGTCGCGGAGCATCGAGCGCAGGACCACGGCGGCGACGGCTACGGAGACGGCCGTGACGGCGACGGCGGCCATGAGCGCGGTCAGCACGACTCCGCCGACGATCACGGCCGCGACCGCTCCGGTGCTGATGGAGATCTGAGGTGCCGGGCGGCGCATGGGGGCGGGGTTGGCCACGGTGTGGGTGTGCGCGGGCGGCGGGGTCGGGCTGTCGGGGTACTTAGGCAGGAACACAGCGAACCCTTCCTTATCTACTCGTCTAGTCATGTGAGCCGTTTATGACGTCCACGCCGGAGCGCGTGCCGGACTCGATGGCCGGAGCCATGAAGGTGTGCGAGAGCCAGAAGCCGAAGAGGGCGACCAGGACGACGATCCAGGTGCGGACGCCGAGGAACTTGACCGCTCCCCAGGCGAAGAGGCCGAGGACGAAGACGAGCGGCAGGCTGACGGTCACGGTGTGCGGGTCCTTTCAGCGGACGGGGCAGCGGTGGGTGCGGGCGGCGAGTTCGGCGGCGGCGCGGCTGTCGTAGTCGGCGGAGAAGCCGCAGCGCGGGGCAGTGCAGGCGGCGGTGTGCTTCTCGCGGCCGCGACCGTCGTAGGACGTGCCGACCTGGACGGGGCCGATACGGGTGACGGAGCGGAAACGGCGGTTGAGGCTCATGTGGATCTCCTTTCAGAGCCTGGCGGCGATGGCGTCGGCTATGGGCGCGGGGACGCCGAGTCGGGCGCGCAGGGTCGGGGTGTCGATGGCCGTTCCGGTGCGGGTGTGGTGCTCGATGGCGACTTTGCGGGCGTGCTCGACCAGGGCGGACGGGACGGAGACGGTGGGCGGAGGGGTCGGGGCGGGCGTGGGCTCGGCGACCGGTGGCGGCGGGAGCTCCGGTACGGGATCGGGCGCGTCCTCCTGGTCCTCGAAGTCCTCTCTCGCCCGTGGGAGCTCGGTCTCCTCGTTCCGTTCCTCGGTGGCGTGGCTCTCCTCGGTCGGGTGGTGCGGGGTCGGTGTCGAGTGGGCGAGGAGGGTTCCGCCGAGGAAGGCAACCGCTGGCCAGCCGGCGACGAGGATGCGGAGCCAGGCCGGCACGGCGTTCAGGTCGAGGAGTCCGGCGGTGGCGACGTTCGCGCCGAGGGAAGCGGCGAGGGCGATGACGAACCAGCACCAGCCGGAGGCTTTCGCATCGCCCGTCCGCAGTCGGCGCCAGGCGGCGACGAGCAGCAGGTCGACCGAGACTGGGTAGGCCCACGCTTTCCACCCGTCCTGTCCGGCCGCCGAGGCGACATCGTGCAGGTGGGCGAAGGACAGGGCGGCGGCGATGACGGCCTGGACGAGCACCGCATCGATACGGGCCAGTTGGGCGCGCATGCTGCGGCTCCTTCCGGATTCAGGCATGGGAGGGGTAGGGACGTGGCGCGAGGCGGTCGCGCCGACCGGAGGAATGGACGGCCGCTCAGTCGGTCACGGGGCGCGGGTGGACGACCGGCGCCGGGGAGTCGACCGGCCGTACGGGGACGTCAGGCCGGAAGGGCTTGAGCGCGGGCATGTCGGGAGTCAGGTGGGCCGACACGTGGCAAATCTGGGCGGCATCGGCGAGGGAGAGGTAGGGCGTGCGGATGCGGGACCAACCGCCGGAGGTGTCACCGGCAACGGCGAGGCCGGGACGTTCGGGTGCGATGGCGCAGGCGGCGGAGACCGCTTCGGGGGCGATGTCGCCGAGTGCCATTTTGGCGGAGGCTTCGTCGTTGACGCGGTGGCAGACGCGGCCGGTGAGCTGGGCCCGGAGCATGGTGGCGCCCTTGCCGAGTTCGGCGCCGAAGCGCTGTCCGCAGACCTCCAGGTAGATGCCGGCCGCGCGGCCGAGCTGGGCGAGGCGGATGAGCTGGGTGACCATCTCGTCCCGGCGTTCCTCGTCCTTGCGTGTGGCGACGAGGAAGAGTTCGGCCACCTCGTCGACGAACAGCACGACGGGGACCGGGCGTTCGTCCTCGGGCAGGCCCCAGATGTCGGAGGTGATCTCCTCGTCCGGAGTGGTCGGCGCGATGCCCTGCCGGACCTTGATCAGGTCGTAGCGGTCCTCCATTTCCTTGATGAGTACGGGCAGTAGTGCGGCAGCCTGCTCGGGGTCGGTGGCCAGCGCCGACAGCCGCGGAGCGAAGGGCGCCAGCTCCACGCCACGCTTGCAGTCGATGCCGACCAGGGCGACGGGCTGTCGGGCGAGTCCGGCCACGAGATGTCGTAGGTACATGGACTTGCCCGACAGCGTCGCGCCGAGGGTGAGACCGTGCGGCACGGTCCGGTAGTCGCGTACGAAGTGAGTGGCGTCCTCCCGCAAAGCCACAGGGACCTTCAGGAACCCTTCCGCAGCTTTGCCCGGCATCCGGACCTTGCGCAGCACGTCGAAGCCGACAAGCCGCAGTTCGACCACGCCCGGCTTGACGGTAGTGACGTAGACAGCGTGAACTCCCCAGGCGTGCCGCAGCCGTTCGGCCGAGGCGGCGACGTCGGCGGGTTCCTGCCCCGGGGCAAGTCGCAGACAAAGCCGCAGTCCGGTCGACGTAGGGCGGACGATTCCGCGACGCGGCGGGACGGGCCGGGCCTCCCGTCGCGTGGTGGCCTTGACCGCCAGAACCCGCAGCCGGGAGGGCGACACCGTCAGACCGCAGGCTTCCATGACCGAGCTGTACGAGCTGAGCAGCCGGGCGGTGGATATCGGCAGGCCGACCGTCGACCAGTAGACCCCGGGGTGGTTGGCCCGGGCGTAGGCAGCCCCGCCGCCGAGCGCGGCGACAGGACCACCCACCTCCAGAAGCGTTGCCAGGTCGGTCATCAGGCCGTGGCCCCCACAGCGGCCGGGAACGCGGCCGGTGTGACGGCGGCGGCGCGGAACGCGATGCCGTGGCGCTGCTGGCCGTTGAATACGCTCTCCCAGGGCCGGGCAATGAGCCCGGGCAGCGCGACCGGGGCACCGAGTGCGAGTCCGTCGGACACCCCGCTCTCCGGAACGGTGACCTTGATCAGGGACGACTCCCCCTCCTCGATGTAGACGACGCCCATCGTCATCAGGGCCTCTCCGCTGACGGCGTCCTTGGCGATCTCGCCGGTCTGCCTGTCGCGGACCTTGGGCTCGGGCGCCTCGGTCAGCAGGATCGTTGCGGCCGAGGTCTCCACACGGATGCTGCGCAAGATTTCTTCCCATCTACTCGTCTATACAAGATGCAGTCTTCGAACCCGACCTCCGGGAACGACGACCACCCTGCCACACAACTTGCCCACTCGTCTATACGAGTATGCCTGTTGGGGCGTACGAGTTCGGGAAGGGAGCCACGCACGACCTCCCGGCGACCCCGACTGTCAGACCTGTCGGGCACGATCCGGTCATGCTGATTGCCACGAACGCCCGGGGTCACACAGTGAAGCGCCCTTCGAAGCCCGCAATAGGCACCACGCTCGGGAACCTGGGGCGCGACAACGAGCACATGGTCGTCGAACGGCGGGACGAGGACCTTGCAGGTGACTGGTACGTCCAGGTCCTGTTGCGCGAGAACAACACGTACCAACTGGAGTACCGGGACGGCGTTCCCGCGGAGCACTACCAGACGCAGACCATCTCTCAGGAGAAGGTGCTCCGGGCACTGCTCGGCTGGGGGGCCGGAACATCGAACTGGCGAGAAGACTTCATGTGGAACAACATCAGCTCCATGTTCGAGCCGTCTGCTCCTGAGACCACGGACCAGCCGACCGTCTAATGTCCGCCCGCTCCCGGTCACTCGATCACGTGGCCGGAAGCTGGTACGACAGGACGTACGCGTCCGCTGCCATGACCGTGTCACAGACCTCCACGGCCCGCCCTTCGGTGTCGTACGCGGTGCGGATCAGGTGGATGACGGGCACGCCGGAGGCCAGCCGGAGCGTCTTCACTTCAGACGGCGAGGGCATCCGGGCGCGGATCTCTTCCTCGAAGTGGTCGAGGTGGTGGCCGAGTTCTTCGAGGCGGCCGTAGATGCCGCCAGGGCCGGGGTTAGGTTCGGCGATCTGCGTGCCGCGGGCGATGTCGAGCGGGAGGTAGGAGGTGGCGAACTCGACCGGCCGGCCGTCGAGCAGGTACCGGCGCCGACGGGCGAGCACACGCCGCACCGAGCCGAGCCGGGTCGAGATGTCCTGGCTGGCCTTCTCTTCCTTGACCTCCAGACTGTCGACCTGGGGGTGACTGCCGGCGGCATCGGCCTCGACGATGAAGGCGGACTTCCCCTGCTCGCGGTGGCGCCGGGCGAACCGGTCGGATGCGAGCCTTCGGACAGGTGGCCGTGGTCGCACGAAGACGCCCTTGCCGTGCTCGGCGTGGACCAGGCCCTCGCCCTGGAGGATGGAGAAGGAGTTTCGAACCGTCATACGGGAAACCCCGTAATGCTCGACTAGCTCCGCCTCGGAGGGAAGCTTTTCGCCCTCCTTGAACCGCCCACGGTCGATTGCCTCGCGCAACTGGTCGGCGATCTGCCGGAAGACCGCACGATCACTCGTGGGATCGAGATCACCGAGAAGGCTCGGAAGAGACGTCACGTGTACTCCTTTAGGTATCTAGACGAGTGGGCGAGTGTTGTTGCTACGGTGGAGAGCCTAGCTAGCCGAGAGGGCCGAGGAACGTGAGCACTGACCGTCCGCACTCCGTGAGCGTTGCCGGAGTCATCGTCGACGACCAGGACCGCGCCCTTTTGATCAAGCGCCGCGACAACGGCCACTGGGAACCCCCGGGCGGAGTCCTCGAACGCGAGGAAACCGTCCCCGAGGCCCTCCAGCGCGAAGTGCTCGAAGAAACCGGCATCAAGATCGCACTTCCCGCGACCCTCACTGGCGTCTACAAGAACATGAACGGCTTGATCGTCTCCCTGGTCTTCCGCTGCGAAGCCGCTGACGGCACGCCCACCACCGGGGATGAGACCCGCGCACTGCGCTGGGCCACCCGCGAAGAAGTCACCGACCTCGCCGACGAGGCGTACGCGATCCGCGTCCTGGACGCATTGGACGCGGCATCCCCGCCGGCCATCCGCGCGCACGACGGCGTGAAACTCGTCTAGCCCGAACCCGCTACACATGGCGGCCTACCAGCACGAAGGAACTTGTATGCACGAGTATACGAGCACTGCGCGGGTCTGGGGCCTCACTTGCCCAGGTTTCCCAGAAGAGGTCAGCCGGGCCCGCCGCTGGACGAGAGACATCCTGCGCGGCTCACCCCTCGCCGAGGACGCCGAACTGATCGTGAGCGAGCTCAGCGCGAACGCGATCCTCCACACCGCCAGCGGCCTCACAACCGGCAGCTTCCACCTGGCCCTTGCGGTCTCCACGCAGGTCATTGCCTTGTCGGTCACGGATGACGGCGGCGCCGGCACAGCCCCCAAGGTCGAGCACCAGGGCCAAGAGGCGGAACACGGCCGGGGCCTGGGCATGGTCAGCGCGATCGCCCACCGGGTCGTAGTCCACGACAGCGACGGCGGACACACGGTCACCGCGGAACTCTTCACAGCCCCTCGCCCGGGAGGCCACCCGTGCTGATGGACAAGCCACAGCCGGGCTACTGGTGCGAGTGCTGGACCGAAGAACTCGCCGAAGGGGGCCGGCCGACACTGCGAGGTTCGTTCGACGCGTACTCGGCACCCCAAGCCAGCAGATGGGTAGCCGTCGCCCTGCGCACCATCTCCCCAGCACTCGACCCCGACGCGTCAGACGAGGCCTGGGAGTGGCTCTACGACGGCCGCATCGAGACGAGACGAGCCCTCTCACGCGCGGAGCCCTGCACTGTCTCCGTCACCCACGCCACCAAGCGCATCACATGGACGATCCGACCAGTGCTCTTCCTGCCCCTAGCCCACCGCCAGAGCCTCGAACTCCCAGCCTGCGTGGACGACTTCAAGGCCCGTGCGACCCACTGAGTTACAACTTTCTCTACTGGTTCAAGGCGGCTCGCTCCGCTCCCCGCGCGCGGCCCGGCCGACGGCCGGGCCTGCGCTCCTGTCTCCGCCCCGCTTCAGCCCGGCCGGCGGCCGGGCCGCGCGCACAGCAATCAGCCGCCTGATGTCAGAGGAGGGGTACGTCGTGCCTGGGGCGGTCGGCTCCACGGCTTTAGGCAGCCACTTTGGCGCGAGCCTCGAAGATCATGGCCCCAACGCCGTGATTTACCGGGCAGGTCCACAGACTGCCCGACGCGCCGCAAGCTTACGGGGCCATGATCACTCGCGCCAAAGCAGCTCCACCGACCGTACTCGTCCCGGCAGCGCACGACTTCTACAGGCAAGACACAAGCAGCTCTGGCATAATCCATCAACACATACAAACTGCATGAAGGGGCGCCTCCAGTGGTGTGCACTTCGGGACGGCCGACTCTGGGTCACGACGCAGATCGAGCTCTCTTTGCCGAGTCAGCTGGCACATGCTTGCTATGCAACACCACACTTTTCCCATCGGATCCCAAACGTAAGAAATCGATTCCGATAGCTGAACGCGCTCACATTATCGCCTATAGCGCTGACGGTCCGCGAGCAAACACGGAGATCCCCCAATCATTGCGTGACGACCCGTCGAATATTATCCTCCTCTGCCCAAACTGTCATACGAAAGTTGACAAATACCCCGAGGGTTACCCGACAGGCGACCTGATAGCAGCGAAGAAAAGGCGACAGCTAGCCGTATCACAAATCGGCGGAACTCCCGAATTTCCCACTCGCACGGACGCGCGAAAAGCAGTGAAGCGACTACTACTGCGAAACAAGCTAGCTTTTCAGCAGAAGGGCCCAGACCCCGAAAGCGGACTCACCGCATCACAAGAGCACGCTGCAGCCTGGTCTGAATGCGTCCTTTCCGAAATAGTCCCGAACAACCGATTGCTCGTGGCCCTTGTGGAAGTTAACGAGGACTTGGCTAGCGAAGAGGAGATGGAGACCGCCGAACTTCTTCGGCAGCACAGTAATGCGCTTGAAAGGAAGCACAAGGGAGAACCCCTCCTCGGTCCGGCTCCTCGATTTCCGCAACAGGCAGAGCGACTTTTCGAGGGGGAGAAGTGACGCAACTTAAATATCTTACCGACTGGTTCACCCCCAAGATTGCAGATCACGACGAGGTAGCCTCTGCCAGGCAGATTTCCGCAACCCGTATCCAAGTGCTGCGCGTTAATGGTACGCCGCTAACCATCGCGCCGGTGTCAACTCAGACACTGACCGAGGATCTAGTGCAGGAGATTCTTCGCGATGAAGAGGCTACGATCATTTGCCTCATACCAAAGGCATCGCACTACCTATGGCCGGCTAGACAGCGAGCTAATCAGTTTGGGTCAGACGTTCAAACGATGAGTGAAGTTTTTTGGTCCATGGCTGAAGATGATCCACAAGGGTTCTTGTCCAAGGATGTAGCCTATGCAAGAAGAGTCCTGGGTCAGCACTCAGAGGTTGAACGCGTCGAAATGATCTGCGAGGCGTCGATGAGACTCATTCGTTCGGGCGGGCTTCCTCACATTACACTTTCGGTCGACTACGGATATGAATTTAGCGAAGAAGCCCTTGTGAAAGCATTGACTCGCCACCCCGGCGTAGATGTGGTGCTAAATTCCAACCCCAACGGCCGAGCTACATCCGCCGCGCTGAAGCACGCGGAACATGCCGGGGTACGCCTTCTCGACATGAGCTCTCTAATGGGAGCGCTGAGGAGACTCTAGTCCCGTGGGTCCCCCTCGCCTCGCAGAAGTTCTTCAGCAGGTTACAGAGTGCTGCGCAGATTATCCGTACAGGATTGACGTCTACGTATTCGGTTCGGCCGCCCACTCGAGCAAAAGTCATCCTAGCGATATAGATATTCTAGTCGTGTATCAGCGCAACGACTTGAATTCCGCGCATGAACTCTGCAACCATCTAAGAAATCTCATCACGTATCCACCACTCGACGTCTTGGCGCTTAGTGAAGACGAGGAAGCTGAGACCGACTTCATCGGCAACGTTGAGGCAAAGAAAATTTGGCCACCGGAGCAGTGAAGTCGCACTGAATTCTTGGATAGCTCTTGCAGGACTAGCCATCCTCCGAAAAAGGATCTTGCTGTCCTCGCTCAATCAAGTCGATCGATTACTGCGGCGAGATAGGCACCAACTCGATGATCTGAGGGCCGTATGGCCAGTAGTAGTGTCCCTCGAGTTCCTGACGGCCAGAGATCCTGATGCCTAGGTTATTTTTGTGTGCGTCTACGGCCATGTCATAGTCATCGACCTTGAGGCGAACTCGCATTTTTCGTACCTCAGTTCCAAGACGTCCAAGCGAACAACCCCAGGGTTTCCTGGCTTTGGGCGTTCGAGCAATGTAACAGTACCCAGAACCGTGACGACTTGAGGATTAACTGTTGCGGCAAGCATGTTTCCTGCCCTTTCCAGGGCGCCATAATCAGATGGCGAAAACTGAAGCCTGTGCCTCTCGGGAGGGCATCCGGAGAACAGCTCTTCGGCTGAATTTAACTTCCACCTCAGCCCCATCGGAGTCAGGCCGCTTGAGCATGTCAGCGCCTATCGCCGGCCCTCAATGTCCGCAGTTTCCCAAGCAGCGTGGCGGAGGTCGGCGGGGGTACAGCGAGGCACACGCGCGCCTGGTCGGCCGACGCACCCGCCATCGTGGCTGACTGTCGTCGGCTGAGGTTCGTGCCACAACCGTGCCAGATGCAGGGGTCAGCCACGGTAATCACCGGAGCTCCGTGGTCGACTACCCGCCCGCTTCCTCACCTGGTGAAGCTGCAGCTCAGCCCGCAGATCACCCGACCGCTCTCCTAGAGTGGTTGTCGTCCGCTCACCAACTCCACACCCGCTGGAACTCTTCGGCCGAGATGGTCTCCAGCGGGTCCTCTTTAGATACTGCTTGGTCTGTCAAGAAGCCATGCTTCGTCTTCCAGGTCTTCCCAGCTGTACGGATGGAGTCGCTCGGCCGCGGCCAATTCGGCTTGCTTGATAACGATCAACTCGCCGCGGTCGGGCGCGGCGTCGAAGTACCACCGAGCCACCTGATGAAAGGCTGGTCACAGCCCTCCGAATGGATCACGATCTGTTCCGCTTCATAACCCTGACCTGTGATCTTTTCCATGAATGATGGCATTATCCCGCTTCGGCACCGATAACGCACCCCAGGAGACTGTCACAGAGCCCTCTTCATCCGATCGGACTAATGAAGTTGGTTTACCTGTGGCGTCATTTCGACGAGAGCGCGAGACTTGAACGGACTGATGGAGGTAGCCATGCCCGTTAACAGCAGCGCCAAGTTTCACGAAGAGCGAAGGTATGGCATGCCCTTGGATCACGATCCACGCACACCATTCGAGCGCGATCGTGATCGAATATTGTACTCCTCTGCGTTTCGGCGCTTGGCCGGAGTGACGCAGGTAGCCGCAGTCAGGGAACTCCACCTATTGCACAATAGGCTGACGCACAGCTTGAAGGTTGCCCAGGTTGGGCGACGCATAGCCCAGTATCTGTGCATGAAGCACAGCGACTTTGCTGAAAATGTTCCGGGGGGTCCTATGGGATTCCCTGATATTGTTGAGTCTGCTGGCCTGGCCCACGACATCGGTCATCCTCCATTTGGGCATACGGCTGAGGCAGTACTCCAAACCAAGATGTCTAAGTATGGCGGGTTTGAGGGAAACGCGCAGACGTTTCGAGCTATCACCAAACTCGCAGTTCATGCGCACGTAGACCACGGATTGAATCTCACTAGGGCATCCCTTAACGGTGTGCTGAAGTACCCGAGATACAAAGGAGAAGAGAAGTCTGATTCTGCAGATCTGCAATGGCCTTACCGGCAAAAGGGAAGTAAATGGGGAGTCTATGAGAGCGAGAAGCACGACTTTGACTTCGCCCGCGAAGGAGAAGAGGTAACGGGAAGGCGCAGCCTCGCCGCAGTCCTGATGGATTGGGCGGACGATATTTCCTATGTAGCACATGACCTTTATGACTATTTCCGGGGCGGCCTCATGCCCCTGCATCTACTGCACAACGAGTGTTCGAGCGAATTCATGGACTTCGCTCGATCGCGCAGAGGGAAGGATGGGTACGACCGGTTTGACGAGGACGCCTTCAGTCAACAATATACGGAGCTCAAGCGAATCATGCCGGACCGTAAATGGAGAGATACGCGGGACGATCGAAAAATACTAGATCGATTCCAGCATGATCTACTTAACTTGTTCCGTTTTGCGATCACCCCGGTTGAGGTGGACGGCAACTGGGAGCTGAAGATCGATGACGTGGCCGAATATCAAGTCGAGGTCATCAAGGAACTGACCTTCTTCTACGTCATCATGCGTCCTGGGTTGGCTATGGTGCAGCACGGCCAAAAAAAGATCATCGCGTGTCTATTCGACGATTTGATGGAGATGTTTTCGAGTCACCGAAACGGAAGAGTGGAGCCAAATCATCCGGTCCCTGCACTCCTAGATGACATCTATGACCGCATGGTGAAGCACGAACAGATCAGCGGATTTTCTCGAAATGACGAAAATCGGCGTGCAAGATCAGTGTGCGACTTCGTTTGCGCACTCACAGAGGATCAGGCGATTAACCTTTATGAACGTATAACAGGCAACAGTGTGACTCAAGGCTCTATATTTGGCACGTGGTTCTAGCCTGTCATCCGCTGACGGGTCCCAGTGGGCTTCGATGACCACCACACCATCCATCCCGCACCGGCCGTTGCGGTACAGCAACCGCCGTGCCCTCAGCCGACCGCCGACAACCGTCGATGGCTGACTGACCAGCCCACCAGACCTCAACGACCTCCCAGCCGAGAGCTCGGGGCGAAGAGAGCGTGGGTTTACGTATCAGCGCAGAGGCTTCCGGCGCAGCTTGGGGAGGGGCTCGCCGGTACCGAACTGCCAGTCGAGACGGCTGCCAGGACTCTTCTCGATCTTCAGCATGATCGACTGGGAAGCGGAGAACTTAAGGACGAGTCCAGCGCGGAACCTTCCATCGGCTTGCCGGTCCCAGACAAGATCACTATTTGTCCTGGCCCACGCCGCCACGTCCGTGATTTTTGATAGCAAGGGTGGTGACTCGGCGTCCTTCTTCTTGCCCTCGTCCATCAACTCTTCCCCCACGCTTCTGAAAGATCGCCACCTTGACGATCTCAAGGTTCGTACGTCTCTCGGCCTCCAGCTCCCGCTTGCTGGTCTCGGCCGCGCTCGCACTGTAGGACACGAGGGACCGGACCCGCTGACGATTCGGGCAGTTCCGCTCCACCGTGAGTTTGCACATGTGGCCCGGTTGGCTGTCCTCCTGGCCGACGAGCAGGAGCCAGATAGCAAGCCACGCCGGGCCGTGACAACGGACAGCCCGATCGCGATGTGTTCGGCTCGCTCTGGTCAACCGGTGTGGGCAGGCATCCGTCCTCGCCCGAACGAGCCCTCGGCCTAACCAAGCTCGTTTCACCCAGCTTCGCGAAAGTCTCTTGCTTTCGTGGTCAGGCCTCTACGATCCGTTACAGGCGTCGAGGGGGTGGCCATGGGAGCCAGCGACAACACCATGTCTGGGAATGCATGGATCGGTAAGAGCCGGCACACCTTCTGCATCAACACGGCCCGGCACTTCGAAGCGCAGCAGCGCAAGGCACTCGAGAGTGGCAACAGCGAGGCGGCCGAACAGTACCGGCTGTGGGGGCTCGGGTTCCTGCACGAGACAGAGGACATCAACACAGGGAAGGCCAAGCGGATCGTCTCCGACTCTGAGGCTGCCCGGCTACGGGCAGCCGAGGACGAGGCCAAGCAGGCGGCCGCGGACGCGGAACACCTGGCCGCGCTGAAGCAGAAGCTCGGCATCACACCTCGCGCGAACGGCTCCGCATACCGCCCCTTCCGTGGCGGCCTTCCCACCCTTGGCAAGGACCGTTGACACTCGAGTGGGTACGAGAGTTCTACCGGCCCGCTCCCGAGCAGGAGTGGAGCATCGGGCGCCCAGCCTGCGAGTGTCTAACTGCGTGACAACGCCGACGAACAGCGGCGGACGAACGCGAACGTGCGCGGACCAGGGGCGCAGGTGAGAGCCACACCAGCCCAAGGCAGCACCCCCACCCAAGTTGCTTCGGGACGAAGAGGTCCTCACCCAAGATCTCACCGCCACGCTTCCGTCGGCGCATCTTGCTCTGGTCGACGGCATGGCACCGCGGCTGAGGCCGGTGGGGTGCAGCGAGACACACGCGTGCGTGGTCGTCCGGCGCACCCGCCATAGTGGCTGACTGTCGTCGGCTGACGCTCTGGCACTCCGGGTCTCAGCTCTGCCGAGGCACGTTCGAGGCGGAAGGCAGGACCGTGCCATGCGCGTGCCAGATCCTGCGGGGAACCACGGGGAACAGCGGGGAAGCGCCCCGATGCGACCAGGGCTCCAACACGACTCCACCGCAGGTCAGCACAGCAACCGCTGCCAAAGAACCCGAGCTTCCCAAGCTCAGAGCTCTCGCCAGAGACTGCTGCGGCCCAGCACTCAGACGCTCCGCACCTGTGTTACCTGGTGCTACCGCCGTACCAGCGAGGTGGCACGAACGGGAAACGTCTCCGGTCTCGGCTCCGACGCCCATATCATCCTTAAATGACCGACACGTCAGGGGCGTTCGCTGTCGCCGCTCTCAGCTTGGCTGTGTCTGCGGTGTCACTCAGTTGGCAAGTCGCAAGCCACTTCTTGAGCGGCGCCCGCGTGTGCTGCGAACTGTCGATCGCGATCCATGACGATGGAGACCCTGCCCCGTCCATCGTCTCGGAACTTGTCGATCGCACTACAACGGACCTTCAGCGCGTCCAAGGCGCAGAGTTCGAAACATACGTGCATGACGCATTCAGTGTCGTCGTACGCAACACTGGTCGTGGAGCTGTGAGTGTGCGTGTGCCGTGCATATCTGACAGACGTCGCTCCTATTGGGGCGGCGCCCCTTCTCGCGTCAGGGCAGTCGACTTCACGATGCACGGCAGTGTTTGCCGCCTAGAGCCTGGCGAGGTAAAGACATGGCTCTTACCCATGTCGGAGATCATCGAGGCCATACGTGCCTCCCGTCCCGATGAGCCTCTGACCTGCCGGGCCGCAGTCCTTCTCGGCACCGGAAAGTGGGTGAAGGGCAGCCGCGCCAACTCATGGCATGTCCCGGCAGGGATGACAAACCTGAGACGCTAGACATGTGCATGCACTTGCAGTCCTGCCCGCTGCCGGCGCTGTTCCGCTGACAACAACGACCCCGGACGGATTGATGGCCCGTCATGCTGATGAATCCGCGGCCGTCCTCACGCAGCCATGGTCGCCCGCGCCGACGGCACGATGACCTAGCCCGATGATGGGCAGTAGCGATGGTCAGGACCTGAAGCGCTCTACCTGCTCCGCGATCCATTCGGGGAGCGCGATGCGCGCATGTGGGTTTCGGATGAGCTGGGTCTCGGGCCGCCACTCATAGCCACCGTCAGCCAGACGAACTCCCGAGGAAAACAGACAGACACCAGAGACGCGGGTGTACATGGACGGTTGGAACCGACGCTCGATCACAGCGCGCCAGGTCTTCATCGCGCCCAGTGCGCCTGAAACGTCGACCATGACGAGCCCCGGCACATCCGTCGGGAGCTGCTTCCTCGCGCTATCGAGAAACACTTGCGCCCTGGCATCCGCAAACGGCCAACGGACAACAATGTCACTCTGAACTACGCCCGCCACCATGTTGCTTGCCATAATGTTGACGCGCGTCCTGGGCTCACCGTGGTCATCCACTTCCAAGCTTCCTGGAGTGCGGTCATTCCAGTAGAGTGTGCCGAGTCCGTCCCTTAGCGCCGTTTCTTCTGCGCCTCGGTCGGAGTGCAGGCTGATGATCTGCGCGGCTACTTCCTCGACTTCGTCAGGAGTGGGCTCCCGCTTAAAGAATACCTCAAGCGTGAAGCTACCCGCGCAATCCCCGATCAGCCCGACAGAGAGGCGATGAAGGCCGTTTTCCGCTTGTGCGCGAGCTTGAGACGTGCTGGCCTGCTTAACCTCAATGCACGTCCAGTCTGACTCACCCTGCTTTATTCGGAAATCTGGATTCCGATTTCCACCTGGGATAAGTCCTGGCGGTTCGAGCTCAAGCGCAACATCCGAGGCACCTGAACGAACGAGATGGATGGCCGTAAGCTCGCCTGATGCGTCCGGCTGCCGTTCCCGAAGCTTACGAAGCAGGCCATCTGGGTTGACCGCGTTGGCCAATGATTCAAGCCGCCGCCCAAGAGTGACGATGCTCAGAGTCGGCAAAGCTCCTGACTCAACGGCCCTATTAGTGGTTCGTGAGGCCTCGATCCACGTGCGCCCAAAGTGCGATCCCACACCATTGAAGGCTCCAACGATCGTCTCGGCAGGCAAAGCAACTTGTCCGCCACTGAGCCACCCCTGCTCAATTTCTGGCCAGTTGAAGACTTCATCGTCAGCGTTCATTGCTCCACTTTTACAGAAAGCCGATGTTGGCGCAATCGTCTATCTCCACCTGTCCTACTGAGTTATTCCATCCTAGAGAAGATTTCAGAGACGGGCAGATAGCAGTGACCAGTCTGGCTGGCGTGCTTCCTCTTGTGAGTCATCAGGTCATCCAGGCGGATGCGTTGGTCCAGCACAGCCATGAAGTCGCCGCCGTCCATCGTGATGAACGGCGTGCTAAGGCTGTAGATCGCCAGGGCATCGGAGGTGAAGCCGCTCATGCTGACGTACAAGCCGAGGGTGTTCTTGCCCTTGCGCTCGATGTTGGTTTTAAAGACGTCCAGCTCCCGCCGGCCGATGCGCTCCTTCCACCACTTGGCCTCAAGAACGTAGTAGTCAGTGTCGAAGGAGAACGCGCCATCGATCTGCTCGTACTCCATGATGTAGGCCGCCCGCGGCTCCAAGTCGTACAGGGCGAACAGCTCGTTGATGAAGTCCTCGAAGTCCGTCCCCCGCTGGTGCTTGTCGGTTGCCGCGTGCATCACGATGAACCGTTGCTTCAGATCGTCATGAGCTTGGGCGAAGACCCGACCGTCCTGGTCCTTCTTCGCACTCTCGGCTATGGCCACCGCGTGCTCCTCGTGTTCCTTGATGATGTCCTGCTGCTTGCCAGTCCAGCGCCGCAGTTCCGCGACGGCCGCCGTGGCCTTGGCCACCATGACGTCACCATCGACCTGTCGTTCGAGGTTCGGAAACCGGTCCATGGCGGCGATGTCGAGCATGAGCGCCACGGTCACGTCCAGGTACCGGGTCTCATTGGCCCGCAGCAGCTTGACCAACTGGCCGGAGACTTCGCGCTTGGTGGCATAGAAGTTGAGCTGCGGCAGGAGCTCGCTGTGGTCCTTCAGCATCCCGCGGACGTACAGCTCAAAGGGATCTTTGTTCCAGTAGATCAACCAGAGTGCGTCGGCCAGTGCGTTGTACGCGCTGGGGTTGATCGTCTTCTTGCGGGCATCAGGCTGCTGCACCTGCCCCTCCTCCACACGCACTGTCACCGACCTATCACGGTACCGCGCGATCAGTCGATGACCAGCCTGTACGACAAGGCTTGATCGAAGGGACCGTGATGACCCGTCATCCAGCTGGCGCCGGCGGGCCGATGACACAAACGGATGGCGAGTGACAGAGGCGGCTTGTCCTGGCTGTCATCGAGACGGACTGAAGAGCCTCAGGCCCGGAAGTGGGCCGCCACGTCGTCGAGCATGTCCAGGTAGTCGCCCGCACCAACAGTGCCCCCAGCCGCCTTGGAGCCGTGCAGCGCCGATGTCAGGACAATGCCGCGCAACTCTGCTGGCTGCCTCGGTTCCGCGTTCTGAAAGTGCCAACGATTGCCGTGCGCACAGGCGTTGCGGAAGTGCCGCACGAACTGAAGCAACGGGCTTGTCCTGTCACTCAGCCCCGCGCGCTGGATGGCATCACCCAGGCGGGCTGCACCATGCATCGTCACGAAGTTCAGCAGGTCCTCCCCGAGTCCAGCACCCGCAGTTGAGCTGGCCTTGGCAAAGATGTCTGTCAGCCGCTCCGCAGAGTGCGGCGTACCGTCATTGCGGTAGATGACCAGCGGTGAGTCAGCGGTTTGCTCGTACAGGTCGCGGTAGATGGCCATGAGTGGCCGACGGGGGTCAGCTAGCGGAAGTATGGCCAGGCTGAGACCGCAGAACCCAATCTTGAGTTCGTCAGCCAGCTGCGCGATGCGTTCCGCCTCGATGCTCATGGCCCGGCATGTTAGGGCTCTCCTGCTCCCCTGCCCAGTGACCGCTTGATCTCCAGCTCCTCGGCTTGCCGGTCAACGCCGACGCCCAACAGGTGCCGGCCGCAATCGCCCTCGCCAAGAGTACGACGGCCTGCCTCGTAATCCCGAAACAAAGGAGCGGGCTGCATTGAGACGCGCATTCCCGCAACATCGACGCACATGTCGTCGGAACGACTCTGTCCGTCGACCCTCGTGTCACGTCATGGCTGAATGAGCAGCGGCGCAGCCCAACTGATAGCTCCCGTGGGCCCCTCGTTTGCTTGTGGACTATCTGCGGACTCAGCTCGCCAGATCTGCCACGACCGAGGCCCTGACGTGCTGCGTTATCTGGGCCTCAAAGGGCCTCCGGAGCCGTGTGCGCAGGTTCGAATCCTGCCGGGGGCACCCTGTATGAGGTGCCCAAAGACCCCGTCACCAGCGGAAACGCTGAGGCCGGGGTCTTCGCGTATGTGCAGGCGTATGCCGCTCTGAGTGGCCGTATGTCGGGGTCCGTGGACTATTTGTGGACACGATCTTGAGTCATCAGCCCAGGTCAGTCCAGGGAATCACGACGGGCCGTCGGCACAGCGAAATCGAGGTGCCATCACCCGACCTCCGGCCAAGTCTCCGGGGTCTCCGGTGGCTCCGGGTGGGTTTGGCGCTCCACTCGACGCTTGTTCTCACCCCGCAGGCTGGTGAGCCAGGGCCAGAGATCGGGCAGCGGTTGCGCCGAGCAGGCAAGTCGGTGCTCGATACCCGCGCCCTGGCCAGTCATGACCGACGCCGCGAAGACCCGCTCCCGGACCTCCTCCGGCTCTGGCCCAACACCGGCCGGTCCCGCCCGAAGCGGAAAGCACCATGTTGCCGACTTCGCGACCGTTGGCACTGCGAATCACCCGTCCGTGTCGTCGGCACCGCTCCGCCCGGCCTCCGGTTCCCTGGTGAGCCGGGTCGCAAGGTGGTAGGCGACGGTGACGTCCTGGTATTCCTGACCGGGGGTGACCGGGTCCGGTAGGTGGGTCCGGTCGCTGTGGCTCGTCGACTCTCGCTTCCCGGTGCCGGGGAAGCGAACGACAGTCTGGGGTTCCTGCGTGAAGCGGAGCCGTTCGGCGTGGACCGTCGAACGGAACAAGACGTCCCCCACCGGGCTCCCGGCTCCCGCCCCTCGCGTTCAGGGCGGCTCCTCCGGCTCCCTGGCGGTACGTTGGCGACTGGATCTTGGCGGCAGCTTCCCGTCCTCTCCGCGCACCCGGCGCGTGCGGGTGCCGCCTTGACTCCGGCCGGCCCGGCCCCGCTCTCCCTCCGCGCCTTTGCGCGCCGCACGCGGCTCGGCCGGCTCGGTCCGTTCAGCGGTGGCGTTCGCCGTCTCAGCAGCGTCCGCAACGGCGTGGCCGCCGCCCTGTACCGTGTCGCCTGCCCCTTCCGTCACACCCGCGGCCTGTCCGGCCACGCTCCCGGCGGTGCTGTCCACCGCCTCGCCGGCGCTTCCGACGGTCCGGCTCGTCTCATGGCCGACGTCCTCCACCGCGCGCCCGGCACCACCGCCCAGGTCCTGAACGGCGCTCCCGGCCCCCTGACCGACATCCTGCGCCACGGAGCCGACGCCCCGGCCCACGTCCTGGACAGCAGCCCTGGCGCCCTGCCCCACGTCCTGAACGGCCCTCCCGGCCCCCTGACCGACATCCTGTACGGCGGCTCCGGCGCCCGAGCCGACCTCCTGGACGGCCCTTCCGGCACCCGTACCCAGCTCCCCCACGGCCTGACGGGCTCCACCGCCGACATCCTGTACGGCGGACCCGATGCCACGCGCCAGCTCGTGCAGGATCTCCGGGTTGCGGTCGAGAGTGGTGAGCACTCGGTCGATGATCTTCGCGACGTTGTGGAGGCGCACCTTGAGCTGGGCCTGTGCCTCGACACCTGAGATGCCCAGGTGCACCCGGCCGAGCGAGACGTCGGCGCCCACATTCAGTTTGAGCAGATCCAGCACCTCGGCCTGCAGCGAGACATGAGCCCGCAGATCCTCGACGTCCAGGTCGATCTCGTCGACCTTCAGGATCGGAACGTCGAGGAAGACGTCAGGGCTCGCACCGGCTGCGTCCTCCTCGTCGTAGGA
This sequence comes from Streptomyces sp. SAI-127, assembly GCF_029894425.1. Lineage (NCBI taxonomy): Bacteria > Bacillati > Actinomycetota > Actinomycetes > Kitasatosporales > Streptomycetaceae > Streptomyces > Streptomyces sp. SAI-127. Next base: position 3,673,431 of record NZ_JARXYJ010000001.1, read on the forward strand.
CGCCGGCTCCTCTTCGAATGATGCCGACTCCTCGTCGTAAGCCTCGGGATTGGCGTACTCGTCACTGTCCTCGGCGTCGAGTTCGTCACCGTGTTCGTCGTCGTAGTCCTCGACGGAGCCCTCGTCGTTCTCGGCGTTGCCGCGCATCGCCACGCCTCCGCGGTTTTGGCGTACGTTTCGTCCATTTTCATACATTATGGTCATTGATGCGCGGTAGTTACCGTCCGCCCAAGCGAGGGCGATGGCCGCCAGGCGGGCTTGGATGGTTCGTCAGACTCAGCAGAGTTGGGCTGATGCGCAGGTCAGATGGGTTAAAGGACTGGGCTGCCAGGCGCGCGGGGCGGCAAACGGGCGCTCCGAACGAGACGTGATGATTTCGCCGGACAGCTGACCGGACAGGACGCGGAGCACCGGCAGCGCAGGCGCACCACATCGCCACGTTGAGCGTCGGCACGAAGGTCCTCGCCAACCGGTGTCCGGCGAACTCTCCCTCGACTGGAACATCCTTACCGTCGGCACTGAGGCTGTGGGGACAGACCGCGTGCCAGATCGCGCGGGGAACCACGGGAAGCGCAGTCAGAGGGTGTGCTGTACAGCGCCTTCCACGCGCCCGACCATGGCCGAGGGCAACTCACGAGCCCTGGGAGGAGAGAGCACGGCGGAAGAGAGGCGGCAATCCGCGCTGTGGCGCGCCGCGCTGTCCACGTGCACTGGGTACGGGAGAGGCATGACAAGCCGACCTGGCGGGACCGGCTTCACTCCCAGAAAAGGCACTCAGCAGCTGTGGACCATCCGTGGACTGGTCCGGCCGGATCCGTCGTGGGCAGGGACCACGACCTGCTGCAGTGCCCACGCCTCCGGAGCCGTGCGCGCAGGTTCGAATCCTGCCGGTGCACCTTTCTGAGGTGCCTGAAGACCCCGTGACCAGCAGAGATGCTGAATGCGGGGTCTTCGCGTGTGTGCAGCCCTATGCCACTCTGAGCGGCCCTGTGTCGGGGTCCGTGGACTATTCGTGGACAGGATCTTGAGGCATCTGCCCCGGTCAATCCCGGGAATAGCGAAGCCCCCCCGGACGGATCCGGAGATATGAAGCCCATGCGCGGCTCTCACTCGATCACTCGATTTCGCTCAGCAGCTCTTCGATCGCTTCGGGTCTTCGCCGCTCAAGCAGTTTTCACCGACCCCTCTACGGGCTAGAGGATGAGAGGTAGGATAAGTAGCATGACTGAGACCACCGGCAAGTATTCGATCACTATGCCGCGCGACATTGCTGAAGCGGCCAAGGCCCGCAGCGGCCCCTCTGGGCTGTCCGCCTATGTGGCCGCCGCTGTGGCCCGTCAGATCGAACGCGACAACCTCAACGAAATCATCCAGGTTGCCGAGGCCGAGCACGGTCCCGTCACGGACGAGGAGATCCAGGCTCTACGCGATCAGCTCAACCAGGCCCGCCGGGAGCAGACGCGAGGCGGGACGAACGCCGCGTGACACGATCCCCCGCCGTCCCGGGCGGCACCCTGGTCCTCGACAGTGAAGGGCTGGCCAAGGCCGTCCTCCGTGACCGCATCGTCACCAGCTGGCTCGCCCTCGCCCGCGCCGACGACCTGCGGGTAATCACCTCTGCGGCAACTCTTGTCGAAGTCGTCCATCCTCGGATCAACCGACCGGCCCTGGAGTGGACGCTGTCCCGACTTGTCGTCGAACCAGTCACCGAGGCCATCGCCCGCCACGCGGCCGCTCTCCTCGCCGACGCCGGCCTGCACGGCCACAAGTACGCCGTCGACGCCATGCTCAGCGCCACAGCCCTCGCCGCCCACGCTCCCGTCACCGTGCTCACATCGGACCCGGAGGATCTCAGCACACTGTGCGGTGGACGTGCCACCGTCATCAAGGTCTGACCCGAACGCCTTTCGTGGCACGAGTCAGGGCCGCCAGTTGACGCCTGCACTGGCCGGAACCGCCCGGCAACGCCGCCGCCGTCCCAGTGCTTGGCCCTCCGCTCGATGTCGTAGGCGGCTTCGGCGGTCGGGGCGCCCCGGGGCTGCGGCCCGGTCAACAGGTCCAACGCCACGTGTTCCGCGCTCGCCGTCTCTTCCGGGCGGCTCTGTGGGGCGGAAATGAGGATGTGCGGTGCGGGCTTGTGGCAGGAGCAGCCGTCGTCAGGGCCGTGTGCGGGCACCCGACCCACACGTCGAACGGGCCGAGAGGTTCGTCGACGCGACTGTTGACGCGGCGGACGCCGGTCTCGGTGAGCAGCCCGCGCGCGATGGCTGACTGGTCGCTCGCAAGCGCAGCAGGCCGAGTGGCTCGCGGGCGTCGTCGACGGGACGGACAAGGTCCGGGCCCTGCCGGCTCTGTCAGTCCTGCTTTCCGCGTCCGGAGAGCATGTCGCGCAGGCGGTCGACCATGCCGGTGCCGGGTGCGAGGAGTTTGTTCGCGGGCGGGGTGTCCGGTGCGGACGGGTGCGGGCGGGTGGGAGCGTGCTGCTTGGCCGAGCGGACCTTCTCGCCGAGTTCCTCCAGGGCTTCTGCGGAGCAGACCTCGGCCAGCAAGGGGAAGAGCCGGTTCTCCTCGTCGCTGACATGCGCCGTGACGGAGTTCTTCAGCCGCAGGATCAGCGTGTCGAAACGCCCGTCCCCCGGCTGGCAGCCTTCGAGCTCCTTGAGCATGCGCTCTACTTCACCGTGGTCGGCGATCTCCTTGTCGGCGAGGTCGTCTCCCCCGTCCACGTACCGGCGCACCGTCGGGTACAGGTACTCCTCCTCGGCCACCGAGTGCCGGATCAGCTCCATGGTGAGCCGGTCCGCCAGTTCGCGTCGCTGCTGGTCGGGGCCTGGCAGCGCCTCGATCTGCGCGAAGAGATCGTCCACCTCGCGGTGGTCCGCAGTCAGTTCCTGGATGACGTTTCCGCCGTGTCCCATGGGTTCTCCACTCCTTGTCGTTTCCAGATACCTGCCACGCGTGTACCGACGACCTCACCCCGGTCCGCCGCTTCACTCCGGTGGCCGAGGAGGAGTACCCAGGCTTTTCGGGCGATGCAGGGCGGGAACTCGCTGATCCGTCCGAACCCGTCGGCGTTGAGGAGGCCGCCGTGACCGAGCACCAGCACACCCAGCAGGACCCGGCGACGCAGCACCCGCGCCCAAAGTTCCCGGCGCAGGACCAACGGCACCCGGGCTGGACCGGGCCGATGGACCCGCCGCCCGATCACGGCGAGGAGTCCTACCGCGGCACGGGTCGGCTGGAGGGCCGCAAGACCGTCATCACGGGCGGGGACTCCGGCATCGGGCGGGCGGTGGCGTTGGCCTTCGCCCGGGAAGGCGCGGACGTGCTGTTCACCCATCTGGAGGAGGAGGCGGACGACGCGCGCGAGACGTCCCGCCTCGTCGAGGACGCCGGGCGCAAGGCGGTCGCCGTCTCCTGCGACATCCGTGAGGAGGACAACTGCCGGGCGCTGACAGAGCGCGCGGTTGCCGAGTTCGGACGCATCGACGTGCTGGTGAACAACGCGGCGTTCCAGATGTCGCAGCCGGACGGCATCGAAGCCATCACGACCGAGCAGTTCGACCGGGTCATGCGCACCAACCTCTACGGGATGTTCTGGCTGACCAAGTTCGCCCTGCCGCACATCCCGGAGGGCGGCAGCGTCATCAACTCCACGTCCGTGCAGGCGTACAAGCCCAGTCCGCACCTGCTGGACTACGCGATGACGAAGGGCGGGATCGTGACCTTCACACAGGGGCTGGCCCAGATGCTCGCGGAGCGCGGCATCCGCGTCAACGCGGTCGCGCCGGGCCCTGTGTGGACGCCGCTGATCCCCGCGACGCTGCCCGACACCGTGGAGTTCGGCAAGCAGAGCCCGCTGGGCCGCCCGGCCCAGCCCGCCGAGCTGGCCCCGGCGTACGTCTACCTCGCCTCTCAGGAAGCGAGCTTCGTCACCGCCGAGATCCTCAACGCGACCGGCGGCACGCCCCTGCCGTGAGCCACGCCTATCCCCACTCGACCTGGGCAGCGCCGTGGTCAACGTCAACGCCCTCGGTGCCCGCGCGCGCCTCTGGGGCACAGCTAGCACTCAGGTACGGAGTTTGGGCCGCTCCGGAATGGTGAGGCGCCCGGGATGCACGAGCAACTTGTCACGGTCGCCCCTCCGGAAAGACCCTCAGCGCAGCGTCCCGCGGAGCGCGACGCCTACTTCGACAACACCAAGTATCTGGCGATCGTGCTGGTCGCGGTGGGACACGCGTGGGAGCCGTTGCGGGACGGGAGCCGGGGTGTCTCGGCGCTGTACCTGCTCGTGTACGCCTTTCACATGCCCGCGTTCATCGTCGTCTCCGGGTACTTCTCGCGGAACTTCGACGCCGCCCCGCAGCGGCTGCGGAGGCTGGTGACCGGGCTGGTCGTGCCGTACGTCGTGTTCGAGACGGCGTACACGTTCTTCACCCGGTGGACCGACCAGGTGCCGGACCGGCCGGTGAGTCTGCTGGACCCGCTGTATCTGACGTGGTTCCTGGTGGCGTTGCTCGTGTGGCGGCTGACCACTCCCCTGTGGCAGCGGGTGCGTCATCCGGTGCCGCTCGCCCTCGCCGTGGCGATGCTCGCCACCCTCACGCCCTCCATCGGCGACGATCTCGATCTGCAGCGTGTCCTGCAGTTCCTGCCGTACTTCGTGCTGGGTCTGTGCCTGAAGCCGGAGCACTTCCGTCTGGTCCGTCGGCGGGCCGTACGGCTGGCGGCCCTGCCGGTGTTCGCGGTCGCGCTCGCGCTGGCCTACTGGGCCGTGCCGCGGATGAGCGGGGCCTGGTTCTACCACCGGGACAGCGCCCAGGAGCTGGGGGCGCCCGCCTGGTCGGGGCCGGTGATGACGCTGGTCGCCTTCGGGTGCTCGCTGGTCCTGGTCTGGTGCTTCCTCGCCCTGGTGCCCGGGCGGCGGACCTGGTTCACGGCGCTGGGCGCGGGCACGCTCTACGGCTATCTCCTGCACGGCTTCCTCGTCCAGGGCGCCCGGTTCTGGGGCTGGTACGGGCCCGCCTGGGTCCACGAACCACTCGGCGCGGCCGCGGTAGCCCTCGCCGCCGCCTCCGCCGTGACCGCCCTGTGCACCCCACCGGTCCGACGCGCCTTGCGTGGCCTGGTGGAACCGGAGATGCGGTGGGCCTTCCGACAGCACGCGGCCCAACCGGGGCGCACCTAGGGGGCCTTGGCCGTACGACGAGACCGCGGCCCGACCACTCGACGCGGGCTCGGTCAGCCTCGCCGGCACCTCCGCCGTGACCGGCGCGGTGGACCTTCCGGCAGCGTCCGGTCCAACCAAGCCGCGCCTAGGGGTCCGGGTCCCACGACGAGACAGCGGCACGACCACTCGACGCGGACCCAGTCGCCCCGCCTCCGCCGTGACCGCGCCGCGGTGCTTCCGGCAGCATCCGGTCAGGGCGCGCCCAGGGGGCTTGGCCCCACGACGAGACAGCGGCACGACCACTCGACGCGGTGCCCAATCACCCCCGCCACCTCCGCCGCGACCGCGCGGCAGGGCCTTCCGGCAGCATCCGGCCCAAACAGGGCGCGCCTGAGGGGACTTGGCCCTACGACGAGACAGCGGAACGACCGCTCGACGCGGGCCCGGTCCCCCTCCCCGCCACCTCCGCCGACCGCGCCGCGATCCTTCCGGCAGCATCCGGTAGGGGCGCGCCCAGGGGGCTTGGCCCCACGACGAGACGACCACTCGACGCGGCCCCAGTCTCCCCCGCCACCGCCGTGACCGCGAGGTGTGCCTTCCGGAGGCATCCGGTCCAACCAGGGCACGCCCAGGGGGCTTGGCCCCACAACAAGACGGCGGCCCGACCGCTCGACGCGGAGCCAGTCGCCTCCACCGCGACCGCACGGCGGGGCGGGCCTTCCGGCAGCGCCCGGCCCAACGGCGGGGCGCCTGGGGGGACCGGCCCCACGACGGGACGGCCGCTCCGAACGCCGTCCCGTCGCCCGTACCCGCCCTACTTCGACGGCCTCGTGGGGACCGACGGCACCGGGCTCGGTACGGTGGTCGGTTCCGCCGGGGCGGGGCTCGGGACGGCCGAGGGGTGCTGGTCCGGTACCACCGTCGGCACCGGGCTCGGCGCGGTGCCCGGTTCGGAAGGCACCGTGGACGGCACCGGACTCGGCTCGGAAGGCACCGTGGACGGCACCGGGCTCGGTTCGGACGGCCGCTCCGACGGGACGGGGGAAGGCACCGGGGACGGGACGGTCGAAGGCGCCACCGAAGAGGCCTCGGAGGCCGGCGCCGGCTTCGGTGTGGGGGAGCCGGTCGCGGCGCCTGCGACGGCGGCCCAGCCCGCCACGGCCACGGCGCTTCCGGCGAGGACGCCGATCAGCAGGCGGCGGGTGGGTCGGATGCCAGGACGGTTCGTCAAAGCTGCTCCTCTGTCGTCGGGTCGATTGCGTGAGAGGAGTACGGGGCACCGGCCCGGGCGGGTTGCACGCGGCGGCCGGAGACTTTTCTTCCGTGGGCGTGCAACCCCGCAGAGCCCTTCGCCGTACCTCTGAAGGACAGGCGTGATCGGTGCGGCGGAGGGTCGGCGGGTGCGGGAAGCAGTCCGGGAGCGGGAGTTCCGGGAGTTCGCCGAGGCCCGACAGGGGCAGCTCAGGCGCAGCGCGTATCTGCTGTGCGGGGACTGGCACCAGGCCCAGGACCTCACCCAGACGACGCTGATGAAGCTGTACGCCTCCTGGGGCCGGGTCCGCCGCGACGGCAACGTCGAGGCCTACGCCCGTACGATCCTCACCCGCGTCTTCATCGACCAGTACCGCAAGCGGAGTTGGCGGGAGGAGCCGACGGAGGACGTGCCCGAGCCGCTGTCCGCCGAGCCGCCGGTCACGCCCGAGCTGCGGCTGGTGATGCAGGCCGCGCTGATGGAACTGCCGCCCCGCTACCGGGCGGTCCTGGTACTGCGGTTCTGGGAGGACTGGAGCGTGGAGCAGACCGCCGAGGCGCTGCGCGTGACCCCGGGCACGGTCAAGAGCCAGAGCGCCCGCGGGCTCGTCCGGCTGCGCGGGCTCGTCGAGGGTCTCGCGGGCGAGACGAGCGGGAGGTGAGGCGGCAGATGTACGACTCGGACGAGTACGGGGAGGGCGGCCGCGTGCGGGGCGCCTTCGAGGTCATCCTCGACGGCTCGCGGGAGCCGGCCCTGCCCAGCGTCACCGACGCGGCCGTCGCCGGCGGCCGACGAATCCGACGCCGTCGTACGGCGGTCTCGGGCGCCGTGGGAGTGCTGGTGGCCGCCGTCCTCACGGCCGGGGCCGTGGCCGCCCTGCCCGGCGCGGATCCCAGCCGCTCCTCGGTGCCGCTGGCCCCCGCGAGCAGTCGCCCACCCACCACCACGGGCCCGGCGTCGCCGTCGGCCGTCCCCTCCGAACCGTCGGCCGTTCCGACGCCATCGGGCGGCACGACCGGGAACGCGCCCGGTGCCGCCCCCCGGACGTCGCCTCAGCCGTGAGACCGTGACGCGGTGAGGCCGTCGGACCTGGGCGGCCGTGTGACAAGATGCTTCGGTCATGCCCCACCAGAAAGGGACGATTCCCATGTCCAGGGTCGAGCTGACCACTAATTTCGGCCGTATCGTCCTCGAGCTCGCCGACGCCGAGGCCCCCAAGACCGTCGAGAACTTCCTGAAGTACGTCGGCAACGGGCACTACGACGGCACGATCTTCCACCGGGTGATCGACGGCTTCATGGTCCAGGGCGGTGGCTTCACCCCGGACATGGTGCAGAAGCCCACGCTCGCGCCGGTCCCGAACGAGGCCGACAACGGTCTGAAGAACACCGCGTACACCGTGGCGATGGCGCGCACCAGCGACCCGCACTCGGCGACCGCGCAGTTCTTCGTCAACGTCTCGGACAACGAGTTCCTCGACTTCACGGCCAAGAGCCCGAACGGCTGGGGTTACACCGTGTTCGGCAAGGTCGTCGAGGGCCAGGACGTCGTCGACCAGATCAAGGGCGTGCGGACCGGCAGCAGCCGCGGTCACGGTGACGTGCCCACACAGCCGGTGATCATCGAGTCCGCGAAGGCCGTCGACTGACCTCGCCGACCGACAGACGCGACCTGCGCGGTGCCGATGGCAGTGCGCAGGTCACGCGGTCCGTTTGCGGGCGGTCGTCTTCTTGGCCGCCGTCTTCTTCGCGGTCGTCGCCTTCTTCGCCGACGCCGCCTTCTTCGTCCCCTGTGACGACTTCGCCGTCGACTTCTTGGCTGCCGTCTTCTTCGTGGCGGACGTGGACTTCTTGCCACCCGTCTGCTTCGGCGCCGCCCGAGCCGACTTGCGCTGCTGCAGCCGCGTGACCTCCCCCGGCTCCTCGCCCCGGGACTCCTTCGCGTCCCGGACGCTCTTCTCCAGCGCGGCCATGAGGTCGAGGACCTTGCCGCCCTTCGCCCGCTCGGGTGTCTCCGGAGGTGCCTCGCCCGCGGCCTTCGCGGCGACGACCTCCTCCAGCGCCTCGCGGTACTCGTCGTGGAGGTCGTCGAGGTCGATCTCGCCGAGGGTGTCCATCAGGGCGTCGGCAAGGTCGAGTTCCTTGTCGCTGACGGTGACCTTGGTGTCGGGGGCGAGTCCCTCGGGCGCGCGGACCTCGTCCGGCCACAGCAGCCCGTGCAGCGCGATGGCGTCCTCCACCACCCGCAGCATCCCGAGCCGCTCCCGCCCCCGCAGCGCGAACTTGGCGATGGCCACCTTGTTGCTGCGCTTGAGCGCCTCTCTCAGCAGGGTGTACGGCTTGGCGGCGGGGGCGCCGCCCGCCTGGAGGTAGTACGCGGCGTCCATCTGGAGCGGGTCGATCCGGTCGCCCGGCACGAAGGCCACGATCTCGATCGTCTTCGTCGTCGGGAGCGGCAGATGGGCCAGGTCCTCGTCGGTGATCGGGATGATGGTGCCGTCGGCGTCCTCGTACCCCTTGCCGATCTCCGCCTGGCTGATCTCCCGGTCCTCCAGTTCGCAGACCTTGCGGTAGCGGACGCGGCCGCCGTCCTCGGTGTGGATCTGGCGGAAGGAGATCGAGTGGCTCTCGGTGGCGTTCACCAGCTTGATCGGGATGCTGACCAGGCCGAACGAGATGGCGCCGTTCCATATGGATCTCACCGGCAGCACCCTTTCTGGCGTATTACGCAGTTTCATCCGATATGCGTGAGATTCTCATCGTATGACGCCGATCACAGAGGTGGATGGGCGACGGCTCGCGCTCAGCAATCTGGAGAAGGTGCTGTATCCGGCCACCGGCTTCACCAAGGGCGAGGTGCTGCACTACTACGCCACGACGGCCGAGGCGCTGCTCCCCCATCTGCGTGACCGTCCCGTCTCCTTCCTGCGCTATCCGGACGGCCCGGAGGGTCAGGTGTTCTTCGCCAAGAACGTTCCGCCGGGTACACCCGACTGGGTCACGACCGCCGAGGTGCCCCGCTCGGAGGGGCCGGCCCGGATCGTGCTCGTGCAGGACCTCGCGAGCCTGATGTGGGCCGCCAACCTGGTCACCGAGTTCCACACCCACCAGTGGCCGATCGGCACCCCCGACGAGGCCGACCGCCTGGTCCTCGACCTCGATCCGGGACCGCCCGCGACGATCGTCGAGTGCTGCGAGGTCGCCCTCTGGCTCAGGGAGCGGCTGGCGGCCGACGGGATCGAGGCGTACCCGAAGACCGCCGGGTCGAAGGGGCTGCATCTGCTGGCGGCGGTCCGGGGAGCGTCGTCGGAGCAGGTGTCGGAGTACGCCAAACAGCTCGCCGTGGAGGCGGAGCGGGCGATGCCCCGGCTGGCCCTGCACCGGATGACCCGCAATCTGCGCCCCGGCAAGGTCTTCGTCGACTGGAGCCAGAACGCCGCCCGCAAGACCACCGCCACGCCCTACACCCTGCGGGCCCGGATCCGGCCCCTGGTGTCGGCACCGGTGACCTGGACGGAGGTCGAGGAGTGCGGCACACCGGCCCAGCTGTCCTTCGAGGCACCGGACATGGGCCCACGCCTCCAGGACTACGGCGACCTGCTGGCCCCGCTCCTCGACAGCGAGCGGGCGGCACGGCTGCCGTGAGCGGGGCGCCTATGGGGGTGCCGGGTGCTGTCGTACGGCGGGTGCGGGCCGGTGGGGGGCTGGTAGCGCAGTTCCCCGCGCCCCCAGGGGGTTGCGGTCCCCGCGCCACGACGGACCGATCCCCACCCCCCGCACCACCACGGACCGGTCGCCGTGAGCCACGATGGACGGTTGGCCGCGTACGGCGCGAAGGGGACGGGGTGGGGGGTGTCCGCCGGCAGCGGCCGGCGTCCGTTGCCGAGCACATCTCAAAGCAGCAGCAACCGCCGGACCGAGGACGGATACCCCCCACCCCGGCCCCGACCCACCCACCGAACCCGACGCGCTACACCAGCCCCCACCGAAGCCGAAACGGGCCGCCGCAGGCACCCAGGGGCGCGGGGAACTGCGCAAAAACGCCCGCCCCCACCCAACCCGCACCGTTCCGTCAGACCTTCGTCCACGTGTGCCGGTCCCGGGCCATCGCGTGGAGGGCCTCCACGTCCGCCGGCTTGAGCACTCCGCCCAGGCGGGCGAGGCCTTCGAGGTCCGTGTCCGCGAGGACGCGGACCCCACGGGGCGGAAGGGTGACCGTCACGGCCGCGGGCCCGACGAGGGCGAGGACCGGGTGGACCTCGGCCGTCAGGGCGTAGGAGGCACGGTCGGCGTCGGCGCGGACGCGGCGCAGCAGCGGCTGTGGGTCGCGGCGGCCGAAGGCGACCATCGGGTCGGCGACCGTGACCCGCTGCCTGCGGGCGTACAGCGCGTGCACGGCGAACAGTCCGGCGGGACCGATCACCAGGTGGTGGACGCGGTCGCCGCCGGGCAGCGGGACGGAGTGCAGGGTGTGCCAGCCCGCGCCGTCGAGGCTGTCCAGCGCCTCACCCACGGTCTGTTCCGCCTCCAGCGCGCGCCGACGGGGGTCGCGCCGGATCAGGTGCGGGGAGCCGGGGTCCCGGTCCAGGGCGATGTGGAGGGCCTCGCCGGGCCGGTTGGGCGCGAGGTCGTCGTCCGGGTGGAGGGTGAGCCGGGCCAGTTCGGCGGGCGTCGGCACCGGGGGCGGGCCCACGGCCACCGGGCCGGTCAGGAAGGGCCCGAGGACATCGAGCACATCCTCTCTGCGGTCCTCGCTCAGCAGGTTGATCCGGGCCGCCGCACGGTCGTACCAGGCGATGTTCCTGCCGTCCGTGAGGCAGACGTACAGCCGTTCCTGACCATGGCGCCAGGTCGGTACGACGCGCAGTCCGCTCATGCACCATCACCCCATGGACCATGGGAACAGGCGGGGTGCTGCGCAGGCAAGAAGCCGGATACCTTTGGGGTGAGTTGCCGTGAGTTGCAGGGCTTGGCGCAGGGGCTTGGGGAGGCGCTGTTGCGGACCCGCAGGAAGCAACCCGATGTACCGGCTCCGGACAGAGCGTGGGACGAGATCGTGCCCGGGCTGTGGATGGGCGGGCATGAGTTCCAGGGCATGTCCGGGCAACGGGAGTTCGCCGTCGTACGGGACGAGTTCGAGGTCGTGCAGACGCTGCTGCGGCTGCCGGGCCACGGTCCCGATCCCGGTGTCGAGCACCACGTGTGGCCGATTCCGGACGGCCCGCTGGACGGGACCCAGCTCGCGGGCGTGATGCGTCTGGCGCAGGCCGCGAGCGACGCACTGGACGACGGCCGCAGGGTCCTCGTCCGCTGTTACCACGGTTACAACCGCTCGGGCCTGGTCGTGGCGCACGCCCTGGTCCGCAGGGGGCATACGGCCGACGAGGCGATCCGGCTGATCCGGAGCCGGCGCTCGCCGTGGGCGCTGCACAACGAGCTGTTCGTCGAGTACCTCCGGACCGGCCTTCCGACGGCCCGGCTGCTGGAGGAGCTGACCGAGTAGTGCGGCCCGGAGGCGCCGGAACGCAAAAAGGACTTCCACACGAATAAGGTGGGCCCGCCACACACCCCCGCCACACACCCCCGCCACACACCCCCCGACGCACAACCCCGCCACGCACCCCCGACGCACGCCCCGGCCCGACCCCAGGAGCACAGTGCCACCCGCCCGCCGCGCACCCCGTACGACCCGCGCCGTCGCCGCCGTCGCCCTGCTGCTCGCGGCCGCGTCGGGCTGCGGCGACGCGGGCGACCTGGTGGGCGCGGGCTCGACACCGACCGCGATCAGCCCCGACCGGCTGTGGCCGCAGCTGACGCCCGCCTCCAGCCCGGCGTTCGAGATCGGCGAGGTGGACTCGCAGGTCGTGGCGGGCGTCTCCGTGCCCGGCGACGACATCCGCGAGGTGGACCCGGTCGCGCTCGTACGCGCGGAGATCAAGGAGGACGCCGGCAGCTACGCCGACGCGGGCTACGTCGAGACGGCCCGCCGGATGGCGGACTGCGGGAAGAACGGGGCGGCCGGGAAGAGGTGTCCGGTCCTTCAGCCGTACTACCGCGACCTGACCGGTGACGGGCGCCAGGACCTGACGCTGGGCTTTCGGCAGCTGCCCGGCAATGTCACCGCCGTACGCGTCTACACCGTCGAGAAGCACCGGCTCGTGCGGGTCATGCACTGGGAGGACGCGGTCAGCGGGGTCGAGCTGGCCGGGCGGTCGGTGATCATCCGTTCGCCGTCCGAGGTGGCCGGGTACGAGTACCGGCTCCAGTGGACCTGGGACCCGCAGCAGAAGTCGATGCTCCTCACGCACGACGAGATGCTGCGCACCGGCAGCCGTTCCCTCGGGGAAGCGCAGAGCCCGGCGCCCGGCCCGTCCGCGAGCGCGCGATGAGACTCGCGCTGCCCCGCTGGTCCGGCACGCTGGCCGTGAAGGCCGCCGTCTTCATCACCGTGATGTGCTGCGCCCTCGCCGCGCTGCTCGGAGTCCTCGTGCATGTCTCGGTGACGAACCAGACCGTCGGCGAGGCCCGTGAGCTGGCGCTGAGCAGGCTCAAGGACACGGCCGAGGCGTACGAGGCCGGGGACACGCTGAAGTGGGACGCCGGTGTGGATCCGCCGGACCTGCCGGGCTCGCTGCGGGCGCTGGCGGTGGCCGGGGACCGCGGCACGATGGTCGGCGTGCACCGCGGGCGCCCCGTGATGTGGGCGGCGGGTCCGGTGGACGGGGACCGGGCGCTGGCCGTGGAGGTCGACTACTCGCAGAACGCGCGGACGATCGCGGCGCTCGACCGGGCCATCCTGTGGTCGTCGGCGCTGGCGATCACGGCGACGCTGCTGGTGGGCGCGTTCGCGGTCACCAGGGTGACGAAGCGGCTGCACGCCACCGCTCGGGTGGCCCGGCGGATCAGCGCGGGCGACCTCGACGCGCGGGTCGACGATCCCCGTACGAAGGATCCGTCGCGGCCGCAGGACGAGGTGGCCGCGGTGGCCGCCGCGCTGGACTCCATGGCGGTGTCCCTGCAGGGGAAGCTGCTGAGTGAGCAGCGGTTCACGGCGGATGTGGCGCATGAGCTGCGGACGCCTCTGACCGGGCTGCACGCGGCCGCCGAGTTGCTGCCGCCGGGGCGGCCGACGGAGCTGGTGCGCGATCGGGTGGGGGCGTTGCGGACCCTGACGGAGGATCTGCTGGAGATCTCCCGGCTGGACACCGGGCGCGAGACGGTGGAACTGGACACCGAGCCCTTGGGGGCGTTGGCCGAGCGGGTGGTCCGTGCGTCCGGTACCGATACCGAGGTCGTCGTCGTGCGGGACCTTGCCGTGGAGACGGATCGGCGGCGGCTGGAGCGTGTGCTGGGCAATCTGGTGGCCAACGCGCATCGGCACGGCCGGGGACCGGTGTCCCTGACGGTGGACGGGCCGGTGGTGACCGTTCGGGACCACGGGGACGGGTTTCCGCCGTATCTCATCGAGCACGGGCCGCAGCGGTTCCGTACCGAGGGCGTGTCGAAGGGGCACGGCCTGGGGCTGACCATCGCGGTGGGGCAGGCGGAGGTGCTGGGGGCGCGCCTGTCGTTCTCCAACGCGGTGAACGGCGGGGCGGTCGCGACGCTGTTCCTGCGGTAGACGGCCCTGGGCCGGTTCTCCTATGGCTCAGTGTGAAAGGCGACCCGTGTACGGGGCTCCTAATCTGGCGAATAGTCAGGTTTGCACCCCCATCACGGAGGTCCTCCATGTCCCTGCGCTCCCGTCTCTCCATAGCCGTGGCCGCCGGCGCCCTCGCCGTCACCGCCCTCGCCACGCCCGCCGTCGCCGGTGACGAACCGGACGACCCGCGCGGCGACTGGGGGCAGAACCAGACCCAGAACCAGACCCAGAATCAAAGCCAGAATCAAAGCCAGGGCCAGAACCAGAACCACAACCCCCGCCTGTCCAGAGGCGTCGTGACGGCCAGTTCGCTGGCGCTGCGCAGTGCGCCGAACCGGGGCGGCCAGATCATCCGGTGGGCCGACCGGGGCGAGGTCGTCTCGATCTTCTGCAAGACCAACGGCCAGAACATCCAGGGCAACCGCCAGTGGTACCTCCTCACGGACGGCACCTGGGCCTGGGGTTCGGCCCGTTACATCCGGACCATCGGAACGGCGCCACGCTGGTGCTGACATCCCGCGCACGCTAGGAGACATCACGTCCTATTTGGGTAAGTTCCGGACATGACCAAGGCCGGAACCACCGTGGCCCCCGCGGAGACCTCCGCTCCCTCGGTACGCCTGCCCCGGCGCCGTGGCATCGAACTGGCCCTCATCGTCATCGCCGTCCTGCTGTCGGTGTACGGCTACTGCGCCGTCGGCCTCGCCAAGAACGGCTCCGTGCCGCCCGGCGCCGCCGGTTACGGCGCCGGGCTCGGCGTGCTCGCGCTCATCGCCCACGGAGCGGTGCGCCTGAGGGCGTCGTACGCCGATCCGCTCCTGCTGCCGATCGGCGTACTGCTCAACGGCCTGGGCCTCGTCCTGATCTACCGGCTCGACCTGGAGACGCCCGGGGACCGCGCGGCCCCCACCCAGCTCGTGTGGTCCACGGTCGGGGTGACCTTGTTCATCGTGGTCGTGCTGATGCTGCGCGACCACCGTGTGCTCCAGCGGTACGCCTACGTCTGTGTCGCCGCCGCACTGGTCCTGCTGACCCTCCCGATTCTCTTCCCCTCCGTGAACGGCGCCCGCATCTGGATCCGGGTCGCCGGGTTCTCCATCCAGCCGGGCGAGTTCGCGAAGGTGTTGCTGGCGGTGTTCTTCGCCGCGTATCTCGCGACCAACCGGAACGCGCTGGCGTTCTCGGGCCGGCGGCTGTGGGGGCTGCAGTTGCCCACCGGGCGAGTGCTGGGCCCGCTGCTCACCATCTGGCTGATCAGCGTCGGGGTCCTGGTCCTGGAGCGGGACCTCGGCACCTCGCTGCTGTTCTTCGGACTGTTCGTCGTTCTGCTGTACGTCGCCACCGGACTCACCGGCTGGATCGCGCTGGGACTGCTGCTGGCCACCGTCGGCGCCTTCGCCGTGGGCTGGCTGGAGCCCCATGTGCACATCAGGGTGGAGGACTGGCTGCACCCCTTCGCGTCCATCGAGGCGGGCCAGGGGCCGAACCAGCTCGCGCAGTCCCTTTTCGCCTTCGCGGCGGGCGGGGTCCTCGGCACCGGGCTCGGGCTCGGCCACTCCATCCTGATCGGCTTCGCCGCCAAGTCGGACTTCATCCTGGCGACCGCCGGCGAGGAGCTGGGCCTGGCGGGCCTCGCCGCGATCTTCCTGCTGTACGCCCTGCTGGTGGAGCGCGGCTACCGGGCGGGCCTCGCCCTGCGCGACCCGTTCGGGCGGCTGCTCGCGATCGGACTCGCCTCGATCGTGGCGCTCCAGGTGTTCGTGATCGCGGGCGGGGTCGGCGGACTGATCCCGCTGACCGGCATGGCGATGCCGTTCCTCGCGCAGGGCGGCTCGTCGGTCGTCACCAACTGGGCGATCGTCGCGCTGCTGATCCGGGTGAGCGACTCGGCCCGCGACCAGTACGACGGAAAGGAGATCCCGTGACGACGCGAGGGCCCGGTATGGCCCGTTACATCCGGCACGCCGCCTGTTTCTGCACCCTGCTGCTCCTGGCGCTCCTCGTCAACGCCGCCCGCGTCCAGGTCGTCCAGGCCCGCGCCCACGGCGAGAACCCGGCCAACCGCCGCGAGACCATCGCCCGTTACGGCCGGGAGCGCGGCGACATCCTGGTCGGCGGGCGGCCGGTCACCGGATCCCGGGACACCGGGGAGCAGCTGCGCTACGAACGGACGTACACGGACGGGCCGTTGTACGCGCCGGTGACCGGTTTCGCCTCGCAGGAGTACGGCACGTCCTTGCTGGAGCACACCGAGGACTCGGTCCTCTCCGGCTCGGACCCGCTGCTGACGCCGTTCCCGCTGTGGAACGACCTCACGCGACGACGCAACCCGGGCGGGAACGTCGTCACCACGCTCAACCGGGCCGCACAGAAGGCGGCCTTCCACGGGCTCGGCGGCCGCAAGGGCGCGGTGGCGGCGGTGGAGCCGGCGACGGGCCGCGTGCTCGCGCTGGCGTCCTCCCCTTCGTACGACCCCGCGGCACTGTCCGGGAACGACCCGCGGGTGGGCCGGGCCTGGGCCCGGCTCAACGGGGACGTGGACAAGCCCATGCTCAACCGGGCGGTACGGCAGACCTATCCGCCGGGTTCCACGTTCAAGGTGGTCACCGCGGCGGCCGCGCTGGACGCGGGTGTCATCAAGGACGTGGACGCGCCGACCGACTCGCCGGAGCCGTACACCCTGCCCGGCACCACCACCTCCCTGACCAACGAGTCCGAGGGCTGCGAGGACCTGTCCCTGCGCGAGGCCTTCCGGTGGTCGTGCAACACGGTGTTCGCGAAGCTCGGGGTGAAGGTGGGGGTGCGTGACATGACGGCCACCGCGCGCGCCTTCGGCTTCAACGACCGCTCGCTGCGGATCCCCTTCTCGGTGGCCCGCAGCACCTTCGACCCGACCGTCGACAAGGCTCAGCTGGCCCTGTCGTCGATCGGCCAGTACAACACGCGCGCGACGCCGCTCCAGATGGCGATGGTCTCGGCGGCGGTCGCCAACGGCGGGCAGATCCGCACGCCCTATCTGGTGGAGCGGACCACGACAGACGACGGCGACACGGTGGCGACGGCGGGTTCGCGCCCGGTACGGCAGGCGATGTACCCGGCGACGGCCGCGCGGCTGAAGGAGCTCATGGCCCAGGTCGTCACGGAGGGCACCGGCACGAACGCCGCCATCCCCGGCGCCGTCGTCGGCGGCAAGACCGGCACCGCCCAGCACGGCATCGGCAACGCCGGGACTCCGTACGCCTGGTTCGTGTCGTGGGCGCAGGGTGAGCGGGACATGGAGCCGAAGGTCGCGGTGGCCGTGGTGGTGGAGGACGCGTCGGCCGTCCGGGGGGACATCACCGGGGGCGGGGTGGCGGCGCCGATCGCGCGGGCGGTCATGGAGGCGGTGCTCAACTCCAGGTATTGAGACGGGGGTTGAGTGCCGCCGGACGACCGACCTAACGTTCGGTACATGACTGAAGCCAACGCGTACCAACTCGCCCAGGTGAACATCGGCCGTCTCAAAGCCCCGCTGGACTCCCCGCAGTTGAAGGCCTTCGTCGACAACCTCGATCCCGTGAACGCCGACGCCGACAGCGCCGACGGTTTCGTCTGGCGGCTGGAGGACGAGTCCGGCGACGCGACGGACATCGCCGTCTTCGGCGACGAGTGGCTGATCATCAACATGTCGGTGTGGCGGGACACCAACGCGCTGACGGCGTACATGTACCAGGGCCGGCACCGCGAGATGCTCGCCCGCCGCAGGGAGTTCTTCGAACGGGTCCAGGAGGCGATGGTGGCCCTGTGGTGGGTCCCGGCCGGCCATCGCCCCACGGTCGCCGAGGCGGAGTCCCGCCTGCTGCACCTGCGCACGAACGGGCCCACACCGTACGCGTTCACCCTGCGGACGCCGTTCCCGGCACAGGGGGCGGAGCCGGTCACGGCTCTGGAGATCCCGGACGATCTGGGCTGCCCGGCCTAGGGTGTGGCGCCCGCCTCGATGGCCTCCGTCACCTCGGCGACGCGCTCCCGCTCCTCGGCCGCGAACCGCTCGGCGTCCAGCTTCTCCGCGATCTCCTCGTCCTGTGCCATGAGGAGGTCGAGGTTGGAGTCGCCCATCTCGAACACACCCATGTCGACATAGGCCTGCTGGAGGCGTTTGCCCCACAGGCCGATGTCCTTGACGCAGGGGACGATCCGGGAGAAGAGCAACTGACGGAAGAGGGCGAGGAATTCGGACCGTTCGGCGTATTCCTCGGCCTCCGCCTTCGGGATGCCGAAGTTCTCCAGGACCTCGACGCCGCGCAGGCGGTCACGCATCAGGTAGCAGCCCTCGATGACGAACTCCTCGCGTTCGCGCAGTTCGGCCTCGGAGAGCTGCTTGTAGTAGTCGCGCAGCGCCATGCGGCCGAAGGCCACGTGACGGGCCTCGTCCTGCATGACGTACGCGAGGATCTGCTTGGGGAGGGGCTTGTCGGTGGTGTCGCGGATCATGCCGAAGGCGGCCAGCGCGAGACCCTCGATGAGGACCTGCATGCCGAGGTAGGGCATGTCCCAGCGCGAGTCCCTGAGCGTGTCGCCCAGCAGGGACTGGAGGTTGTCGTTGATCGGGTACAGCATCCCGATCTTCTCGTGCAGGAAGCGGCCGTAGATCTCCGCGTGCCGCGCCTCGTCCATCACCTGGGTCGCCGAGTAGAGCTTGGCGTCGAGGTCGGGGACGGACTCCACGATCCGCGCGGCGCACACCATCGCGCCCTGCTCGCCGTGCAGGAACTGGCTGAACTGCCAGGAGGCGAGGTGCTTGCGGAGCTCTCCCTTGTCCTGGTCGGTGAACTTGTCCCAGTACTTGGTGCCGTAGACGGAGATGGACTCGTCGGGGGTGCCGAGCGGGTCGTACGGGTCGACCTCGATGCTCCAGTCGATGCGCTTCTGCCCGTCCCACTGCTTGTCCTTGCCCTTCTGGTAGAGGGCCAGCAGGCGGTCGCGGCCGTCGTCGTATTCCCAGCTGAACCGGGCCTTGCCCGTCGCCGGTACCTGCCAGTGGGGGTCCCCGGGGTCCGTGGTGTACAGGTCGAAAGTCGGCATGTTCCGCAGGCTGCCCGTTCCTAGACGCCGGGTCAACAAGTCGTGCGCAAGGGATTGACGAGCTTGCTGACAAGCAGTCTCATAAGAGCCATGACGAGTCTGACAGAAGTCGACGCGCTCGAAGGGCTGCGTGACGCGCTCGGTGTGCTCAAGGACCGGGAGCAGGTCGCCGAGCGGCTGCTCGACTCCTCCAGGAAGCACTCCTTCGACCCGGACGAGGAACTGGACTGGGACGCGCCCTTCGAGGAGGGCAAGTGGTTCTGGCCGCCGGAGCTGGTCTCGCTGTACGACACCCCGATGTGGCGGCGGATGAGCGAGGAACAGCGGATCCTGCTCTCGCAGCACGAGGCCGCGGCACTGGCCTCGCTGGGGATCTGGTTCGAGATCATCCTCATGCAGCTGCTGTGCCGTCACATCTACGACAAGGCGGCGACGAGTGCGCATGTGCGGTACGCGCTCACCGAGATCGAGGATGAGTGCCGGCACTCCAAGATGTTCGCGCGGCTGATCTCGCGGGGCGGGACGCCCTGGTATCCGGTGAGCCGGAGCCATCAGCAGCTGGGCCGGCTGTTCAAGACGATCTCCACGACGCCGGGATCCTTCACGGCGACGCTGCTGGGTGAGGAGATCCTCGACTGGATGCAGCGGCTGACGTTCCCGGACGAGCGGGTACAGCCGTTGATCCGCGGGGTGACGCGGATCCATGTGGTGGAGGAGGCGCGGCATGTGCGCTACGCCCGGGAGGAGCTGCGGCGGCAGATGATCTCCGCTCCGCGGTGGTCGCAGGAGTTCACTCGGGTGACGTCCGGGGAGTTCGCGCGGGTGTTCTCCGTGGCGTTCGTGAATCCGGAGGTGTACAGGAATGTGGGCCTCGACCAGCGGGAGGCGTTGGCACAGGTGAAGGCGAGCGGTCATCGGCGTGAGGTCATGCAGACCGGGGCGAAGCGGCTGACGGATTTTCTGGATGACATCGGCGTGCTGCGGGGTGTGGGGCGACGGCTGTGGAGGTCGTCGGGGCTGCTGGCTTGATGGTCAGGTGCGGGCCCGGTGGGGGCTGGTCGCGCAGTTCCCCGCGCCCCTGGGTGGGTGCAGTCATGCATGCCTAGCAGTGCCCACCTCTTGGGGGCGCGGGGAACTGCGCGACCAGCCACAACGCACCCGCGGACGGCCGACTACCCTTCGAGGCATGACCCCATCCGCTCCCGCCTATCGCCGCCTCAGCGTCGAGGAGCGACGCAGCCAGCTTCTCGAAGCCGCCCTCACCCTCTTCGCGCACCGCGCCCCCGAGGACGTCTCCCTCGACGACGTGGCGGAAGCGGCCGGAGTCTCCCGTCCCCTCGTCTACCGGTACTTCCCGGGCGGCAAGCAGCAGCTCTACGAGGCCGCCCTCCGCTCCGCCGCCGATGAGCTGGAGCAGTGCTTCGACGAGCCCCGGGAGGGGCCCCCGCTCATCCGCCTCTCCCGCGCCCTCGACCGCTACCTTGCCTTCGTCGACGAGCACGACGCCGGTTTCAGCGCGCTCCTCCAGGGCGGCAGCGTGGTCGAGACGTCCAGGACCACCGCCATCGTCGACGGCGTACGACGGGCGGCGGCCGAGCACATCCTCCGCCACCTCGGCGTGACCGAACCCGGCCTGCGACTGCGCATGACGGTACGGATGTGGATCACCGCGGTGGAGGCGGCCTCGCTGATCTGGCTCGACGAGGGCAAGCAGCCTCCTGTCGAGGAGCTGCGCGACTGGCTGGTCGAGCAGTTCGTCGCCGTGCTCTCCGTGACCGCGAACCGCGATCCGCAGACCGCCGCGCTGGTCACGGCCCTCGCGGCGGATGGCTGACACTGGTGCGGTGAAGAGCGAAGACACCCCCTTCGAGGGCGGGCCCATGGACGGACGGGTGCTGCCCGTGCTGCTGGGACCCACGGGCCGGCCGCCGAAGACGTACCGCATCCCCGTCCCCGACGCGGCCGGCGGCCCGCCCACCGTGCTGGTCTACCGCCTGGTGCCCAGGGGCCACTCCAGGATGGGGATCCAGAAGGGGTGGAAGTACGCGTACGACCCCGAGGGAAAGATCGGCGGGCTGAAATGGCCCTGGTCCAAGCCCGACAGGCCGAACGACAGGCCGAACGACAGGCTGAACGACGGACCGAACGACGGCCCGGCTGACACCGAAGGGTGACGACGTTGCGCCGAACCGCCCACCCGGCGCGCGAGAACACCGACCCCGCCTGATGCTCACCGTGCGGAACAGAGGGGCTGCTCCGCACCGGAGGTGATGACGTGTCAGGAAGGCTTCTGCGTCTGGTGTGTACGGCGGCGGTGGCGGTCGGCACCGCCCTCGCGCCGCTGCCCGCGACGGCCGTCCCGGAGCCGGAGCCGCGCGAGCGCTCCGTCGCCGATCTGCTGACGGACCTTCAGCGGCTGTACCGGGAGGCCGAGGAGGCCACCGAGAACTACAACGCCACCGAGGAGAAGCTGAAGGAGAAACGCGCGGAGGTCACCCGCCTCGATACCAACCTCTCCAAGACCCGCCTCTCCCTGCACGACAGCCGGGGCGCCGCGGGACGGCTGGCCCGGCAGCAGTACCAGAGCACCACCTCCATCTCGCCGTACGTCCGCCTCCTGCTCGCCCGCGATCCCCAGCGCGCGCTCGACCAGGGCCATGTCATCGGCCGGATGGCGCGCGATCGGGCCGAGACGGTGGGCCGCCTGACCGGCACCGAGCACCGTGCCGACGAACTCGCCCGCAGGGCGCGCAAGGCGCTCGACGACCAGCTCACGCTCGCCGCCCGGCAGAAGCGGCAACGGGACGACGTACAGGAGAAGCTCGCCGACGTGCAGGAACTCCTCGCCTCCCTCACCGCCGAACAGCTCACCAGGCTGGCCGAGTTCGAGGAGAGGGGGGTCGAGAAGGCGCAGGAGGAGCTGACGACCTCCGGCGCCCTCGGCGAGGAGGACCGCAAGCCCACCCGGAAGGGCGAGACGGCCCTGCGGTACGCCCGACGCCAGCTGGGAAAGCCGTACGAATGGGGCGCGGAGGGCCCGAGGACGTACGACTGCTCGGGCCTGACGTCGGAGGCCTGGGCGCACGCCGGCACCCCGATCCCGAGGACCAGCCAGGAGCAGTGGGCCCGGCTCCCGCGGATCCCGCTGGAGAAGCTGCGCCCCGGTGACCTGGTGATCTACTTCCCCAGGGCGACCCACGTGGCGATGTACGCGGGGAGGGGAAAGGTCATCGAGGCCCCGAGAACCGGCGAGCGGATCAAGATCTCCCCGATCGCGTCCCACCCGCTCCTCGGAGCCGTACGTCCGGACAGACGCGACCGGCCACAGACGCCGCGCACCCGCAACGGCGACGATCAGCCGCCCGCGACCGAGGCCAGGTAGGCCCCCGTCTTCTCCGGCTCGTAGAAGAAGTTCTCGAAGTCGGCCGGGTCGTCGAAGCCGTTGGCGAATCGATCCGCCACCGGCTGCAGCTGCCCGGCCGCCCCGATCAGATTCAGGATGTGCTCCGGCGGCGGAGCGAGCATCGCGTTCGTCCACTTGGTGACGTGCTGGGCGGTGGCCCAGTACCGCTCGAACGTCGCCCGCATCCACTCCTCGTCGAACTCCTTCTCCCCTTGGTCGAGAATCGACGCGAGGTAGGAGGCCGCGCACTTGGACGCGGAGTTGGAGCCCTGCCCGGTGATCGGGTCGTTGGCGACGACGACGTCGGCCACGCCCAGAACCAGTCCCCCACCGGGCAGGCGGCCTATCGGATTGCGCACGGTGGGCGCGTAGCGGCCGGCCAGCGTGGCACCGGCGTCGGTGAGTTCGACCTTCGTGGCGCGCGCGTACTCCCAGGGCAGGAACTTCTCCATGAGTTCCAGGGTCAGGGAGAGATGTTCCGCCGGGTCCTTCACGCCGTTGAAGACGTCGAGCGGTCCGCCGGGTATGCCCTCCCAGAAGAGGATGTCGGCGCGCCCGGAGGTCGTGAGCGTCGGCATGACGAAGAGTTCACCGACGCCGGGGACGAGGTTGCAGCGGACGGCCTCGGTCTCCGGGTGCTCCGGGCGCGGGCCCAGGCCGTGGACGTAGGAGACGGCGAGGGCGCGCTGCGGCTCGGCGTACGGGGAGCGCTCCGGGTCCCTCGCGAACATGGAGACCAGCTCGCCCTTGCCGGCCGAGACCAGCACGAGGTCGTACGTTCGGGAGAAGTAGTCGAGGTCGCCGACCGCCGCGCCGTGGATGACGAGCTGACCGCCGCGCTGCGCGAAGGTCTCCATCCAGCCGGCCATCTTGACCCGCTGGTCGACCGACTGCGCGTACCCGTCGAGGCTGCCCAGCCAGTCGATCGCGCGCTGCGAGGGCCCCGGGTCGAACGAGCCGGGAGCCGCCACCGAGACGCCGAGCCCTTCGATCTTCGGGGCCTGGGACTCCCAGAAGTTCAGCTGGAGATCGCGCTCGTGCTGGAGTGCCGTGTGGAACATGCACTGCGTCGACATGACCCGGCCGGAGCGGATCTCGTCCGCCGTCCGGTTGGACATCAGGGTGACCTCGTACCCGTGCGACTGGAGGCCGAGGGCGAGCTGGAGTCCGGACTGGCCGGCTCCGACGACGAGTATCTTCCGCATGCGGGTGCTGTTCTCCTACTCGGGGGTGACGTCCAGTGCGTGGCCGACCAGGGACAGAAGCGTCTCGATCACCGAGATCTTCCGCCGCGCGTCCATGATCATGACAGGTATGTGGGCGGGGATCGTCAACGCCTCCCGCACATCCTCCGGTTCGAAGCGATCACTGCCGTCGAAGTGGTTGACCGCGACGACATAGGGCATCCCACAGCCGTCGAAGTAGTCCAGCGCCGGAAAGCAGTCCTTCAACCGCCTGGTGTCCGCGAGGACCACCGCGCCGATCGCGCCCCGCACCAGGTCGTCCCACATGAACCAGAAGCGCTCCTGGCCCGGCGTGCCGAAGAGGTACAGGACCAGGTCGTCGTCGAGGGTGATGCGGCCGTAGTCCATGGCCACGGTGGTGGAGACCTTCTCCGGGGTGCCGGTGAGGTCGTCGACCTGCTCGCTGGCCTCGGTCATCAGCGCCTCCGTCTGGAGGGGCTCGATCTCCGAGACGGTGCCGACCAGGGTGGTCTTGCCGACGCCGAAGCCGCCGGCCACGACTATCTTCGTGGCGATGGGGGCCCGCGTGCGGTCCGTCTGCCAGGACTTGAGGTTGTC
Source organism: Streptomyces sp. SAI-127 (assembly GCF_029894425.1). Classification (NCBI taxonomy): domain Bacteria; kingdom Bacillati; phylum Actinomycetota; class Actinomycetes; order Kitasatosporales; family Streptomycetaceae; genus Streptomyces; species Streptomyces sp. SAI-127. The sequence goes on from NZ_JARXYJ010000001.1 coordinate 3,697,763, forward strand.
GTCGGTCTCGACATCGACGAACGGGGTGACGCCGTACCCGGGAGAGGCGGCGGCGTCAGAGACGACGGAGTCCACTGAGCACCCTTTCCAGCAGAGCGCGGTCGGGACGGCCCGTACCATGACCGGTACCGGTGCCGTACACACGGATCTTTCCCTGGTCCGCGAGGTCGCTGAGGAGCACGCGGACCACACCGAGCGGCATCTTCAGCAGCGCGGCGATCTCGGCCACCGTGCGCATCCGGCGGCACAGTTCGACGATGGCCCGCAGCTCCGGCATGACCGACCTCAGCGAGCCGTTGGTGAGCTCCTTGCGCTCCTCGGGGGCTTCGAGGGCCGCGGTGCTTGCCACGAACGTCTCCACGAGGAGGACGTGGCCGAAGCGGGTACGGCCGCCGGTGAGCGAGTACGGCCGCACCCGGGCGGCCTTGCGGTCGCCGCCGCGGACCGGGAGCTCGGGCCTGTTCGTCATCGGGCGCTCCCTGTCGCGTCGTTCTCCAGCGACTGACGCAGCTCGCTGCGGAGTTCGGGGGTCAGGACGTGTCCCGCGCGGCCGACGAACAGCGCCATGTGGTACGCCACGACGCTCATGTCGCAGTCGGCGGAGCCGTGCACACCGAGCAGCGAACCGTCGCTGATCGACATCACGAACAGGCTGCCGTCCTCCATCGCGATCATGGTGTGCTTGGTCGCGCCGAAGTCCATGAGCTTCGCGGCGCCGAGGGTGAGGCTGCCGATGCCGGAGACGACGGTCGCGAGGTCGGCGGACGAGCCGCGCGGGCCGGAGGGTTTCTCCACGCGGGCCTCGCGGGCCTCCGCGTTCCGCTCGGCGTCGGAGGAGAGCAGGAGCAGTCCGTCGGAGGAGACGACGGCGACGGACTGGACGCCGGGGACCTCCTCGACGAGGTTGGTCAGCAGGAAGTGGAGATTGCGTGCTTCACGACTCAGTCCGAAGGTACTGGGCGCGGTCAACTGCTTGCCTCCTCGGCTGTGCCCCCCGTGGCTTCTTCGGATGCGGTGCTGTGCGATGCCGGCAGTCTGGTCTCGCCGGTCTGTTCCTGGATCTCCGCTTCCACGTCGCGGTAGCCGGCCTCTGCCCCCCGGCGGAAGCCGCCCAGCCTGCGGCGGAGAGCGTCGGCGTCCACGGAACTGTTCCGTTGGCGGGGCGCCGGGACGGTGGGTGCGGTGATCTTGGGGGTGCGCTTGGGGAGGCCCTTGTCGGTGAGGGGCTCCTCGTCGGCGCGGGTGTGTTCCGTCGCGGCCTCGGTCTCGGCGGCCGTGGGTGCGGGTGCCGGCGGCTCCTCCGGTACGGGGTCCGGCTCCTCCGGTGCCGGTACGGGGGCCAGGAGTTCCATCGTCGTCTCGGCGGGGGACTCCGCCGCCGCGTGGCGTACGGCCTTCTCGGCCAGGTCCACCAGGGGGTCGCCACCCTGCGAACGGCCGCTCAGGACGTTGGAGTTGACCTCCGCGTCGGCGCCGGGGAGGGAGAAGGTGTGCGGCGCGCCGGTGACCGGGCCGGTGCCGGAGGCCGGTACGGCGGACGTGGGCGCGGCGGTGAGCAGGGACTTGGGGAGGACCACCACCGCGGCCACCCCGCCCTGCTTCTGCTCGCGCAGCTGCACCCGGACTCCGTGCCGGTGGGCGAGTCGGGCCACGACGTACAGGCCCAGGCCGAGTCCCTCGTCGCCTTCGTCGTACGACTCGTACGCGGCCTCGGGATCGAACTCGGCGAGGCGGGAGTTGAGGGTGGTCATCCGCTCGGCGGTCATGCCGATGCCCTCGTCCTGCACGGAGAGCATGACCTCGCCGCTCTCCAGGAGCCAGCCGGAGACCTCGACGGGCAGGTCGGGCGGGGAGAACGAGGTGGCGTTCTCCATCAGTTCGGCCAGGAGATGGGAGAGGTCGTCCGCGGCGAAGCCCGCCACATGGGCGTGCGGCGGGAGGGCGGCGATGCGGACGCGCTCGTAGCGCTCGATCTCGCTGACCGCGGCGCGGACGACGTCGACGAGCGGGACGGGCCCGGCGCTCTGCTGCACGTGTTCCGTACCGGCCAGGACGAGGAGGTTCTCGCTGTGGCGGCGCATGACCGTGGCGAAGTGGTCGAGCTTGAAGAGGGTCGCCAGGCGGTCCGGGTCCTGCTCTCGCTCCTCCAGGCTCTCGATGACGGCGAGCTGCCGCTCCACGAGGCCGAGGGTGCGCAGCGCGAGGCTGACGAAGGTGGCGCCGATGGTGGTGCGCAGCCGCTCCAACTGGGCCGCGGAGTCGGCGACTTCGGCCTTGAGCTGCTCGCGCGCGTCCGCCATCTTCTGGCGCTGGCCGACCAGGTGCTTGCGGTCGGACTCCAGGGTGTTGATCCGCTCGGCGAGCGCGACGGCGTGCGCGTGCAGGGCGTTGACGGAGCGGACGACCTGGGCGAACTCGTCGTTGCGGCCGGTGAAGGAGACCGCTTCCTCGGTGGTGGGGTCCTCGGCCCCGGCGAGCCGGGCGGAACCGCGGCGCAGCACGGAGAGGGGGCGGGTGAGGGTGCGGGCCATCGCGGTGGCGATGCCGACGGCCAGCAGCATCAGGGCGCCGAGGATCGCGACGCGCAGCTCCAGCGCGGTGACGTCGTCGTCGCGCAGCTGGGCGAGTTCCTTGACCCGGCGCTCGAAGAGCGCGGACTCGGCGCCGCGCATGAGGTCGACGCGGGCGGAGAGGGCCGCGTCGAGCTTGCCGGTGCCGGTGCCGAGTTCGCCGCCGGAGAGGGTGGGCTGGTCGGTCAGGGAGGCGAGGTACTTGTCGGCGGAGTTGACCTCGGGACCGGTGACCGTGGAGTCGTAACTCGCCTTGGCGGTGGCGGGCGCGGAGTCCTGGAAGTCGGCGAGGGCCGCGTCGGAGCGCAGCCGGGCCTGCTGGGCGGCGGCGCTGAGCGCGTCGCGCTGCTGGGCGTCGGCCTTCGAGGAGACCTTCTTGGTGTTCGTCAGGCCGGTGATCGGGTCGTAGACGCTCTGGGTCGTCGTCGGCACGCTGAGCGCCGCGAGCAGCAGTCCGCGGGTGGCGGCGGCCTGCTGTACTGCGGAGTCCAGCTCGGCGAGGGAGTAGGCGCCGGAGCCCGCGCGGGACGGCATCCTCTCGGCCAGTTCCTCGGCGAGCCGGTGCAGTTCGGTGATGGCGGCGGAGTACGCGTTGTGCGCTTCGAGGGCGGTGCTCTTGCCGGTGAGCGCGGAGCGTCGGACGGCGGCGATGTCGTCGAGGTCGCCGCGCAGGGTCGTGGACAGGCCGGTGTCGGCGCGCAGTTCCTCGACCTGGCGGTCGACGCGGGCGCTCGACTGCTCGCCGGGCGCCTTCGACCTGGGCCGTCCGGCCGCGATGTAGGAGGTGACCTCGTCGCGTTCGTCGGCGAGCGAGTGGGCGAGGTCGAGGGCGTCCTGGGTCTGCTCGGCGAAGGTCACCAAATCCTGGGAGTCGTGGAGTTCCCCGGAGGCGGTGACGAGGGAGGGTGCGCCGGCTCCGGCGACGGCGGCGGCCACGACGGCGACGGCGAGGATCAGCCGGGTGCGGACGTGGGTGGGGCGGCCCTTGCCGACGGGGGTCTCGGGGGCGCCGGGCGTGGCGGGTGTGCGCTCCGCGCCTGTGCCGGAGGCCGTCTGCTTGCCTGTGCGACGAGGCCGCGTCTTCTGCACCGCTGCTCGCATTCCTGAACTCGTGATACCCATGGGCCCGGGGTGACGCTCCGTCAACTGCTGTGCACACCGGGGTACGGTTCCCGACCCTCCCAGCGCCGGTGGGCGGTGGCCGCGCATCGCCTCAGCCGCCACCCGAAGGAGTGAACCCCGTAGGGGAGTTGGCGGGCAAGTTCCTGCGGCACGCGCACGGGCCTTGCACGGCAGGCCGGTTGGACGCCGGCGAAGACCGATGGCAGTATTCGCCGCTACGCCTGCTCGGAGTGAACCATTCCACCCCAAACCTGGCGTCTGACCTGCGCGACTGCGGCAATTCCGCGACCGTTGCCACCCTTTGGCGAAGCATGTGAAGGGCTCGTGCAGACTGGCCGAATGCGTACGGAACTTGTCTCGGAACCCGGTGATGCCAGCCGTCCCAACGAGGACTTCGCGAGTGTCGCTCTACCCGCTTCCGGACGGGGCGGTGTACTGGTCGCCCTCGACGGGGTCACCCCGCCCACCGGCCCGACGGGCTGTCTGCATTCGGTCCCCTGGTTCACGGCCCGTCTCGGCGGGGCGCTGACCGAACTGGCCGTTTCGCTCATGGATGTTCCACTGGCCGAGGTGCTGTCCCGGGCCATCGCGCGCACAGCTGATTCACATGGTGAAGGTTGTGACCTTTCTCACCCGCGTACGCCCCAGGCGACGGTGGTGATCGCGCGGTGGTCCCCGGAGACGGTCGAGTACCTGGTCCTGTCGGACTCGGCGCTGCTCGTGGAGGCACCCGACGGCACGGTCACGGCCGTACTGGACGACCGCCTCTCCCTTCTCCCCCGCACCTCCCTGGCCACGGACGCCCTGATCGACGCCACCCTCCGCAACAAGGAGGGCGGCTTCTTCACGGCGGCGGCCGATCCGTCGGTGGCGGGGCGCGCGGTGTCGGGGGTGCTGCCGCGATCGGCGGTACGCACCCTGGTGGCCCTGACCGACGGGGCGACCCGGTGGGTGGAGAAGTTCAGCGAGGGCGGCTGGGCGGACTGCCTCACCTTCGTCCGCAAGGAGGGAGCGCGGGCGCTGGTGGACCGCGTCCGGCAGCTGGAGCGGGCGGACGCGCAGACCCGGACGTATCTGCGCCGCAGCAAGACCCACGACGACGCGACGGTGGTGTACGCGGAGCTGTGAGGGGCGGGGGCCGGCCGAGCGGCGTGGGAACCCTGGCCGGGTCGGCCGCCGAGGAGGTCCACCGTCGTCACGTCCCCGAGCCGGCCTACCGGGGCGCCGCCGGGCCGGCAGTGGAGGTCGGACGGTCCCCGCCGACGAGACCCGCCACCCCTGACAACGCCCCCGGTCACACCCCTCGCCCAGACCACAGAGACCACTCCGCACAACCCCCGACGACGGTCCCCGCCAACGAGACCCACCGCCCCTGACAACGCCCCCGGTCACACCCCTCGCCCAGACCACAGAGACCACTCCCGCACAGCCCCGGCGCCACCGTCCCCGCCACTGCCGTGGCCACCCGCACCGAGCCCCCGCCACCACCCGCCCAGCGCCGCTCGGATCGCCACCCTCACCACCAACCGGGTGATCGTCCGTCCGGCCCGTTTCCGGTCGACCGCCGGCGACCACCCCGCACGACTGCCGCCACCGACCATGCCCTCGACACCGAAGGCCCGGGCGCGGCCCCATCCGGGTGCCCACCCGCGACGACACAACCGACGGCGGCCTACCCACCGGGCGCTCGTCCAGATGACCCGTTCCCGGTCGACGCCACCGACCACCCCGCACGACTGCCGCCACCGACCATGCCCTCGACCACCGAAGGCCCGGGCGCGGCCCCATCCGGGTGCCCACCCGCGACGACACAACCGACGGCGGCCTACCCACCGGGCGCTCGTCCAGATGACCCGTTCCCGGTCGACGCCACCGACCATCCAGGGCCCGGGGGCGGCCCGATCGGGGGGCCCACCCGCGACGACGCGACCGGCGCCCGGCGGCTGCCTACTTCTCCATGCCCCGGTTCAGCTGGTGCAGCAGCCTCGCCAGTTCGGTGACCTCTTCCGGGTCCCAGTGCGCCAGCCGGCCCGCGTACCGGGCCCGGCGCGCGTCGCGGACCCTCTGTACCCGGGAGCGGCCCTCCTCCGTGAGGTCGACGAGCCAGGCCCGGCCGTCCGCCGGGTCGGGTGCGCGGGCGACGAGGCCCAGGTCCTCCAGGGCGCGCAGCTGGCGGGACATCGTGGCCTTGCCGACGCCGATGTAGCCGGCTAGTTCCGTGGCGCGCTGGCGGCCGCATTCATCCAGACGGACGAGCAGGCCGTAAGCCGCCGACTCCAGGTCGGGGTGGACCTCGCGGGCCATCTCGCCCTGGTTGGCCCGGGCCCGGCGCAGCAGGACGGTCAACTCGCGTTCCAGTGCGAGGAATCCGGGCTGGTTCACACCGCTCGGCGCCACGTCGGCCCCGCCCCGGCTCCCGCCGCCGTTTCCGTCTTCGTGCACGTCAGCCCCTGCCTCGAATGTCCCGGTCGCTAAGGTTTCCGCCAAATTGCGCCGTCACCGCGGCTCCGTAAGTATTTCGCAGGGCTGGACCAACGGCAGCCGCCGGTCCCGCTTCCCACCCTCGTCGTCGTACGCAACGTCTTCGCCGAGCCGCGGCTGGCATGCTCACGCCAGCCCGGCGCGGCCTTCCCGTGTTCCCCCCGACCGAGCATCACCGAGCCCTCGGAGGCACGCCATGCCCGTGCACAGACCCGGACCGATACGTCCCCGACGCCGCTTCCTCGTCGCACTCCTGCTCACCGCGTTCTCCCTGCTCCACCCGGCCGCCGCCTCGGCCGCCGAAGGCCCCGACGCCACCGCCACCGCCACCGCCACCCCGGCCCGCGGCTCCGCCCACATGGGAATGGGCGTCGTAGCGCATGACGGCCAGGGTGATCTGCCCGCCGGCACCCGCGCCTCCCAGGCGGAGGGCGTCGACGTCGCCAGCTACCAGGGCAACGTCTCCTGGTCGACCCTGTGGAACAGCGGGGTGCGCTGGGCGTACACCAAGGCGAGCGAGGGGACGTACTACAGGAATCCCTACTTCAGCCGGCAGTACACCGGCTCCTACGGCGTCGGCATGATCCGCGGCGCCTATCACTTCGCCACCCCGGACACCAGCAGCGGCGCGACGCAGGCCGACTACTTCGTCGACAGCGGCGGCGGCTGGTACCAGGACGGCAGGACCCTGCCCGGCACCCTCGACATCGAGTGGAACCCGTACGGCGCCACCTGCTTCGGCAAGTCGCAGAGCGCGATGGTCAGCTGGATCCGCGACTTCCTGAACCAGTACAAGGCGCGCACCGGCCGCAACGCCGTCATCTACACGGCCACCAACTGGTGGACCCAGTGCACCGGAAACTACGGCGGCTTCTCCGCCAACCCGCTGTGGATCGCCCGGTACGCCTCGACGCCGGGCACCCTCCCGGCCGGCTGGAGCTCGTACACCATGTGGCAGTACACCTCCTCCGGCCCGACGGTCGGCGACCACGACCGGTTCAACGGCGCCCTGGACCGCGTACAGGCGCTCGCCGGCGGCTGACCCGTCCCGGCGTACGGCGAAGGCCCGGGCCTCCCTCACGAGAACCCGGGCCTTCACCTCGTCCGGCAGCCGCGGGCCGAGCCCGCTGAGGGGCTACGGCCTCACGCCGCCACCGGAACCTCCGGCGTGGCCCCGTTCGTCGCCGGGGACAGCGCCAGCTCCAGGACCTGGCGGACGTCGGTGACGGCGTGGACGTCGAGCTTGTCCAGCACCTCCGCCGGGACGTCGTCCAGGTCGGCCTCGTTGCGCTTCGGGATGATGACGGTCGTCACCCCGGCGCGGTGCGCGGCGAGCAGCTTCTGCTTCACGCCGCCGATCGGGAGGACCCGGCCGGTCAGCGAGACCTCACCCGTCATCGCCACGTCCGTGCGGACCAGGCGGCCGGAGAGCAGCGAGGCCAGCGCCGTCGTCATGGTGACGCCCGCGCTCGGGCCGTCCTTCGGGACCGCGCCCGCCGGGAAGTGGATGTGCACGCCCCGGTCCTTCAGGTCGCCGACCGGCAGTTCGAGCTCCGCGCCGCGCGACCGCAGGAAGCTCAACGCGATCTGCGCGCTCTCCTTCATCACGTCACCCAGCTGGCCGGTCAGCGTCAGACCCGCCGCGCCCGTCTCCGGGTCGGCCAGCGACGCCTCGACGAACAGCACGTCTCCGCCCGCTCCGGTGACCGCGAGTCCGGTCGCCACCCCGGGGACCGCCGTACGGCGCTCCGCCGGGTCCTGGGCCGACTCGGGCACGTGGTGCGGCCGGCCGATCAGACCGCGCAGTTCCGCGTCCGTGACGGTGAAGGGAAGCTCCCGCTCGCCCAGTTCGTGCTGGGCGGCCACCTTGCGCAGCAGCCTCGCGATGGACCGCTCGAGGGTACGGACGCCCGCCTCGCGGGTGTACTCGCCGGCGAGCTTGCGCAGCGCGCTCTCGTCGATGACGACCTCGTCCTTGGCGAGTCCCGCCCGCTCCAGCTGGCGCGGGAGCAGGTGGTCACGGGCGATGACGATCTTCTCGTCCTCGGTGTACCCGTCGAGCCGGACCAGCTCCATCCGGTCGAGCAGCGCCTCCGGGATCGCCTCCAGCACGTTGGCCGTGGCGAGGAAGACGACGTCCGACAGATCGAGCTCGACCTCCAGGTAGTGGTCGCGGAAGGTGTGGTTCTGCGCCGGGTCCAGGACCTCGAGCAGGGCCGCCGCCGGGTCGCCGCGGAAGTCGGAGCCCACCTTGTCGATCTCGTCGAGCAGGACCACCGGGTTCATCGACCCGGCCTCCTTGATCGCCCGCACGATCCGGCCGGGCAGCGCGCCGACGTACGTCCGCCGGTGGCCGCGGATCTCCGCCTCGTCCCGTACGCCACCCAGGGCGACGCGGACGAACTTGCGGCCCATGGCGTGGGCCACGGACTCCCCGAGGCTGGTCTTGCCGACACCGGGCGGCCCGACGAGGGCCAGGACCGCACCGCCGCGCCGGCCGCCGACGACACCCAGCCCCCGGTCGCTGCGGCGCTTGCGCACCGCCAGGTACTCGGTGATCCGCTCCTTCACGTCCTCGAGGCCCGCGTGCTCGGCGTCGAGGATCGCCTGGGCGCCCTGGATGTCGTACGCGTCCTCGGTCCGTTCGTTCCACGGCAGTTCGAGGACCGTGTCCAGCCAGGTCCGGATCCAGGAACCCTCCGGGGACTGGTCGCTGGACCGCTCCAGCTTGTCGACCTCCTTGAGGGCGGCCTCCCGCACCTTCTCGGGCAGGTCGGCCGCCTCCACGCGGGCGCGGTAGTCGTCGGACTCCTCGCCCTCCTGCTCGCCGTTGAGCTCGCGCAGTTCCTTGCGTACGGCTTCCAGCTGGCGGCGGAGCAGGAACTCCCGCTGCTGCTTGTCGACGCCCTCCTGGACGTCCTTGGCGATGGTCTCGGCGACGTCCTGCTCGGCGAGGTGGTCGCGGAGCTGCTGGCTGGCGAGCTTGAGGCGGGTGACCGGGTCGGCGGTCTCCAGCAGTTCGACCTTCTGTTCGGTGGTCAGGAAGGGCGAGTAACCGGAGTTGTCGGCGAGGGTGGAGACGTCGTCGATGGCCTGCACCCGGTCGACGACCTGCCAGGCGCCGCGCTTGCGCAGCCAGGCGGTGGCGAGGGCCTTGTACTCCTTGACCAGTTCGGTGACGTGACCGGGCAGCGGGTCGGGGACGGTCTGGTCGACCGTGGTCCCCTCGACCCACAGGGCGGCGCCCGGGCCGGTGGTCCCGGCACCGATCTTCACCCTGCTCCGGCCGCGGATGAGCGCTCCCGGGTCGCCGTCGGCCAGCCGGCCGACCTGCTCGACGGTGCCGAGCACACCGGTGGTCGCGTAGGTGCCGTCGATGCGTGGCACCAGGAGGACCTTCGGTTTTCCGGGTTCCGAGCGGGCGGCGGCCTCGGCGGCCTCCACCGCGGCGCGGACATCGGTGTCGTTCAGGTCCAGCGGAACCACCATTCCGGGCAGCACGACCTCGTCGTCGAGCGGCAGCACGGGCAGGGTGAGCGGTGTGGACGTCGAAGCCATGATCTCCCCTTAGGCAGTCAAGTTGAGCTATGCCGACTCAATGCATAGCCGCCGTCGAATGTTCCCCACCCACTTGCCTGTTCGCTGTCGGCGATCACGGCTGCCGGGATCAGCAGTTCGGGGCCTATGGTCCTCCAGTAATAGACGGATGCGGATAGCGGTCATTACAGGGGGATGTCGTGGACGGAGTTGTACGGGCGTGGGTGACCGGCTGGGTCGTGTCCCGCGGGGCGGCGGCGCCGGAGCGTGAGCCGTGGGGGTTCACCGTCGACGTGGGCCAGGTCGCGCAGGTGTCGCGGCACGTGTTCGACGCGCTGGGCGACGACGTGGACGAAGAGGTCGTGCGCAAGGTGGCGGGCGGGGTGACGGGGGCCGGGGTGTGGCTCAAGGTGTTCCAGGGCCCGGAGGTGGTCGGGCCCTGGCTGGACGAGGGCTGGTGGGTGGATCCCGAGCCGGGTTACCTGATGACGGTCCCGCTGACCGCGCCCGCGCGACGGACCGCCGCCCCCGACGGATACCGGCTGCGCACCTGGTCCGTCGGCGGCGTCACCCGCATGCTCGTCGCCGCGCCCGACGGTTCCCTCGCGGCGCGCGGTCAGGTCGCTCCGACCGGCGCGACCGCCGTCTTCGACCAGATCGAGACCGTGGCCGCCCATCGGCGCCGGGGGCTGGGCAGCGTCGTCATGCGCACGCTCCAGGCCGTGGCGATCGGCACGGGTGCGCAGACCGGCGTCCTCGCGGGAACGCCGGCGGGGCGGGGACTGTACGAGTCTCTGGGCTGGCATGTGGAGGCTCCGCTCACCAGTGCGAAGTTCATGGGGCCGGACGCCGGGTGACCGTCCGTCGCCGCCCGCGGAAAACCCGGAGGCGACCGGGGACGGCCTCTGTCATGCTGCGCCGGTGATCGCCCCGATACCTCCGGTGGTTCCCGCCGGCCACATGGCGGACAACACCCAGCCGGTCCTGGCTCTTCCCGGCGGTCTGGAACTCCGGCCCTGACGCACGCCCCTGCTGCCGGCGCTGACCGAGGACGAGGCACGCGCGTACCGGGCGGATGCGGGAGCGGTGGAAGAGGGAGACTGCGGCGGTGTGGGGGGTTGGGTGGGAGGACGAAGGGGCGGGCGTCCTCACGAGCACCGGCATCGGCCTCGCCGCATGGATCAACGTCGACCTCGGCCGGGGCCACGCCGAGATCGCCTACTGGGTGCTGCCCGCGGGCCGCGGCACCGGCATCGCGGTCCCCGTCGGCTCACCGACTGGGCGCTGCACGAGCTCGGCCCGCACCGCCTCACCCTCTGTCACGCCGTCGCCGACGAGGCCTCCTGCCGGGCGGCGGAGAAGGCCGGCTTCCGGCTGGAGGGCACCGTGCGCCACGCCCTCCTCCACGCGGACGGCCGGCACGACCAGCACCTCCACGCGCGCGTGCGGGGCGACGACCAGAACGACCGACACGACCGGGACGACCGGGGGAACGAGCGACCATGACCACCACAGACGTACAGCCCCTCCTCTCCGCCTACGACGACCAGATGCGCGGCGCTCCCCCGACCCCGCCCGCGGGGGTGACGTACGAGCAGGACGGACCGCTGCTCAGGATCGTCGGCCAGTTCCGCGGGTTCGTGAGCGGGCCGCGCGACCTCGGCGTCGACGGTGACGCGCTCGACGAACTCATCGCGCGGCAACGTGACTTCTTCGCGGCACGCGGCGAGGCCGTCGAATGGAAGACCCGCTCCCACGACACCCCGGCCGGCCTCACCGAACGACTCCGTGCCGCCGGTTTCGTGCCCGAGGAGCGGGAGACGGTGCTGGTCGGCCGGGCCGCCGAGATGGCCGTACGGCAGCCCGCGCCGCAGGAAGGCATCACCGTGCGCCGCGTCACGGCGGACGCCGACATGCGCCGGATCGCCGCGATGGAGTCGGCGGTGTGGGGCCAGGACTGGAGCTGGCTCGCCGACGACCTGATCGGCAGGGTCGCCGGCGCGCCGGACGACATCGCGGTGTACGTCGCCGAGGCGGACGGCGAAGTGGTGTGCGCCGCCTGGCTGGTGTTCCGCACGGACACGGGGTTCGCGAGCCTGTGGGGCGGATCCACGCTCGCCGAGTGGCGGGGCAGGGGCATCTACCGCGCCCTGGTCGCCGTACGCGCCGCTCTCGCCGTCTCCCGCGGAGTCACCTATCTGCACGTGGACGCGTCTGACGACAGCGCGCCCATCCTGCGCAGGCTGGGGATGCACGCGGTGACCACGACGACGCCGTACGTCTGGACGCCCCCGGGCCGCTGAGATCGCGCCTAGGGCCTGTCGGTGAGGGGCTGACGTGCGCGGTGCCACCGCCGTGCCGCCGGCCAGGTCGCGACGCCGATCGTCAGGGCGATCAGGTGGCCCCAGTCGGTCATCGGGTCGGTGAACGCGATCAGGTCCGTCACCAGCATCCAGCCGAACAGGGCGAGCAACGGCCAGCGCAGCCACGGCCCGAGCAGCCCCGTCAGCGCGCCGAGGCTCGCGGCGACGCCGAAGCTGACTCCGTAGTCGAGACGGTGCAGTGAGCTGGCGGGCAGATGCCCGAACAGGACCGCGAGCCCTGTGGGGACCTCCGTGGCGAGGGTCGCGCCGACATGCCCGAGCAGGAAGACACCGGCCGTGCGCACACCACCGATCCGACGCTCCAGCGCGGTGAGGACGAACAGCAGGGCGACGGCGTACGGCGAGAGGATCCCGCCCGCGATCCACAACGCGCTGGCGACCAGCACCAGTACGGGCGTCCGCACGAGGTGGGCGACATCGGTGCTGGAGCCCTGGTGCAGGGTGTGCACGAGGGCGGGGTCCAGATACGCGGCCACGAGCGAGACGACGGCCAGGACGGCGCCGTAGACGAAGGTGAACGGGGTCCCGGCGGGGGTGGGGAACAGCCGCAGCAGGCGAGGGGCGCGAAGTCGGGTGTCCGGGGCGGCCGTTGCCGGGGGTGTCACGGGTGTCTCGGCGGCACCCGTCCCGCCCCGTTCCCGCTGCCGGGGCATCCCGTCGAGCAGGCCCGCCACCGACGCGGGGGCGGGCGCGTCGTCGGAAGGAGGTGCAGGCACGGTCCGTTCCAAGGTGAGCTGCTCCTTCCGTTTCACCCCCAGCCTTCGTGCCCGACCCACCCGTTGTCTGTGACCTGCGCCACCTCGCCCCCCATTCACAGAGACTTCTCAAGAAGTCCCGGTCCGGACGCCGCACCTGCCAGGATGAGCCGATGCCCACCTCATACGACATTCCCGAAGTCCTGGACCGTCGCGAGGGCCCCTACGGGGAGGTGGTCCTGCGGCGCCACGGCGAGTTGCTCCAGATCATCGCCAACGGCTGCTTCCTGATGGACACCTCCGACGGACGCTCGGAGCGGATGCTCGTCGACGCGGCGCTCGACGCCCTCGACGACCGCCCCGCCCCGCACGTCCTCATCGGCGGCCTCGGCGTCGGCTTCTCGCTCGCACACGCGGCCGCGAACCCTCGCTGGGGCCGGATCACGGTCGTCGAGCGGGAACCGGCGATCATCGACTGGCACCGCGCGGGCCCGCTCTCGGCGCTCTCGGCGAAGGCGCTCGCCGATCCTCGGACGAACATTCTGGAAACGGATCTAGTCGGATTCGTCAATGAGACATGCGCCACTTTTGACGCGCTCTGCCTCGACATCGACAACGGGCCCGACTGGACGGTCACGGAGGGCAACGGCGGACTCTACGCGCGTGCCGGACTCACAAGCTGCGCAAGGGTGTTGAAGCCGGGCGGGGTACTGGCCGTGTGGTCCGCGAAACCCTCTGCGGAATTTGAGGGATCCCTATCAAATGCCGGGTTCCAGCAGGTACGTACCGAGGAGATCCCCGTTGCCCGGGGCGTACCGGACGTCGTGCACCTTGCCGTCCGACCTGGATAGCAAAGGGGTGATGACTCCCCGTACTCTGCTTCCCTACGCCGATCATTCAAGCGTCAATCGCAGTCATGCGCAGACAAGGAATCACCCCACATGGTTCCGGAAAGCACTCCCCAGGGGCGGGCGATGGAGCAGACACACACCTCCCACAACGGCACGACGGCTACGCCGGGCGCACAGCGCCGGGTTCTGGTCGTCGAGGACGATCCGACGATCGTCGACGCCATCGCGACCCGCCTGCGCGCCGAGGGATTCCTCGTGCAAACGGCGGTCGACGGTCCGTCGGCGGTGGACACGGCCGAGGCCTGGCAGCCGGACCTGCTGATCCTCGACATCATGCTGCCCGGCTTCGACGGTCTCGAGGTCTGCCGCCGTGTGCAGGCCGCCCGTCCGGTGCCGGTGATGATGCTCACCGCGCGGGACGACGAGACCGACATGCTGGTCGGGCTCGGCGTCGGCGCCGACGACTACATGACCAAGCCGTTCTCGATGCGTGAGCTGGCCGCGCGCGTGCACGTCCTGCTGCGGCGGGTCGAGCGGGCCGCACTGGCCGCCGCGACGCCCCGGTCCGGCATTCTCCGGCTCGGCGAGCTGGAGATCGACCACGCGCAGCGCCGGGTACGGGTGCGCTCGGAGGACGTGCATCTGACGCCCACCGAGTTCGACCTCCTGGTGTGCCTGGCGAACACCCCGCGTGCGGTGCTCTCCCGCGAGCAGCTGCTGGCCGAGGTGTGGGACTGGGCGGACGCCTCCGGCACCCGCACGGTCGACAGCCACATCAAGGCGCTGCGCCGGAAGATCGGCGCCGAGCGGATCCGCACGGTGCACGGCGTGGGCTACGCCCTGGAGACGCCGACGCCATGAGCGAGGGTCCGGCCGGCCGGAGAAGCCCCAGGGAGCCCTGGGGCGGCGTAAGCCCGTTCTCGATCAAGACGAAGCTGGGTGCGCTGGTCGTCATCGCGGTCCTCATCACCACCGGGCTGATGATGATCGCGATGCGCACGGCGACGGAGCTGCGCTTCATCACGGTCTTCTCGATGATCGCCACACTGCTCATTACGCAGTTCGTGGCGCATTCGCTCACCGCGCCGCTGGACGACATGAACGCGGTCGCCCGGTCCATCTCGCACGGCGACTACACCCGCCGGGTGCGCGAGAACCGGCGGGACGAGCTGGGCGACCTGGCCCAGACGATCAACCGCATGGCGGACGACCTGGAGGCCCAGGAACGCCAGCGCAAGGAACTTGTGGCAAATGTCTCCCATGAGCTGCGCACGCCCATCGCGGGCCTGCGCGCGGTGCTGGAGAACATCGTCGACGGGGTCACCCAGGCCGACCCCGAGACCATGCGCACGGCCCTGAAGCAGACCGAGCGGCTCGGCCGGCTGGTGGAGACGCTGCTGGACCTGTCCCGGCTCGACAACGGCGTCGTACCGCTGAAAAAGCGCCGTTTCGAGGTGTGGCCGTACCTGTCGGGCGTGCTGAAGGAGGCCAACATGGTCGCCACGGCGCGCGCGGGCATCGCGTCCGGGTCCGGCAGTCACACGCGCAACGACGTCCATCTGCACCTCGACGTGTCCCCGCCGGAGCTCACCGCGCACGCCGACCCGGAGCGCATCCACCAGGTCGTCGCCAACCTCATCGACAACGCGGTCAAGCACAGCCCGGCGCACGGCCGGGTGACGGTCAAGGCGCGGCGCGGGTCCCTGCCGGAGTCGCTCGAGCTGGAGGTGCTCGACGAGGGCCCCGGCATTCCGCGCTCGGAGTGGCACCGCGTCTTCGAGCGGTTCAACCGCGGCCAGGTCAGGCGGCCGCACGGGCCGGGCAGTGACGGCGGCACCGGACTCGGGCTCGCGATCGCCCGCTGGGCGGTGGATCTGCACGGCGGCCGGATCGGAGTGGCCGAATCCGATCGGGGCTGCAGGATCCTTGTCACCCTTCCAGGACTTCCATCTCTGCCAAGTTGACGTAAAGTTCGAAGCGGAGCCACAAGATCCATCTCTGTTCCGCTCCGACGGACACGTGTGATCAGGCAGAGGGCCGCGCCACCGTCGCGCAGGGCCCCGCTCGGCGCTTCCCTCCCGTGGATTCACGCAGCGGAACCACGCTTGTTTCCCGCCATTTCCACCCCCGAAACCCGCTCTTTGATGTGACTTACACGACGATGGACCGGCCCGGCCTGACCTTCACCGTCTTGGGGGCGTAGCCTTTATTCCCGCTGTCCATCACCTTGTGAGAAGCGGAAGAGGGCGGTTGCCGCCGTGTCGCCACAGTCCCCCAGTAACTCGAGCATCTCGACCGACGCAGACCAAGCGGGCAAGAACCCCGCTGCCGCGTTCGGCCCGAACGAGTGGCTCGTCGACGAGATCTATCAGCAGTACCTCCAGGACCCGAATTCGGTAGACCGTGCCTGGTGGGACTTCTTCGCCGACTACAAGTCGGGGGCCGCCGCTCCGGCTGCGGCGGGTACCGCGGCCGCGGGGGCCGCGGAGACCACCACTGCGGCCGCGGCCGCACCTGCCCCCACCGCTCCGGCCCAGGCTGCCGCGCCGGCCCCGGCCGCTGCACCGGTCGCCAAGCCGGCCGCCGCGGCTCCGGCCCCCGCCAAGGCCGCTCCGGCCGCTGCCCCGGCTCAGGCCGCTCCGGCTGCCAAGCCGGCCGCCGCGAAGCCCGCCGCCGCTGCGGGTTCTGCCGCGGAGGGCCCGGAGATGGTGACCCTGCGTGGTCCCGCCGCCGCGGTCGCGAAGAACATGAACGCCTCCCTGGAGCTGCCCACGGCCACGTCCGTGCGCGCGGTCCCGGTGAAGCTGCTCTTCGACAACCGCATCGTCATCAACAACCATCTGAAGCGGGCCCGGGGCGGGAAGATCTCCTTCACGCACCTGATCGGCTACGCGATGGTGCAGGCCATCAAGGCCATGCCGTCGATGAACTGGCACTACGCGGAGAAGGACGGGAAGCCCACCCTCGTCAAGCCGCCGCACGTCAACTTCGGCCTCGCCATCGACCTGGTGAAGCCCAACGGCGACCGCCAGCTGGTCGTCGCGGGCATCAAGAAGGCCGAGACGCTGAACTTCTTCGAGTTCTGGCAGGCCTACGAGGACATCGTCCGCCGCGCCCGTGACGGCAAGCTGACGATGGACGACTTCACCGGTGTCACGGTCTCCCTGACCAACCCCGGCGGCCTCGGTACGGTCCACTCGGTGCCGCGTCTGATGCCCGGACAGTCGGTCATCATGGGCGTCGGCTCCATGGACTACCCGGCGGAGTTCCAGGGCACCTCCCAGGACACCCTGAACAAGCTCGGCATCTCGAAGGTCATGACGCTCACGTCGACCTACGACCACCGGGTCATCCAGGGTGCCGCCTCCGGCGAGTTCCTGCGGATCGTCGCGAACCTCCTCCTCGGCGAGAACAACTTCTTCGACGAGATCTTCGAGGCGCTGCGCATCCCCTACGAGCCGGTCCGCTGGCTCAAGGACATCGACGCCTCGCACGACGACGACGTCACGAAGGCCGCCCGCGTCTTCGAGCTGATCCACTCCTACCGGGTCCGCGGCCACGTCATGGCCGACACCGACCCGCTGGAGTACCGCCAGCGCAAGCACCCCGACCTGGACATCACCGAGCACGGCCTCACCCTGTGGGACCTGGAGCGGGAGTTCGCGGTCGGCGGCTTCGCCGGCAAGTCCCTGATGAAGCTGCGCGACATCCTCGGTGTGCTGCGCGACTCGTACTGCCGCACCACCGGCGTCGAGTTCATGCACATCCAGGACCCGAAGCAGCGCAGGTGGATCCAGGACCGCATCGAGCGCTCGCACACCAAGCCGGAGCGCGAGGAGCAGCTGCGTATCCTGCGCCGGCTGAACGCTGCGGAGGCCTTCGAGACCTTCCTGCAGACCAAGTACGTCGGCCAGAAGCGCTTCTCCCTGGAGGGCGGCGAGTCCGTCATCCCGCTGCTCGACGCGGTGCTGGACTCGGCCGCCGAGTCCCGCCTGGACGAGGTCGTCATCGGCATGGCCCACCGCGGCCGGCTGAACGTCCTGGCGAACATCGTCGGCAAGTCGTACGCGCAGATCTTCCGCGAGTTCGAGGGCAACCTCGACCCGAAGTCGATGCACGGCTCCGGCGACGTGAAGTACCACCTGGGCGCCGAGGGCACCTTCACGGGCCTGGACGGCGAGCAGATCAAGGTCTCGCTGGCCGCGAACCCCTCCCACCTGGAGACGGTCGACCCGGTCATCGAGGGCATCACCCGCGCCAAGCAGGACATCATCAACAAGGGCGGCACGGACTTCACGGTCCTGCCGGTCGCCCTGCACGGCGACGCGGCCTTCGCGGGCCAGGGCGTGGTGGCCGAGACCCTGAACATGTCGCAGCTGCGGGGTTACCGCACCGGCGGCACGGTCCACATCGTCATCAACAACCAGGTCGGCTTCACGGCCGCCCCGGAGTCCTCCCGCTCGTCGATGTACGCGACGGACGTGGCGAGGATGATCGAGGCCCCGATCTTCCACGTGAACGGCGACGACCCGGAGGCCGTGGTCCGCGTCGCGCGGCTCGCCTTCGAGTTCCGCCAGGCGTTCAACAAGGACGTGGTGATCGACCTCATCTGCTACCGCCGCCGCGGTCACAACGAGTCGGACAACCCGGCGTTCACCCAGCCGCTGATGTACGACCTGATCGACAAGAAGCGCTCGGTGCGCAAGCTGTACACCGAGTCCCTGATCGGTCGCGGCGACATCACCCTGGAAGAGGCCGAGCAGGCCCTGCAGGACTACCAGGGCCAGCTGGAGAAGGTCTTCACGGAGGTCCGCGAGGCCGTCACGGCCCAGCCGGCCGCCGGACCGGTCTCCGACCCGCAGGCCGAGTTCCCGGTCGCCGTGAACACCGCGATCTCCTCGGAGACCGTGAAGCGGATCGCCGAGTCCCAGGTCAACATCCCCGACACCTTCCACGTCCACCCGCGTCTGCTGCCGCAGCTGCAGCGCCGGGCGTCGATGGTCGAGGACGGCACGATCGACTGGGGCATGGGCGAGACGCTGGCCGTCGGCTCCCTGCTCCTGGAGGGCACCCCGGTCCGTCTGTCCGGCCAGGACTCCCAGCGCGGCACCTTCGGCCAGCGCCACGCGGTCCTGATCGACCGGGAGACGGGCGAGGAGCACACCCCGCTCCAGTACCTCAACGAGGACCAGGCCCGCTACAACGTCTACAACTCCCTCCTGTCCGAGTACGCGGTCATGGGCTTCGAGTACGGCTACTCGCTGGCCCGCCCCGACGCGCTCGTGCTGTGGGAGGCGCAGTTCGGTGACTTCGTCAACGGCGCGCAGACGATCGTCGACGAGTACATCTCGGCGGCGGAGCAGAAGTGGGGCCAGACGAGCGGTGTGACGCTGCTCCTCCCCCACGGCTACGAGGGCCAGGGCCCGGACCACTCGTCCGCGCGCGTGGAGCGCTTCCTCCAGCTCTGCGCCCAGAACAACATGACGGTCGCGATGCCGACCCTCCCGTCGAACTACTTCCACCTCCTGCGGTGGCAGGTGCACAACCCGCACCACAAGCCGCTGGTGGTCTTCACCCCGAAGTCGATGCTGCGCCTCAAGGCCGCCGCGTCGAAGACGGAGGAGTTCACGTCGGGTCAGTTCCGCCCGGTCATCGGCGACACGTCCGTGGACGCTGCCGCGGTCAAGAAGGTCGTCTTCTGCGCCGGCAAGGTCTACTACGACCTCGAAGCCGAGCGTCAGAAGCGCGGTGTCACGGACACGGCGATCATCCGCGTCGAGCGCCTTTACCCCCTTCCGGGTGCCGAGCTCCAGGCCGAGATCGCCAAGTACCCGAACGCCGAGAAGTACCTCTGGGCCCAGGAGGAGCCGGCGAACCAGGGCGCATGGCCCTTCATCGCCCTCAACCTGATCGACCACCTGGACCTGGCGGTCGGCGCGGACATCCCGCACGGCGAGCGCCTGCGCCGGATCTCCCGCCCGCACGGCTCGTCCCCGGCGGTGGGCTCGGCGAAGCGGCACCAGGCCGAGCAGGAGCAGTTGGTGCGTGAGGTGTTCGAGGCGTAACCGCTCTCGAAGGCTGTACGTGACCGGGCCGCACCCCTGTTCGAAAGGGGTGCGGCCCGGCCGTTTCGGCGCACTTATCCTTGAGCCATGTACTTCACGGACCGTGGCATCGAGGAACTGGAGAAGCGGCGCGGCGAGGAGGAAGTCACCTTCGAGTGGCTCGCCGAGCAGCTGCGGACGTTCGTCGACCTCAATCCCGACTTCGAGGTGCCGGTGGAGCGGCTGGCCACGTGGCTGGCCCGGCTGGACGACGAGGACGACGAGTAGGTCGTACGGCTTCTCGACCGCGGGGCGCCCCTGAGGTGCCCCGCTTTTCGTGCCGGTGACCGGACGCGGTGATCGGACGCGGGGGTCAGTCGCGGGGGTGCGTCAGGTCGTACGACAGCCCGAGCGCCCCGTGTGCCAGCAGCAGCGCTCCCGCCGTGAGCCAGCCCCCGCTGCGGTGTCGCAGGCCCCAGGCGGCCAGCGGGAGGCCTGCCGCCATCTGGGCCAGGGCGAGGGTGCGGGCCTTGGGGTCGCCGGACCAGGGGAGCCAGGGGGTGAGGCGCCGACCCGCGACGACTTCGAGTTCGCCGCGGACCGTCTGCCAACCCTCCCACTCGACCGGGCGGGCGTCCGGCCGATCCCGGGCCGCCTCGTGGAGGCGGTCGGTCGGTTCACCGGGAGCGAGGCCGGCGGGGAGGTCGAGGCCCACGCGCGTGAGGACCGCGAGCAGACCGCGCAGGCGGGCGCGGGCGTCCGAGGCGGGATCCGGTCTCGTCAGGTGGTCGAGGGACTGGACGTCCAGGACCGGGTCGAGGGCCAGGCGGGCCGCGAAGGTGCGCATGGCCTCGTCCTCGCCCGCCGGGGTGCCATTGGCGAGCCAGACGTAACCCACAGGGCGGTGGAAGCCGGACGCGAGGGTGTAGCCGCCGCGGTCGGCGTCCCACCACAGGGCGAGAACGGGCCAGGGAGCGCCGACGGCCAGGGCGGTGGCCCAGCCCGTCATGACGCGGTCGACCGGCTCCTCACCGCGCAGCCACGGCCCGCCACCCGGAACGAGGACGCTCCAGCCCTCCCCCGCGCGCGTGAGGAGCATGCGCTCGCGCAGCAGCCGGGCGGCGGGGGCGACGGAATCCGGCGCGGCCCGGCAGAGCAGCAGGGCGCCGGGAGCGGGGCCGGTGCGACCGGTGCGGGAGGTGGCTTCCGTCGACATGGTCACACGCTAGGGCGATTTTCAGCGTTTTGCGGCGATTGTTCATATCTGAAGCCTGGATGTCCCCGGAACGAGTGTCTTGACTTTCGACGTCCACGATATATCGTGAATTGCAGGAGACGCGATATGGCGCGTTGCTACGGGGAGGTCTGCACCATGCCCGAGTGGTCCGTGACGGAGCCCAGGAAGCTCACCTTCGACGAGCCCGTACGCGAACTCCACGTGCGCATCGTCAACGGAACGGTGAACGTGGTGGGCACGGACGAAGGTTCCGCACGCCTGGAGGTGTCCGAGATCGAGGGACCGCCTCTGGTCGTCACCCAGGAGGGCGAGACCCTCACGGTGGCCTACGAGGACCTGCCCTGGAAGGGCTTCCTCAAGTGGCTCGACCGCAAGGGCTGGCGGCGCAGCGCGGTCGTCTCGCTGGCCGTGCCGGCCGACACCCGCGTCGAGGTGGGTGTGGTCAGCGCCGCGGCCGTCGTGTCGGGGGTGCGCGGCCCGTCAGTGGTGAAGGGGGTCAACGGCGACACGACCCTCGTCCGCCTCTCCGGTCCCGTCCGCGCCGACACCGTCTCGGGGAACCTCGAGGCGCAGGCCGTCACCGGTGACCTGCGGTTCAACTCCGTCTCCGGGGACCTCACCGTCGTGGAGGGTTCAGGCCCCTCGGTGCGGGCCGACTCGGTCAGCGGCTCGATGATCGTGGACCTCGATCCGGAGGGGCCCACCGAGGTCCGGCTGACCAGTGTCTCGGGTGAGATCGCCATCCGGCTCCCCCAGCCCGCGGACGCGGAGGTGGAGGCCAACACCGCGAGCGGGACGATCTCCAACGCCTTCGACGGCCTGCGCGTGCACGGCCAGTGGGGCGCCCACAAGGTCACCGGCCGCCTCGGCGCCGGCACCGGCAAGCTCCGCGCGACCACCGTCTCCGGCTCCATCGCCCTCCTGCGCCGCCCGCCCCGGGAGGACGAGGAGGAGCCGTGGGAGACGGATCCCTTCGTGAAGGACGCCGACACCGGTGCCGGACCGGCTGACGCCGCCGACCCGGTGCACAGCGAGGGCGGCACCTCGGGGGACAATCCCCTTTCCGGCCCGGCCGACGACCCCGACCTCACGGACGACCACGACCCCACGGTCGATCCGACGGACGACCCGACCCGCGCCCCGGCCGACGGCACGACCGACAAGAAGGTGCTCTGACATGCCTCCCGTCTTCGCCCACGGCCGCCTCCGTCTCTACCTGTTGAAGCTGCTGGACGAGGCCCCGCGCCACGGTTACGAGGTGATCCGGCTCCTGGAGGAGCGTTTCCAGGGCCTGTACGCCCCCTCGGCCGGCACCGTCTACCCCCGGCTGGCCAAGCTGCAGGCGGAGGGCCTGGTCACCCACACCACCGAGGGCGGCCGCAAGGTGTACGCCATCACGGACGCGGGCCGCGCCGAGCTGGCCGACCGCAGCGGTGAACTGGCCGACCTCGAGCTGGAGATCCGCGACTCGGTCGCCGAGCTCGCCGCCGAGATCCGGGCCGACGTGCGCGGCGCGGCGGGTGATCTGCGGCGCGAGATGCGGGCTGCCGCGACCCAGGCCCGCCGGGGCGGTGGCGCCAAGGACGGCACCGGTGAACACGAGGGCCCCTTCGGGGACTTCACGGAGTACGCCGACAAGGAGGCGTGGCGCACCGCCAAGGAGGAGATGCGCCGCGTCAAGCAGGAGTGGAAGGAGCAGGCCCGGCGCGCCAAGGACGAGAGCCGCCGCGCCCGCGAGGAGGCCCAGCGGGCCCGCCGCCAGGCCAAGGAGGCCCAGGACCGGGCCCGGGAGCAGGCGCAGGAGGAGGTGCAGCGCATCGCCAAGCGTGTACAGGAGCAGGTGCAGGACCATTTCGCGCGCGGCGACTGGCCTACGGGGGTGCGCGAGGGGCTGACCGAACTGGCCAAGGAGTTCGGCGAGTTCGGGAAGGACTACGGCAAGGAGTTCGGGAAGGACTTCGGCTTCGGCCGGGGCGGCGCGAAGTCCGAGAAGGCCGAAGGGACGTCCCCGGGCCCCCAGTACTCGCACACCCCGGAGGACTTTCCCGCCGAGTACGAACCCGCCTGGGCCCACGAGGACTCCACCGGCGATCCGGCCCGCGACCTGGACCGCCTGCTCGACCGCTTCCGCGACGACATCCGCGACGCGGCCCGCGACCACGGCATCACGGCCGAGCAGCTGCGCGACGCCCGCCGCCATCTGTCGACGGCGGCGGCCCACATAGGAGCACTGCTGCGAGCACCGAAGGCCTGAGCCGGCCGGGCGCCGCCGTCCTGGACGGCGGCGCCCCCGCGGGACTCAGCCGGCCTTCGCCTCTCCCCCGCCGTAGAGGACACGCACGACCGACTCGTAGGTCACGCCGTGATCGGCGAGGACCTCCCCTGGCACCCCTGGCCTCACGGTCAGGGCCAGCAGGATGTGCTCGTCGCCGACATGGCGGTCCCGCCGGGCCACAGCGATACGGAGCGCCTTCTCCAGGATCTCCTTGGCGCCCCGCCCGAAGGAGCGCCGCCCGGACCACCACCCCTTCTCCTTCCGGTCACCGGACATCGCCCCGACCCCGTGCACCTCCTCGATCCGGGCGACGATCTCCGAGACGTCGATCCCGAGCCCGGCCAGCGCCTCGGCGTCCGCCTGGGACAGCCCGGCCCGCCGCCGCGCCTCGCCCAGCGCCTCCCGTACGGCGTCCCCACGCTCAGCCAGCCCGAGAGCGGCCAGGGCGAAGGAGGCCCGGCTGGCCTCCCGGTCCAGCAGCGCCAGCAGCAGATGCTCGGCGTCCACGGAACCCGCCCCCCCGCCCCCTCGGCCTGTTCGACCGCACCCATGACCACCGCCCGGGCGTCCTTCGTGAACCGCTCGAACATCAATGCCTCCCGTACTTCTTGTGCACGGCCTGCCTGCTCACTCCGAGTTCCGCGGCGATCTCCTGCCACGACCAGCCCTGATTGCGCGCACTGCGCACCTGCACCGACTCCAGCTGCTCCAGCAGCCTGCGCAGTGCGGCGACGGCACGCAGTCCGACCCGGGGATCGCGATCACCGGCGCGCTCGGCGAGATCCGTTGCTTCGGTCATGACGTCAACCTACGTTGACACCAACCACCTGTCAACCACAATTGACAAACGTCGGCGGCCGGTCCGAACCCGGACCGGCCGCCGACGCGAAGTGAAAGCAGAGATCAGCCGTTCGTGAGCACGACCTTCCCGAACTGCTCACCGGACTCCACCCGTTGAAAGCCCTCACGCGCACGGTCCATCGGGAGCACCTCGTCGATCACGGGCCGCACACCCGTGGCCGCGCAGAACGCGAGCAGGTCCTCCAGCTCGTCCTTGGTCCCCATGGTCGAGCCGACGACCTTGAGTTCCAGGAAGAAGATCCGGGTCAGTTCGGCGTGCGAGGGGCGGTCGCCGCTCGTGGCACCGGAGATGACCACCGTGCCGCCGGGCTTGAGCGACTTCACGGAGTGCGACCACGTGGCCGCGCCCACCGTCTCGATGACGGCGTCCACCCGCTGCGGCAGCCGCGCGCCCGACTCCAGCGCCTCCACGGCCCCGAGCTCCACCGCACGCTTCCGCTTGGCCTCGTCCCGGCTGGTGGCGAAGACCCGCAGCCCCGCGGCCTTCCCCAGCACGATCGCGGCCGTGGCGACTCCGCCGCCGGCACCCTGCACCAGCACGGAGTCACCGGGCCGGACCCCGGCATTCGTGAAGAGCATCCGATACGCCGTCAGCCAGGCCGTGGGCAGACAGGCGGCCTCCGCGAAGGACAGCTCCTTCGGCTTGGGGAGGATGTTCCAGGTCGGCACGGCAACCTGCTCGGCGAACGTCCCCTGATAACGCTCGGTGAGGATGGAACGGGGCTCCTTGGGGCCGACACCGTGCCCGCTCTGCCCGATGACGGAGTGCAGGACGACCTCGTTGCCGTCCTCGTCGACACCGGCGGCGTCACAGCCGAGGATCATCGGCAGCTTGTCCTCTGCGAGGCCCACGCCGCGCAAGGACCAGAGGTCATGGTGATTGAGGGAAGCGGCCTTGACGTCGACGACGCTCCAACCCGGGCGAGCCTGGGGGGCCGGGCGCTCCCCCAACTCCAGTCCCGAGAGCGGGTTGTCGCGGTCGATCCGGGCGGCGTAGACAGCGAACATGACCTTGACGATAGGCAACGGGGGCTGCGTGGGGAACCGGGTCGCGCTGTGACACACGCCCTCTTGCGGAATGGAGCGCGTATGGGGGTGCCGGGTCGGGTTGTCGGGCGGCCGCGGGCAGCTGCGCTGGGCTTGGGCCGGGCGCCTATGGGGGTGCCGGGTCAGGTTGTTGCGCGTCTGCGGGCCGGTGGGGGCTGGTCGCGCAGTTCCCCGCGCCCCTGGGGAGTTGCAGTCACCCGCGCCAAGACGGACCGTTCGTCACCTCGCGCGCCGCAGCGGACCGGTCGCCGCACCGCGCACCCCGACGGACCGTTCGCCGCACCGCGCACCCCGACGGGCCGTTAGCCCCACCGCGCGCCCCGACGGGCCGTTCGCCGCGTACGGCGCGCAGGGGACGGGGTGGGGGGTGTCCGCCCGCAGCGGCCGGCGTCCATTACCGAGCACCACTCAACAGGCCGAGCCGCCGGACCGAGGACGGATACCCCCCACCCCGGCCCCGACCCACCCACCGGAACGCACGCGCTACACCAGCCCCCACCGAAGCCGAAACGGGCCGCCGCAGGCATCCAGGGGCGCGGGGAACTGCGCAACAACGCCCGCCCCCACCCAACCCGCACCCGAACCCGAACCCGAACCCGCCCAACCGCCGGAGGCACCCTCACCCGATCAGCCGCACCCGAAGGCAAAGAAATGGCCCCGCCCGGAAACCACACCCGGACAGGGCCACCCCCACACGCAACAGAACTCAGCGGCGAGCAACACCCTCAGCCCGAGCCGCCGCCGCAACCGCCGCCGTGACCGCCGGAGCCACCCGCTCGTCGAACGGGGACGGGATCACGTAGTCCGCCGCCAGATCGTCCCCGACCACCGAGGCCAGCGCCTCGGCCGCCGCGAGCTTCATGCCCTCCGTGATCCGCGAGGCCCGCACCTGCAGCGCCCCCGCGAAGATCCCCGGAAACGCCAGCACGTTGTTGATCTGGTTCGGGAAGTCGGACCGCCCGGTGGCCACCACGGCCGCGTACTTGTGCGCGACATCCGGGTGCACCTCGGGGTTCGGGTTGGCCATCGCGAACACGAAGGCCCCCTTCGCCATGGAGGCGACCGCGGACTCCGCGACCGTACCGCCGGACACGCCGATGAAGACGTCCGCACCCGAGAGCGCGTCCTCCAGCGACCCCGACAGCCCCGCCTTGTTCGTGAACCCGGCCAGCTCCCGCTTCACGGACGTGAGGTCGTCCCGGTCGGCGGACACGACACCCTTGCGGTCGGCGACGGCGACATCCCCGATGCCCGCCTCGACGAGCATCTTGGCGATGGCCACGCCCGCAGCGCCCGCACCGGAGATCACCGCACGAAGATCCCCGATCGACCGCCCGCTCAGCCGCGCTGCGTTCCGCAGTGCCGCCAGCGTCACGACCGCGGTCCCGTGCTGGTCGTCGTGGAACACGGGAATGTCGAGCTGCTCCTGGAGCCGCCGCTCGATCTCGAAGCACCGGGGAGCCGAGATGTCCTCGAGGTTCACGCCGCCGAACGACGGCGCGAGACGGACCACGGTCTCGATGATCTCGTCGACGTCCGTGCAGGCCAGCGCGAGCGGAACCGCGTCCACGCCGCCGAACTGCTTGAACAGGATCGCCTTGCCCTCCATGACCGGGAGGGAGGCCTCGGGCCCGATGTCGCCGAGCCCCAGCACGGCCGTACCGTCCGTCACGACGGCGACGACCGACGACTTCCACGTGTAGTCGTGGACGAGTTCCGGCTTCTCGGCGATGGCGCTGCACACCTTCGCCACGCCGGGCGTGTACGCGAGGGACAGGTCGTCCTTGTCACGGACCGGCACGGTGGCCTGCACAGCCATCTTGCCGCCGCGGTGCAGCGCGAACGCGGGGTCGAAGGAATCGAGGGGCTCCGCCCCTCCGTCCTGTCCCGTATCGCTGTCGCTGCGAGGATTGACGATCTCCGCTGCCACTTTGTCTTACCCCTTAGGTCTTCATGGTTTGAGGGTGGCCACTCCTGGTTGAGAAGTGGGCGGGCACCGCGTACGGCCCTGTTCACTGATGCGTACGGGCCGGTACACGACGGGCGCGCCGCACACGCGCCCTGAGCCCCGGATGAGGGGTGTAAAGAACCTTCTTACCGGACGACCGGCGTCGAGGACGAGTCCAATACGTCCAAGGTCACATGCCGGAACGTAAATCGATCATCGATCATCGGAGGCCGGTGACATGAATCATGGAGGGCCATCCGGACAAACCATCGGCAGGCCCTTGACGATCACCTGACAGGCGCCCAACCGACCGCGGCCCGCTCCGTCCCGGTCGCCCGCTCCGCGACTCGCACCGAAGATCTTCCGGCCGGAATGCCAGATTCCCGCAGATGGTCCGGTCGTGATGTACGGACATGGTGCGGTTCGGGGGTCACCCGTTATCCGATTTTGACATGACCGGCCCCCTGAATGGTCCAGTCCGAATGGCAAGATGCCGTCATCACACGAGGTCGCGACACTCGAAGGCGTGTGCTCTCGTCGACCTGAGGAATGAAGGCAGCGCTGCCGAACCACTCGGCAGCCGCCCCGCCCATCGGCAACTCCACCCATCCGCCGGAGGAACCCACCATGACCGCAAGCTCCACCCGTCGTACGACCGTCGCGCGCACCAGGACTGCCGCGGTAGGTGCGATCGCGGTCGCAGGCGCCCTGATTCTCACCGGTTGCGGTGACCAGACGGACAGCGGCGGCAGCACCAAGGAATCCGCGTCGTCCAGCAAGGCCCCGCTGTTCGACAAGCTGCCCGCGAAGATCCAGAAAGCCGGCGTCATCAAGGTCGGCACCAACGCCGAGTACGCCCCCATGGAGTACCAGGAGGGCGGCAAGATCGTCGGCGTCGACCCCGACATCGCGGCCGCGCTCGGCAAGCAGCTGGGCGTGGAGTTCCAGTTCACCTCGGGCTCCTTCGACGGCCTGATCAGCTCCCTGAACTCCGGGCGCTACGACGTCGCCATGTCCTCCATCACGGACACCAAGGCGCGCCAGGAAGGCCTGGACGAGGACGGCAAGAAGCTCGGCCCCGGTGTCGACTTCGTCGACTACTTCACGGCCGGCACCGCCATCTACGTCCAGAAGGGCAACCCGCAGAAGATCGGCTCGATCGAGGACCTCTGCGGTCAGAAGGTCGCCGTGCAGCGCGGCACGACCTACGAGCAGGCCCTGCAGAAGCAGTCCAAGGCGTGCACCGAGGCCGGCAAGAAGAAGATGACGATCGAGTCGTTCGACAACGACACCGAGGCCCAGACCCGGGTGAAGTCGGGCGGCGCGGTCGCGGGCGTCAACGACTACCCGGTCGCCGTCGACCTCGCCCGCAAGGCCGACGGCGGCAACGCCTTCGAGGTCGTCGGCGAGCAGGTCGACGCCGGCCCGTTCGGCATCGCGGTGAACAAGGACAACAAGGAGCTCACGAGCGCCCTGGAGGCGGCCGTGAACGCCATCATCGAGGACGGCACGTACAAGAAGGTCCTGGACAAGTGGGGCGCCGAGACCGGCGCCATCGACAAGGCCGCGATCAACGGCGGCAAGTGACGGACCCCGCACCACTGAAGGGCAGTCACGGTGACTGACAAGTTCGACAAGGGGCCGGCGGACACACCGCCGCCGGCCTCCCTCGCACCGGAGACCATCAAGGCCATTCCGGTCCGCCACTACGGCCGCTACGTCAGCGCGGTCATCGTGCTGGCGCTGGTGGCCCTGCTGGTCAACGCGTTCGCCACCGCCGAGAAGATCCAGTGGAGCGCGGTCGGCGACAAGCTGTTCGACTCCACGGTCCTCGCGGGTGCCGGCCGCACCCTGCTGATCAGCGTCCTCGCGATGATCGTGGGCGTGGTCCTCGGCGTCGTGCTGGCCGTGATGCGGCTCTCCAAGAACCCGGTGACGAGCTGGGTGGCCTGGTTCTACATCTGGTTCTTCCGCGGGACCCCGGTCTACGTCCAGCTGCTGCTGTGGTTCAACCTGGCGCTGATCTTCCCGATGCTGAATCTCGGTCCGATCTACAAGGACGAGATGACGGACGTGATGACCCCGTTCATGTGCGCCCTGCTGGGCCTCGGCCTGAACGAGGCCGCATACATGGCGGAGATCTGCCGCGCCGGTCTGATGGCGGTCGACGAGGGCCAGACGGAGGCCGCGCACGCGCTCGGCATGAGCCACGGCAAGACGCTGCGCAGGATCGTGATCCCGCAGGCGATGCGGGTGATCGTGCCGCCGACGGGCAACGAGTTCATCAACATGCTGAAGACCTCGTCGCTGGTGTACGCGGTGACCTACAACGAACTGCTGCGCGCCACCTCGACGATCGGCTCGACGTCGTACGCCGTCATGGAGATGCTGTTCGTGGCCTCCATCTGGTACCTGGTCATGACCAGCGTGTTCAGCGTCTTCCAGTACTACCTGGAGCGCCGTTTCGCCCGCGGTTCGTCCCGGAGCCTGCCGCCGACGCCGTGGCAGAAGATCAGGGTCAACCTGATGGCCTTCAGTCGCGAAAGGGGCGTGTGACATGACCGCCATGGTGAGGGCCGAGAGCGTCCACAAGTCCTTCGGCCTGGTGGAGGTCCTCAAGGGCATCGACCTGGAAGTGAAGCAGGGCGAGGTCTTCTGCCTCATCGGCCCCTCGGGCTCCGGCAAGTCGACCTTCCTCAGGTGCATCAACCACCTGGAGAAGGTCAACGCCGGCCGGCTGTACGTCGACGGCGAGCTGGTCGGCTACCGCGAGAAGGGCGACAAGCTGTACGAGCTCAAGGACAGCGAGGTCGCGCGGCAGCGCCGGGACATCGGCATGGTGTTCCAGCGGTTCAACCTGTTCCCGCACATGACGGCCGCCGAGAACGTCATGGAGGCACCGGTCCAGGTCAAGGGCGTGGGCCGGACCCAGGCCCGGGAACGCGCGCGGGAACTCCTGGAGAAGGTGGGCCTGGCCGACAAGGCGGGCAGCTACCCCGCCCAGCTCTCCGGCGGCCAGCAGCAGCGCGTGGCGATCGCCCGGGCGCTCGCGATGGACCCGAAGCTGATGCTCTTCGACGAGCCGACCTCGGCGCTCGACCCGGAGCTGGTCGGTGACGTCCTCGACGTCATGCGCGACCTCGCCGAGTCCGGCATGACGATGGTCGTCGTCACCCACGAGATGGGCTTCGCCCGCGAGGTCGGCGACAGCCTGGTCTTCATGGACGACGGCGTGGTGGTGGAGTCCGGCGACCCCCGCGAGGTCCTGACGAACCCTCAGCACGAGCGCACGCAGGCGTTCCTGTCGAAGGTGCTCTAGCGGTACGACGCCGAAGGGGCGGTACGGGATTCCCGTACCGCCCCTTTCGCATGGGCGCCTACCTGAGCGCGAGCAGCAGCGTGTCCGACGGCGAGCACCACACCGGCCGGGCCTCCCCGAAGCCCTTCTCACGCAGCACGCGTGCGTGCCACGCGGCGGACGGCATGTCCCCGTCGGCGTGCTCGCCGTAGATCTCGAAGCGGCGCGCCGTCGGCCCGGCGAGGACGGGGTCCTCGGCGGCGACCTGCCACCATTCGGCCCAGTCGAGGGCGCCGTCCCGCTTGGCCCGGTCCATGTGCGCGTGACGCTGCGCGCGTTCGGCCGCGTTGATCCGGGGCGTGGCCTCGTCGATCATGTGGTCCGCGTTCATGAAGACACCGCCGTCGCGGACGAGTTCCGCGATCCGGCCGTAGAGGGCCGCGAGGGGTTCGCTGTGCAGCCAGTGCAGGGCCGTGGCGGTCAGGACGGCGTCGTACGAGTCGTAGGGCAGCTTCGCGGGCCAGTCGGGGTCCTTGAGGTCGGCCGTCACGAGGGTGACCCGCTCGTCGTCGGCGAACGTGCCCTCGGCGATGGCGAGGAGCGCCGGGTCGAGGTCCACGCCGGTGCTGGTCGCGTCCGGGAACCGGGCGAGCAGCCTGGCCGTGATACTTCCCGTGCCGCATGCGAGGTCGAGGACGCGCGGCCGGGGCCCGACGAGGGCCTCGACCATGTCGAGCATCACCCGGAACCGTTCCTCGCGGTCCGGCATGTACCACTCCTGCTGCCGGTCCCAGCTCTCCTGCCAGGCCTGCCAGTCGGTGCCGACACCAGTCGTCATGGGAACCCCCTGTCCGCTCACTGTCGTAATACCCTGGAAGCACGATCAGCTGTTACCCGACCGTGCCACGACGATAGAACGCCTCCGTAAGGACTACAAGTGGAACTGGCCTATTACTCGGACTACGCCGTACGTCTGGTCAACAGCGAGGACCCGGCCCGCGGCAAGGACTCACTGACCTCGGTGGAGGCCGTCCGCGACCTGTTCGGCGGTTACGGCACGGGCGCCCGCCGCGCCACCGACGCCGACGTCACCCGGTTCCGTTCGGTCCGGGCCCGGCTGCGATCGGTCTTCGAGGCGGCGGACAAGGGCGACGAGACGCTCGCGGTGGACCTGCTGAACTCGCTCCTGCTGGAGTTCCCGGTGAGCCCGCAGATCTCCGGGCACGACTTCCGCGACGACGACGGCCGCCCGCTGTGGCACATGCACCTGGCGGACCACCCGTCCAACGCCACCGCCGGGTACGCGGCGATCGCGGCGATGGGCCTGGCGTTCCACCTCACCGAGTACGGCGTGGACCGGCTGGGCCTGTGCGAGGCGGCCCCCTGCCGCAACGCCTACCTGGACACCTCGACCAACCGCTCCCGGCGCTACTGCTCCGACCGCTGCGCCACCCGCGCCAACGTGGCCGCCTACCGGGCCCGCAAACGCCTGGAGGCCGACCGGTCGGGGAAGACGGGCCGCACGGCGGACAGCGCCCAGCGCACGGCGGCCAGCGGCGAGCGCTGACCCGGCTTGAGCGGCCGGTAACGCAGCCGGGCCTTGCCCAGCACGAGTTCCTCCGGGACGACGCCGTAGTCCGTGCTGTCGCCGCCCGCGAACGCGTTGTCCCCGAGCACCCACCAGCCGCCCTCGCGCCGCTCGACGGCCCGCTTGACGACGAGAAGGTCCTGCTGGAACGGATGCCGCAGGACCACGATGTCACCGGGACCGATCCTGGCCCCCCAGTGCACGACGAGCTGGTCACCGTGCTGGAGCGTGGGCACCATCGACGGCCCGGTCACCTCGGCCACCCCCACGAAGGGCAGCAACGACCTCTCCCGCTCGGTCTCCTGCGACAGCTCCGGCATCCCCGGCACCTCCCCGGTACGTTCATCCACCAGTCTCAGTCTGACCCCGGACTTTTGTCCTAAGCCCATGGGGGCACCCGCGATTTCGCCTCTCCCAGGGAGTAATGTCGCACCAGAGAAGACGATCACGAGGAAGGAATGCTCCATGCTTTCCCGCCTGTTTGCCCCCAAGGTCAAGGTCAGCGCACACTGCGACCTGCCCTGCGGTGTGTACGACCCGGCCCAGGCCCGCATCGAGGCGGAGTCGGTGAAGGCCGTGCAGGAGAAGATGGCCGCCAACGACGACCCGCACTTCCAGGCCCGTGCCACGGTCATCAAGGAGCAGCGCGCCGAGCTCGCGAAGCACCACGTTTCCGTGCTCTGGAGCGACTACTTCAAGCCCCCGCACTTCGAGAAGTACCCGGAGCTGCACCAGCTGGTCAACGACGCCCTCAAGGCCCTCTCGGCCGCCAAGGGCTCGACCGACCCGGCCACCGGTCAGAAGGCTCTGGACTACATCGCCCAGATCGACAAGATCTTCTGGGAGACCAAGAAGGCCTGACCCTCAGGTCGCCGAACGCGTGGAAGGGGCTCGGCCGGCTGATACCGGCCGAGCCCCTTCCGCGTAAGCCGAGCCCCTTCCGCGTAGGACGTCAGCTAAGGACGAGCAGCACGGCCAGTGCGATGAGCAGCGAGTCGATCCGGTCCAGCAGGCCGCCGGATCCGGGTAGCCAGTGGCCGGCGTCCTTGACCTGCGCACCTCTTTTGATCATGGATTCCAGCAGGTCCCCGGCGGGTCCGCCGACCGCCACCGCGATCGCCATCGGCAAGGTCAGCGCGGACAGCACGGCCAGCACGCAGACCCCGGCCGCGGCCCCGGCCAGGGCCCCGCTCCACCGCTTGGCCGGTGACAGCGGCGACAACCGCGGCCCACCCAGCCGTCGTCCGGCGAAGTACGCCGCGATGTCGGCGACCGAGACCGCCACGAACAACGCCAGCGCGCTCGCCCCGAGCGGCACCAGCGCGGCCAGCACACTCAGCCAGGCCAGCCCGAGCAAGCCGGCGCCGAGCCGCCGCAGACCATGGTCGGCGTCGCCGGTCACCAACGGCACCGCGGCCACCGCGAGCGCCCCGACCGCCAGCGCCCGAAGCACCTCGCCGGGCGCCAGCCAGGCGGTCAGCACCACACCCGCCACCGCCGCGGCCAGCACCGCGCGGTCCACCGGGCCCAGCAGCATCAGCCCGCCGAACTCCAGCACCGCGATCACCCCGACCACGACGGCGACGGCCGCGGTACCCGGCTCGCCCCACCAGAACGCCCCGGTGACCAGCGGCACCCCTACCGCCCAGGCGCACCACCGGATGATCAGCTCGCGGCGCCGGGAGGCCGCCACCGCGACACCGCCCAGGGCCAGCGCCCCACCGAGCCAGGGCGCCAGCGAGGCCACGGTGATCACCGAGCGGCTGCCGTGGCGGGGGTCGGCCGCAGGACGTCCAGGGCGGCCCGGCACGCCGCCACGATGCGCGCGTTCTCCGCGGTGTCCCGGACCGCGATGCGCACGGTGCGCCCCTCGTACCGCGGCGACAACGGCGACAGGTCGCGCAGGTACACACCGTGGCGGCGGCACTCGGCCACCAGCTGGGCGGCACTCGGTCCGTCCGGCGGCAGCGTGACGGAGAGGAAGTTCGCCACGGACTCCTCGACCGTCACGCTCTGCGCCGACCCGGCCAGGTCCGCCGCAAGCCGCCGACGCAGGGCGTGCGTGGCGTGCCAGCGCTCGCGGTAGTACTCCGGATCGCGCAGCGCCGCCACGGCGGCCAGCTGTGCCGGCAGACTGACCGGCCAGGGCGGAGTCCATCGGCGCAGTTCCGCCGCCGTGGCCGGTTCGGCCACCGCGTACGCGGCTCGCATGCCGGACAGCGCGTACATCTTCGACAGCGAGGTGCAGACGGTCACCCGCGGGTCCGTCGCGGCGAGGCCGGCGAGCGACTCGTCCAGGCCGACGTAGCCCAGGTACGCCTCGTCGATCCACCAGTGCGTACGGTCCGGCGCGGCCTCGATCACTGCGCGCAGCCCGGACGCCGGCGCGTGCCGCCCTGTCGGGTTGTTCGGGTTGACGACCACCACGAGGTCGTAGCGGCCGGAGCGGACAGCCGCGGACAGCCGGTCCGGATCGATCCGCCAGCCGTCCTCGCGCCGCAGCGGGAACCGGTCCACCCGGCATCCGATCACCCGCTCCGTGACGTGGGCGTACTCGCCGTAGCACGGGTCGGTCAGCAGTACCCGGCTCTGCGGGGTCAGCCGGCGGCCGAACGCCCGGAAGATCAGGTCGGACGAACCGGCGCCCACCGCCAGGGCGTCCTGCGGCAGCCGCCGGGCCGCGGCGATCTCCGCCGACATGCCCTCGGCGCCGGACGGCGGCGAGGTGCGGGCGGCCCAGTCCGGGTCGTCCGCGAGGGCCGCCCGCACTCCGGGGGCCGGCGGGAACCAGGCGTCCAGCACATCGGCCATGACGATGTCGTGCCGCCGGTGCAGGGTGCGGAAGTCCGTGCCGATGGCGGTGAACGAGGCACCGCCGTGCTCGCAGCCGTCCGGCCGGGGCGCGAACGGCATGTCGAGCCGCCAGTCCACCACGGACCGCAACCGCTCCAGCGCGCTGCCGTAGCGCTCCCTCGCCCGCCTCGTCAGCTCGGGCACCTCGCCGGTCAGCACCTCGAACGTCACCGCCCCGCTGCGGACGGTACGGCCGACCGGGCGCAGACCGACGGCCCGGTACAGGTCGAGCACTTCCGTACGCCCCATCGCCACCACCCGGCGGCCGCCCCGGGAGGCGATCCAGCGCAGCGCCGCGTACATCAGCAGGGGTGCCGCCGAGGTGGTGCGCCAGCGCGGCTCGACGGTGAGGATGCGCACCTCGAACACGTCGTGGCCGGCGAGCGCCGGCAGTTCGTCGCGGGTCAGGTACTTGTCCAGCCCGAACCGCCCCAGCCACGGCGGAGTGAGGCTGACGAAGCCGATGCGGGCCGTTCCGCGCGCCGCGACGAGGTAGACGTTGTCACCGTCGAGACCGTCGCTCAGCCGCCCGGCCGGATCCGGCGGGTGCTGGCCCAACTCCTGTGCGTAGACCCGGTGACGCAGTTCGTGGATCCAGTCGAGATCCTCCGAAGTGGCTGTGCGCAACTGCAGGTCACGAACCATGAGCACCTCTTTCGACGCGGGTGGGTTGCATCATGGAAAACCCGCGCCGCCCCCGCCAGAGCCGAGCGCCGCTACCGGCCTGAGTACGGGTACTCAGGCGCGATCGCCCTCTGTGTGCTCCGGCACTCGGCCCGCAACGCCTCCTAGTCCTCGCCCGCCTCCAGCAGTCCCGCCGCCGCGCCCACGATCCGCGGATCCGGCATGCCGACCACCTCGTCGTCCTTGTCGGAGTAGTCGAAGCGGGCCAGCACACTGCGCATGGCCTCGACGCGGGCCCGCTTCTTGTCGTTGCTCTTGACCACCGTCCAGGGCGCGAACTGGGTGTCCGTCTCACGGAACATGGCGACCTTGGCGGCCGTGTAGTCGTCCCAGAGGTCCAGGGACGCGAGGTCCATGGGGCTGAGCTTCCACTGCCGTACGGGGTCGATCTGACGGATGGTGAAGCGGGTGCGCTGCTCACCCTGGGAGACCGAGAACCAGAATTTCAGCAGGTCCACGCCGTCGTCGACGAGCATCCGCTCGAACAGCGGGGCCTGCCGCATGAAGCGCCGGTACTCGTCGTCCGTGCAGAAGTCCATGACCCGCTCCACCCCGGCCCGGTTGTACCAGGACCGGTCGAACAGCACGATCTCGCCCGCGGTCGGCAGATGTTCGACGTACCGCTGGAAGTACCACTGCCCGCGCTCGCGCTCGGTGGGCTTCTCCAGCGCCACCACCCGCGCGCCACGGGGGTTCAGGTGCTCCGTGAAGCGCTTGATGGTGCCGCCCTTGCCGGCCGCGTCCCGCCCCTCGAAGACGATGACGAGCCGGCGCCCGGTCTCCTTGATCCAGCTCTGCAGCTTCAGCAGTTCGATCTGCTGGAGCCGCTTGTGCCAGTCGTACTCCTTGCGCTCCATGCGGTGCGCGTAGGGGTAGTTCTCCCGCCAGGTGTCGATCGGGCTGCCGTCCGGGCGGATGAGGACGGGGTCGTCGGGGTCGGTGTAGTCGACCTTCAGGTCGGTCAGCAGGGGCGTCATCGTTGCTCCCCTCTCGTCTCGGTGGATCAGTGGAACTGCGGCACGATCAGATAGATGCCGTACGCCACCACCGCCGCGCAGGCGAGGAAGCACAGGCCGGCCTGGGCGATGCCGAGTGTGGAGGTGCCACCACCGCCATCCTCCCTCGCCCCTTCGAAGCGGGCGAGGCCCAGGACACCGAG
The DNA here is from genome assembly GCF_029894425.1 of Streptomyces sp. SAI-127. Taxonomy (NCBI): domain Bacteria; kingdom Bacillati; phylum Actinomycetota; class Actinomycetes; order Kitasatosporales; family Streptomycetaceae; genus Streptomyces; species Streptomyces sp. SAI-127. The sequence goes on from NZ_JARXYJ010000001.1 coordinate 3,734,397, forward strand.
GGCGAAGACGACGACCACGGCGACGGTGACGCCGACGCTCACCGCGGTGACCTGGCCGAGTGCGGTCCAGTCGATGCTCATGACAGGAACTCCTGAGGGGTCAGGCGGCCGTACCGACGCGGGCCGGCGGCTCGGTGCGGAGGGTGACCTCGTGGGCGTCGTTGACGTTGTGCGCGCCGACCGGGTTGCGGCGCGCGAGCAGCACGATGCCCGCGGCGACGGCGGCACCGACCAGTGCGACGACGACCGTGCCGAAGTTGCCGCCGTGCTTCACGGCGCTCGCGGAGACGCCGCCGACCAGTGCGGCCGCCGGCAGGGTGATCAGCCAGGCCGCGACCATGCGCCCGGCGATGCCCCAGCGGACCTCCGCCAGCTTCCGGCCGAGGCCCGCGCCCAGGATGCTGCCCGAGGCGACCTGCGTGGTCGACAGGGCGAAACCGAGGTGGGCGGAGGTCAGGATGACCGTCGTGGACGCGGTCTCCGCGGCGAAGCCCTGCGGGGACTGGATCTCGGTGAGGCCCTTGCCCATGGTGCGGATGATCCGCCAGCCGCCGAGGTAGGTGCCGAGGCCGATCGCGAGACCGGCGGAGGCGATGACCCAGACCGGCGGACCGGCGTCGTGGCCGAGCGCGCCCGCCGAGATGAGGGTCAGCGTGATGACGCCCATGGTCTTCTGGGCGTCGTTGGTGCCGTGCGCGAGGGAGACGAGGGACGCGGAGGCGATCTGGCCGAGCCGGAAACCCGTGGTCACCGAGTCCTTGCGGGCACGGGCGGTGAGCTTGTAGGCGAGGTAGGTGGCGATCAGCGCCGCCACACCGGCCACCACCGGCGAGGCCACCGCGGGGATCAGGATCTTCTCGACCACCTTGTCGAAGTGCACGCCGTGCGAGCCGGCACCGACCCACACCGCGCCGATGAGTCCGCCGAACAGGGCGTGCGACGAGCTCGACGGCAGGCCGACCAGCCAGGTCAGCAGGTTCCACAGAATCGCTCCGACCAGCCCCGCGAAGATCATCCCCGGTGAGACGAGGGAGTCGTCCACGATGCCGCCGGAGATCGTCTTGGCGACCTCGGTCGACAGGAAGGCGCCGACGACGTTCAGGACGCCGCTCACCAGGACCGCGGTCCTGGGTTTCAGTGCACCGGTCGCGATGGACGTCGCCATCGCGTTGGCCGTGTCGTGGAATCCGTTGGTGAAGTCGAAGGCCAGGGCCGTGACGATGACGACCGCCACGAGGAACGTGATGTGGTCCATGCCTCCCATGGGAGCAAGCGCTTCCGTACGGCAGGCGAACGCGAGGCAAAGCGCGTTCCAGGTCCACGCGCCCAGCTCGTGAGCGTCGTGCGATGCTGGCGTGATGGTGAGCATCGAGGACCTGGTGCGGCTGCGGCAGGCGCGGGACCGGATGGACCGCGAGTACACCGAGCCACTCGACGTGACCGCGCTCGCCCGCACCGCGCTGATGTCACCGGGCCACTTCCAGCGCAGTTTCCGCGCCGAGTTCGGCGAGACGCCGTACGGCTATCTCATGACCCGGCGCATCGAGCGCGCGAAGGCGCTGCTGCGCCGCGGCGACCTGTCCGTCACCGAGGTCTGCATGGCCGTGGGGTGTACGTCCCTCGGCTCCTTCAGCTCGCGCTTCACGGAACTGGTGGGCGAGACCCCGAGCGCGTACCGCGCCCGCTCCCACGAGGAGATCGCCGGAATCCCTCCGTGCGTGGTCCGCAGGCACACCCGGCCCCGACGGGCCTAGGGCCTGTCCGGCGGATCAGGCCGACTTCACACGGCCTCCCCACACTCGGCCTCGCTCGCAGGGGAGTGCGTGCCCGACCCGCGACGCAGGCGTGATCCGCCGGGCAGGGCCTACCGTGAACCCATGGACATCAGACTCAAGAACTGCTTCATCGCCGTGGACGACCACGACAAGGCGATCGCGTTCTACCGGGACGTCCTGGGCATGGAGGTGCGCGGTGACGTCGGGTACGAGGGCATGCGCTGGGTGACGGTCGGCTCGCCGCTCCAGCCGGACGTGGACATCGTGCTGGAACCGCCCGCCGCCGACCCCGACGCCTCCCCCGCGGACAAGGAGGCCATGGCCCGGTTGCTGGCCAAGGGGCTGCTGCGAGGGGTCAACTTCACCACGTCCGACTGCGACGCGTTGTTCGCCCGGGTGCGGGAATCGGGAGCGGAGGTGATCCAGGAGCCCACCGACATGCCGTACGGAGTGCGGGACTGTGCTTTTCGGGATCCGGCGGGGAACATGCTGCGGTTCATGGAAGCGCGGAAGTAGCGCGCCTACGATCACGGCATGACTACCCGCTGGACGTACGCCTTCGTTGACCGGCCCGTGCCACGATTCGCCCAGGCCTGCGACTTCTGGACCGGCGCCACCGGCACTCGGTTGTCCGACCCCCGGGGCGAGCGGCGGGAGTTCGTGACCCTGGTGCCGCCCGGCGGGGCCGACGCCTGCGTCAAGGTCCAGGCCGTCGCCTCCGGGCCCGGCGGTGCTCATCTCGACTTCTGCGTCGACGACGTACGGAAGTTCGCGAAGGCGGCGGAGGCGCTCGGCGCGCATGTGGTCGCCGATCAGGGCACGTTGGTCGTGCTCCGCTCCCCCGCCGGCCAGCTGTTCTGCACCGATCCCTGGCGCGGGCAGTCGACCCGCCCGCCGGTGTTCCGCGGCACCCGCCTCGACCAGGTCTGCCTCGACATCCCGCCCTCCCTCCACGACGCCGAAGTCGCCTTCTGGGCCGCCCTGTTGCCCGACTGGGAGTCCCTGGCCGGCTCGCTGCCCGAATTCCATGTGCTCAAGCCGCCGGCCGGTCTCCCGGTCCGCATCCTCCTCCAGCGCCTCGACGAGGAACGCCCCGCCTCCGCCCATCTGGACCTCGCCTGCGCGGACATCGCTGCGACACGGGCCGAACACGAGCGCCTGGGCGCCGAGTTCGTCGCCGAAGGCAGCCGCTGGACGGTGATGAGGGACCCGGCGGGCGGCACCTACTGCCTGACGGGCCGGGACCCGGAGACGGGCGGACTGCCTAGCGGGTCCTGAAGAAGCAGAGGGTACGGCCCTTCTCGTCGGGGGAGGAACGGGAGCACGCCGTCTGCCACCCCTCCGGGAGCGAGGGCGTAGGAGTCGCCCGCTCCAAGACGTACGGCCCCGACGGCTCGTCCGAGTCCTGGAGCCAGAGCGTCAGCCCACCCGCTGCCACCACGAGAGCCGCCCACACCGACAGGACCCGGCCCCACAAGCGACGGCGACCGCTCACCCCCACGGTTCCACGTCGACGACCGCCTCCACCGGGATCGGCCCGTAGATGTGCGGGAACTCCTCGGCACCGGGCTCGGGGGCCTCGTACTTCAGCGGTACGGCCAGCCGCGCGGGGTCGATGACGAGGAGCACCAGTTCGTCGGGGCCGTCGTAGGAGCCGTACAGGAAGGCGGCTACGGCGGGCAGTTGCTCGCGCGTCGAGCAGTGGATGAACCCCTCCTCCTGGAGGGTGCGGCCGCGCGTGGACATCTCGTACGCGCCCCGGGCGCGCGCTTCCTCCCACAGAGAGCGTTCCGTGAGGTGCAGGATGGGTGTCGTGGACATGGGGCCCACGTTAGGGCCTCAGCCGGGCCGCCCGCCCCTGCAGATAGCGCTGCTCGGGCAGGCTCAGGGTCTTGGCCGCCGCCGACTCGTACGCGGCGCGGGCCTGCTCGCGGCAACCGGCCCGCTCCAGCAGATGCCCGCGTACGGCGTCCAGGCGGTGCCCCAACTCTCCGGTGAGCGTGTCCAGTTCCGCGAGTCCCGCCTCCGGTCCGCGGACCATGGCGACGGCGACCGCCCGGTTCAGTCGCTCCACGGGCCCGGGAACGAGCCGTACCAGAACGTCGTACAGGCCGAGGATCTCCCGCCAGTCGGTCGCCTCCGGCGAGGGCGCCTCGTCGTGTACGGCGGCGATGGCCGCGCGGATCTGGTAGGGCCCGGCATGGCGGCGGGCCAGCGCCCGGGTGACCAGCGCGACGCCCTCCTCGATCGCCGCCTTGTCCCAGCGGGCACGGTCCTGTTCGTCCAGGGGAACGAGGTCGCCGTCCGGGCCGGTGCGGGCGTCGCGGCGGGCGTCGGTGAGGAGCATCAGGGCGAGCAGGCCCGCGACCTCGCAGTCGTCGGGCAGGAGACGGTGGACCGTGCGGGTCAGCCGGATCGCCTCGCCCGCGAGGTCGCGCCGCTGGAGGGCCGGGCCAGAGGTCGCCGTATGGCCCTCGTTGAAGATCAGGTAGAGGGTCTGCAGGACGGCGGGCAGCCGCTCCTCCCAGTTCTCGGGCCGGCCGAAGCCGACGCCCCGCACCTTCTGTTTGGCCCGGCTGATGCGCTGGGCCATGGTCGCCTCGGGGACGAGATACGCCCGGGCGATCTCCGCCGTGGTCAGACCGCCGACCGCGCGCAGGGTGAGCGCGATCTGCGCGGACGCGGTGAGCTGCGGATGGCAGCACAGGAACAGCAGGGACAGGGTGTCGTCCTCGCGCGGCGCACGGTCGGCGACGGCCGTGTCCCGCACGCTCAGCGCCGCCGCCCGCTCCTCCCGCGCCCGCCGGGCCTCCTCCGCGCGCAGCGCGTCGGTCAGCCGCCGCGAGGCCACCTTGATGAGCCACCCCCGTGGATTGTCGGGCACCCCCGCCGACGGCCACTGCCCGGCCGCGGCGAGCAGTGCCTCCTGTACGGCGTCCTCGGCGGCGTCGAAATGGCCGTACCGCCTGACCAGCGCGCCGAGGACCTGCGGCGCGTGCAGGCGCAGCAGGTCCTCGGTCCCGGTGGCTCCTCGCACGGCCCTCAGATGTCCCCGGCGCCGTCCAGGATGGGCCGGATCACCACCGGGTACTCGGGGGCGCCGGCGGGCTGGGGGCACTGGGCGATGCGCTCGGCGATCTCCGTGACGCGCTCCAGGCTCTCGCACTCCAGCACCCAGTAGCCGCACAGCAGCTCCTTGGTCTCGCTGTAGGGCCCGTCGGTGATCACGGCCTTGCCGTCCGCGTCCCGGCTGACGTGCCGGACCTTCGCGGGCTCGGCGAGTCCCTGGCCGTCGAGCATCTCGCCGGTCTCGGACAGGTCGTCGTTGATGGCGCTCATGAACGCGTACATCGTCTGGATCTCCTGCTCGCTCCAGGCCGGGGAGTGCTCGGAGCCCTTGCCGCGCATCGCTTCGTAGTCGGTCTGCGTTCCCTGCACCATGACCAGGTACTTCATGATTCCGCTCCTTCGGCTTCGGTCGCCCCGTGCGGGCGGCTCTCACGGGGGACGTCGGAGCCGGGGACGGATTCTCGACACGGATTCAGGAACTTTTTCCGGCGGGGGCACCACCGTGGTCCTCGCCCGACTCGGTGACCTTGTCGGGCTCGGTGACCTTGTGGGGCTCGGTGGCCTTGTGGGGCTCGGTGACCCGGTCGGGGTTCGCCTCGCACTCGGGGTTGTGGCACGGGCCGCCCACCCACACGGGGACCCACGCACCCAGCGTCTTGTGACGCCGTACGACTGTCTGGACCGGCTGCCCGCAGACGGGACAGACGTGTTCGTCGCTGTCCATGCCTTCAGGGTAGAGCGAGGGGGCCGCGGGCGCTTCCCGCCGTCGGTGCCCGGCTTGCCGGGGCTTCGCGGTCAGTGCTTCCTGCTGTACGTCCGCACCAGGACGCCGTTGTCGAACGGGCGGACCTCGTCGAGCGCGAACCCGGTGACGGAGAAGTCGGCGGCGAACATCGGCATGCCGCTGCCGAGTGCGACCGGGTAGGTCTTGATGACGAGTTCGTCGATCTCGTCGCGCAGTTCGCCGGCGAGTTGGGAACCGCCGCACAGATAGATGCCCAACTCGCCTTCCTCCGCCTTCAGTTCGCGTACCCTGCCGACCAGGTCGTCGGCGATGATCTCGACGTGCGGGTCGGGCGACTCGGCGAGCGTGCGCGAGGCGACATATTCGCGCAGGTGGGAGTACGGGCTGGTGATGCCCTCCTTCAGCCCCACCTCGTAGCTGCCGCGGCCCTGGATGACCGTGTCGAACCTCTTGTTCTCCAGGTCGTGGATGCCGAGGCCTCTGCGGCCGGGGGTCGCGATGGTCTCCGGGTACTGGCTCGTGAGGTACGCGAGGAACTCCTCGTCGAGGAACGCGTACATGAACGACGCGTCACCGTCCGGGTCTCCGATGAAGCCGTCGATCGAACAGGCGACGAAGTACGTGAGCTTTCGCAAGCGGGTCTCTTTTCGTAAGCTGCGCTCCGGCGTGTGAACCACGTCAGTTGTAGTGCTTCACTTGTAGTGGTTGCAAGTGTATTTTCGGACCGGACGCAACTGGGAGGGGAGATTCCGCATGGCCAGCAATCCGGAGCGCCGGGCCGCGCTCGTGGACGCGGGGGTCGAGGTACTCGCCCGCGAGGGGGCGCGCGGGCTGACGTTCCGCGCGGTCGACACCGAGGCCGGGGTGCCGGTGGGCACGTCCTCGAACTACTTCACCGGCCGCGACGACCTGCTCCGCCAGATCGACGCCCGTCTCCACGTGCGCCTCGCGCCGGATCCCGACGTCGTGGCCGACCTGCTGACGCGACCGAAGGACCGCTCGCTGGTCAAGGCCCTCATGCACGACCTGACGGCCCGCGCGACCCACGACCGGACGGGCTATCTGGCCCTCCTGGAAATGCGCCTGGAAGCCACCCGCCGCCCCGAACTACGAGCCTCCTACACCAAGTCGGTCCGGGCAGACCTGGAGGACGGCATGCGGTTCCACCGCGAGGCGGCCCTGCCGGGCGGAGACGAGACGGTCATGGTGCTCTATCTGGCCATGCTGGGACTGCTGTTGGAACACCTGACACTGCCGGGCGTGCTGGAGGGCGCACTGCCGGGGACGGCCGTGCCGGATGCCCTGGTGGAACGGATCGTGGAGACGATCGTCCCGGTGAACGAGTCGGGGGGCGCGGGGCCGCGTTGAACCTGCGGCTACCACGGCGTTGGCGCGACGGCCCCGACACGGCCGCAGCCGCAGCCGCAGCCACAGGACGTCCTGTCCCGGAACTATCGCGCGAGTCGGAGGGGCGCGGGGCTGCCTTGAACCTGCGGCTACCGCCACATGGGCACAACCGGCACCTACTCCCGGCCCCGGCCACGTTGAACCTGCGGCAACCGCCACATGGGCACAACCGGCCCCCAGACGGCGGCACCCGCAGGACGACCGTCCGGCACCATCGCGCAAGTCCAAGGGCACGGGACCGCATCAAATCCGCGGCCACCACCGCGCGGGTCCGACCAGCCCCCACCCAGCCGCACCATCAGGACGACCCGCCCCGGCACTACCGCGCGAGTCAGTGGGCGCGGCCGCATTTAATCCGCGGCCACCACCGCGCGGGCCCGACCAGCCCACCCGCCCGCAACCACAGAACTACCCGTCCCGGAACTATCGCGCAGCGCGCGGCTCGCGCCACATGGGCCACATCTGGGGCCCGTTCGGCAGGTCGAGTGGCCGCTCCACCAGCTCAAAGCCGAGTCGCTCGTACAGCAACCGACTCCGCGCGCTGCTCGCCTCCAGATAGGTGGGCACCGTCTCCCGGTCGCACCGCTCCAGAACCGCCCCGATGAGCGCGGTCCCGAGCCCCTCCCCCTGCCGCTCCGGAGCCACCCCGATCATCCACAGATACTCGTGTGCCCGTCCCGACGGATGCACCTCCGCGGTGAGCCGCCCGATCAACTCGATCCGCTCGTTGTCCGGATCGAGAGCCTCCCTCAACTGGGCAAACCCGTCCTCGTCGTCATGCCCGTCAGCGCTCTCCGCCGGCACCGGCAGCCACAACGCGCACGCCGCCCCGTCCTCCGTGACATCGACCCGCCCCTCCGTGAGCACAATGTCGACGAACGCGGCCATCAGCCGGGGGTGGGTCGTCCGGCGCTCCTCCTCCCCCGGAAAGATCCACCCACTGACCGGATCGTCCTGGAAGGCCGAGTCCAGCAGTCGCGCGACCAGCTCGCGATCGTCTGCGCCGGCTGTCCGTATCGCCACGCCCATGCCCCACCCCTTTGTCTCAACCACCTTTGGCCACAAGGATGTTGAGACTATCCGGTGAGCGCTGAAACGGGCCCCGCACACCGTGGGGATGTGCGGGACCCGTCGGCCGGAGCCCACGGAGGGCCGCACGGGGTCAGGAACCGCGCGGTACCGGGCGCTCCGGGGTTCTCAGGCGCTGCGCCGCGTCACGAACTCCGCGAGGGACAGCAGCCCACCCGCCGCTTCCGGATCGGGCACCGCACGGGCCAGCTGCCCCATCGCCCGGGCCATCCGGTCGGCGGCCTGCACCTGCGCCCAGTCGCGTCCGCCGGCATCCTCGACAGCGAGGGCCGTACGCGCCAGATCCCCTTCGTCGTACGGCGCCGTGTACAGCGCTGCCAGCTCTGCGGCCGCCGCCGTGCCGGAGGTGAGCGCGGCGACCACCGGGAGGGACTTCTTCCGGGCGGCGAGGTCCGCACCGGCCGGTTTGCCGGTGCGGCTCGGGTCGCCCCATATGCCGATCACGTCGTCGATGAGCTGGAAGGCGAGCCCGGCCTCCCGGCCGAACGCGTCCATCGCCCCGACCTCCTCGCCGGACGCTCCCGCGTACAGCGCCCCGATGGCACAGGCACACCCGAGCAGTGCCCCCGTCTTGGCCTCGGCCATGACCAGCACCTGGTCGAGTGTGACCTCGCCGGGGTCGAGTGCCTCCATGGCGGTGTCATCGTGCTGGCCCTCGCACAGCTCGACGACACAGTCCGCGAGCCGGGCCGCGGCCGCTCCCGCCGCGGGGTGCGGGTCCTCGGCCAGCAGCCGGAGCGCCAGCGCCTGGAGGGCGTCGCCGGCGAGGATCGCGTCCGCGTCGCCGAACACCGTCCACGCGGTGGGCCGGTGTCTGCGGGTGGTGTCGCGGTCCATCACGTCGTCGTGCAGCAACGTGAAGTTGTGGACCAGCTCCACCGCCACGGCCGCCCGGACGGCCGCCGCCCTCGCCCGGTCACCTCCAAGGGCGGTGGCCGCGGTGAGAACGAGTGCGGGCCGTATCGCCTTGCCCGCGTTGCCCGCCGCCGGTGTGCCGTCGGCGTGCTCCCATCCGAAGTGGTAGAGCGCGACCCTCCTCAGCGAACCGGGCAGCGACTCCAGGGCGGAGCGCAGCTCGGGATCGACCGAAGCCCGGACCCGCTCCAGGATCACCCCCGCCTCATGACCGTCGAGCGGAGGCGTCTCGGCCCGCGGGGCAGGACAGTGAAGCGGGGGCGTCTCGGCCCGTGGGGCAGGCTCGTGCAGCGAAGGCGTCTCGGCCCGCACCTCGGACCCATGGAGCGGACGCGCCTCGGGTCCCTGAAGCGAAGGCATGTCAGCCCGCACGTCGGCCCCATGCAGCGGACGCGTCTCGGCCCGCGCCTCAGACCCGGGGAGCGAACGCGCCTCGGCCCGCACGTCGGCCCCATGCAGCGAACGCGCCTCGGCCCGCGCCTCAGACCCGAGGATCGGACGCGCCTCGGACCCGCGAAGCGAAGGCATCTCAGCCCGCGCCTCAGACCGGTGAAGCGAACGCACCTCGGCCTCCTGGCGCAAACGTGTCTCGAGCTCGTCGAGCGGGGCTATCTCGCCGGCCTGTGCCCGCTCCCCGGTCCGTCCGGTGGCCGGCACCTCCGTCACCCCGGCCGCCGGCACCCGCACCTCCGCCCTTTCTGTCGCCCACGCCTGCGTCCCCGTCGTGAACTCGGCCATGGAACCCCCCTCGGTCAGTCCGCGGACGGTGGCACTTCCGCTGTGGGTGGGCGCGTTCCAACGGGGCGTCTCCACCCCGGTGTCCGACCGGGATGTGCCCGCCCCGGTGGGCGGGGACACGCCTCCCAGGTGCAGAAACGTCACCTCCAGCGGCCGATCTCGACGTTCTCCAGGACTCCGAGCGCGTCCGGCACCAGCACGGCCGCCGAGTAGTACGCCGTCACGAGGTACTTGATGATCGACTGCTCGTTGATGCCCATGAACCGCACCGACAGACTCGGCTCGATCTCGTCCGGGATACCGGCCTGCTGGAGGCCGATGACCCCCTGGTCGGCCTCACCGGTACGCATGGCGATGATCGACGTCGTCCGCTCCGGGGTGACCGGGATCTTGTTGCACGGGTAGATCGGCACCCCGCGCCAGGTGGGGATGCGATTGCCCCCCATGTCGACGGTCTCGGGGACCAGTCCGCGCTTGTTGAGCTCCCGGCCGATCGCGGAGATCGCGCGCGGGTGGGCGAGCAGCAGCTTGGTGCCCCGGCGGCGGCTGAGCAGCTCGTCGAGGTCGTCGGGGCTGGGCACGCCGTCGTGCGGCTGGAGCCGCTGGTCGTACTCGCAGTTGTTCAGCAGCCCGAACTCGCGGTTGTTGACGAGTTCGTGCTCCTGGCGCTCCTTGAGTGCCTCGACGGTCAGCCGGATCTGCTGTTCCGTCTGGTTCATCGGCTGGTTGTAGAGGTCGGCCACGCGCGTGTGGATGCGCAGGACGGTCTGGGCGATGCTCAGCTCGTACTCACGCGGGCTGGCGTCGTAGTCGACGAAGGTGTGCGGGATGTCGGGTTCGCCGTCGTGACCCGCCGCGAGGTCGATCTCTTTCTCGCCGTACTTGTTGGTGCGCTGCGAGGGGATCGCGCGCTGTTCCTGGAGGTGCTCGCGCAGGGCGTCGGAACGCTCCGCCACCTGCTCGACGTCCTGGCGGGGCAGCACGAGGACCGTACATGCGGTGGCCGCGCGGGCGGTGTACTCCCAGATGGCGTCCGGGTCGAGGAGCGCCTGGTCGCCGAAGTAGGCGCCGTCGGCGAGGACTCCGAGGACCGCGTCGTCGCCGTAGGGGCCGGTGCCGACCTTCTCCACCCTGCCGTGCGCCAGCAGGTACACCTCGTCGGCCTGGGCACCGAACGAGGCGATCACCGAGCCCGGGGTGAACTCCCGCTGCTGGCAGCGTCGGGCGAGCTCGGAGAGCACGTCGTCGTCCTCGTACGACCTCAGCGCCGGCAGCTCGCGCAGCTCGGCGGGGATCACCTCGACCCGGTCTCCGGTCTTCACGAACGTCACCCGGCCGTCGCCCACGGCGTAGCTCAGTCGTCGGTTCACCCGGTACGTGCCGCCCTGGACGTTCACCCAGGGCAGCATGCGCAGCAGCCAGCGGGAGCTGATCTCCTGCATCTGTGGTGCGGACTTGGTGGTGGTGGCCAGGTTCCGCGCGGCCGCCGTGCCGAGGCTCTGCTGCGGCCGGTCCTGCTCGGTGCGGACCTCTTCGCCTACCGACATAAGGAATTGCCCTCCCGGTACATGCCCGGACGCGATCTGCTCCCGGGCATCGTGTGCATGGACAAGCCTTCCTTACGGAACGTGCCGGTGCTATTACACGAAAGAGCGGGAATGGATCATCGCGAGACTGGGCATATGCGCGGCTCATGTCTACTGACGACTGGTCAAGTCCGGTTCCGTTAACGGAATTTGCCTGTCCGAATCAGCTCGCACGCTGTACGAACCAGGAGTCGGAGTCCGCCGTTTTCGGTACAAGCACCGGTACGAGCCGGCCGCGGTCGGCGGCCGGTGCGCAGTGCGAAGGAGGGGGCCATGGCCTCACCCATGTCCGCGGGCAGATTCCTGGCCGTCCTGCGGGCCGAGGGTGCCACCGTCGTCGAGGTCGGCGACTGGGAGCACCACAACCGCAACCACGTCGGCGCCTGGGGTCCGGTGCACGGCGTGATGATCCATCACACGGTGACGAGGGGCAGCGCGGCGACGGTGGAGCTGTGCCGCAAGGGCTACACGGGCCTGCCCGGCCCGCTCTGCCACGGAGTCATCACCAAGGACGGCACCGTCCATCTCGTCGGCTACGGCCGCGCCAACCACGCCGGTCTGGGCGACGACGACGTCCTGCGCGCGGTGATCGCGGAGAGGGCGCTCCCCCTCGACAACGAGGCCAACACCGACGGCAACCGCCACTTCTACGGCTTCGAGTGCGAGAACCTCGGCGATGGCGAGGATCCTTGGCCGGCGGCCCAGCTGACGGCGATCGAGCGGGTCTCGGCCGCGGTGTGCCGCCATCACGGCTGGACGGAACGGTCGGTCATCGGCCACCTGGAGTGGCAGCCGGGGAAGGTGGACCCGCGGGGGTTCACGATGGCCTCGATGCGGGCGCGCATCCAGGACCGCCTCACGTGACAATGGAGCGGTGTCCAGCCCCGGCGTCCCCGACCTCACCACCCTGCGTCCTCGGCTCCCGTCGCCGCTGCAGGAGGTCGAGGACGAGCGCTTCACCCGCCGGGGCGTCCGGCTCTTCCTCAAGCGCGACGACCTGATCCACCCGGACCTCGTCGGCAACAAGTGGCGCAAGCTCGCGCCGAACCTCACGGCCGCGGCCGGCCGTCCGATCCTCACCTTCGGCGGCGCGTACTCCAACCACCTGCGCGCCACTGCGGCCGCGGGCCGCCTCCTCGGCATTCCCACGATCGGCGTGGTCCGCGGTGAGGAACTCGCGAACCGCCCCCTCAACACCTCCCTTGCCCGGTGCGCGGCCGGCGGCATGCGACTGCACTTCGTCGACCGGCCGACGTACCGCCGCAAGACCGAACCGGACATCCTCGCGCGCGTGCTGCGCGCGGCGGACGCAGAGGACGCGTACGTCGTCCCTGAGGGCGGCAGCAACACCCTCGCCGTACGGGGGTGCCGCGCGCTCGGCGAGGAACTGTCGGGGCGGGCCGACGTCGTCGCGATCGCCTGCGGTACGGGCGGCACCCTCGCGGGCCTGGCCGCGGGCATCTCCCCGGATCAGCGCGCCCTGGGCGTACCGGTCCTCAGAGGTGGCTTCCTGACAGCCGACATAAGAGCCCTCCAGCATCAGGCCTTCGGCGGTCCGCGCGGCGACTGGCAGCTCGACGACCGCTTCCACTTCGGCGGTTACGCCCGCACGACTCCCGAACTCGAAGCCTTCGCCGAGGACTTCGAGAACCGCCACGGCCTGCCCGTGGAGCGTCTCTATGTCGCCAAGTTGCTGTACGGACTTGTCGTCCTGACCGACGAAGGCGCCTTCCCACGCGGCTCGACGGTCGTGGCGGTCGTCACGGGAACACCCCAGGAGACCTGACGGAGGGCCGACGGGCCGGTGACCGCCGTTTTCGGACGTCCAGGCGGACGGCGGCGCGGCCCTCGCGACCGGGGGAGACGCCTACGGCCCGGTCATGGCCAACCCCGCCCTCGCCGGCCCGGTGACTCCGCCGACAGTGGCCAGGCCCAGGGAGGACGTCCTCGCCTGGTGGCCGTGGACCGCCGTCTCACTCCGCCTCCCGGTACGCCGCCGCCTCCTCCAGGTCCAGCCTGCGCAGCAGTGTCCGCAGCATCTCGTCGTCGATGTAACGCAGGTCCCGCAGCCTCACGAACACCGCGCGCTCGGCACCGATCATCTCCCCGGACAGCCGGCGGTAGGTGTCGTCGACGGTCTCGCCGGTGAGGGGGTTGGACTGGCCGAGGCGTTCCCAGACGGCGTTGCGGCGGCGGTCCAGGACCATGCGCAGGCGGTCGGCGAGGGGCGGTGGGAGGGCGTTGCGCTCGTCGGAGAGGAGTTCGTCCAGGCGGCGTTCGGCGGCCCTGGAGGCCTGCGCCTGGGCGTTGGCCTCGGCCAGGGTCTCGGCCTGCTGGTCGCGGCCGGGGAGCTTGAGCATGCGGATCAGCGGCGGCAGGGTGACGCCCTGGACGACGAGGGTGCCGATGACCGTGGTGAAGGTGAGGAAGAGGATCAGGTTGCGGCCCGCGAACGGTTCTCCGTCGTGCAGGTGCTCCGGGATCGAGAAGGCGATCGCCAGCGAGACCACGCCCCGCATCCCGGCCCAGGCGATGACGAACGGCCCCTTCCAGGTGGGGTTGTCCTCACGCGCGCGGATCCGCGCGGACAGCATGCGCGGCAGGAAGGTCGCCGGATAGACCCAGACGAACCTCGACACGACGACCACGAGGAAGACGGCGACCGCGTACCCGGCGGCGCGTCCACCCTCGTACTGCCCGAGGCCCTTCAGAACGACGGGCAGCTGCAGACCGATGAGGGCGAACACCGAGGATTCCAGGACGAAGGCAACCATTTTCCATACGGCGTCCTCCTGGAGGCGCGTCGCGAAGTCGACCTCCCACGCGCGGTGTCCGAGGAAGAGCGCCACCACGACCACCGCGAGCACCCCGGACGCGTGGAACTGCTCGGCCGCCGCGTAGGCGACGAACGGGATCAGCAGGGAGAGCGTGTTCTGCAGCAGCGGCTCCTTGAGGTGCGTGCGCAACCAGTGGATCGGCACCATCAGCACCAGGCCGACCACGACGCCGCCGACCGCCGCGAGCAGGAACTCGCCGATGCCGCCCGCCCAGGTGGCGCCCTCGCCCACCGCGGCCGCGAGCGCGACCCGGTAGGCGGTGATCGCGGTGGCGTCGTTCACCAGGGACTCGCCCTGGAGGATGGTCGTGATCCGGGACGGCAGGCCCACCCGGCGTGCCACCGCCGTCGCCGCGACCGCGTCCGGCGGCGCCACCACGGCCCCCAGTACGAGAGCCCCGGTCAGCGAGAGCCCCGGCACGATCTGGTATGCCGCCCAGCCGACGACCAAGGTCGCGAAGAGTACGTATCCCACCGACAGCAGCGCCACGGGCCGCATTTGCGCCCTGAGGTCGAGATAGGAGCTGTCGGTGGCCGCGGAGTGCAGCAGTGGCGGCAGGATGATGGGCAGGACCACGTCAGGGTCGAGCGTGTACTCCGGGACCCCGGGGACGTACGAGATCACCAGGCCGGCCGCGACCAGCAGCAGTGGCGCCGGAATCGGGGTGCGTCGGGCGGCCGCGGCGATCGCCGCACTTCCCGCCACCAGCAACAGCAGTGGCATCACGTCCATGGCCCTCGCCCGCCCTCGCTCATCGTCGTGCGCCCGCCCCTCGTAGTTTTTGTGCGCGGCCGCCCGCGCGGCCGTCGTAACCTGGCAATCATGAAACAGTGCACGCACGCCGAGGCGCTGCCGCACCCGGAACCCGAGCCGCTGGCCGACACGTGTCCGGAGTGCCTGAGGGACGGTACCCACCCGGTACAACTGCGCCTGTGCCTGTCCTGCGGTCACGTCGGCTGCTGCGACTCCTCGCCGGGACAACACGCGACGAAGCACCACAAGGACTCCGACCACCCGATCATGCGGACCCACGAACCGGGCGAGAACTGGCGTTGGTGCTTCGTGGACCATGTCCTTGTGTGACCCTGGACCGTCGGGTTCCAGGACGGTTCGACCGTCTGACGTCTGGGTACGTCAACCCGGCGCGCGTTCTTCCCAATTGGAGCCGCAAACCCCTAGACACGGAGCGTGTTCACAGTTTTACTGTGAGTGACGGCAAGGGGTTGGGGTCCCGGGGACAGGAAAGTCGAGAGCGCGGTAGCGTCACCGCTGAACCACACTTCGCGTTACTCCGGGGGGCGACCCTCGGCCCCCGTAAAGCTTGTACCACCTTGGAGGTGAGGGTGTCCCAGATCGCAGGCGAGCCCGCGACCCAGGACTTCGTGGAAGTCCGGCTGCCGGCCGCGGGTGCCTACCTGTCGGTGCTGCGGACGGCCACGGCCGGCCTCGCAGCCCGTTTGGACTTCACCCTCGACGAGATCGAGGACCTGCGCATCGCGGTGGACGAGGCCTGCGCGATCCTGCTCCAGCAGGCCGTGCCCGGCTCGGTGCTCAGCTGTGTCTTCCGACTCGTCGACGACTCGCTGGAGGTCACCGTCTCGGCCCCGACCACGGACGGTCACGCACCCTCGCGGGACACCTTCGCCTGGACCGTCCTCTCGGCCCTCGCGGGCAAGGTCTCGTCGGCCGTGGACGAGGACAAGACCGTTTCGATCAGTCTCTACAAACAGCGCGGCGCGGGCCCCGGGCCGGCGTGAGGAACGGGGACGGGCCGGTGCGGGACGAAGAGCGCGGCACACGGGAGCTGCAGGCCGAGGGCGGACACCGCCCTCCTTGCCCGAGCGGCGCCGACAGCCTGGGCGACGACGGCCCCGGCGGTTCCCGACGCATGGCGGACGGCATCGACGGCATCCCCGAGCAGGCCCGGCCGCACCCGGAGGAGGACGCCGTAGACACCACGGCGACCGGCCTCCTGGACGACGGGCAGCGTGATCGGAAAGGTGCCGTGCAGGGTGCGCCTCCGGCAGGGCGGGCCGGGGTCTTCCCGGTGCGGACGGAGGCGAGGGCTCGTGGAAGGGCGACGGGCGGGACGATGAGCGAGCACGAGCGAAACGCAGAGGACGGCGTGGCGGGCGCGAACAACACGCCGGTGCCGCGGCACGACCCCCAGGACCGCAGCGGGGCACGCGCCCTGTTCGTCGAGCTGCGCGCGCTGAAGGACGGCAGCCCGGAGTACGCGGAGCTGCGCAACAAGCTGGTCCGGATGCACCTGCCGCTCGTCGAGCACCTCGCGCGCCGCTTCCGCAACCGCGGCGAGCCGCTGGACGACCTCACCCAGGTCGCCACCATCGGACTGATCAAGTCGGTCGACCGTTTCGACCCGGACCGCGGGGTGGAGTTCTCGACCTACGCGACTCCCACGGTCGTGGGTGAGATCAAGCGCCACTTCCGCGACAAGGGCTGGGCGGTGCGGGTACCGCGGCGCCTGCAGGAACTGCGCCTGGCTCTCACGACGGCCACGGCGGAACTCTCCCAACAGCACGGCCGCTCCCCCACGGTCCATGAGCTGGCCGAGAAGCTGGCCATCTCGGAGGAAGAGGTACTGGAGGGCCTGGAGTCCGCCAACGCGTACTCCACCCTGTCCCTCGACGTCCCCGACACGGACGACGAGTCCCCGGCAGTGGCGGACACCCTCGGCGCGGAGGACGAGGCGCTGGAGGGCGTCGAGTACCGGGAGTCACTCAAGCCGCTGCTGGAGGATCTCCCTCCGCGCGAGAAGCGAATCCTCCTCCTCCGCTTCTTCGGCAACATGACCCAGTCGCAGATCGCCCAGGAGGTCGGCATCTCCCAGATGCACGTCTCCCGGCTGCTGGCCCGCACCCTGGCCCAGCTCCGGGAGAAGCTGCTGGTGGAGGAGTAGGCCCGAGGGCCGACGACATCCACTTCGGGCCCGACGCCACCGCTCGCCGACGGGCGCCGGCCTCGGGCCGGGGAGCAGAGCGGAGGCCGTCAACCGCATCCGCCCCTACGACCCCCACCGGCGCTCTGGGGCCAGGTTCGACGGCTCACATCTCGCCACCCCCCAGGTTCCACCGCCGCCCCGGCCGGCAGCCGTGCACCGGACAGCTGCGGCGCCCACTGGCACCGGTCTCGCCCGCACCCTTGGCGCCACCGCCGCCCCCGGTCGGCATCCGCGCACGGGACCGACGGCTCGGCGCCCACCGGCACCGCGCATGCCGCCGGCACTCGGGTTCCACGACGACCGCCCGCCACCTCGGCCACGGATCGGTCCGAGGCCCGTATTCGGGAGCGGCTGCAACGCTCGTCCCGACCAGGCAGCCGCCGTGTGCCCTACGGTCGCTTCCCGCCACCTCGGCCCGCAGCACTGCCGGCCATCCGAGCCGCCGGCCGCGGCTCTCCCACCAGGCGGCGCACACCGCCGCGCCCGTACTGGGGAGCGGCTGCAACGACTCGCCCCGACCATCCAGCCGCCATGAGCGCCCTACGGCCGCTTCCCGCCACCTCGGCCCGCAGCACTGCCGGCCATCTGAGCCGCCGGCCGGGGCTCTCCCGCCGGGCGGCGCACCCCGCCCACTCCCCTACCGCTACTGCTTGCCGTCCTGTGCGCGTCCCGGGCCCCTGATGCCGAGGGCCTGGGTCGTCGCCGGGTTGATCAGGAGGATCAGCGCGGCCACCACGACGACCGCGAGGGCGATGCCCGCCGGGATCGCCACGCTGTCGGCCTGGAGGAGGTTGTAGGCGACGGGCAGGGCCATGATCTGGGTGATGACGGCCGGCCCCCGGCTCCAACTGCGCCGAGCCAGCAGTCCGCGCGCGGCGAGGAGTGGCAGCAGTGCGAGGACGATCAGCGTGACGCCCCCGGTGACGGCCGACTGCCGGTCGTCCGGGTCACCGGCGAGGCCCTCCACGAGCATCCAGGCCCCTCCCGCGACGAGCGCGAGCCCTTCCAGCGCGGCCAGGGCGGCGGCGTACGTCAGGCGCCGCGGGCGCGGACCGGCGGTCTCGGGGGTTGCGGGGGTCTGCTCGCTGCTCACCCCTGAAGAGTAGCCCTCGGCCTCGAAGCCTCACGGGTGAGGAGCGGGCAACGCACACCGCCGCACTCGGGTTGCCTCACGCCCCCGTGGCAAGGTTCACGCGCCGAAGTCTTACGTGATCCCTACCTCGGCCTGTGCCCGGTACCACCCAGTAGGTACGCTGCAACCCATGCGTGCACTTCTCGTGGTCAATCCGGCGGCAACCACCACAAGCGCACGTACGCGCGATGTCCTGATCCACGCGCTCGCGAGCGAGATGAAACTGGAAGCGGTCACCACCGAGTACCGCGGCCACGCGCGCGACCTGGGCCGGCAGGCGGCGGAGAGCAAGGACATCGACCTGGTCGTGGCCCTGGGCGGCGACGGCACGGTCAACGAGGTGGTCAACGGCCTCCTGCACGCCGGCCCCGCCCCCGAGCACCTCCCCGGCCTCGCCGTGGTCCCCGGCGGCTCCACCAACGTCTTCGCCCGGGCCCTCGGCCTGCCCAACGACGCAGTCGAGGCGACCGGCGCCCTCCTGGACGCCCTGCGCGAGGGCAGCGAGCGTACGGTCGGCCTGGGGCTGGCCTCCGGTACGCCGGGCACCGAGGACGAGGCCGTCCCGGGACGCTGGTTCACCTTCAACGCGGGGCTCGGATTCGACGCCGGTGTGGTCGGGCGGGTCGAGCAGCAGCGTGAGCGCGGCAGGAAATCCACACACGCTCTCTACGTCCGTCAGGCACTGCGCCAGTTCTTCGGCGAGGCGCACCGCCGCCACGGGACGATCACTGTGGAGCGTCCGGATGCGGAGCCGGTGACCGATCTGGTCCTTTCCATAGTCTCGAACACCTCTCCGTGGACCTTCCTCGGCAATCACCCGATGTACGCGTCACCTAAGGCCTCGTTCGATAAAGGCCTCGACGTACTCGGTCTCAGCCGTATGACGACGACCGCGATCACCCGATATGGCACTCAGTTGCTCACTTCGTCCCCCGAACGCGGCCCCCATGGCAAGCACGCCGTGTCCCTGCACGACCTGGACCAGTTCACCTTGCATTCGAAGGTGCCCCTGCCCCTCCAGATGGACGGCGACCACCTTGGACTGCGTACGAGCGTGACGTTCACAGGCGTACGCCGTGCACTGCGTGTGATTGTGTGAGCAGAAGGGGCTAAAGTCCTTTCACTCGAACGTTTAGACCAGGGTCCACCCCATGGAAGTACGGCTGTGACCTAGTCGACACCGAGGAATCAAAAAAAACTTTCCGGAAGGGGTTGTATCCGCCGCTGAGGTTTGCGAGTCTCTACGTGGCGGTCGGGACAGCCCGCAACACCAGCGTCCACAGACCACCGGAACCCCTCTTCAATCCAAGGACCACGCCGGGGAAGACTCGGCGGACGGCCCTTCACTTGTTGGGGGATTCGTGAAAGCGTTCACATTCACAAGCAACTTGCATGTAATACCAAGGAGAGGTAGCAGCCATGGACTGGCGTCACAACGCCGTTTGCCGCGAGGAAGACCCCGAGCTCTTCTTCCCCATCGGCAACACCGGTCCTGCGCTGCTGCAGATCGAGGAAGCCAAGGCCGTCTGCCGTCGCTGCCCCGTTATGGATCAGTGTCTGCAGTGGGCGCTCGAGTCCGGTCAGGACTCCGGCGTCTGGGGTGGTCTCAGCGAGGACGAGCGTCGCGCCATGAAGCGCCGTGCCGCCCGCAACCGGGCCCGTCAGGCCTCCGCCTGACATACCCACCCCGCACAGCCTGAGCTTGGCGGCGCGTACACAGCGTACGCTTCTCCCGCCCCCGAGCCGCAGCGCGCAGTACCCCGATGCGCAGCAAACGCTGGCAACGAGCATTTGAGCCCCGGACCCCTGAACGGTCCGGGGCTTTTTGCTGTGCCGGTGCCCCCGCCCGTGCACGGATCTACTTGTGCGCCAGCACCGGTACGTCCAGGATCACCCGGGTGCCGCCCCCCGGCGCCGGGACCATGTCGAACGTACCGCCCAACTCGCCCTCCACCAGCGTCCGTACGATCTGCAGGCCCAGGTTGCCCCCGGTGTGCGGGTCGAAGCCCTCGGGCAGGCCGACGCCGTCGTCCTGGACGGTAACGAGGAGACGGGCCTCCTTGGTGGTACCGCCGCGGACGGCCGAGACCTCGACCGTGCCGGTCTCGCCCTCGCGGAAGCCGTGCTCCAGGGCGTTCTGGAGGATTTCCGTCAGAACCATCGACAGCGGGGTGGCGACCTCGGCGTCCAGGATGCCGAAGCGTCCGCTGCGCCGGCCGGTGACCTTGCCCGGGGAGATCTCGGCGACCATCGCGAGCACCCGGTCGGCGATCTCGTCGAACTCCACGCGTTCGTCCAGGTTCTGAGACAGCGTCTCATGCACGATCGCGATGGAACCGACCCGCCGTACCGCCTCTTCCAGGGCCTCCCGGCCGCGGTCGGACTCGATGCGCCGGGCCTGGAGGCGGAGCAGGGCCGCCACCGTCTGGAGATTGTTCTTCACCCGGTGGTGGATCTCCCGGATGGTCGCGTCCTTGGTGATCAGCTCGCGCTCGCGTCGGCGCAGTTCCGTCACGTCCCGCAGCAGGACCAGCGAACCGATGCGGGTGCCCTTGGGCTTGAGCGGAATCGCCCGGAACTGGATGACCCCGTCGCGCGCCTCGATCTCGAACTCACGGGGCGCCCAGCCGCTGGCGACCTTGGCGAGCGCCTCGTCCACCGGTCCGCGGGTCGGGGCGAGTTCGGCGGTGGTCCTGCCGAGGTGCTGGCCGACGAGGTCGGAGGCGAGGCCCATGCGGTGGTACGCGGACAGGGCGTTCGGGGAGGCGTACTGGGCGATGCCGTCCGCGTCCAGCCTGATCAGACCGTCGCCGACGCGCGGGGCGGCGTCCATGTCCATCTGCTGGTTGGGGAACGGGAAGGAGCCGGCCGCGATCATCTGCGCCAGGTCCGAAGCGCTCTGCAGATAGGTCAGTTCGAGACGGCTCGGGGTGCGCACGGTGAGCAGGTTGGTGTTGCGCGCGATGACACCGAGGACGCGGCCCTCCCGTCGTACCGGAATCGACTCGACACGGACCGGGACCTCCTCGCGCCACTCCGGGTCGCCCTCGCGCACGATCCGGCCCTCGTCGAGCGCCGCGTCCAGCAGGGGGCGGCGGCCGCGCGGGACGAGGTGGCCGACCATGTCGTCCTGGTAGGAGGTGGGGCCCGTGTTTGGCCGCATCTGGGCGACGGAGACATAGCGGGTGCCGTCGCGGGTGGGCACCCACAGAACGAGGTCGGCGAAGGAGAGGTCGGAGAGCAACTGCCACTCCGAGACCAGCAGATGCAGCCACTCGAGGTCGGAGTCGTCGAGGGCGGTGTGCTGGCGGACCAGTTCGTTCATGGAGGGCACAGGTGCGAGCGTACCTGGGGGTATGTGAGCGACCTAAAAACACCGGGCCCCGAGAACACCCGCGGGCCGCGGCGCCTGGGAAGGACCCTCAACCTTCCCGGCACCGCAGCCCGGAGCAATATCGGCCGTGGGGTGTGCGGTCCCGGTCGGCCGAGGATGAGGACCCGGGGCAGTCAGGGCAGAGAGCTCCGGTTCCTCGGTCCGCCTTCCTGTGCGGGGAAGACGGAAGTCACGCGTTCAATTGTGGACTAGACCACTAGGTGTGTCCATGCGTTGGAGCCTGTTTGTTGTTGGAGCTTTCCCTCACGGGAGTCAACTACTCGGACGCCCTAACAACCACCACGCAGCCTAACCCGTGTGGGTTCATGTGCGGGGCCAGATAGCCATGGCAATTTCCGCGACCGCCTCCAACTCCTCCCGGCTCGCGCCGTCGCGCGCCTGTTGGGACATGCCCTGGATCACCGCTCCGACGTGCCGGGCGAGCGCGGCGGCGTCGGTGTCGGCGGACAGCTCTCCCGCGGCGATCCCCGCCCTTACACGGCTCTCGAAGGCGGCGATGTTGGCGTTGCGCCGCACCCGCAGCGACTCCTCGACCTCCGGGCTGGAGCAGTTGGTCGCGGCATGGATGACGAGGCAGCCGTGCGGGCGACCGGGAGCCGTGTACTCGACCGCGGCCTCGCGCAGCATCCGCTCCATCGCGGCCCGGACGGTGGGCTCCTCGGCGAGAGCACGGTCACCGAAGGAGCCGTACCGCGCTCCGTACTCTTGGACGACCTCCTCGAACAGCGACCGCTTGTCGCCGAAGGCCGCGTAGAGGCTGGGGGCGCCGATACCCATGACGCGGGTGAGGTCGGAGACGGACGTGGCCTCGTAGCCGTGCTCCCAGAAGGCCAGGATCGCCTTCTCCAGAGCCGTCGCCCGATCGAAGGACCGAGGTCGGCCGCGGAGTCTCGATGCCCTGGCCGCGGTCTTGACCTGCGCTTCCGTCTCCTCGCTGCTCACCATGGAGTGAATTGTATAGCGGGTACTAGATAAAGACCCGAGGTGCCCTGTACGGTTTTTCTGTAGCGACCGATAGAAAAATGGGAAAGGGGCGTCGTGATGGGCGTGCTCACGGGCAGGACAGCTCTGGTGACAGGGGCGAGCAGGGGCATCGGGCGGGGCATCGCCGAGCGACTCGGGCGGGACGGCGCGCGGGTGGCGGTGCACTACGGCAGGAGTGAGGCGGCGGCGAAGGCGACGGTGGCCGCGATCGAGGCGGCCGGCGGCTCCGCCTTCACGATCGGGGCGGAGCTGGAGACACCGGGAGCCGTCGAGGCCCTCTGGGAGGAGTTCGACCGGCACGCGGACGGGCTGGACATCCTCGTGAACAACGCGGGAATCGGCTCCTCACGCCCCATCGAGGAGATCGACGAAGGGGAGTACGACCGGCTCTTCGCGGTGAATGTCAAGGCACCATTCTTCCTGGTCAAACAGGGTGCGATACGACTGCGGGACGGCGGCCGGGTCATCAACATCTCCTCTGGACTCGCCCGCACCGCCGCCATGCCGCACAACATGGCCTACTCCATGACGAAGGGTGCACTGGACGTGTTCTCCCGGGATCTGTCCAAGGTTCTGGGCGCCCGGGGCATCAGGGTGAACTCGGTGGCACCTGGCCTGATCGACACCGACAACACCGCCGGGTTCCTGCACGGCACCGAGGGCGGCTGGGCGCAGGCGGAGGCGTATTCGGCGCTGGGACAGGTGGGGACACCGGCTGACGTCGCGGACGTGGTGGCGTTCCTGGCGTCGGACGACGGGCGCTGGGTGACCGGGAGCTGGGTGGACGCGACGGGGGGTTCGATGCCGTGAACCGCCCGGCCGGGCACAGGACGTCTACGCAACCAGTTCGCTCTGGGGGTCGGGGTGTCGTGATGGTGCTCATGGCGCCTGCTCCACTCCCCCTTACGCTCGACCGCGCACAATGGGGCCTGTCCGAGATGTGACGCGATGATGGCCTTCGTGGACCTGGGCCGTGAAACCCGATTCTGTTAGATTGGTCTAAACCACATGGGCCGCACCGGGTTCGGTCGAGCCCCCTCGGTTCAGACCCGTCACTCCAGATCAGACCGTTTCCTCAGATCGGCAGGCCCAGCGTGGAAGTTGTCATCGTTCCGGATGCCAAGGCGGGTGGCGAGCTCATCGCCGGGGCCATGGCCCAGTTGCTCCGGCGCAAGCCCGACGCCCTGCTCGGCGTGGCGACCGGCTCGACCCCGCTGCCCATCTACGAGGCGCTGGCGGCCAAGGTGCGGTCCGGGGCCGTGGACGCCTCGCGGGCGCGGATAGCCCAGCTCGACGAGTATGTGGGGCTGCCCGCCGAACATCCGGAGTCGTACCGTTCGGTGCTGCGGCGCGAGGTGCTGGAGCCGCTGGGGGTACCGATGTCCTCCTTCATGGGGCCGGACGGGACGGCGGAGGACATCCCCGGTGCCTGTGAGGCCTACGACTCGGCGCTGGCCGATGCCGGGGGCGTGGATCTGCAGTTGCTCGGGATCGGGACGGACGGGCACATCGGGTTCAACGAGCCGTGTTCCTCGCTGGCCTCGCGGACTCGGATCAAGACCTTGACCGAGCAGACCCGGGTGGACAACGCGCGGTTCTTCGACGGGGACATCGAGCAGGTCCCGCATCACGTCATCACCCAGGGCATCGGGACCATCCTGGAGGCTCGGCATCTGGTGCTGCTCGCCACGGGTGAGGGGAAGGCCGATGCGGTTGCGGCGACTGTGGAGGGGCCGGTTGCCGCGGTGTGTCCTGCGTCGGCGCTTCAGCTGCATCCGCACGCGACGGTGGTGGTCGACGAGGGTGCCGCTTCCAAGCTGAAGCTGGCGGACTACTTCCGGCACACGTTCGTCAACAAGCCCGACTGGCAGGGGATTTAGGGCGGCTCTCGGCTGCCGGATGCTGTCGGTCGCCGGGTGGCACAAAGGTGCCGGTCCCTTCAAGGGACCGGCACCTTTGTTCAGTACAGCCCTGCTACCGCCCTACTCCCCCGCGATGATCTCCGCCGCCGCTCTGGCGCAGACCCGGGCGGCGCCGTGGGTCGCGATGTGCAGGGCTCCTCGGGCGGGGGCCTGCGGGAGGCCCATTTCGATCACGATCGTGTCGGGGCGGGTTCTGAGGACGGTGTCCAGGGCCGCTCCCATCCAGGGGTGGCGGTGTTCGTCGCGCACCACGGCCACGATGCGGCGTGGGCCGGCCGCGGCCAGGGTGGCGAGGCCCGCGTCCTCGCCGGCGAAGCTGCCCGTTTCCGTGCCCGGGATCAGACGGGCGAGTTCGGCGGCGACGCCCCAGGGCGTTTCGTCGCCGACGGCCACATTGGCCACCGGGGTGAAGGCGGCGACGTAGGGCGCCGTGGTGAGGGGGGTGAAGCCGTCCGCGCCGGTGATGCGCAACGCCCTTCGGGCCGCGCGCAGTCCCACCTCCTCGTCGGCCGGGAGCTGCGCGTCGGCCGCGCCGGCCGCCGTCCAGTGGGCCAGCGTGCGGACGTGCTCCGCCGCTTCCGCGAGCCGCTCCTCGGGGAGTTCACCCGAGCGCACCGCCGAGACCAGGGCGTCGCGCAGGCGTCGTACCGTCTCGTCGTCGGCCAGGCCGCCGCCCACGCAGATCGCGTCGGCGCCGGCGGCGATGGCCAGGACGCTGCCACGCTCGATGCCGTAGGTGCCGGCGATGGCCTGCATCTCCATGCCGTCGGTGACGATGAGGCCGGTGTAGCCGAGTTCGCCGCGGAGCAGATCGGTCAGCACTGTGTGGGACAGGGTTGCCGGGCGCTCCGGGTCCAGGGCGGGGACCAGGATGTGGGCGGTCATCACCGCGCGGGTGCCGGCGGCGATGGCCGCGCGGAAGGGCCGCAGTTCCCGCTCCAGAAGGACCGATTCGTCCACGTCGATGCGCGGCAGCGCGTGGTGGGAGTCGATCGCGGTGTCGCCGTGGCCCGGGAAGTGCTTCGTGCAGGCCGCGACTCCCGCCGACTGCAACCCCGTGACGTACGCCGCCGTGTGCCGGGCGGCGAGGCCGGAGGAGGCACCGAAGGAGCGGACGCCGATCACCGGGTTGGACGGGTTCGAGTTCACGTCGGCCGACGGAGCCCAGTTGAGGTTGACCCCGCAGGCCGCTAGACGGCGGCCCAGTTCCGCGGCCACCTCCCGTGTCAGTTCCACGTCGTCCACCGCACCGAGTGCGTGGTTGCCGGGGAAGGACGAGCCGGTGCGCACCTCGAGGCGGGTGACGTCACCGCCCTCCTCGTCGATGGCCACCAGGACGTCGTCGCGTTCGGCGCGCAACTGGGCAGTCAGGGCGGTCAGTTGTTCCGGCGAGGCGATGTTGCGGCCGAACAGGCCGACCGAGGCGAGGCCCTCGCCGAGGCGGCGCAGCAGCCAGTCGGGGGCGGTGGTGCCGGTGAAGCCGGGCTGCAGGACGGTCAGCGCGTCGCGGGTCAGCGTGTCTGTGCCGCTGGCGAATGTCGTCATCGGGGGGCGTTATCCCTTCACGGCGCCCGCGGTGAGACCCGCGGCCATTTTGCGCTGGACGAGGAGGAAGAGGACCACGATCGGCACGGCCATCATGGTGGAACCGGCCATCATCGGGGCGTACTCGGTGCCGTGTTTGGTGGTGAAGTTGCCGAGCCAGACGGTCGCGGTCTGGTTCTTCTGGCTGAGCAGCATGAGGGCGTAGAGGTACTCGTTCCAGGCCTGGATGAAGGCGTAGACCGAGGTGGCGACCATGCCGGGGGCCAGCAGCGGGAAGACCACCCGCAGGAAGGCGCCCGTGGGCGAGCAGCCGTCGACCATCGCCGCCTCCTCCAGCTCCTTGGGGATGTTGACGATGAAGCCTCGCAGCGTCCACACCGTGAAGGGGAGGATGAAGGTCAGGTACGTGATGATCAGGCCCGACAACTTGTCGTACTGGTCGAGGTCGTTGAGGAGCAGGAAGACCGGGATGATCATCGCGACCAGGGGGACCATCTGGACCGCGAGGATGCCCACGATCACGACCTTGCGGCCGCGGAAGGCGAAGCGGGAGATGGCGAGGGCGGCCAGGGTGCCGACCACGACGCCGATCGCCACGACCGACAGGGAGACGACGAGGCTGCGGCCGACCGGGCCCCAGAAGTCGGCGATGTCCAGTGCGCGGCTGAAGTTGCCCAGCGTCAACCCCGTCGGCAGCAGGCTCGGGTCCGGGTCGATGGCGTCCTTCGCCGGTTTGAACGCCGTGTTCAGCATCCAGTAGACGGGGAAGCCGGCGGTGACGAAGACGAGGAGACCGAGGAGGTTCCAGCCGACCTTGGACTTCCGGGGCCGCGAAGTGCGCCCCGAGCCGCTCCCTGTCGTGGCGACCGCGTCCATGATGGTCATTCGACCTCTCCGATCTTCAGCATCTGGCGCATGTAGACGGCGACGACCCCGAGCAGCAGGAGCACCGTGATGAGGGCGATCGCCGAGCCCTGCCCGTAGTCGTTGACCACGAAGGCGCGGTCATACGAGTACGTCGTCAGGATCTGGAACTCCGGCTCCGGGTGACCGTTGCGCATGACGAACACCTGAGGGAAGACGCCCATGTCCCAGATGACCGAGAGGGTCGTCAGCATCACGATGAGCGGCTTGAGGATCGGCAGGGTGACGTACCGGAAGATGCCCCACGCGCCCGCGCCGTCCAGCCGGGCCGCCTCCTCCAGCTCGGCCGGGACCTGGGTGAGCCCGGCGCTCAGGGTGATGACGACGAAGGGCACCGCGCCCCAGACCACGAGCAGCATGATCACGGCCAGGCCCTGGGGACCGCTCGCGAACCAGTTGTGGCCGATCATCTCGACCCCGGGCAGCTTGCTGAGCAGCGCGTTGAGGATGCCGTAGTCCGCGTCGAACAGCCACTTGAAGACCGTGGTGGCGACGATGATCGGCATGCCCCAGCCGGCCACCAGCGCGATGTTGACGAGGGTCTTCACCCAGCCGGAGACCCGCTGGAGCAGCAGCGCGATCAGCATGCCGGCGACCATTGTGAAGATCACGCAGCCGGCCGCGAAGACGACGGTCCGGACGACGACGGACCAGAACTCGCCGTCGTCGAGGACGCCCGTGAAGTTGTCGAATCCGACCCAGTCCGCGGGCAGGAAGCCCCACAGCTGGGACTGTCCGAACTTCTGGAAGGACAGCGTGACCAGGCGGACCAGCGGATAGCCGAGGACCAGCACCAGGATCAGCAGACAGGGGGCGAGCAGGAGCCAGGGCGTGGCGTTGAAGGTCCGCTTTCTGCGCGGCAGAACCGGCCTGGACGGCGGTGGTACCGACATCGGCGGCGGCACCTCGGTGGGGGTGGTCGTGTCTGCGGCACTCATCGCGTGCTCCTCAGCGGTCCTTCACGTCGTACGAGAAGCAGGGCCCCGCCGGTCTCAACGGGGCCCTGCCTGCGGTCACTTGGTGTTGATGACCTTGTCGATCGCGGCGTCCGCCTCCTTCGCGGCGGCCTCGACCGACTTCTTGCCGGTGCCGATGTTCTGCAGCATGTTCTGCAGGATCTGTGCCTTCTCGACCTGGCCCCAGCCGGGCGCCATCGGGACGAACCAGTTGGACTCGGCCGCGGTGGCCGGGACCGCGGTCGCCGGGTCGTTCTTCAGGGTGGCGAGGTCGGTCTTGTTGTTGGGCAGGTTGCCCTTGGCCATCAGGCCCTTCTGGCCGGAGGGACCTACGAAGGCGTTGATCCACTCGGCGGCGACGGCCTGCGCCTTGGACTTCACCGGGACGGCGAGGTCCGAACCGCCCAGGAAGACGGGCAGGTTCTTGCCGGAGGGACCCGGCATCACGAAGTTCTCGAGGTTGTCCTTGAGCTTGCCGGTCTTGTCGTTCTTCGGGTCGGCGGAGGTCGCGCCCTCCCAGGCCGCGCCGAAGATCATGCCGGACTTGCCCTGGCCGTAGACGATGTAACGGTCGTTCTCGTCCTTGGTCTTGTCGCCGTGCATGTACTTGTCGACGACGTTCTTGAAGTCGGTGAGGCCCTTGACGGACTCCGGCGAGGAGAGGTTGGCCTTCCACTGGCCGCCGTCCTCCTTGGCGATGGAGCCGCCGGCGTCGTAGACGAAGGACATGGCCGCGTACCAGTCACGGGTGGGCTGGTACCAGGCGGAGAACTTGTCGCCCTCCTTCTTCTGGACCTTGTCCAGGGCGGCGGTGAGCTCCGCGTAGGTCTTCGGCGTGGACTTGACGCCGACCGAGGCGAAGACGTCCTTGCGCCAGTTGCCGACGCGGCCACCCGCGTAGTAGGGGACGCCGTAGGTCTTGCCGTCGTAGGACACCGAGGCCTTGAGACCGTCGAGCCAGGCGGACGAGTTGGTGAACTTCGATGTGTCCAGGGGTGCGAAGGCGCCCTTGACCATGTAGCCCAGCATCTCGGTGTTGCCCATCTCGACCACGTCGGGGGCCTTGTCGGTGGCGAGGACCGCGTCGAGCTTGGTGTTCTTGTCCGGCCAGCCGTAGTACTCGTGGTTGATCTTGATGCCGGGGTGCTTCTTCTGGACCGCTGCGTCCGCGGCCTTCACCAGCTCGGGCCAGTTGTTCTGAGCGTCGACGGTGAGCCAGACGGTCAGCTCCTTGGCGTCCGCGCCGCTGTTGTCCGAACTTCCGCTGTCGCTGTTCCCACATGCCGCGACGGAGACCACCATGCCCGCGATACCGATCGCGGCTGCCAGCTTGCGCTTCACGCCACCCTCCTCAGGGATGCCCACACCTCCCGCCCACAGGCCGGGACCTGGACCAATGGTGTAGACCAGTAGGGGGAGCTTGGACCAGACCACGAAGCCTGTCAAGGGCTCACGAAATGGCTCTGACCAGCCGTTATGCGAGCTACATATGCAGGAACCATTAGTAAAGAAGCCAGCGAAAACAGCGGCGCCGGAGTACTCTCGTCCGCTAGACCACTTACCTTGGTGGACTAGACCAAAAGAGACGGCGACGGTATACAGAAGGGATCACGATGTGATCCGCATCCGGAGCCGGGAAGGCAGACCATGAGCAGCGACGTCAGCAGTGCGGAGACCGAGGGCGGGGCAGGCGTCCGTACCGCGCGCGTGCCCAAGTACTACCGCCTGAAGAAGCACCTGCTCGACATGACGGAGACCCAGTCGCCCGGCACTCCGGTACCGCCCGAGCGCACGCTCGCCGCCGAGTTCGACACCTCCCGCACCACCGTGCGCCAGGCCCTCCAGGAGCTGGTGGTCGAGGGCCGGCTCGAGCGCATCCAGGGCAAGGGCACCTTCGTCGCCAAGCCGAAGGTCTCGCAGGCGCTGCAACTCACCTCCTACACCGAGGACATGCGCGCCCAGGGTCTCGAACCCACCTCGCAACTGCTCGACATCGGCTACATCACCGCCGACGACCGGCTCGCCGAACTCCTCGACATCACCGCGGGCGGCCGGGTGCTGCGCATCGAGCGCCTGCGCATGGCCAACGCCGAGCCGATGGCCATCGAGACGACCCACCTCTCCGCCAAGCGCTTCCCGGCCCTGCGCAGGTCACTGGTCAAGTACACGTCCCTCTACACGGCGCTCGCCGAGGTCTACGACGTCCATCTCGCCGAGGCCGAGGAGACCATCGAGACCTCCCTGGCCACCCCGCGCGAGGCGGGCCTGCTCGGCACCGACGTGGGCCTGCCGATGCTGATGCTGTCCCGCCACTCGTTCGACAAGACGGACGAGCCGGTGGAGTGGGTGCGGTCGGTGTACCGGGGCGACCGGTACAAGTTCGTGGCCAGGCTCAAGCGGCCGGTGGAGTAAGGCCCGGGTGTGAGCGGGGTCGGCTGGGGGTCCGGGGGTTACCCCCCGGGACAATGCAGCGTGGCCCGCCTCAAGAGGCCTGTCGACTAGTCCCTTCCGGTACCGCACGCGGTGTAGCGCAACCGCACATCCTGCTCTACGGTCCTTCCGACTCCGTCTGGACGGGAGGACCGCCTCGTGCGTACCGCGAACGTCCGAACCATCGTCATCTGGACCCTCGTTGCCCTGGTCGGCGCCGCCGGCTGGTCCGTGCTCGCGCTCGCCCGGGGTGAGGACGTCTCCGCCGCCTGGATGGTCGCGGCCGCCCTCGGGTCGTACGCGATCGGCTACCGCTTCTACTCGAAGTTCATCGCGTACAAGGTCCTGAAGGTCGACGCGACCAGGGCCACCCCGGCCGAACGCCTCGACAACGGCATCGACTTCCACCCCACCGACCGCCGTGTCCTGCTCGGCCATCACTTCGCCGCCATCGCGGGCGCCGGACCGCTCGTCGGCCCGGTGCTGGCCGCGCAGATGGGCTATCTCCCCGGCACGGTCTGGATCATCGCGGGGGTCATCTTCGCGGGCGCGGTGCAGGACATGGTGGTGCTGTTCTTCTCCACGCGAAGGGACGGACGCTCACTGGGGCAGATGGCCCGCGAGGAGATCGGCCCCTTCGGTGGCGCGGCCGCCCTGATCGCCGCCTTCGCCATCATGATCATCCTGCTCGGCGTACTGGCCCTCGTCATCGTCAACGCCCTTGCCGCCTCGCCCTGGGGCACCTTCTCCATCGCGATGACCGTCCCGATCGCTCTGCTGATGGGCTTCTATCTGCGGGTACTTCGCCCCGGCCGGGTCGCCGAGGTCTCCCTCATCGGCGTGGGACTGCTGCTGCTCGCGCTGGTCGCGGGCCGCTGGGTGGCGGAGTCCTCGTGGGCCGGCGCCTTCACCCTCGCGCCCTCGACGCTGGTCGTCTGGCTGGTGGCGTACGGGTTCATCGCCTCGATCCTGCCCGTGTGGATGCTCCTGGCGCCCCGCGACTACCTCTCCACCTTCATGAAGATCGGCACGATCGCCCTCCTCGCCCTCGGTGTCGTCATCGCGCTGCCGACGCTGAGGATGGACCCCGTGACGGACTTCGCCTCGCGCGGCGACGGTCCGGTGTTCGCGGGCTCACTGTTCCCCTTCGTCTTCATCACCATCGCCTGGCGGGGCACTGAGCGGCTTCCACTCCCTGATCTCGAGCGGTACGACGCCGAAGATGATCCAGAAGGAGACGCAGGTCCGGATGATCGGCTACGGCTCCATGCTGATGGAGTCGTCGGTCGCGATCATGGCCCTGGTCGCGGCGAGCATCATCGACCCGGGGCTGTACTTCGCGATGAACGCGCCGGCCGGAGCGATCGGCACGACCGTCGAGAACGCCTCGCAGGTGGTGACCGGTTGGGGCTACTCCATCTCCCCCGCCGAGCTCGCCCAGGCGGCGAAGAACGTCGAGGAGGCCACCCTGCTCTCCCGCACCGGCGGCGCCCCGACCCTCGCCGTCGGCGTCTCGGAGATCTTCTCCAAGGTCACCGGCGGGAGCCTCAGGGCCTTCTGGTACCACTTCGCGATCATGTTCGAGGCACTGTTCATCCTGACCGCGCTGGACGCGGGGACGCGCGTGGGCCGGTTCATGCTCCAGGACATGCTGGGCAACGTCTACCGGCCGTTCAAGAACATCAGCTGGAAGCCGGGACTGGTCCTGACCAGCGCGATCGTGTGCGCGCTGTGGGGTTACTTCCTGTGGGTGGGCGTCCACGAGCCGCTCGGCGGGATCAACCAGCTCTTCCCGATCTTCGGCATCTCCAACCAGCTGCTCGCCGCGGTCGCGCTGGCCGTCTGCACCACCCTGCTGGTGAAGTCGGGGCGCCTCAAGTGGGCCTGGATCACCGGGATTCCGCTCGTCTGGGACGCGACCGTGACGCTCACGGCCAGCTTCCAGAAGGTGTTCTCCAGCGATCCCAAGGTCGGCTTCTTCAAGCAGCGGTCCGTGTTCCAGGACGCCATCGACGACGGCAAGGTCCTGCCGCCCGCCAAGAGCATGGACGACATGCACACCGTGGTCACCAACTCCACGGTCGACGGCGTCCTCACGGCCGTCCTCGCCCTGCTGATCGTGGTGGTGATCGCCGACGCCCTGCGGGTCTGCGTCCGGCACCTGCGCCGTCCCGCGCTGTCCACGCTGAGCGAGGCGCCGTACGTCGAGTCGAAGATCCTGGCCCCGGCCGGTCTGATCCCGACCCGGAAGGAAAGGGAGGAGGCGCGGGATGCGGTCACTCCGACGGGCGTTTAGGTCCGTGCGCTGGTACGTGCGTGAGCTGACCGACGAGTCGGCCTACGACCGTTATGTCGCGCATGTACGCCGGGACGACCCGCAGGCGCCGGTGCCGACGCGGCGGGCGTTCGAACGGATGCGGACGCAACGTCAGGAAGGAGATCCCCGCCAAGGCTTCCGCTGCTGTTGATGCTGCTGTTGATGCTTCACAGAATCGACATACCGATATGCGGACGAGGTCTTCCGCTCACCTGACACCGTGACCTAGATTGCCTGCGCGTTACAGGTGATCAGCCAGGGGACGGAGTCGCGGAATGTCGGACGCACCTGAAGTGAGACCGCCGGTGGTGACACCGGCAAGGGTGGTCATAGCCCTTTGCCTCGTCGCCCCGTTCGTGGCGATGCTGTGGGTCGGCTCGTACGCCAAGGTCGACCCCACGTTCATCGGCATCCCGTTCTTCTACTGGTACCAGATGCTGTGGGTGCTGATCTCCACGGCGCTGACGATGACCGCGTACAAGCTGTGGCAGCGTGACCAGCGTGCCCGCCACGGAGGTACCAAGTGAACGACGGCGTCAACGGCGTGGCACTCGCCGTCTTCATCATCTTCTTCGTGGCCGTCACGGTCATGGGCTTCCTGGCCGCGCGCTGGCGCAAGGCCGAGAACGAGCACAGCCTCGACGAATGGGGCCTGGGCGGGCGGTCGTTCGGCACCTGGGTCACCTGGTTCCTGCTCGGCGGCGACCTCTACACGGCGTACACGTTCGTCGCGGTCCCCGCGGCGATCTACGCTGCGGGCGCGGCCGGCTTCTTCGCGGTGCCGTACACCATCCTGGTGTACCCGCTGATCTTCACGTTCCTGCCCCGCCTGTGGTCGGTCTCCCACAAGCACGGATACGTGACGACCTCGGACTTC